>JAENYU010000015.1:0-4963 GCA_016841625.1 Methanobacteriota archaeon
CGATTCCCGGAAGAAACACCTGCGAAGTGGTCAGGTTGAGCCTGTACCTCTGCGGAATCTGGAAAGACTTGTTATTGTCCTTCTTTGTTTTCCGTTGAGGAAAGCCGTTCTGTCCTTTGAAAAACCGGGTGTAGGCATCGTGCAGGTTTTTTCTGGCTTCCTGAAGAGACTGTGAATTGACCTCTTTGAGCCAGGGATAGATTTCCTTGAACATGGGAAGGTACTTGTCAAGTTGACTCAGGGAAATGTTGATCCTGAATTTGTCGTAGAAAACCTTTTTGATGTGGAGGAAACGGTTATAGATGAATCTAACGCAACCGATATGCTTTTCGATAAGCGTCTTTTGTTCATCATCCGGATAGATCCGGTACACGTTCCCCCTTTTCATAACATTACTAATTGTTTTGAAATTATATAAGGAGATTCTTATATAATTTATAGAGAGTTATTTTATTGTAGTGTTGGGAAGTTGACGGCTCCCATCTCCCACCTGTCGGCCTGCGGCCTCCGAGGAAGGAGTCTTCCCGCCTTCGGAGATAAATCAAATACCTTCAAAGCCATATACTCATTAAAAAGTGATTGTGAGTCTTCCCCATGCCCCGACTAAACCCCATCAAACTCTTCTCAATAAGCTTTCTCCTTATTTTCCTCACTGCCGGCTGCATAGATTACCCTGCTTTTTCAACGGATGAAGCTGAAGAGGCGATTTATGAAGTGGAGAATCTCGTTGTCGGGAAAATTGAGCGTTTCGTAGCCTTCCAGGCGGATCATGTTCTTGGGGATGAGGTGGGTTCCGGCGAAACCGGTGGAAGTGAGATTGAAGAGGAGACGCCGGAAAGGGAGATTTCTCCTTCCTCCTCCCCTTCATCTTCATCTTCATCTTCACCTTCTCCTTCGGTAGAAGTACCCAAAGTCCCGACGTACATCGGGGAAGTATCGAATACGGTTTACCCTAAAGACTACCGGGTACTTTCTTTGAATTTTCAGAGGGCAATCGGTTCCGATGACGGGGAAATTTCCACGGAGATCTATAAGATAACCGGGAAAGATGCAGGGTACGATATCGAAGATGCCTGTGCCGTTTTTGATTATGTGAACGGGCAGTGGGAGTACAGGTATGATAAAAATTCCGAGTTTTTCTTCGGGGCGGCGCAGACGATAAGGGACGGATATGAGGGGGACTGTGATGACTATTCTATCGCTATGTCCGCGCTGATGGAGAACATGGGCTTCAATACGCGAATTGTTACGGTGAGAAGCGGGACTTACGGTCATGCTTATCCTGAAATTTATATAGGGGATGACCAGGATACGGCGTATGAAATTTTGTATTATGTGTACGGGCGCTATTCCTATGCGGAAAGTATCTGGTATTCGGAAAGGGACCTTGAAAATGGAGAGAAGCAGTACTGGCTGAACCTTGACTGGAGCGGATCGAACGGTTACATGCACCCGGGAGGCATGTACCTGGAAGGGACAAGGGTTGCGTACTACCCTAACGGGCTCGTTGAGTTTTGAATTTAAGGGACACGGACATCTTTCAAAATTTTATTTGATTTGTTCGGCTTTCAAAAAAGTTATATTCCATCAATTCCAAGTATCTAAAACTTTCAAGATATTACAAATTTAAATTATCGTGTTAATTGCAAAAATGAAGAGGTTATGAAAATGACAGAAAAACTCGGAATCCTGGCCATCGGGCACGGGAGCAAGCTGCCTTACAACAAGGAAGTTGTTACACAGATCGCTGATTTTATTGCACAGAAGCACACTGATGTGGTCGTAATGGCCGGTTTCATGGAGAACAGCGAACCTACCCTCAATGAAGCTATTGCAGGTTTCTCCGGGACAGGGGTTACAAAGGTTGCTGCGGTGCCGGTCTTCTTAGCCTCGGGTGTGCACATCACAAAGGACATCCCCAGGATCCTGAACCTGGACGAAAACGGCTGCGGAGTTCTCATGGTCGACGGGAACGAAGTCCCCCTCTGCTATGCCGGGCCCCTGGGCGCCGACAAGCTGATCGCCGACCTGGTATACCAGAGGGTAGAAGAAGCACTCTAAGAATTCCAGGCCGCGGAATTTTCTTTCAAAAATTTTTTCATGGCTTCGGGTTTTTCGGCCCGGGGTCTTTTATCTTTCGCGTTCCTTTCTTCCGTTTTCTTCAATTAGCTTTTGTAGCTCTTCCGTTCCCTCTTCCCTCTTCCCTCTTCTTTTTTCTTTTTTGATTTTTCTTTTTTAATTTTTGTTTACTCCGTTAACTCTTTCGGGATTTAAATCAAGTTGGCTTGTATTCCCCGCGTTTTCGGATTTCGGGAATATTTTCAGTGTTATCTGCCGACTCTGGTCCAAAATCTAGTGATTTTTGCATTTTTTGAATAAAACATTGAATTTGCAGGAAGAATTCTTTCTTCAATCAAACTCAATATTCGGCATCTAAATGCTTCAATCAAGAGGACGTGTTCAAAGGATTATAACCAATTTCAAAATCCAGTGATTTTTTAGTTTACGCCAATCACTGGATTTTAGAACTGAGTCTATCTGCCGTTTGTTTAATGAAAATGCTCATATAGGTTGGATTTTTATAATTCTCAATTAAAGTTTACTTAATTTTCTTTTATGCTACAGCCAGAAAGGCTCTTAAGAATCCGGAAAATGAGGAATTAGAGATGGATGAAAAACTCGGAATACTGGTAATAGGACATGGAAGCAGGCTTCAGTACAACAAGGAAGTGATCCTGGAAATTGCGGATATCATCGCAAAAAAGCACCCCGATGATGTTATCAGGGTCGGGTTCGTGGAGCACAGTGACCCGAAGATCAAAGAAGCTATAAAAGAGTTCTCGGACACCGGTGTCACCAGGATCGCCGCCGTTCCGGTCTTCATTGCGTCGGGAGTCCATATCACCGAAGACATCCCCGGGGAACTTGACCTGGACGAGTCCGGCTGCGGGACGCTCGACATCGACGGCAGAGACGTGCCTGTCTGCTATGCCAAACCCCTCGGGGCCGATGAACTGATCGCAGACCTCGTCTTCAAGAGGGTTCTGGAAGCGCAAAATATAACTGGCTGAACTTTCGTCTAATTTTTCATGGATTTGGACCGGAAAAAAGTCGCCGTGCTCGACCTGACCCACGGCGGGATTCCTATTTCTATAAAGCTTGCAGAACTCGGGGCGGAAGTATCTGCCGTCGACGTTTACAATACGGTGGACCCCCGTACTCTCTCGGAACTGGAAGATAAGTACGGGATCAGGACTTCCAAAGAGCCCCTGCCGGTCGGGGCCTTCGACCTGCTGGCGGCGCCGGTGCACCTGGACCCGGCTTACCCCATGCTTGTCGAAGCGCGGCAAGCCCGGAAACCTGTCCTTTCCCACCACCGGATTGTCGGAATAATTCTTGCAAAGGACCCGCACCTGGCCGGGGTCCGGACGGTTGAAATCACAGGCGTAAAGGCAAAGACCAGCACCGCGTCCCTCCTTGCGGACATGCTCTCCCGCAAGTTCCCGGTAGTCCTACATACCTCCCGGGGGCTTGAAGCCTGGAAAGGGGGCGTACCCTCCGAAATCCGTAAGGGACTCAGCATCACTCCGGGGAGCATCCTTGTTGCCGTTGACAGTGCCTTTGAGGCCGGGCTCAGGCCGGAATATTTCATTTTCGAAATCTCTATAGGGGGCACGGGAAACGCCGACCTCGGGATCCTGACCACCCTTACCCCTGATTACGGGATTGCAAACAATAGTTCCCTTGCAGGTGAAGCCAAGCTCCAGCTCGTCCGCACGGCAAAAGCCGGAAGCGTCCTCGTCCTCAACGCAGCTGTGGAAAAAGCTCTGGAAAATACAGAAGAAAAAATCCAAGGAGCAGTAAAAAAAATCACTTTCAGGGACCCTTTCTACCCCGAATCTGGGGAAACCGCTGACTTTGTCCTGGAATCCGAAGAAGGTAGTGTTCGCTGCCTTTTCAAAAACCGGGAGATGTTTTGTGCCCGCCTGCAGCCCGGATACAACAGTTCGGCTTACAGGACAGCCTTTGTGGCAGCTTCGGCCGCAGCCCTGGAACTAGGGGTCGAAAGCGGGACCGTGGTTGAAACCCTTGAAGAGTTCGGAGGACTTGCAGGCAGGATGCAGGAAAAGGAGCTGGAAGGAATAGCCCTGATCGACAACTCCAACTCGGGCATGGACATCCGCTCGGCAGAAAAGGCTCTCGAATATGCCCTCCTGAAGAAAAAGGACGAGCGAAAGCAGAAAATATTCCTTGTCCTGGGAGAAGAAGCCGCCCAGGTCTGTGAGGGGCTACCCCCCGAAGCCGTGCAGGGCTTTGTGGAAAAATACGGGAAAAAGTTTGAGCGCATCGTCCTGGTAGGCGAAAGGATGCGGGACATAAGAGCAGGAAACGTGGCATATGCGGCAAGCCTTCAGGAGGGGCTTTCCGAAGCTTCGAAACTTGCGGGGAAGGCTGACATCATTATCTCTTCCGTTAAGTGTTTCCGGTGAAATGAAACGTGCAAAGTAAAAAGGATTTTTAATTTTTTCATCTGATTTTCCGGGGGTTTCTGCCAGGGTTACCCTCAATTTTCCGTATTTTTATGATATTGTTTTATAGAAGGTCTTACAATCTGTATTCGTTTCTATTGATAACACAATTTCGTTGATTATTCAAACTCAAACTCCATTAATTATTCAGACCTAAATTCCGTTGCTTATCCAGAGCGCGCTTCTGTTGCTTATTCAAAGCACGTTTCCGTTGCTAATTCAAACTCCAGTTCAATTAATTATTCAAACCTAAATTCCGTTGCTTATCCAGAACGCGCTTCTGTTGCTCATTCAAACTCCAGTTCAATAATTACTCGAACCTAAATTCGGTTGCTTATTCAAAGCACGTTTCCGTTGCTTATTCAAAGCACGTTTCCGTTGCTTATCCGAAGCACGTTTCCGTTGCTTATCCGAAGCACGTTTCCGTTGCTTAT
>JAENYU010000015.1:4973-97442 GCA_016841625.1 Methanobacteriota archaeon
TGCTTATCCGAAGCACGTTTCCGTTGCTTATCCGAAGCACGTTTCCGTTGCTTATCCGAAGCACGTTTCCGTTGCTTATTCAGACCCATTGACCGTTTAATAGGGCTTTTAATGGCTCTTGCTCTCCCCTCCAATACCGTTTCCCCGCAGGGAACAGAGGGAAATACATATCAACATCCCGATAAATCAACAGACAGAGGATTTGTCATGACCGGAAAAGAGATTTCAATTATTCACCCCCGCCCGAGTTCCATCGTTGCAGCCCTTTACACCCTCAGGGATCTGAAAGTCGATGTTGCCATTCTGCACGGCCCTCCCGGGTGCTCCTTCAAGCACGCAAGGCTTCTCGAGGAAGACGGGATCCATGTGGTGACCACCGCTCTTGATGAGAACGGTTTTGTCTTCGGGGGGCATGACAGGCTGGTGCAGCTTATCAACAAGTCAGTCGAACTTTTCTCCCCGAAAATTATCGGTGTTGTCGGGACCTGTGCCAGCATGATCATAGGGGAAGAGATGCACGAAGCCGTGCTCGAGGCAAACCCCGACGTCCCGGTCATCGAGGTCGAGGTGCATGCAGGCTACCACAATAATACGAAAGGCGTGATCTTTGCCCTGGAATCAGCGCTTGATGCCGGGATCATCGACCGTAAGGAATTCGAGCGGCAGGAGTACCTGCTTGCAAAAGCAACGGAAGTCGAAAAGAATTTCGGGGCTGCAAGCAGGGAGTACCTTGCTCCCTCCAGGGGAGATGTCAAGTACATTGTCGCAAAGAGGGTCCTCGAACTCCTGAAAGAAGGCAAGCGTGGAATCACGATAATGAACGCAAAGAAGGAAACCGGCTACATGTTTGCTGATATCACCCTTGCAGTAAACGAAGTCGCAGCCTCCCTCGGGAAAAAGGATTCCATCGTGAACATGGCAAACCTGGATGAGACCGTGGGGCTTCCCAGGGTCAGGCAGCACGCCGAATATATCATGCGGGACCTGAAAGCCCACGGCGTTGAAGTGCATGAGATCATCGGGGGCATGGATGAATACCCGATAGCCGGGGAAAAGGTCAGCGAGCTGATCAAGGAAAAGTACATCGATTACGATTTTGCAATAATCACAGGCGTCCCGCACGCAATTCCCATGGATAACCTTAAGGGCATGGAACTTATCTCCGTGACAAACGGGCCAAGGCAGGTCCTGCCAATGAAAGAGATGGGACATGACTACGTTATGGTTGAAATCGACCTCCACCCGAAGACCCTGGGGGTCAGCAGTATTGTGGAATCGGAGTTCGGGGCCACTTTAAGGGAAGTTGCAAAGGAAGCCTGATTCGGGAAAAGCGGGCCAGAATAAAAAGGACAAGAAGAGGACATAATTTTGGAAAAAGGGAGGAAGATCCTGTGAAAAAACAAAAAGTCATTGCAATTTACGGGAAAGGCGGCATAGGAAAATCAAGCACCGCATCTAACGTGGCAGCCGCATGTGCGGAAGCGGGAAACAAGGTCATGATAATAGGCTGCGACCCGAAAAGCGATTCGTCCATCACCCTCCTTGGAGGCAGGCGGATCCCCACCATTCTCGACCTCCTCCGTGAGGGGGTTGATATCAAAGAGGAAGACGTTGTTTTCGAAGGCTATGCAGGGGTCAAATGTGTGGAAGCCGGTGGGCCTGAGCCCGGGATCGGCTGTGCAGGCCGGGGAATTATAGTGGCGATCCAGAAATTGAAGAGCATCTCCGGGGACCTCCTGAAAGAACAGGACCTGATCATCTACGACGTGCCCGGGGACATCGTCTGCGGCGGGTTCGTAGCTCCTGTCCGGAAAGGGTTCGTAAACGAAGCTTATACCCTGACCTCCGGGGAATACATGCCCCTCTACGCCGCAAACAACATCTGCAAAGGGCTTACCAAGATCAACATGCCTCTCAGCGGTGTTATCTGCAACTCAAGAAACGCCAGCCGGGAAGAGGAAATCGTTAGAAAATTCTCCGAGGAAATAGGGAGCCGGCTGATGGCATTCATCCCCAAAAGCCAGATAGTCCAGGACTGCGAGCGGGACGGCTACTCCGTTATGGAAAAAGCCCCGGATTCCGACATCGCCGACGTCTACCGCAGGCTAGGGAAAGCAATGATGGAAAACGAAAAGAGGGTCATGGCAGATTCCCTTACCGATGAGAGGTTAAGGGAATTGACTAAGTAAAAAAGATCTGCAGATACTGAAGCTAAAGGGACTAAAAAGCCGTACAGGCGTTGAAAAACCATGTATTCGAAAGAACAGCAGTCCGTAAAGGATAAGCTTCAGTCCGTAAAGGATGCCGGTAAGATTCCAAGGGTCCTGATTTCCGCAGACCGTTCCTCATCGGGGAAAACAACCATTTCCATGGGGCTGATGGCTGTCCTTGCCTCCAGGGGCTATAAGGTCCAGCCCTTCAAAGTTGCCCTGGACTACATCGATTCCAGCTACCATACAGAAATAACGGGCAGGTTCTGTCGGAACCTGGACGGTTACCTGATGGACGAAAAAGGGATCCTGGACGTTTACACCCACGCCTGCGAAGTCGGGGAAGGTGTGGACATTGCGGTTATCGAAGGAGTCCGGGGGCTCTACGAGGGTTTCGAGAGCCTGAGCGACATCGGGAGTACCGCCCAGATCGCAAAGCTCCTCAAATGTCCTGTTGTCTTTGTAATCAACGCCCGGAGCATCACCCGCTCGAGTGCGGCCCTTGTGAACGGGTACATAAACTTTGATCCTGATGTGGAGATTGCCGGAGTCATACTGAACAATATCGGGAGCCGCAGACACGCGGAAAAGGCAAAGCAGGCAATCGAATATTACGCCAGGGTCCCGGTTATCGGGATAATTCCGAGAGACCCTTCCATGCAGATCTCCATGCGTCATTTGGGGCTCATGCCCGCCCTTGAAGGCAGAAGGAGGCTCGGAGACTTCGACGAACGGCTCGACGGGATTGAAAAGATCATCCATGAAGGGGTGGATATTGACCGGTTCCTTGCTATCGCAGAAAGCGCAAAACCCCTGGAAGCTCCGGAAAACAGTATCTTTACCAAAGTAGAGTCCGGATCGGGATCCCTGTCAATTCCCACATCGATTACCGGTTCAATTCCCGCATCGATTACCGGTTCAATCCCCGCATCGATTCCAGTGTCCAATAAACCCAGGATCGGGGTCGCCCTGGATGAGGCGTTTAACTTTTACTACCACGACAATATCGACCTTCTGGAACTGGACGGGGCGGAGATAGTTTATTTCAGCCCTGTGAAAGATGCCCGGCTTCCCGATGTGGACGGGCTCTACATCGGAGGCGGCTACCCCGAACTCTTCGCCGCCGAACTGGAAGCCAATGAGTCAATGCGCAGGGAAATCAAAGAAGCTTCTGCCGCGGGCATGCCGATCTACGCCGAGTGCGGCGGGCTCATGTACCTGACCGAAAAGATAAGCACCGGGGTTCCCGGAAAAGGCACCTACCACGATGCCAGCATGCCGGAGTCCACGTATGAAATGGTCGGGGCGCTGCCGGGGCACACCATCATGGGGCAGACCCGGGTTGTCAGCTATAACATCGGGACCCTTGCCTGTGATTGTGTGATAGGGAAAAAAGGTAATACCTTCAAGGGGCATGAGTTCCACCATTCAGAAATCCGGGAAATTCCGGGGGACGCAAAGTTTGCCATAAAACTGTCCCGGGGCACCGGTATCAAGGACGACCTCGACGGGCTTACGGTTGAAAATACCCTTGGCTCCTACGCCCACCTGCACGGGGCTGCCTACGGGGAACTGACAGGCTCCTTTGTGAAAGCGGTAAGGAAATTCCAGGCAGAGGCAAAGTAAGTTAAGCTGAGGGTTTTAGAACTATCCTCCAAGAAAGCTTAACCCGGGGAAACTACAAATAGCAATAAATAACGATCAAAAACAATAGAGTGCAATAAAAAACGATAGAAAGCAATAGAAAACGACATCAAATTAAAGTCAGATAGTTAGATAAAAGCGGGATGGAAAGCTGGAATTAATCACTAAAAGCTGATTTTATTCATTCTTATATTTTATTTCCAGGTGAAGTTATTGAAAGCAAAACTGAAAGGAGACAGAGTCCGGGCCGGAAAGGAAGCTGTCAACGAATTATATAAAACCGGCTATTTCGGACGGCCCAAAGGCGACGGGCTTGAACTCCGGCTTGTGGAAGCTGCATTTCTCCTGTACCGCGGGAAGCTCGAGATCGAGCTGGAGAGAAAAAACCTGGATTTCAGGGCCTTTTTTGAACAGGCCTCACTCAGGCAACCTAATTTTGAGTTGAAGTATATTGTTTACAAGGACCTGAAGGAAAGGGGGTACTATGTCCAGCCCTCATCAACGGACTTCAGGGTCTACCCCAGAGGCAGCCACCCCGGAAAAAGTGCTGCAAATATTTTTGTCCAGGTCCAGTCCGAAAGGCAGCCCCTTCCGCTAAAGGCCCTGCAGGAGGCTGTGGCATCGGCAGAAAATGTGCACAAACAGCTGGTCCTTGCAATCGTGGACGGGGAAAGCGACCTCACCTTCTATGAAGTGAAAAGTGGTGCCCCTGAAGGAGATATGGCAGAACCGTACCCGGAAGTCTTTGCCGAAGCGACTTTTCTTGAAGATAGGGTGGTTGTCTGGGACCCATCCGTATCCGTGGCCCTCTATACCAGGGGTTTTTTCGGAAAAATGCTGGACCCGGAACGGCTTCAGCTTTCCCTTGTGGAATCCCTTTACCTTTTTTCGAAAGGGGTCATTGCGGTCAAAGACAGGAATGGAAAGAAACTTACATTCGGGGAATTCGTGGAGAATGCCTCGAAGATTGAAACGTCTTTCCTCCAAAAATACAACGTTTATAAAGATCTCAGGGACTCGGGTAATGTGGTCAAGACTGGCTTTAAGTTCGGGACTCATTTCAGGGTCTACCGGAAGGTTGAGTCCGTGGAAAAGATTCCCCATTCTGAGCACCTGGTAGACGCCATACCTGCGGATTTTGAGTTCAGGCTGCCTGTAATGTCCGGTGCCGTGCGCCTTGCAAACAGTGTCCGGAAGAGGATGCTTTTTGCGGTGGAAAAAGAGGAAATGGTCGAATACCTCGACATCGGCAGAGTCAAAATGTAAGACCTGCAGGTTAAGGGCAGCTTAAATGACAGGTAAAAAAGGGATGATGCAGGCTAGGAGCAGGCAAAGAGCAGATTGAGAGACGGGATAAAAGCAGGTGAGTAATATGTGGGACATTATTGCAGTGGACATCTCGGGAAGGCACAGGATAAAGGACGGCTACTACATGGTCTGTGCTGCGGCTGCCCTTAAGATTTCCGCTTCCCACATCGAAAAGATAAAACAGGTCAAAATCCAGCCGCGCTGGCTTCAGGAAGCCCCCCGCCTGGTAGACATCGTGCAGTTGATAGAGGATACGGTGTCCCAGCTTGATTTTGTGGGCACGATCGTGACAGAAAAAGGGGACATGTACAATGAACCCCAGTGGGTGCCTGATAGCATGTTTTCCCTGGCGTTCAAGTACCAGGAGTCAATCGGGGAACGGAGGGCTATCGAGCTTGCCCACCACATTTCCCTGAGCACCCGCAATTTACTTTTAAATGAACTTAATATTGAGGCCGGACAATAAAAGCTATAAATCCAGAAAGAACGCCCGGAAACGGGACTAAGGTCATTCTCGTTAAAAGAGACGCCCCCCGTTCGGATGTAGAACGCGACGCGAGCCTTTTACAGGAACTCCGGGAACTTGCAAAGGCTGCAGGCTACCGTCCTGTGGGGGAAATTACCCAGACCAGGTTCCCTGACAGGAAATACCAGCTTGGGCGGGGGAAGGTCGAGGAACTTGCCGAACTTGTGGAAATCACGGGAGTGGAAACGGTCATTTTTTACAACCGGCTCTCCACAACCCAGGTCTACAACATCTCGGAACTCTGCCGGTGCAGGGTAATTGACAAGTTCCAGCTCATCCTTGAAATCTTTGCAAAAAGGGCTACCACCCACCGTTCCAAACTCCAGGTGGAACTTGCAAGGCTTAAATACGAACTCCCACGGGCAAGGGCTGTCGTGTCCATCCTGATAAAGGAAGAGAAGCCGGGGTTCATGGGACTCGGGGGCTATGAAGATTCTTACGAGCAGGACCTGAAGAAGAGGATTGTCCGGATAGAAAGAGAGCTGGAAACCGCGGAAAAGGACGACGAGTCCCTGCGGATCTTCCGACGCAGGCAGGGCCTCTCTTTGATATCTCTTGCCGGATACACGAATGCCGGGAAAAGCACCCTTTTCAACACCCTGGTGGACGAAGAGTCCGAAGCCATGAACATGCTCTTTACAACCCTGGTCCCCATGACCCGGGCACTGGACCTGGGCGGGCGAAAGGCTCTTCTTACCGATACCGTGGGTTTTATCGAGGAACTCCCCCACTGGATGGTGGACGCTTTCAAGTCCACCCTGGACGGGATCTTCCTCTCGGACATCATCATCCTTGTTGTGGACGTCAGCGAAAAGCCCGAACTCGTCCGGCAAAAACTTGCCACCTGCCACGATACTCTCTGGGACCGGATCAACGGCGTCCCTGTAATCACCGTGCTGAATAAGACCGATCAGCTGAACCCTGAAGAACTGGAAGCCCGCCTGGAGCAGATCAAATACCTTGCCCCAAATCCCATCCCCGTTTCCGCGAAAAATGGCACGGGCATCCCGGAACTTAAAGCCGAGATATTCAGGCACCTCCCTCCCTGGAAGACCTGTTCCTTTACCTTCCCCAATTCTCCCGAAGGGATGTCTGCCCTCTCCTGGCTCTATGAGGAAGGCATCGTGCACAACGTGGAGTACGGGGAAAAGATTTCCGTGGATTATGAAGCGAGGGCCTCGATCATCCGCAGGGCCAGGAATCTTGAGCGGGACCTTGCAGAATGAAATGCCTGTTGTTTTGAATTTTGGGTTTGAGGTTAGTTTTTCTGTTTGAGGTTTTCGGATTCAGGTTTAGGGTTTTAGGGAGGAGGAATCCCTTTGTGGCACTCCTCCACTTATTCCACTTATTCCAGTTCTGGAAGGAAGAATCTAAAATTGTCTATATTTATATATAAATTGTCTGAATATTACCCGAACTGTTGCCAATATTTTCTCTCCAGCGTATTGTTCCTCCCTTTTGAACATAGTTCGTATAAATGCGAAAGGTATTTATATCGATCAGTTGTTTGTACTTTTGCGAACGGGCTGTCTACTGGAAGACGTCAGACCCCTCCCAATATCCTAACCTACCCCTACACCAATTTTGTTCTCTATTCTAGCCCGTTCGCAGTTTTCCTTCTTCCATATTTCTTCTTCCGTACTTCTTCTTCCGTACTTCTTCTTCCGTACTTCTTCTTCCGTATTTCTTTATCCGTATTTTTTCTACCTTACTTTTTCTACCTTACTTTTTCTACCTTACTTTTTCTTCCGTATTTTTCACTGTTTATTTTCCTCCGGACCCTTATTCGGGAACAGGGGTTATGTTCCGGATGAAACAGTTCCAGGCTTTGTATTCGTGCTGGTGTCGGAGGTCTTGCTACAGGGTTGGCTCTTACCGGGGGGCGGAAAAAACGTGAGAAATACATTGGAAATATGTAAAAAATATGCAGAATATGTATAAAAAATATGTAAATTATGTGTAAATTATATGAAAAGATCATATAAAAAATATGTAAAAAATATATATGAAACGTGTAAATATTTTTCAAAAAAGGGATCATCCGGACTCATTCCCTTAGAATACTTCATTTGTTCGTAAGTCAACGAAAAGTATTTATCATATATTGACTAACATACAAGTGCGGACGGAAATTTTCTTTTTGGAGCCAATACCCCCATTAACTATCCCCAAGATCCCCATATCCCAGCCGTTCGCGAACTTTTTTTTATATTTCTTTTTAAATAAGTTCTTTGCTGTTGTTTTTTTACTGTTTTTGTGCGTTCCTTTTTTGTTAGCTCTCTTTTCCGGCTCCCGGGCTTTCCCCTTTGTTTCTTTTTGCTTCCCTTCCCCTCGTCGGCCGCTCAAAATATATATAAATCCTCCTGTCGTTCTTAACCCTGGCATGAAATTCGATCTTCACGTCCATTCTCGCTATTCAAAGGACAGCAACTCGGATCTGGACGCCATTCTCACCGTTGCAAGGGCAAGGGGGCTTGACGGGCTTGCGATCTGCGACCACGATACAGTGGATGGCGGGCTTGCCTGCGCAAGGAGAGCCCGGGAACTGGGGATAGGAATAACTGTTATTCCCGGCGTCGAGGTGAGTTCCTCGAAGGGGCATATCCTGATCCTCGGGATCGAAAAGAATATCGAACCCTTGCTGAGTCCTGAGGAAACAATCCGGCAAGCCCGGATACTCGGGGGCACGGTAATTATTCCTCATCCCTTCAAGGGCAGTTCCCACGGGATCGGGAGCTTTGAGGGGCTTGACATTGATGCCGCGGAGGTCTTTAACTCCCGCTGCCTCTTCAACGGTGCAAACAAAAAAGCTCTCTTAGAAGCCGAGAGGCTCGGTATCCCACCTGTTGCAGGAAGCGATTCCCATATCCCGGAGATGGTAGGGCAGGCGTACACGGAAATTGACGCATCCGAAAATACAGTGGACGCCGTGCTACAGGCAATCCGGGAAGGAAAGGTTTCCCCTGCCGGGAAAAAGACTCCAACTCCGATAATCCTCAGGCAGACGGCCGGGAGCGTAAAAAGGAAGATCAAGACAAAAATTTTTAGAATTACCTGAATCAGGGGCTGCTTTTCCCTGAAACTTCTTTTCAACCGGTTAAAATAAGCAAGGTTAAGAAGTTTGTCTTCATAACTGCTAGCAGGAAAGGGAATTAATAGTTCCGAATCAAGAAGGGAAGAAATAATTCCGAATAAAAAATGAAAGAGGGATTGGAATCAGCCGGTTCACAAAAGAAATAAGCACCGAAATCGAAATTTTCGCCCCTGCCGAACGTATCTGGGAAATCCTCATGGATTTTGCGGCATATCCCAGGTGGAACCCCTACATTCAGGAAATCAGCGGAGAAGTGAAAGTGGGGCATAAACTGAAAGTCTACATGAAACCAGAATGGGAAAAAAAGGGCACGACCCTCCATCCCCGAGTCCTCCGCCTGGTACCCAGAAAAGAGCTTACCTGGAAGGGAAGTTTCTTTCTCCCGGGGGTGCTTGACGGGGAGCACAGTTTAATCCTCGAGGAAACGGGAACCCGGAAAGTTCGCTTTATCCAGAAGGAAACCTTCAACGGCATAGCTATTCCCTTTATCACTGCGTCGTGGTCCATTGAAAAAGGCACTAAGCAGAGTTTTGGGGACATGAACCGGGCACTTAAGAAGAAGGCGGAAAATTTTTAATTGTCCTGTGAGCAGGTCACAAGCTCTCGTTTTATTGGAACGGTTTTCACTTTTTCTTTAATTTCCTTTTAATCTCTTTTTAATTTCCTTTTTCTTTAATTTCCTTTTAACCTCTTTTTAATTTCCTTTTAATCCTTACTTCCCTTTTTTCCCACTTCTTCTTTATATTTCTAAGTTTCTCTTGTTTTGTCTGCGAATCCCATGGAAATCCCTTAAATACTAACATACAAATCCCTATAGCATAAAAAGTAGAGACAGACGATACCATGACCAGGGAAATCAGGATACTCCACACCGCAGATACGCATCTGGGATACCGGCAGTACCACAGCGAGGTCCGGAGGCAGGACTTTTTTAATGCTTTTTCAAACGTCGTGGACGACGCTCTGGAGATGCAGGTTGACGCTGTCGTGCATGCGGGAGACTTTTTCGATTCCAGGAACCCGACCCTGGAAGACCTTCTGGATGCGATCAATATCATATCCAGGTTGAAGGCTGCAGGCATACCTTTTTTGTCAATTGTCGGAAACCATGAGAGCAAGCAGAACACCCAGTGGCTGGACCTCTTCGAGGAGATGGGAGTCGCATGCCGGCTCGGGAAAAAGCCCTGCATGGTCGGGGAAGCCGCAATCTACGGGATTGACAGTGTCCCGAAGTCAAAGATCCCTATCTTCGACTACTCGGATTTCGAGGTCCCCGAAAACCTCCCCGAGGACGGGAAAAACCTGCTCGTAATGCACCAGATCATGCAGCCTTTCCCCTACGGGGAATGGAGCTGTGAGGAAGTGCTCGAAAACCTGCCCTTCAAGGTAGACGCGGTTCTCATGGGCGATTACCACAAGTACGAGAAAATAAAGGTAGGGGATACCTGGGTCACGTACCCTGGAAGCACCGAAAGAAACAGTGCCTCCGAAAGTGAGCCCCGTTCCTACAACATCATCACACTTTCCGGAGCCGGGCTTGAGATCTCCCGGCGCACCATTCCGACCCGGGATTTTCTGTTTATTCCCGTAAACCTGAAAGGGGAAGAAAAGCCTTACGAACAGATTTTTGCAGCCGTTGACGAGTATCAGGAGACCCTTCCGGAATCCGTGGTCTTCCTGGATATTTCCGGGGACCCGACGGGAGTCCTTTCCTTCAAGGATATCGAGGAGTACCTGCTAAATAAAGGCGCTCTAGTACCCAGGGTCAGGGACCAGAGGGTAAAGGAAGCAATCACGGAAGAAGTCTTGAAGGTCAGCTTCTCGGACCCGGACCACGCGGTTGCCGAGGAAATCAAAAGGATAAGCCTTACCGACGGCGGGTTGATAGTTGACGAAATCGTCCGGAACCCGAACGTGGTCCGGTCAAGGGTGGACGAAGAGACTGAAAACCGACTCGTGGAATTGATTTCTGCTATTGATTTCAAAGACCCTGCTTTCAAAATAGAAATGCCTGCCCCGGAATCTGTTCCCGGAACAGTTGAGGAACCCGAAAAAGAGGATTCAGAGGCCGAAGTTCCCGAAATTGAAAGCGAATTTGGATATCCTGAAAATACTGAAACTCTTGAAGGCTCTGAAATTGCTGAAGAGCCTGAACCTGTTGAGCTTCCTGAAGCGCTTGAAATCCCTGAACCAGCCGTGCCCTCTGAACCAGCTTTGCCTTCTGAACAGGTTATGCTTTATGACGAAGCTGTGATCTCTGAAGTGAATACAGGGCCTGAATCTGTAGACATGCCTGAACCGGTAGAAGCTCCTGAGCCGGTTGAAAATTCAGAAGAGCCCGAAGTCTCAGTAGAGCCTGAAGTTCCTGACGAATCCGAGGTCTCTGTAGGGGCCGAAGTTCCTGACGAATCCGAAGTCTCAGTAGAGCCAGAAGTTCCTAACGAATCCGGATTCTCAGTAGAGCCAGAAGTTCCTGACGAATCCGAAGTCGCAGTAGAGTCCGAAGTTCCTGACGAATCCGAAGTCGCAGTGGAACCAGAAGTTTTTGAAGAATCAGAAGTCGCAGTGGAACCAGAAGTTTCCGAAAACGTTTACGTGCCGGATCTGCCTGAAAATGTTCTTCCGGAAAAGGAAATAAATCCCCCGGAAAAGGAAGAGCAGGATGAAGGCACTGTATTCTGGAAACCACCTGCTTCATCCGGGGTAAGCACGGCTTCTTCCGAACTGCCCGCCAGAGACGGGGCCGGGGAAGAAAAATCGTTTGCGGCTTTTGAATCCTCCAAAAGTAAAAGCAAAGAAACTCTGGGCAGAGGTCTGGATAGTTTCATGGTGGGGGAAGCGGAAGCTAAGGGCGGACCTGATTCCGGGGATAAAGGAGATCTCAAAGGGAAACTTCCCGAACAGGAGTCCGAAAAGATGCAGGAACGATCTACGGAAGCTGCCGACAAATCCGCAAAGCCCGAAAAGGAAAAGGAAAAGGAAAAGAGTAAGGGGAAAGGCAAATCTTCGGCCCTCCGTCAGTATAACCTTGGTGATTACCTGTGAAGTTGAAAAACCTGCACGTCGAGAATATCCGGAGCTATAAGAAGCTTGACCTCGCCTTCGAAGAAGGGGTAACCGTAATCTCAGGGGTGAACGGGAGTGGGAAGTCCAGCCTTCTCGAAGCCTGTTTCATGGGGCTTTTCGGGAGCAAGATCCTTTCAAAAGATTTCGTGCTTGCGGACATGATTTTCAAGGGAGCGGAAAACGCAAAGCTTACCCTTGACTTTGAGCATCTGGGGCGGGACTACCGGATTGAGCAGGGCTTCCGCTATTCCCAGAAAAGCGAAAATGCGTCAAACTCGAAGTGTGTGCTCTATGCAAACGGGGAAAGTGTGATCGACCAGGCCACCAGGACCTATGAGGAAGTCTGCGCTCTCCTGAACATGGATGAGGAGGCGTACCGGAACTGTGCCTATATCCGGCAGGGGGAGATCGATGTGCTCATCAATGCAAGGCCGAAGGACCGGCAGCGGATGATCGATGACCTTTTGCAGCTCGGGAAGCTTGAGGAGTACCGCGAAAGAGTCTTCAGTGCAAAGACCGGGGTTCGGAGGCTTGAGCGGGACGCAAAGACCAGCATTTCGGACACGAAAACCGAAATCGGGGAAATAGAAAATACGGAACCTTTCGCAGCCCTGAACCGGCTAAAGCAGAAGGTGAAGGAAAGCGACGCCTCCTTAAATAAGTTCAACGATCTAAAAGAGCAGGCAGGGGCACGGAAGGAAAAAATTGACCTCTTGATTGCGGAACATAAGGAGCGCCTCGAAGAAATCGGGAAGCTCAGGCAGGCTATCAAAGAGAGCCAGGAGAAAAAAGCCGGGTGTTTCAAAGAAAAAGAGAGCTTTTCCGGGGAGATCCAGAAGCACCGGGAAGCTTTGCTCGAACTCGGGGAAGAAAATTCCGGGATACGGGAAGAATGCGTATTCGGGGACCTTGAAATCGAAGCCCTGTTAGCCGGAAAAGAAAAAGAAGAAGCCCTGGCAAAGGAAAAGGTAAACGCTGCCGCAAAGGAACTTGCTCTTCTCCTGAAGGAAGAGGAGGCCCGGGAGCAGGCTCTAAAGGAACTTGAAGCTGAAAGGAAGGAGTCCGAAAAAGCGGTTGTAAAGTGCAGGTCGGACATAGAGACTGCAAAGAAGGATATCGAAAGTTATCAGGCTAACATCCGGACGCTGGAAGAAGAAAGTGTGCGGTTAAGGGATAATCTAGGAGCAGGGGACCCAGATGTCGATATCCCTGCGTTGATAAAAGACTTTGAAGAAAAGGAAAGCCTTCTTCGGGACCGGAAAAACGAGGTTTCCGGGAAGCTTGCCCTTGTCCTGAAGGACAAAGAAGCAGGGGACGGGAGTTTAAATGAGCTTGAAAAAGAGCTGATGGGCTGCGGGGAAACGATCCGTAAAGGCAAGACTGACATCGATATTCTCGGAGAGGAACTCGGGCAAAACGCCCGGGAAGTGCTGGAAGTCCAGGAACAGAAGGCCGAAGCCTTTTTCGGGTTCAAAGAACTTGGTTTTTCAGAGGAACAGCTCGAAAGCCTGGAAGACATCGGGGAACTTTTGCTCGAAACCAAAAACCGGCTGAGTGGGACTGAAGCCGAACTCGATACCCGGATCCAGGAACTTGAAAAGAGCCTCCTGAAAAACAGGGAACTTCTTGCCGAGGGGAAGTGCCCAACCTGCGGGCAGGAACTGAAAAGCTCGGAGCTTGCAAGCACGGCCGAGGAAGCCGGACAGGAAAAAGAGAAACTTTCCGCAAAGCTCATGGACATAAAGGCCCAGCAGGTGGAAATCGACAAAAAACTCAACCGCCTCAGGGATGCAAGGAAGCTCGAGAAAAAAGTCCTGGACTACGACGTACAGACCGAAAAGCTCAGGGATAAGGCAAAAGCTCTGGAAAAGCTTCTGGAAACTCACAAAGCCCGGGTCGAAGAAGAAAACCGGAAACTCGAAGGGTTTGAAAAGCGAAAACAGGAGCTTGAATCCGGCAGGCAGCAGTTCCTTTCGGACATCAAAACCCTGGAAGGCTTGGTAGAAGCGGCAGTAAAAGCTCACGGGGAAAGTGAAAAGACTCTCCGCGAGGCAAAAGCTCTTGAAAAGAAACTTGCTGATTCTGCCTCGGAAATCGAGAAGCTGAAGGGGAAAATAGGGACTTTCCGGGCACTGAGTGAAAATTATGAACAGAGGATTAAGGAACTGGAAGAAAAGTCCGGAGGCATCGGGGAGCGGGAAAACAACGTAAAGGAAAAGCTAAAAGAGCTCGGGCTGGAAGTCGAAGCCCTGCGGAAAAAAGAAGAGGAAGCAATAAAGGTCCATGAGGCAAGCGAAAAACTTCTCGGGCAGGTAAAAAAGCTTCAGGCAAACCTGCTCCGCATGGATTCCATAAAGCACAGGATCTCCGAACTCGAAACCGGGATCAAGAACCTTAGTGAAAAGGTAGGCTTTTTCGACCGGGATATCCTGGAGCGCAGCGAAAGGATAAGGCAGTTTGAGGAAAAAACGGGAGGAAAAGACCTTGAAGAGCTTCAGGAAATGCACGCCCAGTTTGCGGAGGCCCAGGCAAACATAATGAAAAACATCCAGGAAATAAGCGAGGAAAAAGACAGGTTCCTGAAAGAAATCGGCATGGTTGAAAACAGCTTAAAACGCCTCAAGGAACTCAAAGAGGAACTCAGGGCTCTTGAAAACAGGCGCCTCTACCTGGAAGCCGTGTACCGGAATGCCGGAGAGCTCGAAAACACCTACATGCGCGTCCGGGCAGACATGAGGACCCGAAACATAGGTGCCCTTTCATCCCTCCTTAACGAGATGTTTGCTTTCATGTACGCAAACAACGCCTACTCCCACATTGAACTGGACTCCGAGTACAACCTGACCGTTTACAGGAAGGACGGGATACCCCTTGAGCCCAAACTCCTGAGCGGCGGGGAACGCGCCATCTTCAACCTCATCCTGCGCTGCGCCATCTACCGGCTGCTTGCCCTGGGCTTTGGAGGAGACCGGGCTGACGGCCTTCCCCCAATGATCCTGGACGAACCCACTGTTTTCCTGGACCGTGGGCACATAAGGCAGCTGCTCAAACTCATAGACATGATGCGAAACATCGGCGTGGGCCAGATCATAGTGGTCTCCCATGACGAGTCCCTGATTGATTCCGCAGACCACGTATTCCAGGTGGAAAAAGACCCCCTGACCAACATGTCCTCGATTTCCCGGCGCTGAAAGTGAAAATAAGGCTTATCAGAACTTGCAAATGGGACAATTTTCACATTTCTTTTTTGTAAAAGCCTTCGGCTTCACAGCCGATGAGAATGCTGGTGCCTAAAGTGCCGGTGCCTAAAATATCGGTTCCTGAAAAATAGATCAAGAAAGGTTTGAAAAGAAAAGGTTTGCGGAGAATTCACCAGTATACAAGGTAGTTGAGCAGGGCTTCGACTTCCTCTTCGCATTCTTCAAAAAAGCGGAAATCTTTAATCAGGTAGCCTTCTGCGGGGAGGTCTTCCAGGCAGCCGTACCAGTAGACGACCATACCCTCTCCGAAAATTTCGAAATAATCCCTGAACTGCTTCTTAGAATAATGTTTGTGTTCGAAGTCGTCCCCGAAAAGAGCCTTGCTCTCAATCCAGTTAACGTTCAGGCCTTCGATGCACAGGGGTTTTTTCAGCACAAAATCAGGGGTCTTGCCGTCGCCCTGTTCCCTGAGTTCGTTTTCCGTTAGATAGGAAAGCTCCCTGTCGTCGAGCCATTTGCGGATAATGGCTTCTCCCATTTCCCCTTTCGTTCCCTGGAGGGCATGGGCGCGGGGGGAAAAGAAGTAATCGGCTTCCAGGGCTTTTTTCACTTCATTTCTCAGGCGGCGTTTCTCGATGTCTTCGGGGCATTTAAAGAGATAGTTTGTAGCCTTTCTTGAATAACCGAATTTTTTCATGATGAGAGACGCCATAAGGGTCGGAGGAAAGCGGGAATTCTTTGCAAGTTCAAGAATCGGATGCCCATATTTCCATTTTCTAAAAAGTTCGTCTTCCCTGGAATAGATCTTCCTGTGCCTGAACCTTGTCATTTTCACAACCTTCTGGTTGAGAATTGTGGCAAGCATGCCTGCGGGTTCGGCGTATTCTTCCGAGAGAAAGAAGACGTCCTCAAAATCGTGCAGTAAGTTGTAAACTTTATGATATGTATGGTTGTCCATTCTCAATCATCGTACCCTCTTTAAGGGGCAGGTGCCCCTCACAGCATTTACCGGTACAGTATAGTATCTGCCTTCGAAAAGTCGGGTTTACGAACCCGGATGGAAGTTCCCAACATCAGGATGTTTTAGCATCAAAGCTCAGGAAGCTCTAAGATCAGCTCTAGATCCTGATTTCAGCTCCAGAATTCCTCTTCGTAGTTGTCCGGGAGGTCGATGTCCATGACGTCGTCCAGTTTCTTGCGCTTCTCCTTAAGATCCGCAGACTTCCTGAGGCTTTCTCCCCTGCCCGGAGAACACGTGCAGGGCTCTTCGGCGCCGTCGCAGGCTTCAATGATAGTTGCGTTCCTGTTCCTGGCAATTACCCTTTCCTGCAACTTCGGTTTGGGAGGCAAACTTTCCGTTTCCCTGATCTTTTCCGTTTCCCTGATCTTTTCCGTTTCCCTGACCTTTTTCACTTCCAGTGCCCTTTCTGCTTCTTCTGCCTCTTCCCTTTTCAAGCGGGATTCAAGCCTGAGGGAGGCTCTTTCGGCTTCATGGGGATCAGACTCAAGCCTTTCAGCCAGGTTCAGATTTTTCCTGGAACTTTCCTGATACCTTCCTTCAGGTTTTCCAGCATATCCTTCTTCGTGAGCTGTTCCCCCGGGTCCTCGAAAAGGTTTCTCCTCCTTTCTCAGGGCAGGTCCTTCGGGCCTGGCGGGGGAGGAAGCCATGTGTGAGGGGATCCAATCTCCTTTTTCGGAGCGGGTTATCCGGCTGGTCAGGGCAGGTTCCTGCTTTTTGTTTAGCTTTTGGAAAGTCTCTGCGGCATAGGTGTCCTGCTTACGGCTGGCTCTTCCGGAGTTTACTTTGCTGGTCGAGCTGTAGCCGATCTCGCAAATGGGGTCATTTGTTCGCCATTCCACACAGAAAAGGTGGCATTCTCTTCCTTTGCATTTTTGGGAACTATCGAGCGGGCAGACATCTGGGAGTGTCATAGTACTGATAATGTGCAGAATATAAAAAATACTTAACGGTAATAAAATTTGAATTGAAGCTCAGAGCTTTTGCAGGGCTTCTGCAATAAGGGGTGCTACACTCACCCTGCTCTCGGCTTTTTCCAGGGTATCGCTGGCGATGATGTCCTTTACTCCGGCATTGAAAAGCCTGACTACGGCATTTCTTGCAAGAACCGGATGCACGCAGGCCAGGTAAACATCGGCTGCTCCCTGTCCTCTGAGCATGCGGATGGACTCGGCCATAGTCCCGCCAGTCGCGATCATGTCATCGACCAGGACAATGTGCCTGCCGACAACTTCAACATTCTTTGTCTTGATTTCAACGGTATCCCCACTTAGCCTGGTTTTCTGGAGGAAGTCGCAGGCAAACCCAAGATCTCCTGCGACATTGTTCACAAGGTTCCCGGCTCCGGCATCCGGAGCGACCAGAAGGGGGTCTTCCAGACCGAGGCCTGCAATGTATTCCCCAAAGAGCTTTGCTGCGTCCAGGTCTTCGGCGGGGCAGGGGAAGTAGTCGAGTACGCTCTTTTCGTGGATGTTGACGGTAAAGACCCTGTCGGCATTGATGCAGCGGGCCATCGCCCTGGCACTGATAGGCTCCCCTGGCTTGAACTTCTTGTCCTGCCTGGCATAGCCCATGTAGGGGATCACCACATTTATTTCGGCTGCCCCTTCACAGGCGTCGATAAGCTGGAGCAGGGCCACAAGGTCCGAATCAGTGGGGGTGCTCTGGATCAGGGTTACTTCTTCATTTTCGGTCTCGTCGGCGATTCGAAGGTACAGTTCCCCGTCAGGGAAACGGTTAAACTCGCAGAGTACCGGTTCTTTCCCTAAAGCCCGGGCCGTGCGGCTTGCAAGTAACTGTGATGCTGGTCCACCTATGATCTTCAAGTTAAATACCTCAGTTTCCCGATTTGATATATCCCATCCTTTAAAAAGCTTCTTTTAGCGGACTGCAGGCTTTTCCACCGGGCTCAGCCTTTGACCTTCTCAAGCACCCTTATCTTCCTGATTGCCGTATGGGGATAGTTCCCGCTGGCATCTTTTTCTGCCGATTTTACCATGTCCCAGATCGTAAGCAGGGCTGCTGATACTCCAGTGAGAGCTTCCATTTCCACCCCTGTCTTCCCGACCGTCCTGACCTCAACCACAGCCTTGATTGTTTCTTTCCCGATCTCAAAATCCACGTCTATGCCGGTAATCGGGATCTGGTGGCACATGGGGATGGTATCCGGCGTCCGTTTCACCGCGAGCACGGCAGCAACTCTTGCGGTTGCAAGGACGTTTCCCTTCTCAACCGTGCCCGAACGTATCTTTTCTATAGTCTCCCCTGAGAGCAAGATTTCCCCTTCGGCAAGGGCCAGCCGGGGAACGTCGTTTTTCTCGCTGATGTCCACCATGCGTGCCCGACCGGATTCGATATGCGTAAAAGTTTTTTCCAAAAAATCACCATGTTTTTCGTCTTCTTGACTTTTTCAGTCAATCCTGACCTGCTTGCGTCTGGAATAGTCGTCAAGCGCCTTCTTGAGTTTTTCTGCCAGGTCTCCTGCTTCCCCGAGGCTGAGCTTTATGATTTCTTCATCTTCCCCGTGAAACACTGCGATTCTTACCCTGTTCCTTTCGATCTCAACTTCGATTTTTCGGTCACTTTCCTGAACCATACTCCGTTACCTCCCCACAACTTTTTTCTGAGAAACTTTTGCCTAAGAACTTTGTCCTGAGAAACTTTTGCCTGAGAACTTTTGTCCTATGAAATTTTGTCCCAGGGAATGTTTTCTATGGAACTTTTGCCTATGCTACTTTGTCCCTGTGTTTCTTTATCCCCTCTCCACCTCTTTAATGATTTCGGGGATTTTTTCGAGCACGTCCGTTGCAAGCAGCCCGTTTCCAAAAGCTTCAAACGCCAGGTCCCCGGCTGCCCCGTTGACGTACGCCGCGCAGGCAGCAGATATAAATGGGGGGTTCCGGGCAAAGAGGGTTCCCACAACCCCGGAAAGGACGTCACCTGTCCCTCCTACAGTCATCCCGGCGTTTCCTGTCCTGTTCAGGAGGGTATGCTTTCCGTCCGAAATAATGTCAATTTTTCCTTTAAGAAGTGTGATAAGCCCGTTTTCTTCCGAAAAGTCCCTTACGGCTTTCCGACGGGTCTCCGGATCAGCCGGGGTTTCCATGCCCCGTAAACGGGCAAATTCCCCTGCATGCGGGGTAATAATAAGTTCGCAGTTTCCGGCAACTGTTTCAAAGAGGGGGGAGGAAAGAGCCGAGAGGGCATCGGCATCAAGGACAGCCTTCCTGCAGAAGAGCAGGACCTTCCGAACCGCTTCAAGAGTTTCAGGGGCTCTGCCCAGGCCCGGCCCGAGCACAAGCACGTCATTTGAGTTTAGCAGGTCTGTGAGGAGGGGCAGGTCTTCGGGACAGAGGACATTTGAGGACAGTTTCCTGACAATCAGGTTGGGAGAATAAGCTGCCACTATTTCTGCAACCGGTCCCGGGACAGCAACGGTTACAAGGTCTGCCCCTGTCCGGAGGGCTGCAAGGGCTGCAAGGGCCGGAGCTCCTGAATACGGCCCTCCTCCGAGAACAAGGATTTTTCCGGAATCTCCCTTGTGCCCTCCGGCCTTTCGCCTGCGGAGCATCTGCAGGTTCCCGGGCCCAACATAGCTTTCGGCATCCGCACATACCCCTATTCCCACAACCCTAACCGTGCCCGTATATTCTTTTGCCCCTTCCCCCTGGAGCCCGTTTTTCATGCGGTGGAAGCTTACGGTAAGGTCGGCACGGACTGACTTTTCAAAACTTTCGCCGTCCGGGTCAAGCCCTGAAGGGATGTCCACCGAGATCACGGTTTTTCCGGCTATTCCGGCTTCGTTAATGAGGTCAATGGCCGTGGATTCGGGTTCTCTGACCTTTCCTTTGACCCCTGTCCCGAAAACGGCGTCAACAAGGAGGTCTGCTTCGGAAAACCAGCCACAGGTTTCAAGCTGGCTTGAATCCCTTATCTCAAGTACCTCCACCCGACTGAACTTCAGCAGGGAGTAGTTACGTACGGCTTCTTCTGTCCCGATTTCCGTGGCTTTCCCGAGCAGGATTACCCTGACCCTGTAAGCGGGAAAGCCTGCCAGGTGCCTGGCTGCAACAAAGGCATCTCCCCCGTTGTTCCCCCGTCCCGCTACAAAGAGCACCGTCCCGCTCTCAAGCCTCTCCCTTACACAGCGGGCAACCCCTGCTCCCGCATTTTCCATTAGCTGTAACGGGATCAGGCCCAAATCTGCGCAGTTTCGATCGATGGCCCTCATCCACGAAGAACTTATACTTTTCATGTTAACGCCACTGTTGTTTTCTGGTGATTCTCGCTGAATATGTTTTAGAAATATCCGACCTTCAGTGATTTTCACGGCTAAGTTTTTGAAGTCCCCGGTCTTGAGTGTCAGATTCGGATAGGTTATGAGGTAAATTTTTCAGTTTTAACTTCGGAACGGTTATGAGGTAAATTTGTCATTTTGAGTTTCGGAACGGTTGTGAGGTAAGGTCACACATGCCTATCAGCTGATTTTTCGGATTGTTCGTCAGAAGTTTCTGATTGCCCATAAGTTGAAGTTTCAGATAAATTAATCTTCCATACCCGCTATTGTCCCGACACACAGGCCTGGATTAGGTTTCAATTCGGGTTTAAAACGGAGCTTGTGCGGAGTTCTTCCAGGGCTCCGGAATGAAATTTAATTTTATATTTGTGAAGAGGAAAACTTATTTTGTATCATTAACTATATACGTTACATTTCAATATAACATGTTATACTAAAAAGAAATGCGAAGTTACTTGCAGAGAAAAAGTAATTGCAAAGAACAATAGACTTGAGCATAGTAATGATCGGTTCAATCGGTTCCTGATGGCTTTTTAGACCCATATTTGTGTCGGCTCCAGAAAAGGTTCCCGGGCCTTATAGCGGTTCCCGGAAATCCGGAGTTGCCAGCAAGGTACTGCTCCGATAGTTGGAAACGTAACGGTAAAATTGTATACAATTGTGTATTTTGTCATATGTTCTTTCTCCTTCGGAAGTGTCCAGATGCACATGAGACAGGGAGGCACTGTTTTTGTCTAGTTTTCCAAAAGATTCGGATAGTAGCCTGAAAAGTACTGTTAAACCCAGATATTTGATCCTTGGCAGTGGAAGTATTGGTTTTGCGCTTGCAAAAGAGCTCAGGGAAATCAACAAGACAGTAATCATCGTAGATAAAGATGAAGCCAAGGTTGAGACCCTCAGGGAAGAGGGGTACGAGGCAATCGTAGGGGACATTGCAGACCCTGAACTCCCGAAACAGATTGATCTCAGGAACATTGTTGCAATCCTTTTCCTCAGTTCCGACAGCGAGGTAAACAAAAAAGGGATCGGAAATTTCAAAGACCTTGTTAGCCCTGACGTCCACATCTTTTCCCGGGCTTCCGATATAATCAAGAAGGAGGAAATGGAATCACTCGGGGCTGATTTTGTTTTCATGCCCTCGAGGGTCGTGGCAAGTTCCCTCTCCCGGTCCCTGGAAAGAACCGAGTCCGCCCACAGGGGTAACAGGCTGGCCCAGTGGCTGGAAGGGACAAAAGGCAAAAAACTCGCTATTGTCATCCATGACAACCCTGACCCGGACGCGATTTCCAGCGGGCTTGCCCTGAAGGAAATTGCAATTAACCTTGGGGTTGAGGCAAACATCCTTTATCACGGGAAGATCGGGCACCAGGAAAACAAGGCATTTGTAAACCTTCTGGGAATCGACCTGAGCAAGATGGAAGAACACGATCCCAAAGACTTCGACGAAATGGCCCTGATCGACTGTTCCATTCCCGGGGTAAACAACATGCTGCCTCCCAACTCTTATGTTGGAGTCGTAATCGACCACCACCCTCCGGGAGATGCCGAAATCAAAGCCGAATATATCGACATCCGCCCGAACTTCGGGGCCACGGCCACCATCATGACGAAGTACCTGCAGCAGCTCAACATCAATATTTCAAAAACCCTGGCAACCGCTCTCCTTTACGGGATCAGGACCGATACCCAGGACTTCAAGCGAAAAACCGACCCTGCAGACCTCTCAGCCGCATCTTACCTCTACCCCCTCTCGGACCATGAGATCCTGGAGCAGCTCGAACGCCCTTCCATGGCCATCGAGACCCTGGACGTGCTCGGGGAAGCAATCCGGAACCGGCAGGTCATAGGAAGTTACCTCCTTTCGAATGTAGGAAATATCAGGGACAGGGACACCCTCCCTCAGGCCGCGGACTATCTCATGAGCCTTGAAGGTATCTCCACGACAGTGGTCTTCGGGGTTACCGAGGAGAGGATCTTCATCTCGGGCCGCAGCAACGACATCAGGGTCAACCTGGGTGAAGTGATGCGCCAGGCCTTCGGGGAAGATGCCGGCGGACATGCAACAGCCGCAGGCGCCCAGATCCCTCTTGGCGTCTTCAGCGCCACAAAGGACAGGCAGACCCTCCTCCGACTTGTCAACGAGGCGGTGGTCAAGAAGTTCCTTTACGCCGTAGGAGTGGAAGAGGCAGGAGAGTAAGACTTGAAGGTTTTTTAAAACTCAAAGGCTCTTTAAGGCTTTTCCGGGGGAAAAGCTCCCAAACCCTTTTTCATCCCTCATCTCATTTTTATTTTCTTTTCCCTATCAGAGGTTCTGGACCTCCTCAAAGGTTCAAGATCCTCCAGAAAGTTCCAGATCTCCTCGAAGATTCAAGATCCTCCAGAAAATTCCGGATCTCCTTAAAGGTTCAAGACTTTTATAAGAATTTTTCAGGAAAACTCGATTTCTATTCTGTTGCCGTTGAGCACATCACTTTCCCGGACCTGGATTCCTGTTCTGGTGGAATTTTCCCCCGCGGTCAGGGTATAACCTGATGTAGTTGCTGCTGATACTCCTCCTTTTCCTGCTACTTCTTTTCCTTCCCCTGCTTCGTTCCCGTTTCCTGCGTTTTCGGTGGAGTAAGGTACGGTAATTTCAAAGTAGCCGTTTTCGTCTGCAGCCGCAGTGTTAGAGTAGACGAAGCTCCTGCCGGTGTTTGAACTAAGTTCAAGTTCTGCTTTTACGGTCTGGTTAGGGGCAGAACTGCCTGAAAGCTTTGCTCCCGGCACGTACTCGAATATTTTTACTGTGTTTCCATCCCCAGCTTTATTCCCAGCAGCTGTGCCTCTGGAACTTTCGTGGACGAGCCTGAGGTTTCCGAGAGACGCACCGTCAAGCTGGTGCAGTTTGTACAGTTCCGTGGTTGTGAATTCTTCTTTTATAGTGGCAACTTTCTGATATCCTGTTCCGCTTTTTACAGTCTGGATCTCGTAATAAGCCTCAATATTTTTTCCTGCAAGCTCGGCTATGTACCTGAATTTCCCCTCTATCATTTTTGAATCCGTAATTACGTATCTGACACTTCGCCTATCCAGGACTGAATTTGCCTGCTCTTCTGAGCCTGAAGTGAAAAATAGGGCAGAATCCTCCACTCCTGTCTGGAAGTTGTTGGAGACTGCAGGTCTTTTGCCCAGGTATACTATCCAGTTCCCGTAGTCCCACCAGCTCAGGACCCCGTATTCAGGGGTTTTTGAAGGTTCGGTGTAATAAGAAGTAGCTGGCGTGGAAGTTTCGAGCCAATTCAGGGAGTCCTGCCATTCCTCGTCAATCAGGACAGCCTGCTTTGAAAACCCGGCAACTATCCCGATGGAGGGAACAAATACGATCCCTACAAGGACCAGAGCAGAGACAAGTTTGAAATAATCCGGTTTTGAGGCTGCAATCCGGGATTTTGATTTTCTTGCTGCTTTTGCCTTTTGCTTCGTTTCTGCCTTTGCTGTCTCTTTTGCTTTACTTTTTGCCCTCCCTTTTGCCTTCAATTTTTTCCCGATGTCCGGATTTGGTTCAGGCAGGTTTCCGGTTTTTTTCCCTGTCCTGAAGAGTTTTTTTATTTCATTTTCAACATCTAGCGATCCAAACAGTACCATCAAAAGGTATGCGGTAAGGATGGCAACGTTCACTGAGAACAGATAGGAAAAACGCCGCTGGGAAATGGCAAGGTATGCTGCAAACCCGGTCCAGAGCAGGAAAAATACCCTCTCGGGCAGGAATTTTTCTCCTCTCCACTCCAGGCCGAGCAGGAAAACAGCTGCAAGTGCTGCCAGAAAGCCGAGCCCGAAGTTCCCGATAACCGTTGCGAGAGTGAACTTCCCATCCGTTGTAAAAAATAAGGGACCTGCTTCGGAAATTGAGCTCAGGATTCCTCCTTTTCCCGAGAAGTACTTCAGCCCTTCGACTACAAAGCCGTAGGACTCAGCTGATAAGCCCTTGAGGATGAAAAGCCCCGTGCCAAAAGCCAGCAAAGTAAGGGTCGGGTAGTACCACCAGGCCAGGTTCCTGGAGGCTATATATGAGGAAAAAGCTCCGAGCAGCAGGACCCCCGCAAGCAGGGCGAGGACGTAGCAGACCTGGAACCAGGAAAGGAACATCGCGCTCAGTTCAAGCCCGGGCCGCGCAACTCCTATGCAAAGGGGGGCTGAGAGCAGGAGCACCGTAAGAAGATTTGAAGCAGAACATATTACAAGGTAATCGGACTTTCTGCCCGCTTTGAGGTCAAGCACGGACTGCAAAAAAAAGTAAAGGGCAATGAACCCTATGAGCATCGGTGCCCCGATCCAGGTATACACAAGGAGTGCAAAACAGGCTCCGCTGCATACGGAAAAAACTACTGGCAATGCCATTTTCCTATCCGATGGCAGGTTTTTGAGGGCTGCAAACGAGAGCCCGGCATCTCTGGACGATTTCAGGGCGAGTATGAAAAAAGCAAAAGCCGCCGTTGAGAGGAGCACCTCTACCACGTGGTGGTCAACCATCCCGAACTGGGAAATATACACATGCACCGGGGTAACGGCAAAAATAGCCGCACTGAAAACCCCTACCTTCCTGTTAAACAAAGCCAATGCCGCCACATAGACCGGGATAACCGTAAGGGTTCCCAGCAGCACCGGCAAAAGAGCCCCTGCGAATTCCACCGTGTGGGTGTCGGGATTCCCTGCCCCCAGAAACAGGGCAAGGCTTGCTCCCAGCAGGTCGTAGAGAGGCGGCCAGCCGATTTCGAAGCCCAGAGGATAGTTGAGGTATGAGTCAAAGCGGATGTATTCAGGAAAGTTGGAAGTAGTATAGAGGATGCGCCGCATGTGGTAAAAAGCGTCAAATCCCACAGGAGTGATGCGGCCGTTAGCGGTGACCGCAGTGTAGGAAAGCATGCGCATGAGGAAAGCGACTGAGATAATCGCAATTAGGGAGATTATTCCGGGTCTGGAATATTGGGTGGATTGCTTTGACTCTGGAGACCTCGTGATTTTACTCGTAATGATCAACTCGGTTGTATTTGTTTTATTTTTGCCGGGGTTTTCAGTGGCATTTTAACAAATAAAGCGATTTTTGATTGTGGTGTTGTTAGTTCCTAAATATAAAATATTTTCCTTTGTTTTGAAGATGGCTTCGACGGGTTTGGTTAATTCTTGTTTTGCGGGAGGGGATATATGGCTGTGTATGTAAATTATTCGCTATGTTAATAAGTTCCGGATTATTTGTATGAAAATGTATCAGAAAACCAATGCTACCCACTTTCCGCACTAAATATCTCGATTTTCACATTTTTCCCGCTATCAATATTTACCACAATGCAAATTTATTGGAACGTGTGTGTAGGATTCAAAACGTATATATAGCGAATATAGGAGTCTAAAAACGATTTACATGCAGTTTTCACTGGATTCTATGCAGACCTTTTGAATATGTTGCAAAAATGTTTCCGTGAAAAATGTTAATTTTAGAAAAAATACTGCGGAATATGGGGAAAAAAATGATGAAAAGGATTCTTATCTAGAAAGTCTTTTGTTTAGCTAAAAGAAAATGGCTCTTCGTTGTTTTGTGTGTGAAGCCATCACAAAAACCAACACGGGCTTGAATTGAAAATCACCTAATCCATAGAGAATGACGAAGAGCCGAAAAAATAAGCGCTATAAATCCTGCCTATAATAGTACTGAGAAGCTCTCTATAAATTTTGAAGGGCGCATCAAGACTCCGAGTTCGGAATTAAAGATCAGTTGATTTAAAGAATTTATGCAAGCCAAAACTTATTTCAAATCGCTTTCCATCATCTTTTTTACCAGCTCTTCAAAACTCACCTTGGGTTTCCATCCGAGTTTTTCTCTGGCTTTTGAAGGGTCCCCGATCAACAGATCCACTTCCGTTGGCCTATAATACTGCGGGTCAACTTCAACCAGTACTCTGCCGCTGTCAATATCTCTGCCGATTTCATTAACACCTTCCCCTTCCCATTCGATGTCAATTCCTGCCTCTTTGAAAGCAAGTTCCGCAAATTCTCTGACAGAGTGAGTTTCTCCTGTGGCTATTACATAATCATCTGGCCCATCCTGCTGTAACATGAGCCACATAGCTTCCACATAATCGCCCGCGAATCCCCAATCACGTTTGGCATTTAGGTTTCCAAGGTACAATTTATCCTGAAAACTTTTTTTAATTTTTGATATGGCTATTGTAATCTTCCTTGTAACGAAAGTTTCTCCCCTCAAAGGAGACTCATGGTTGAAGAGGATACCATTGCAGGCAAACATATCGTAAGCTTCACGATAGTTAATGGTAATCCAGTAAGCATACAATTTCGCTATTGAGTAGGGACTTCGTGGGTAGAAAGGGGTCGTTTCTTTTTGCGGGACTTCACGTACTTTACCAAATAGCTCACTAGTTGAGGCCTGGTAGAACTTCGATTTCTTTTCGAGCCCGAGAATCCTTATGGCTTCCAGGATCCTGAGGGTTCCAAGACCATCGGTGTTTGCGGTATACTCGGGAGTTTCGAAGGAAACCTGTACATGACTCTGGGCGGCGAGGTTGTATATCTCATCCGGTTCTACTGCTTGAATAAGCCGGATTATGTTTGAAGAATCGGTCAGATCCCCGTAATGAAGGTGAAAATTGTTCTCTTTCTGCTGCGGATCGTTGCAGAGGTGGTCTATACGTCCTGTATTACTCAAAGATGACCTTCTCTGCATCCCATGTACAGTATATCCTTTATTTAAAAGGAGTTCTGCGAGATATGCCCCATCCTGGCCAGTGACACCGGTAATTAACGCAACTTTGGACATTTTTATCACTCTATTTTAAACAAGTATAAAATTTTTAATATTTTACAAGTCCCAGATCGTTTTTTACCATCATTCGGACCAATTTTTCAAATTTTACTTTGGGAACCCATCCGAGTTTTTCTCTTGCTTTTGAAGGGTCTCCAACGAATAAGTTTGACTCGATAGGTCTGTAAAAACGGGGGTCAACTTCAACCAGAATTTCACCGTTTGAAGCATTTTTTCCCTTTTCTTTAAGCCCTTCTCCTTCCCATTCGATGTCAAAACCGGCCTCTTTGAAGGCAAATTCTACCAGCTCTCTTACAGAGTGTGTTTCACCGGTTGCAATCACGTAGTCGTCAGGTTCGTCCTGCTGCAGCATAAGCCACATAGCTTCGGCATAGTCGCCTGCAAATCCCCAATCTCTCCTTGCATTGAGGTTCCCGAGGTATATTTTGTCCTGAAGCCCTTTTTTGATTCTGGCTGAAGCCATTGTAATCTTTCTTGTAACAAAATTCTCGGGCCTTATCGGGGACTCATGGTTAAACAGGATGCCGTTGCAGGAAAACATTCCGTAAGCTTCGCGGTAGTTTACACAGATCCAGTGGGCATATAGCTTGGACACTGCATAAGGACTGCGGGGGTGAAAGGGAGTGTTTTCATTCTGTGGGATTTCTCTTGCATTCCCAAATAATTCTCCTGTTGAGGCCTGGAAAAATTTTGTTTTCTTTTCAAGGCCAAGGGTACGTATGGCTTCCAGAAGGTGCAGAGTACCTAAAGAGTTAATATCTGCAGTGTATTCAGGACGGTCAAAAGATGTCTGTACGTTGCTTTGAGCAGCAAGATTATAAATTTCATCTGGACAAACTTCCTGAATAATCCTTATCATATTTGAATAATCTGTCAAGTCACTGGAATGAAAATGAAGGTTTCTGGTTTTTTGTACTTTATATTCATCTTCCATTCTGCTATCATTTTTAGAGGCCCCTCTCTTTATCCCATGCACAACATATCCCTTATCTAATAAAAGCTCTGAGAGGTATGTCCCGTCCTGACCCGTTATGCCTGTAATCAGTGCGACCTTTGTCAAAAAATCCACCTTATGTACTACCAATTCTTATCCGGTAAGAAGATAGAACATTTATTTTCCTTAAAAATATAACTCTTTTCCAAAAAACTTATCTTCTCAAAATATATAAAGGATTTGATCTGTTAAGGAGTCTTTGGCTTGAATGTAAGAAGATGTTTGGAAACACATATAATAACCCAATGTAATTCTTATGTTAAATAATATACAAAATGAGAAAAAGCATGAAAACGGCTATATTTCATGATTACTTCGGAGCCATTGGCGGCGGAGAGAAAGTTGTTGTCACTCTCGCCAATTTATTGGATGCAGATATTATCACCACAGACCTGGATGCCGTTGGTAAGTTGGATGCAGGGGTAAATGTGATTTCTCTTGGAAGCACGATGAAAATCCCTCCGCTAAAACAGATCTCTGCAACAGAAAAGTTTTATTATTGTGATTTTTCAGATGATTATGATTTTTTCATATTCACAGGAAACTGGAGCCATTATGCAGCCCATAATCATCACCCCAATATGTGGTACAGCTATACGCCTGTAAGGGCTTTTTATGACCTTTACGACACTTTTTTACAAAGACAGGATTTTATAACCCGCCAATTTTTTCGAACCTGGGTTTATGGTCACAGATGGCTGGATCAAAAATCAGTGGATAACATTGACCGTATCGTGACTCTTTCAAGTACTGTACATAGTCGGATTCAGAAGTACCATCACAGAGACGCAGAGATTATTTACCCTCCAGTTGACGTCTCAGAGTTCCGATGTAAAGAGTATGGGGATTTCTGGCTCTCAGTAAACCGGCTTTATCCTGAAAAAAGAGTCGAATTACAGATAGAAGCATTTAGAAAAATGCCTGAAGAAAAACTCATCATTGTAGGCGGCTATGCAAAAGGGGACCATGCTGAAAAGTATGCAAAGAGTATAAGTAATGCGCTGCCCCACAACGTCGAAATAGTCGGAGAAGTTTCGGAAAAGGAGTTGATTGACCTCTATTCCAGGTGCAGAGGTTTTATTTGTACCGCCCTTGATGAAGATTTTGGACTTACCCCTGTTGAAGCAATGGCAAGTGGAAAGCCTGTTGTTGCTGTGAACGAAGGCGGATTCAGGGAAACGGTGACCATGGAAACGGGTCTTCTTGTAAACGCAGATCTTAAAAGCATTATAGAAGCTGTAAAACTCATTTCCCGCAAACCAGAAAGTTATAGGGATGCCTGCCTTGAACAGGCAAAGCGTTTTGATCTGTCGATTTTCAAAGAAAAAATAAAAAATGTGGTAAATAATGATCACTAAGCACCTAAATGAGCTCTATGCCTACAGGAACCTTATCTGGCAGCTGGCATGGAGTGAATTTAAACTGAGGTATAAAAATTCGATACTGGGGTATTTCTGGTCCCTTCTGGAACCCATGCTTATGCTTACGGTTCTGTATGTAGTTTTTTCAAACCTGATGAGAGTCCAGGTAGAGTACTTCCAGCTTTTTTTGCTTCTCGGCATCATCCTCTGGAACTTTTTCAGCAGAGCAACAAGTATTGGAATGAATGCTATTGTAGGAAAAGCAAACATGGTAAAAAAGATCTATTTTCCAAGAGATATCTTTGTTATTTCCTCATGCATCACAGCCTTGCTCATGAGCATCTTTGAGTCTTTCATATTCATAATGTTTATGGCATTTTTCAAGGTGTCGATTTCCACCAACATAGCCTATGCGCCGCTTATTTTGTTTTTCCTGTTTGTGATCTCACTTGGCTTATCTCTTTTACTTTCAGCACTGAATGTATTTTACAGAGATGTGCAGTTCATCTGGCAGGTTGTTTTGCAGGCCGGATTTTTTGCAACCCCTATACTCTATACTCTCGACATTTTTCCTGAAAATCTGCAGAAAATTATCTTATTGAATCCCATAGCAAGAATCATCATCTCTGCAAGGGATACGATAATTTATTCGGCTCCAGCGGGAACAGAGGATCTTTTATTCATGTGTATTTCATCAATAGTTTCCCTTCTTATCGGATACCTTATTTTTTCCAGATTCGAACCCAGGTTTGCGGAGGAAATCTGATGGCTGCAATTGAGGTTGAACACCTTTACAAAACATTTCGCATACCCCATGAAAAAAGAACTACTTTATTTGAAGCATTGACCGGGGTCTTCAAACCTCAGGCCTACGAAACTTTCCACGCACTTAAAGATATCAATTTTACAGTTGAAGATGGGGAAGCACTTGGAATAATTGGAGTAAACGGAAGTGGAAAGAGCACTTTATTAAAGATCATAGCCAATGTTCTGCGCCCAACAGGGGGAAATGTGAATATTCACAGGAAAATCACCCCTTTTCTTGAGCTAGGAGTTGGTTTCCAGCCCGATCTCACAGCTGTAGAGAACGTAAAAATCTATGCAACTATCATGGGTATGCAAAAAAGAGAAATTAATGACAAACTGGATGAGATCATCGAATTTGCAGGGCTTGAAAAGTTCAGGGATACGAAACTCAAAAATTTTTCATCGGGGATGCAGGTGAGGCTTGCCTTTTCAACGGCTATTCAGACTGACCCCGAGATTCTTTTGCTGGATGAAGTGCTGGCAGTGGGAGATATGGAATTTCAGCAAAAATGCCTTGATGTCCTGAATCAGTACCAAAAGGATGGTGTCACGATTGTTTTCGTTTCACACGACCTTGGAGCCGTAAGAAGGTTCTGCGACAGGACTTTACTCCTAAATAAAGGAGAGCAGGTAGTTTTAGGGGATACAGGAGAAGTAATTGACCGTTATGTGTATGGCGGTGGAGAAGAAGCTCCCACACCTTCTGGCAATAAGAATGAATCAACTAAAAATGAACCAGATCCTGCTGAAACAGAAGAAAAGCCTGAGAATAAAACTCCTCGGTGGGGAGACCGAACAGTCGAGATTATAAATGTGGAGTTCCACGATAAATTTGGCAATAAAGGTTCCAGATTCAACTCTTTTGATCCGATGACAATCCGGATCTTTTACCATGCACATAAAAAAATCTCCGATGCGGTATTTGGCATTGCTCTTTATTCCGAAAACGGAGAAAACCTGTTTGGCACCAATACGGAATTAAAAAACTTTGAACTTGAGACTCTTGAAGGCAAAGGGCATGTTGACCTCATGATAGAGAGAATCCCGATGATAACAGGCAGATTTTTATTGACAGTAGCGGTGCATACCCATGACCAAAAACCGTATGATTGGCATGATAAACAGTATTCTTTTGATGTAATTCCAACCTGTAGAGATGTTGGGCTTTTTGAGGTTCCATGCAACTGGAAGATCTGAGTTCAGGGTGTGAGATTTATGGATACTTTTGACATTAATAATGAAATTAATAAAGAAGAAATCAACGTTGAAGAAATAATGGGAAAAATAAGGGAAAACATCCGTAAGCGGAAAGGAGCAGGGGTTTTACCAGGAAAAAATATTGGAGATCTTCAACAAGAACCTTCGCCTGAAGTACCTCCAAGTGAAAGTAAAATACAGAGAGACATTGAGTATATAAATTCAAACTGGGATATCCGGAACAATAGTTATTTCATCACTTCTCATCGTCCGGTTGTCGGGAAATTCTTGATTAGAGGTAGAGAGCTTGTTCACGGAGAAGTCAGGCGGTATGTGGATCCTATTTTCTGGAAGCAAACCGAGTTTAATGGAAGTACGGTTCGTCTTCTTAATGATACTACTGGTAAGTTAAGTTATTATAATAATAAGATCGAGCAACTAAGATCTGAAATAGATTCCAGAATAGAACAGCTTGGACCTGAATTTGATAATAAGATCGAGCAGTTAAGGCCTGAATTTGATAATAAGATCGAGCAGCTAAGACCTGAATTTGAGGATAAGATCGAGCAGCTAAGGCCTGAATTTGATAATAAGATCGAGCAGCTAAGACCTGAATTCGAGGATAAGATCAAGCAGCTAAGACCTGAGTTCGAGGATAAGATCGAGCAGCTTAAGTCTGAAATACAGAGCAGTATAAAAGCAGAGGTAAACTCTCGAATTTCTTCAATGGAACTGGACATTGAAAATAAGGCGTGGTTGGCCAGTATACTTGATGACAAAATAGAAGGAGAGCATAAAGACAAGAAAATAGAAGCTCCTGACTCCATGGCTCTAGACATTAATTATTTCAGATTTGAAGAACAGTTCAGGGGTTCAAGAGAGGACATAAAACAGAGGCAATCTAATTTTATAAATTATTTCATTGGATGTTATAATGTCCTGGATATTGGATGTGGAAGAGGAGAATTTCTGGAATTATCAAAAGATCATGGTATTGGTGCAAAAGGTGTTGACATTGATGATACCATGGTGGACTACTGCCTTTCAAAGGGATTAAATGTGGTGAAAGACGAAGCGATTTCGTATCTCGAAAAGCTTGATGATAAAAGTCTCGATGGAATTTTTATCGACCAGGTGGTTGAACATCTGGAACCTGATTACTTGATTAAGCTGCTTGCATTATGTTACCAAAAACTGAAATATAGTCACTATATTGTTATCGAGACCGTGAATCCTCTTTCCCTGTTTTCTTTTGCTAACTTCTATATTGACCTGACTCATACTAAACCGGTACATCCAGAAACTCTTAAATTCTTACTTAATTCCTCAGGCTTCAGGGATTCAGACACCAAGTTTATTTCGCCTGTTCCGGAACATTCTAGATTAAAACAAATACCAATTCACAATGAAATGCAAGATATCTCAATTTCATTTATAGAAACATATAATCAAAATATTGATATGCTAAACAATGTGTTATATGGGCCTCAAGATTATGCAGTGATCGGGAAAAAATAAATTGATGCAAACTACTTTTTAATTATTTGTAAATAACTTTATATTATTTATACTTCAGTTATTATTTTGTAACTATTCAGCTACCCTAAAATGAGCCGGATGATTCCGATTTTGACTATTCGGAATACTCAAATTAGGGGTTCATGCCAAAAGCAAAAACGGCCTCAATTGACATCAGTGTATAAAATAAACTTAAGTATATTGCACATAATAAATCACCTAAATTACGGCTCTTGATGTTGATTAGTGGGTAGCTGAATAGTTACATTATTTTTTGATAAAATTTCAGAATAAACGTTTACTACCTTCTTTGTTACAATATCCCAAGTGTAGTTCTCAATGACTTTTTTTAGCCCACGTTCTCCAAATTTTAGGGCCAATTTTTCATCTTTCAATATAATCTCAACGTTTTTAATTATTTCTTCTACGTTACTGCATAAAAATCCGTCTATGCCGTTATCAATAAGATTTGAAACTGCTCCACAATAAATATTTCCAATAACTGGCTTTTTTCTAGCCCACGCTTCACAAAACACCATCCCAAAACTTTCACTTTCTGACATCATGGCAAAGACGGTACATGCATCATAAGCGTTTAGCAGATCTTCTTGAGAAACTTTACCCAGATACGAAACATTTTCGGAGTTAATTGGGACTTTGTCATCATCTGGACCTATCATCACCAGATGTGCATTTTTGAAATCCCTGTTAATTTCTTTTATTGCGTCTATTAATAAATCATATCTCTTACTTTGATTTTTTCTTGATACTGTAAGTATTATATCCTTTCCCTCAAGGTTGTATTTTGTTTTGAATGCAATTCCATCAACATTTTCAGTGAAAAAATAATCTTTATTTATGCCAGACCCTACAAATTTACTTTTTACCCCAATTCTGTCAAAAAATTCCTTTTTTGAATAATTAGAAATTGCAAGTACCATATCTGCTTTTTTTAGAATCTCGTAGTAATGTTTCCAGTGATAAAATTCATCATCAATATGCATTAAAGGCAATAAAATTAAAGGTATATTGTGTTTTTTTGCAACAAGCGAATACTTAAGTGTATTAAAAGGGAGCATTTGAGCTATAATCATATCATAATTAGAAACATTACTTTCCAACCATCGAAGCATTTTAGGGGATTTCGGACCTCTTAAATAATCAAATAATACACCGTAGATTTTGCTTCTTTTATTTGCACTGGCTTCAAAGTGTTCGATAAATAGTCCATTTTTAATTAACAATTTTTTATAATCAATTTCTAAATCAATCAACTTTTCATATTTCTTTGTTTTATATGTGATCTCCGAAACTCCAATTCCAAGAGACCTGAAATCTTTTAGTGGTCTCCAGCATCTACTTAAATTGATTGAAACATATAATTCGCCCGAAATATTTGGCACATCAAACCTAAAAAGCTTCCAATTTGTATCTTTCGGTAAAGGGAACCTTTTTTCGTAAGTTGATGAACTGAAAACGATTTCTCCATTTATCCGTTTTTTATTTTGGAACGTAATAGCTACTTCTTCAATATCTTCATCTTTTATCAGTAAGATTGGATTTTTTCTTGTCCATCTCATTGAAAAATTATCATATCTTTCCAACTGGTTCCAGCCAGTTAGCAGAACTCCATTTTTGTCCTCTAAGTATTTCTCCCCTATATCGAGTAACCTATTCGTTGCAAGTTTTTCTTCCTTCTCAAGCTCAAATTGTATAATTTTTTCAAAAATAAGAGCAATATATTTATTTGGGTTTTTCACGGGAAACCGATGGACATCAATGTCATTAATTTTTTCATCTCTTAGATTGTTATCCCAGATTTCACCGGATTTTATTAATGGTCTTAAATTGTGTGTTTTGGTTGTGCAAACGTCTACTTCAGCACCGAATCTACGCATTTCTTCTGCAAGTTCTCGAAAATAAGATTCTGCGCCTCCATATACATCTTGTCCATATCTAAATGTAACACACAATACTTTCATAGTGAGTTCTTATATGATATGAAACATACTTAAATCTATGTTGTCCCTAATGGCTTTAAGCTTTCATCCGGCGTTTTTTCCTCCAAGAAGTGGAGGAGAAGAGAGATTGTATAACATTTATAATTATTTATCTAAATATTATAAAATCAAGTTGATCAGTTTTACATACTTCAACAGCAAAAATCTTATCGAAACAGTAAACCATAACGAAAATTTTAAAGAAATTAGAATCCCCAAGACAAAAATAAGTGCTATTCTTCATCATTTAATTGACAGGTACACCAACATAAAAGAATGTTCAGCAGTAATTACATCTATTGAAAGTATATTTAATAAAAATTTCAGGGAAACGATTAGAACAGAGATTCAAGATGTGGATATGCTCATTTTTGTATCTCCTTTTTTATATACCATTCCAAGAGCCGCTATGAATGGGAAAAAAGTTATTTATGAATCTTATAACGTCGAATATGAGCTGATGGAATATTCATTATCGGGATCATTAATTGGGAAACAATTACTAAAATATATATTTTATTTAGAAGAGTCTTTAATTAAGAAAAGCGATTATATTTTTACTGTTTCAGAAGAGGACAGAATTAAACTTGCTAAACTATATAATTTTGATATTAGTAAGGTTTATGTTTCACCCAATGGTGTAAATTCAGAAAAATATGATAGTATAGCCGAGGGAAACACTTTCCCCAACAATTCCAATATATGCTTATTTATTGGGAGTTATCATCCTCCAAACATTGAGGCAATAGAGAGTATTACAATGTTTGCTTCTAATATGCCAGATACTCAATTTCTCATCGCGGGGAGTGCATCCCAATATTACATCAATTCTGGTTCTGATCTAGTCGAAAACGCAGATAAAATCTACAAAACTCCCGATTTTAAAAAATTGAGTTTAGTTGATGGTTTTTATAATATAGAGTATTGGAATTCGCTTCCTACTTTATGGTGCAAACCTCGGTTTGAAATAAGTGTCTCAAAAGATGTTGATTCTCTCGAATTAAAGGTTTACTCTCCATATGTACAAAGTCTTAAGGTAAAGACAGATCAAGAAATAATGTCTTTTGACTTGAAAGAAGATTGGAACTTGATTGAAATCAAAAAGGACTCCAGTAAAAATCAAAATCTTTCTTTTTTCTGCCAAAAAAAGATAGAAAAAGCAGAACGAATCTTAGGTATAGCAATCCAGGAAATCAACTACTATGAAGGAAACATAGCGGTTAATTTTGATTTAAAGCAAGGATCTAATCAAGTATTTGCATTTAATAATGCAAAGAACGTGATATTACTGGGACAAATCAGTGATGAAGAAAAATTAGAATTATATAAGGTAGCCGATATTGCTCTAAATCCTATGATGAGTGGTTCAGGAACTAATATTAAAATGCTGGATTACATGGCAGCTGGATTACCGATAATTTCGACTCAAGTAGGTTCAAGAGGATTGAATTTGGAGAATTATAGTGACGTTATTATATGTAATATCTCTGAGTTTCCTACAAAAATTAAACAAGTTCTTCACGATAGAGAACTATATGCAAGAATTAGTCGTAATGGTCACAAGTTAGTTAAAGAAAAATATGATTGGCAAAAAATTGTGGATGATATGAAAGAAGTATTGGAGGAGAAATGAGAAACATTGTTGTGCTAAATGATTTTCAAATATGCCCCGCCAATCATGGAGGAAAAATAAGAATATATAATGTTTATAAAAATTTATCTAGGAAATATAATGTAACATATATATGTTTTGGAGAATCAAAAAATATCGAAAAGAAACAAATTAATGAAAACTTTGTAGAAGTTAGTGTCCCAAAAGGTATTTTTCACAAAAATATTGAAAAAACTGCAGGGAAATTCTTAGGCATATCCATTGATGATATTATCGCAATGTTTTTTTGTAAATATAATCAACAATTAATATCTACTGCTAAAAACTGTTTTTCAGATTGTGATATTGTAGTCGCATCACTACCTTATATGTATCCAGCTATAGAGAAATGTGTCAATAAAGATACATTTTTGGTTTACGAATCGCAGAACGTAGAATTTTTATTGAAAAAGTCTTTGCTTGGGAAAAGTTTTGTAGGGAATTTACTGTGCAAATATGTAAAAAAAATAGAAGGTGAAGTTGTTTCAAAATCAGATATTGTATTTGCGATAACAAACGAAGATCGAAATGAAATACAAAATATTTACAACAGAGATCCAAGCAAAATGTACATTTCTCCTAATGGTGTTGATCTCAGTCAATTTGAAACGCTTTATACCGGGAATGATCTAATAAATGAAAAAATAATAGAAAAACCAATCATCATTTTTTTGGGAAGTGGGCACCCCCCAAACGTAGAAGCAGCCAAGAATATTATTGAGAATATTGCACCTCAAAAAGAAGACTTTTATTTTTTGATCTGTGGGAGTGTTTGTTGGAGCTTAAACAGGGAAAAAATAGGCAAAAACGTGGGTTTAGCTTTTATGGTCAGTGAAGAAGAAAAATTAGAGTTGTATCGAGTATCGGATGTTGCTATAAACCCTATGCTGAGAGGCTCAGGTACAAATATCAAAATGTTAGATTACATGGCAGCTGGGTTGCCGGTTATCTCTACACCCGTCGGTGCAAGAGGGTTAAATTTAGAAAATGGTACTAATGCAATAATTTGCGATATGAGCGAATTTGCAATAAAAATTGAACAAGTTCTCCAGAACGAGGAGTTGTATTCAAAACTTAGCAATGGCGGACGAAGGATAGTCAACGAAAAATATGATTGGGATATAATAGTAGAAGATATGGAAAATGAATTCGAGAAAAACTTAATGGAATTTGAATAATCCCTGTAAAACTCTTGTTGTTCCTTAGTTCTATCTGACTTTCCGCAGATGTCTGATAAATTAATTCATTTTTCCCACTAATGTATAAATACAGTACTTCACCAATTGACTTGAATTATCAGCAGCTATTCCCGTTTTAACAATAAACGTATGCAAGCGAAGGTTTAATATTTTTATATTTCGTAATCATTTTATTTATACTGATTTCTTCTATTTGAGGAGCCTCGGAAAAGTGCATGATTATCCAAATTTTGACTCATTTTTTCATCGTTAATAAATTTAATAATTTTACATGATGCTGATTTGTGGAGTTGAGTTCAATGACTGTGTGAGGTTAGTTACAGATTCCAGACCTTTCCGACGCTCTCACTTACAAGAAAAAACAACAACTACTGGCCTTATAATTTCAAACTTTCCGGATGTGAGATGATAAAATAAGGGGATAGTTCCTGTAAATTCCTTTCATCTATCAGTCACTTTCTAAAGAAATTGACGATGTAATTCATTTTATTCTTTGCAGTCAATATACAAAATGTGCCTCATGAGTTGTATTCTGTAAATGGTGACAGTGCAATAAAATGATCGCGGAATATTAAAAAATTTAACCGCCTCACGAATGCGTTTTTGCCTAAAACGGGAATAGCTGCTTTTGAGTGGAGATCTGCGGAAAGTCAGCTTATGACTCAAAATCAATATTTTGGAAAGCCAGACTCAAGCATCTCCTGTCATCTGAATCTTCAATGTCAGATGGTTTCAAGCAACCTTCTGGAACATGGAATCTCATTAGATTTATTCCTTCCTCGAGAGAGATGTTTGTTTCAATAGCACCGGGTTGTGTAGAAATAGGCTCTGCATATTCCAATTCCTCATTATTATAGATTTCAAGTGTTCTCGGTATATAATAACTCATTGCTTCAAAATTAATAGGTAGATCTCGATTTTCTTTTGAATACATTAAGATAGTCGCATTATTAGAGATCCAACGACTTGAAATCCCATCCCAATTTTCGACAGTATACCAATTCTCCAAAAAGAAAACGGACAAGTTAGTTTGTTTTGAGGATACATCTTTCAAGGTGATGACTAAATCATTTGGTGATGAGGTCCGTATTGCATAAACAAAGTACCTTTTGTCAACATAAGCTGGTTTAAGATCCTTTATGGCTAGGGCACTTATCTCATTCTTGTTGAGATCTATAGAATTTTTGCTACTTCCAACGGATATATGAGCATCCATGTCACTATTCTTTGAGTTTAATATTACCAATAAAGTTTCGATTTCATTTTTGGATTTCAGAACCATATCAGCAGAACCACTGACTGTAAAGGCACCTCCCGATTCTTTGCTTTTATCATCTAACCTGTATACTAACATATCATCAATTTTGTGACTATTATACCAGAAAGGAAGGTTATTCAATTGAGTATATTCAAGTGGTAGGTATGAGTATGGAATGCTGGTCTGGTGGCTTGAAGGATTAATTGAATTCCCAATTGGATCTAAAATAATTGGATTCAATGTAAGAACAGCTATTGAAATAACTAATAATACATTTTTCAGGTCGATTTTTCTGATTAAATAAATAAATGCCGGATAAATATAAAAATACCTATTTCCTACGGCGTGTTGCCCTCCCAAATAGTTATTTCCGATAATTGTACAGAAAAAAACAATATATAAAATAATTCCTGTAAATATTAAGATTTTATCTGCATTTGAACTTATGTAATTATTAAAATTTGATTTTGGAGAAGCTTTTGAATCATTAGATAGAGATGTAAAAACAGAAATTAATGCAAATAACGTGAAAGGATAGTACCAAAACATCCCTGTAAATCTTCCAAAAATGTAATAAAACAGATTGTATGGAATGACTTTAAGATTATCCTCATTCATCAACGCATCCAGACGATTTTCAGACACACTAAAAGCCGGTTTTCCAGCTTCATTGATGTTGTCATATCCTTCAACAAATGGATACGAATGTATATAATATAGCCTATCTCCTCCGTAAAAAGATAGACTTCCTGTATTTAGGAAAAAATATCCATATATAGTAATTACAGGAAGCATGAATATAAAAAGCATCATAAAAGAATTCTTAAACCTCTTGTTATGTAATTCATAAAATAACATCGGAATAAACAAGAGGATATTCGGTACTTTTGCTACAAAAGCGAGCCCAAAAACAAATGATGCTATAAAAAGATATTTTGGATTCTTATTTTTGAAATATCTCTCCCATAAAAATAAGCTAGCCATTATGAGGAACATGTTATAAATTTCTGCATGTATCCAAAAAATGTAAACAAAAGCAGTGGACATTGTAAAATATAACACCGATACACTCAGTGCAATTTTGTTTTCATTTTCAGTTCTTAAATAAAGATAACCCATTAGGATCATCATAAAAAACATTAATCCATTAAAAAACAGAATTCCATTCTTTCCTAATATTTTATAGAAAGGAGAAGCAAACAAAGCATAGGAAAACTCTTTCCCATAATAATAATTCCCTTCTTCAGTTTTTATTAAAAAGAGACCCGATGGAAAATCATCAAATTGAGTTTCAAGTGCTCGCTCAATATCTTTTGATTGATACTGTATGTCAAAGTCATTTGATATACTCTGTATCTGCATGTAATATGTAGAAGCATCTCCCCAACGATGAACAGGGGCAGCCATTGATGCACATGATAAGAATAATAAAAGTAACATAAGTATAATATTAATATTTAGACGGTCAGATTTTCCAAAAATCTTCAATTTTTTTGTAGCACTCTTGTATGAAATAGGACTGCCTCCTCGTCAATAGAATTATTTTTTAGACAGAAACGTTTTTACATATATAAAATGTTTCTATTAAGTGTACTTATTTTATTACTTTGTATCCTCTTTAAATTTATGGGAGAATTTTCATTTGTATTCGGTTAAGGAATCTGTTAACGTTGAGATGACTACTACAATCATCTACTCACCTCGATTTTCATTTATAGGTTACAGAAATTGCAATGAAAATAACACGTTTCTTACAGATCGTATCTTAACCGAATACGAATGGGAGAATTTTCCAACTAGAAAATAGTACAACAATTTTGGTAACTATTCATGTTTTAGAAGTATGGTCAATGATAGCGAAAAATCATTCATGTAAGCAAATTTCCAACATTTGTATTTTGTTATAGACCTTCCTTGCTGGCGATATCGCTACAAATTAGAAAGATTGCAATGTATGCCTTTACTTAAAGATGTAGTCAAATGATAACACTTCTAAAACCGGAGTAGTTAGTAATTTAGTTAGACATTTATGGAGTTAATCCTGCATCTTGAGTTTGTTTCTCAAACTTGGGGAAATTCTTAAATATTCAGCACATGTGTGAAATTTACCTGTTTCCATACAATTTGAAGAGGATACATTACTTTAAATAAATAGGAACCTGTCACTGTCGTAGAGGATCTAAAAATGAATCCAAAATCAATTATAAAATTATTAACAATCTGCATAACAATATTGCTTGTTTTAATATTGTTTTCACAGATAAAATTAAGCGATATTGTTTACACACTTACAGTATTAAATTATTTTCATCTCCTCTTCGCATTTATACTGTACTCCTGCAGTTATTTTTTCAGGACTTTAAGATTTTACATTTTATTAGATAAAAAAGTGAGTCTAAAAGATTTGTTCCACATAGTCTGCGTCCATAACATGGCAAATAATATTTTTCCAGCAAGAACTGGTGAATTATCATATGTATATCTTTTAAACAAAGTGCACAATAAGCAGACTGGAGAAGGGATCGCCTCACTGGCGGTTGCGCGTGTTTTGGATTTATTTATAATTTTAATTATGTTTTTTATTTCCCTTTATTTTGTAGAATTTTTGTCTTCTTCAGTTTCAAAAATAATTTGGATCGCTGCTTCTTTCATGATAATTTTGATTGTTTTTTTTGCATTATCTCTTTATTTTGGAACTTATATTTCCCTTTTTACAAGGAATATTTTCATTGGATTAAAAATAGACAGGATCAATGTAATTATTTTTTTATTAAATAAAGTAGATGAAGTGATAGAAAGTATTCAAGCTATAAAATCTTTCAAAAAAACTGCATTCCTCGAGCTAATTATAGCTTCTTTTGGCATCTGGCTTTCAATGTATTCTTTCAATTTCCTTCTAGTGAGTGCTATGAACATTGATCTCGATTTCCTTTCGGTAATATTTGCCACATCTTTTGCGATATTTACGACCGTGTTGCCAATTCAAGGAGTGGGGGGATTTGGGACATTGGAGGGAGGGTGGACTGTTGGGTTTATTACCGTTGGTTTAGCAAGTGATCTAGCAATCAGTTCTGGGTTTATTTATCACACGATAATATGGATTTATTTCTTAATTTTAGGAGCATGGGGGACGTTAATGCTGAAAAGGAATGAACCAAAAGAAGTTTGAAATTATTTTTCATTCCCCATATTACATATAAATCATTAGGACAGGACATCTTGGCATTCATTTCAAGATTTAATTTTTTTTCTGTCAGAAGATCTTTACCATTTTTCTACAAAGTTTAATTTTCGACATTGAACGTTTTGTACCTCTTTTTCCCATGACCTTACAAAATATAATTTATGTTCATTGGTCATCGGTTAAGAATTTTCTTGCCTGAAAGCTATCGATTTTGTAGCAGAAGCCTGCCTTAAATTTTGGCCTCTTTACATGAAATCGATACTTTATTCCAGTCCACAATATGTTGAAATTTTAGACAACTGTTGTATAAATGGAGGAAATTTGTCACGATTCCCCATTCCGAAGACACATGAATTTATGTTATATAATGTCATCCAAATACAAATTGGACATCAATCGCTTTAAAAATGGTTTAAACAAATTTTTTTGGCAAATAATTTTTATTATTCAATATTATTGGAAGATAAGGGATTGTGTGAAAAATGGCAAAACCTCAAATCATTAAATTTGGTTTGAATGTAATGACACCCTACAACAAATAACGGGATAAATATGAAAATAATTATTATGTCCAATAGAATTCCAGATGCATGTAGAGAATTTACTAAGAAATGCTTCAAACAATAAAGGATTGGAACGTGGAATAGGTATATGGTGTAAGATGAAAATGAAACGTATCTACATAAATAATAAACCTTTGGCTTAATTAACTCGGCAATAGAAAATATATGATTATAAGTCAGTAGAGTAAATGAAAAAAGAAGAATTCCCATATTTAATATAACAATAATTGGATTTATATTCTGGTCGTTAAATATATACTCTTTCGAGTCAAATTTTGTAACTTTTAAGTGCATAATTATAGATCCAAAAAACAAAAGAGGCATATAAGCAATCATTTTCTTATAATTGTCATTTTCAAACAAATTTAGCGATCTGATAAATATTCCACTCATAAATAATGGTAAATATAAAAAAACCCTGACTTCAATGATGTTAAAAAGATACCTTATAATAAACAGTCCCAGTACAACAAAAAGACAGTTTAAAAATAGTTTCTGACCAGTCTTCGAATAATATATTATGAATGGATATATTAAATAAAACAAAATAATCATCCCAATGTACCACAATCCCCAATATGAGATCTGTACATAATTAGGGGCTAAGATGATTTGGGTGCCAAATATGTATTCAATAACAGTCAAAATATTGAAATTTTTAGTGGGGATTAATTTGAAAAAGTCAAATATGAGAATATGGATCAAAAGAGCTACCCAATAAAGTTGAAATATGCGCAATAACCTTTTTTTATAAAAACCAAGAATATCGTGTGAATCTTTAATTTCACTGTTATTGTAATATAACGAGTATCCTGATATAAAAACAAAAAGACCTAATCCGAACCTTCCAATGTAAGGTTGGAATAAAATGAAATAGTCATGGCTTGAATAATAACACAAATGGTGAATAAGGATTAATAATATTGCAATTGTTTTGATTATATCAATCTCATATAATCTTTTTTTCAAAGATTTCAGCTCCGACATATAAATGGAAACAGTTTTCCTTCAAAAGACACTGTTTTAAGTGATTCAAATTTCCTATTTGATTAAAGCTTAGTGAAATTATTCAATCTGAATTTAAATCAAAATATTATATCCCAGATAAACAAAATTCCCTGTATTTTTTTTATTTTTTCTTACATACAGCAATCAAAGAAAGACCAATTGGGAAATGTATGTTGTTTTCGATGACTGAAAACCACCTATTTAGCAACTGTAGAGATAAAGTGGATTTATTGCTATATCTAAATCCTTCATTTATTTTTTTATGTAGTATCTTTTCAGAAATAAAGACAGGTATGAATCCCAGAAAATTCCAGTGTCTGATTTCTGTGATCTCCAAACCAGAATTTTCAATTAATTTGACAAAATCCGCTTTATTGTATCTTCTGTAATGCCCTATTTCCCTGTCTCTTTGGCCATACAAAAAACTAAAAGCAGGAACTGATATTATGAGGTTTGCATCATTTTTGAGTGTGTATACCAAATTGCTAAGTGCTAATTGATCATCATCTATATGTTCAAGAACATCAAGGCAAATAATTGTATCATGTCTGTTTTCACCAAGTGATTTAACTTCCAGTAAATTCATGGTGTAAATATAAGCCTTTTGATTATTTTGTTTAAGGATCTTTTTCGTAAAGGAAGTTAATTTTTCGGAACAATCAATTGCTGTTACTTTATATCCTTCGTTGCAAAGACTTAAAGTCATATGACCAGTGCCACAACCCGCGTCCAGCACACACTCCCCAATAACATATCTTTTGACAAGTTTTCGCAAATTTTCCCATCTGAAATCTTTTTTCCCGGATTCATGAATCTTTTCTAGATGGTCAATTATTTTGGAATCCATTAAATTCACCTATATTTTAATAATTATTCATCAAGTTACGGTGGAAATAATTCTAGGAGTCACTTTTTTAATAATTAGTGTCCAGTTCATAGCTATCGTACTTTATAATATAATCATCATTATTTCTGTCGTTTGTGATCAGTTCTCCTATTAACCCTAAGGAAATAAATTGCACCCCTATTACCATGAATAATATCCCCAGCATGAGTAGAGGTCGATCTCCTATTGTTGTACCCATAATCCATAATGAGAGTAAGTACATACAAATAACAGTTCCAGAAAGTCCAAATGTGAAACCTATTCCTCCAAAAACGTGCAAAGGTCTCTTTTTGTACATCATCAGAAATGTGACTGTAATCAGATCCAGGAATCCTTTCAGAAGCCTTTCAATCCCGTATTTTGATTTTCCGTGAATTCTGGGATGGTGCTCAACTTTAATTTCCCCTACAGTGTACCCTTTCCAGTGGGCAAGAGCCGGAATATAGCGGTGAAACTCCCCATATACACTTATATTTTTTACAACGTAATTCCTGTAAGCCTTGTACCCACAGTTAAAGTCATTAATGTTGACACCTGTCAGGAATCGGGTTAATTTATTAAAGAATTTTGAAGGCAGAGTTTTCGAGATGGGATCATGCCTTTCAAACTTCCAGCCGGAAACCATATCATATTCATTTAATTTTTCAAGGAATCTGGGGATTTCTTTTGGGTCATCCTGCAGGTCCCCGTCCATTGTGATAACCATATCCCCTTCAGCTTTCTTAAACCCACATGATAGAGCCGCAGCCTTTCCACAATTCCTCTGGAACTGTACTATTTTAACTCTTTCATCTTTGATTTTTTTAATTTCTTCAAAGGTATTATCTGTTGACCCGTCATCAATGAATATTATTTCATATGTTTTGTTCAATTGTAAAAGATTACCACTTAGTTCGTTGTATAATTCAAAGACATTTTCTCCTTCATTGTAAACTGGGATTATAATTGAGAGGCTCGGTTTATTGGACATTTACGTTTCCTCTGGATTGGAATATCTTGTTCTGGAAGCAGGCTTGAGCTTTTAGGACATAAGCTTCTCTAATTTTTCATTTAATCTTTGAACTAGATCCAGAAATCTCACCACAACTTCGTGAAACATCAGAACTAATTTAATATGAATTATATCATTTTTACAAAAATATCTGTTATCTGTCTGAATTAGGCATACATATTTTTTTTCATTTGTTCAGCTAGAAATCTAGTAAAGACTCATAAAATGAATAAAGCTGCGATAAAATTTTGTCCCACTCATACTTTTCAGCTTTTTTAAACGCAGAAACAGCCATCTCCTCATAATAACTTCCATTTTCAAGTATCTTTCTAACCCCTTCTGCAAGCCCCCTCTCCCCAAGCTCCACAACGAACCCATTCACTCCATCTTCCACCAGCCCCTGCGCCGCATTATACCTTTCCTTCACCGTCACCACCGGCACCCCGCAGGCAAAAGCCTCTATCACAACCATCCCGAACCCTTCCCTGGAAGATGGCAGTACAAGCACCTTTGAAGCCTTTATCTTCCCTATCAGTGCCTCGTATTCCTGAAAACCTGTAAAATCCACATGGCCCCGAACACCGAGTTCATCTGCAAGTTTCAGCAGCGCCTCTCCTTCAGGGCCGTCCCCAACAATGCAGCACCTGATCCCCGGGAAATCGGCTTTAAGGAGCGCCACCGCCCGGACAAGGACATCGACGTTTTTTTCTTTTATGAGCCTGCCAGCAAAAATAATATCGTAAAGCTTCCTACCCGGGTCGGCAAAAGTCCAGCCCCCTTCAGGTTCAATTTCAGAAATCCTTTTTAAGTCGATCCCGTTCGGGACAACTGCAATTTCTTCTCCGGGGACCCCGAGGGCTTCAAGCCTTTTTTTTGTCCAGTCCGAAACCGCGATGTTATTATCAGAGATTTTTGCAACCGCTTTTTCGACCATTTGCCCGAAAAACCCACGCCAGTGCCCGAGGTATTCATACCAGTACCCGTCCCAGACCTCGTGCCAGGTGAACACTGCCGGAGTTTTATTCAAAACGGATATTGCTTTCACAGTAAAGCAGGAAAAGTAGGGAAAGACGCTCACATCGATAAGGTCGAACTTTTCTTTCCGGAGCCGGGGGAACAGTTTAACGGAAAACACGACTGCTTCGGAGATCGAGCGTTTGCCGCCGACGTAGAGTTCTCTTTGCCCGCATACCCCGTGCAGGGTCATTCCCTCATACTCGATAATGTCTTCGCCTTCCCACCACTTGATCCCGAAGAGGTGCACTTCGTTTCCGCGGGCTGCCAGGCGCTTTCCGAGTTCATGGATGCGCATTTCTGCGCCTCCTTTGACCCAGGGATAGACAGCGTCGTAGACGAAGGCTATTTTCATTGCACCACTCACCAGTCCGTATCGGTTTCGAGGAGCATTACGCTTATAAAGATTGCAGAAAAGATCAGCTGGAGCCCAACTGCCGCAAGGACCATTGAAACAACTGCGGATTCCACCTCTGCAAGAGAACCGTATCCGGAAATGATCCAGTGGTAGGTAACTTTCAGCCCGAGGATAAAGCCGGAGCCCAGGATAAGGGAGCCTCCAAGCAGTTCTTTTTCAAGGGAATGGTAGCTCAGCCATTTCTTCGAACTACTGTTGTTATTCTGATAGATCCCGTGGATCATACCGTATGTTTTCATATAGCCGCCGGTGGCCAGGATTTGCCCGCCAATGATTAAGAGCATGCTGCCTAAAATGAGGGAGTGAAGCCTGTTTACTACGGCATTTCCTGTCAGCAGGAGGGTGGAGGTTATGAGAAAGCCGAGGATGAAGACAAAAGCCCCGGGCAGGTAGAGGAAAGGGATCGGGCGGTAAAGCATCATGAAGCGCACATGCCGCCAGCCGTCCTGAAAGGAGCGCAGTTTGGAAGGAGTCCTCCGGGGATGGTAGGTTATCGGGACTTCCATAATCCTGAGCCCGTTTTTGGAAGCCTCTATTACCATTTCTGATGCCAGTTCCATTCCCCGGGATTTAAGGTTCATTTTCTCCAGGGCTTCTTTTGTAAAAGCCCTCATCCCGCAGTGGGCATCCGATATGTTTGTATTGAAAAGCAGGTTAAGCATGGCTGTAAGGAGAGGATTTCCAATGTGCTGGTGGAGCCAGGGCATGGACCCTTTCTTAATGTTTCCCTTGAGCCGGCTTCCTATTACAAAATCCGCTTCGCCTTTCATGAGCGGGTCCAGGAATTCCGACAGTTCCAGCAAATCGTAGGTGTTGTCCGCGTCAGCGATGGCTATGTAATCTCCTTTTGCTTGTGCAAGGCCCTTGAGGTAAGCGTTCCCGTAGCCTTTGACCGGACCTATCACCTTTGCCCCCATGGATGCCGCAATCTCAGCAGTCCTGTCCGAAGAATTGTCAGCCAGTATAACCTCACCTTCTATATCATATTTTTTGAATATTTCATGCCCCTTCTCGATGCAGATTTTTATGGTCTCTTCTTCATCCATAGAGGGCATAACGATAGAAAGTGAAGGCATACCCGGTTTTATACATCGTGTTACTTAATAACTATTTTGATGTCGTGGTCTCAATAATGGTTTAAGTCCTGAATTTTGTTTTTCAAAAAGACCATCCGGCTTCAGGCTGGAAAAAAGCGTTATGGGATCCGAAGTAAGAAGACACTTTTTGCTGGCAGCAGAACCCTTAAGCAGGAGACTGGTTTTATTGGCAACGAAGCCTTAAAGCGGATGGCTGTTTCCGTTAACAATGAAGTTCGAAAGCAGAAAATTCTCTTTACTGACAACGTATATAAGGAATCGAAAAGCTATTTTTTAAAGGGGAAGCCGGAGTTTACCGGAGTTTACCGGAGTTTACCGGCGCTTATAGTGGGCCAACGCTTATAGTGGTCTGGAGTTTACGGATTTTAAGTTATTATTTAAGTTTTTCGAACGGATTCGGATGGAGGGGTAGTATGGTTAAAGTAAACGTCATATTCTACAGTTTGTACGGGCACATCCACAAAATGGCAGAAGCTGTTGCCGAAGGGGCGCGGGAAGTAGAAGGTTCGGAAGTAGGAATCTATCAGGTCCCTGAAACCTTGCCTGAGGAAGTAATCGCTAAGATGGGGGCAACCGAGACTAAAAAAGCTTTTGCCCATATCCCGGTAGTCACCCGGGATATGTATGAAGAGGTACTTGGTGGTGCCGATGCACTGATTTTCGGAAGTCCCACGCGCTTTGGAAATATGACTGCCCAGATGCGGGCTTTTTTGGACGGAACAGGAGGGCTATGGGCGAAGAATGCCCTTGTAGCGAAAGTAGGAAGCGTGTTTACTTCCAGCAATAACCAGCATGGCGGACAGGAAACCACAATTATCAGTTTCCATTTTACCCTGCTTCACCACGGGATGCTCATTGTGGGTTTACCCTATGCGGAAAAGAGGCAGATGAGGATGGATGAAATTACGGGGGGAAGCCCCTACGGGGCATCAACTATTGTAGGTGGGGACGGGAACCGCCAGCCTTCCGAAAATGAACTTGCGATGGCTCGCTACCAGGGGAGGCATGTGGCCGAAATAGCAAAGAAACTGGCTCAAAAATAATGATTGGAATAAGCCCTTAAGATTATTAGGAGGAACATTCTTCATTTTTACATTAATTTTTTTTTGAAAAGTGGTTTTTAATAAAGAGGTTTTTAATAAAGAGGTTTTTAATAAAGAGGTTTTTAATAAAAGAGATTTTTAAATAAAAAAGATGGGAAACACTTCCCTTATATCTGAGTGTATTTCCCTCCTAACTGTGATCCCCTTTTACTCCCTTAATAAACGCTTCATGCCGTGCCCATGCAGGGAACCCTTTGTTCCAGGTTTTCCTGGCCTTCGGTCAGGCATGCCAGGGTGCAATACACCGCCTTTTCCTCAGCATTCTTAAGGACAAAAAACTCGCTCCCACAAACGGGACAGATTTTATTCACGTAAACCATTTGGAAACACACACATTTTTTTGGATGTGATTTTTTCTTATGATTCATCGTTTTTATAGTGCATAAGTAAAATGGACATGATAAAATATAAACTTTCTTATTAAATTTATATATATTTATGTAAAGAAATCATTTAGGAAGATCTCAAAGTTTTTATTGAATACATTTGTCCCCCTCAGGACGTTTTTTCCTTTCCCTAAATTATTTGAAGGAATAAATTCAATTCTCATAAAGGAAATATGAGTGGGAAGGGTATAAAATGAGTGCCGGGGGTGCTTGCGATAAGGCCGCTGATTTTCGGGAACGGAAGAATCCTGATCTGTGAAGATGAAAGGGGGATTATAAGGGACATTTATTTTCCGTACGTAGGGCTTGAGAACCACGGGAACTCGATAAGGGTAGGCGTCTGCGACCTGGATTCCCTGTACTGTAGCTGGCTTGAAAACTGGAAGCTCCGGCAGCGGTATAAGTCCGTGTTTGAGGAAAACTTTTCCGAACGCTTTTTGGAAATTTCAGGAAGTGCGCCCTTTCCGGAAGATGAACGGGAAGGGAAAATGCCCCAAAAAGAAGCGGATGCCTGCCGGGAAGTGGTCTCCAATATAGGGGAATCGGTTTTCGAAAACCCCGAAATGGGGGTCAGGGTAACGGTGTGGGAGGCGGTTCACCCCTCGACAAATATCTTCTACCGGGTTTTTGAGGTAAAGAACATTTCGGACTTGCCGAGACACCTGCGCCTCTTTTCCAACCAGAATTACCGGATTCTTGAAAACAAGATAGGGGAAACGGCAGTAATTGATAAGCAAACTTTGATCCATTACAAGCGCGACCGCTATTTCCTGCACGGAAGCGACCCGAAATTTGACCAGTACGCTGTGGGAACTGCAGAATGGAAAGGGATGGAAGGCACCTGGAAAGACATGGAAAATGATGCCCACCTTAGCGGCAACCCCGTGGCCCACGGCTCAGTTGATTCAACCCTTGGCTGGACCCTGCCGGAGCTGAAACCAGGGGAATCCGCCAGAGTGTATTTCTGGATCATCCTCGGGAAAAAGTACTGTAACGTGCTCAACATTCATAAGCGGGTTAAGGCAGCCGGGAAAAACACCCTTTTTCACCACAATTTCAATTTCTGGAACTCATTTACCGAAAGGGTATCCGTCCTCCCTGAGTTTTCCCGAATGCCTCAGCTTCCCGAAAGGGTTGTGGGCTGCTTTTACCGCAGCCTGCTTGCAGTGGTCGCCCATATGGACATCTCAGGTTCGGTGATCGCTTCCTGTGACTCGGACATCAAGCAGTTCGGAGCTGACCTGTACACTTACTGCTGGCCAAGAGACGCTGCCTGGGTCTGCCTTGCCCTGGACAGGGCACGCTACCATTACCTGAGCAGGCAAACCTTCGAATTTTTTTCAAAAACCCTCACCTTCAAGGGTAACTTCCTGCACAAGTATACCCCTGCCGGGGATTTCGGGAGCACCTGGCACCCTGTTCCCATGGTCCAGATCGATGAGACGGGCCTTCCCCTCTATGCCCTTTACCACAACTGGAAAACTGCAAGGAATGTCTGGACCACGGGCCGTTACAGCAGGTCCCTCCTGCTTCCCGCCGCAAACTACCTTGCAAAGTCCCTGAATAAAAAAACAGGGCTTCCGGTCTCAAGTTTTGACCTATGGGAGGAGCATAAAGGCGTGCACACCTACAGCGCCTGCACGGTCTATGCGGGCCTTTACGGCGCCTCCGAACTGGCCCGTTCTCTCGGGGACTATGACAACGCTGACATCTGGGGAGAGGCCTCCAGCCGCGTTAAACAGGCAATCCGGGAAAAGCTTTACGATGAGAAGTTGAAGCGTTTCGTGCGCTCCCTGGAAGACCCTACTCTCGACTCCTCGGCCTTCGCGGTCTGGTATTTCGGGGTCCTTCCTCCTGATGACCCGAAAGTTGTCCGGACAATGGAAGCCGTTGAGCGTGAACTCACCCGGCCATCAGGGGGCATCGCCCGTTACCAGCACGACAACTACTATGGCTACATGAACAGCTGGCCCATCTGCACCCTCTGGCTGGCCCAGTGGCACACTGCAGTCGGGAACCTGGCCCGGGCCCTGGAACTCATTGACTGGTCTGCCGCCCATGCCCACAGTACCGGCCTCATGTCCGAACAGCTAGATGACAGGGGCAGGCCCCTTTCGGTCCTTCCCCTGGCCTGGTCCCATTCGGCATATATACTGGCCGTGCTCGAGTACCTGCAGGCACTTGAAAAAGAGGAAGGGGGCGCCTGCAGTTATCAGGAAGAGGAAATTTGAAGACCTGCTAAGAAAACCTGAATTTCACTGCCTCTTTTTAAAGCGCTTTTCAAAATAAAGGTACTCGAATTCTTCTTTCGAATATCCGCTTTCTTCTCCCTGAAGGGAAAAGCCGTGCTTGAGGTACATATCGATAGCTTTCGTAAGGACTTTGTCGGTTTTCAGTACCGCGCTCGAAAAGTTTTTTTCAGCGAAGTCCAGGGCTGCCAGGAAAAGCTGTTTTCCGTAACCTTTGTTCCTGAACTCCTTTTTTAGATAAATGCGCCTGATTTCGCAACGTCCGTCCCCAAGACTTCTGACCCCGGCTGTCCCCACGACTCTGCCGTCTTTTGAAAGGCCTACAAAAAAGGTGCCCCCTTTTGCGAAGTAGTAGCCTTCAATGTCCTTAAGGTCGGAGTCTTTTAGCCGGTCGTACTCAAAACCGTGCTCCAGCAGCACTTCGAGCACAACGTCCCCAACCTCGTCTTTTCTGGAACTGTCATATGTCCGGATAATCATGGTCTTTCTCCTCAAGATGTTTTGTTCTCGCCTCAAAACGTTTTGTTATCTTCTCAAGATGTTTTCTCCTTAAGCAGAACCTTTGAGGTATTTTTCAGGGGACTTCAGGAAGTCCAGGGCAAGGGTGTAAAAGATCTTTGTGCCCAGCGGCAGAATGTCTTCGTCGATGTCGAACCTGGAGGAGTGGTTGATTTCCAGGATCCCTTTTTCCGGGTTCCTGGTACCAAGGGAGATAAAAATCCCGGGCACTTTTTGAAGGTAGCTTGCAAAGTCCTCGGCAGCGAAGGTCTTTTCCATATCAGGGTAGGTCATAAGGTCAGGAAAACTCTCTTTCAGTTTCGAATACACGGCTTCCGTGAACCCGGGGTCGTTTACAAGGACAGGGTAGCCGTGGAGGATGTCGAGCTCATAAGCCGGGAAGCCTTCAAATTCTTCTCCGCTTTTCACGTATTTTTTCATGACTTCTCCCAGACATTCTTTTATCGTCTCGTCGATGGTGTTTGTGGTCTCCTTATCAAAGGTCCGGTAGCTTCCGAGGATCTCGACAGTATCCGGGGTCCGGTTGAACTGGGCGCCTCCCCGGATTCTTCCTACTCCAAGCACGTATTTTTCCGGATCTAGCTTTGCTTCCAGGGCAGGGTAGATGCTGTTTATGAAGTCCGTTGCCATCCTTACTGTATCAATGCATCTTTCAGGTATTGAGATATGGCCCCCTTTTCCTTTAAGGATGACTTCAAACCGGTTGGTGCTTGCCATGAAAGGGCCGGGGCGGAAACCCACACTGCCTGATTCGTGGTTGGTAAAGAGGTGCATGCCCATGACGGCATCAACACCCTCAAGCCCTCCTTCGGCAATTACCCTTTCCGAGCCTCCGGGGGGGATTTCTTCGGCAGGCTGGAAGATCAGGCGGACTTCTCCGGGGAAGTCCCTGTTTTCTAAAAACAGCCGCGCAGCCCCAAAGAGCATTGACATGTGCCCGTCGTGCCCGCAGGCGTGCATGACCCCTTCGTTTTGTGAGATGTATTCCCTGTTCCGCTCCCCGGGTTCTTCCCGGACTTCGAGCCCGTCCGTGTCCGTGCGAAGGGCAATGCAGGGCCCGGGCTTGCTGCCCCGGATGCTTGCCAGCACCCCGGTATCCGCAATTTTCCGGGCTTCGATTCCAAGCTCTGCCAGGGTCTTCAGGATTCGCTTCTGGGTCTCATATTCTTCGAAACTGAGTTCCGGGTGGCGGTGAAACTCGCGCCGCAGCCCTATGATCCAGGCTTCAAGTGTTTCTCTCTTCGGGTCTGCACTCATATGGGTATTCCTCGGGCTTTTGTGGCTCCTTATTTCTTTGCCGTACCTTCGATAATTTACTGCCGGATAACTGGCACCTGAGTTCTAAATGCCGGAAACTTGTAATCAACTGCAGGATTACTGGTAATTCCTTACAGATAGTTAATAATTCCTTACAGATAACTACTCGATAATTATATACATGACCGGTACAATACATTTTTTGTCTTTATCATAAAAATAATAGTTTTTCCTGATTCTGGAAATCGAAACTGTTTAGCAGAACAGCTTACCAGAATAATTGTACCAAAAAATTATTTCCCATTCATAAAAATTCATTCGCTTTAAAAATTTAAGGACTGTTGCCCATGCTCAAAACACGCCTCAGGGATTTTCTTCTAACAAAGGACGACTGGCTCTTTGCCGTTGTTGACTACTTCCATAAAGACGGGATAAGAGCCACCCTCCGCTACGTGCCGGATGAAAGCGGGGACCGGGAGTTAAACGGGATACGCTACAAAAAATACGATTTCGGCCCGGCTTTCGAGTTCATGCGGGAGCACAGGCCAGAATGGGTGCAGGACGTGCACGTTGTCCCCGAATCCGAGGTCAAGCAGCTGCTGCGTCCCGGGGACAGGATCCCGGAACTGGTTGAAACAGACAGCCGGGTAGCAGCAATAGTTAAAACCCTGGAAAAAGCCGGGCTTTCCAGGTCGAGCATGGGGGTTACGGGCTCGATGGTTGCAGGGCTCCAGAACGAGAGTTCGGACATCGATTTCGTGGTCTACGGGCCTGCCTGGTTCAAAGCCAGGGACGCAATCGCGGCTGCAAAAAAAGAAGAGGGACCTATCGAGGATATCGATGAGGAGATGTGGCAGAGGATTTACAGGAAAAGGATTCCCGAAATATCCTTCGAGGAATTCATGCTCCACGAGTCCAGGAAAGGCAACCGGGGCATGGTGGACGGCACCTATTTCGACCTCCTCTTCACCCGGGAATGGGACCAGATAAAAGAGCCTCTCCAGCGGGGCACGGACACCGTCAAGCTGAAAATCGAGGCTGAAGTCACGAATGCCGATTTTGCCTTTGACAGCCCTTCATATTATAAAGTCGACCACGAAGAAATTGACCATGTGCTCTCCTACACTCACACCTATGCCGGCCAAGCCCTTCCCGGAGAGATAATCGAAGCCCGGGGCGTGGTCGAAGAATTCGGGAATATGAAAAGGCTTGTAGTTGGTACCTCAAGGGAACCTAAAGGGGAATGGATAAGGTCCCTTAGCTGGCTTGAACAGTGCAGGTGTAAGTGAAAAAGTAGAATTTAGGCTCTTCGTCATTCTCGATGGATTAGGTGATTTTCACTTCAAGCCCATGTTGTTTTTTGTGATGGCTTCCCACACAAGACAACGAAGAGCCAGAATTTATAAAAGGTAAGGGATAGACGGTCCCGGCGGAGGTTTCCCTGCTTGCCGCAAGCCCGGAGGCTGAGGCAGAGGACACTGTCCGGTGAGGAACAGGAGGATCGGAGGTAACAGGAGGATCAGGAATACCGGATAAAACCTGTGGTAACTCTTACGTATTTTATCTCAGCACTTCTGATGATGTTCATGAGACTGAACCCCTCGCCATTCTTCCCTGGTGCCCCGAAAGGTTCGTTTTCCGGGTATTTCGCACCGCAGGTTCTAAACTATGTTCTGTCTTAATATATATTTTTAGAACTATATTCAGGGGGAGGTATTCCGGAGTATCGGAGCCCCTGGGAAAATCGGCTTCAGGAAAGATAACTTCAAATGAATCCGCAGTCAAAGTCACATATAAATAAGACAGTGCCCTATCTTCTGCCATGAGAATGAAAAGAAGTTATGTCTGGCTTATGCTGGCATTTCTTGGAGTTGCGGCTGTGGCTGCAGCTTTCTTCGGTCCGGCTTCTACCGGGGAACTTGCTTCGGCAGATGAGATTGAAATTGCTGCAAACGGGATCGAGTCCCATGCAGGTGTGGTGACGAAAGTAGAACCCGCAGACCCACTGGGGTTCATCTCCGCAGGAGCCGTGGGGACGGATTCGGGGACTGAAGTTACTGTCTATAACCGGAACCTTGCCCTTGTAAAGGAGCAAAGGGAACTTGAGCTCAAGGCCGGGGTCACCCAGATCGAGTACACGGACGTAGCCGCTCTCATAGACCCGACATCGGTCATGTTTGAGGATACGAAGAACAAAGATACCGTGGTGCTGGAGCAGAACTACGAGTACGACCTGGTGAACAGTTACAAGCTCCTGGAGAAATTCCTCGATAAGGAAATCACGGCGACCGATAAGGAAGGAAAGAGCTACACAGGGATCCTTCTCAGCCATGACGGCGGGGTTGTGCTCAAGCTCGAGGACGGAAAGGTTGTTACTCTCTCCGAGGTTTCAAAAGTGGAATTCCCGGACTCTGCAGGACTGCTCACAAAGCCTACCCTGGTCTGGCAGGTCTACTCCCCTGTGGGGGGTACCCGTGATGTCCTGACCTCCTACCTGACCGAAGGCATGAGCTGGAGGGCGGACTATATCGTAAAGGCCAATGCCGATGATACGAAAGCTGACATCCAGGGCTGGGTCAGTGTCGATAACAATGCCGGGACCACTTTCGAAGACGCAAAACTGAAGCTGGTCGCAGGGGAAGTCCACCGGGTCTTCGTGCCCCAGCCGAGAATTATGTATGATGAGATGCCCATGGAAGAAGAAATGTACGCAGGGGCGGCAAAAGACAGCTTTGCAGAAGAGTCCCTCTTCGAGTACCACCTCTACACCCTGGAAAGGCCTGCTACCCTGAAGAATAACCAGGTCAAGCAGCTCTCCCTCCTTTCCGCGGACTCCGTCCCGGTAGAAAAGGAACTAATCTTTGACGGTTCGAGGAGCGATAAGGTCCAGGTCGTCCTGAACCTGGAAAACTCAAAGGAAAAAGGTCTGGGCATGCCCCTCCCGGCAGGTGTAGTTCGGGTGTACAAGGCTGACTCCGAAGGTCAGCTCCAGTTCCTGGGAGAAGACAGCATCGACCACACCCCGAAGGACGAAGAGGTCGAAGTGGCAGTCGGAAACGCTTTCGACGTAACCGGTACGAGGACCCAGACCGATTATAAGAGGGTCAGCGACGATGTGTGGCGGGAAAGCTACGAGATCAAAATCAAGAACCACAAGTCCGGAACCCAGGACGTCACTATTGTGGAACACTTCTACGGGGACTGGGAAGTAATCAAGAACTCCGACAAGTTCGAGAAGACGGATGCTTTTACCGCAGAGTGGAAAATAAGCGTCCCTGCAGATGGAGAAAAGACCGTTACCTATTCCGTAGAGCGCAGGTTTTAAGCCGCGCAGGCTCTGAATGAAGGACCTGCCGTAAAAGCAGAACCTGAAAATATCCATTAAGAAAGAGGACGGGGAAAAAAAATCCCCGCCCCCTCGTTTTTTACTTCAGTAAATCAGGCCGCAGGATTTTTGGACGTTTTCTGCAAAGACATTTTTTTCAATTTTCTACAATCATGTTTTTTTCAATTTTGGTTTCGGGCTTGCCTCGCTCTGGCTCGGTACATGAACGGTCATAGATGCCATACAGGTTTCTCCGAATAAGTTCAGTTGCCTGCCATTCAGGTTACTTTGAATAAGTTCGATCGTTTGTAAGGATTGTTACTCCAGATAAGTTCAGCTGGTTGATCAGGATAAAATCCGGTTTCCAGGACTTTTTTTGAAAAATGAGAATTTTTGAAGCATAAGTCTGCTTAACTGTCGTAAAGTCATGTATAAATAAATATAAACCTCATTATATTATATGGGAGTGAAAAATCGCTTATTATGGCTTATGGCGGCATTTTTCGGAGTTATATTTGTTTTTTCAGCCTGTTTTCCCCAGGAACTCGGGAACATGGCCAGGGCATATGAGCCCGCGGTTGACGGGGAGGGGGTTGGACCCGGGACGGATGTCGATGCAAAAGTTCAGCCTGCGGATCCTATCGGGTTTTTGACCTCTGGGATAGGAGGAGGGGCAGGCGGCGTTCTAGAGATTACTATTTACGAGCAGGGCCTTGCCCTTGTAAAAGAGCGGCGGAAAATCGAGCTCAAGAGCGGGGTCAACCTTGTGGAGTACGGCAATGTTGCAGCCAGGATAGACCCTGCGTCGGTTATGGTCGAGGACCCGGAAAACAGGGATACCGCTGTTATTGAGCAAAATTACGAGTATGACCTTGTGAGCAGCTTTTCCCTGCTTGAGAAATACCTGGACAGGGAAATCACCGTTACTGCAGGGGATGGCGAGAGCTACAGCGGAAAACTGCTTAGCTATGAAGGAAACGGCGTCGTCCTTGAGGAGAAAGATGGAAACGTCCTGGTGCTACAGGAGGTCCTGAAGGTCGAGGTTCCGGACGCATCGGGCCTTTCGACAAAGCCGACTCTCGTCTGGCAGCTCTACTCTCCTGTTTCCGGAAGCAGGGAACTTCTTACCTCCTACCTTACAGGGGGCATAAGCTGGAATGCGGATTATGCCCTGAAGAGCAATGCGGACGATACCAGGGCTGACATCCGGGGCTGGGTAAGCATTGACAACCGGGCCGGGATTGACTTTGAGGATGCGGGCCTGAAACTGGTTTCCGGGGAAATCAACCGGGTTTACACCCCTCAACCTGTGTACGAAGCAGTGGAGGACGAAGCAGTTGCTGAAGAGGCAGCTATGGAGAGTCCCTTTACGCAAGAGGGTTTTTTTGAGTACCACCTCTATACCCTTGAAAAGCCGGCTACCCTTAAAAACAACCAGGCAAAGCAGATCTCTCTTTTCAGCGCGGATTCCGTACCCATAAAAAAAGAACTCATCTATGACAGCTTTTCCGGGGACAGGGTCCGGGTTTTCCTTACTCTGCAAAACTCAGAGGAAAACGGGCCTGGGATGCCTCTTCCAGGAGGGGTATTCAGGATATACAAAACCGATTCTGCGGGAGACTTACAGTTCCTCGGAGAAGACAGGATCGAGCACACCCCTGAGGACGGAGAAATAAGAGCGGCTGTCGGCACTTCTTTCGACGTCACGGCTGCCAGGACCGAGACTGATTATGAACGTGTCAGCGACAATGTGGAAAGGGTCAGCTATGAAATCGAGCTTACGAACAGCAAATCCGAAGCTCAGGCCGTAACGGTTGTGGAACATCTCTTCGGGCAGTGGGAAATCCAGGAAAGTTCCGATGAATATGAAAAAATCGATGCCTTCACCGTTGAATTCAGGGTAACGGTCCCTGCAAAGAGCACAAAGACGGTTTCTTACAAGGTGGAAAGGCGCTTTTAAGGTTTTTTTAACCGCCTAAAATAAACGATTAATGTTTCAAAACGAGTGAGTGGGACGTAGGAATGAGGAGAACTTAGGAGTGATTGAAAAAATCGAGTAATTGAAAAATGGTGTTAAGGTATCCGGCGTGCTGGAATTACCCATATGCAGGCGCCGGCAACTATTTAAAAATTAGGATAAAGATCAATTTAAGGTTTCTAAACTAATGGGAGGGGAAAAGGAGTTTGTAAGTCCAGTTACAGAAGAGTTCTGTAACCTGGATCTTTTCACATTATCCTTCGAGTACGATCTCGATGTTGATGTCTTTCGGGACCTGGATCCTCATGAGCTGGCGAAGTGCTCTTTCGTCGGCTGCGATGTCGATGAGCCGCTTGTGCACCCGCATTTCCCAGTGGTCCCAGGTTGCAGTTCCGTCACCACTCGGACTCTTCCTTGTGGGAACAACCAGCTTCTTTGTTGGAAGTGGTACGGGCCCGGAGATGCTGACACCTGTCCGTTCTGCGATGGATTTCACCTGGTTACAGACTCCGTCCAGGTCTGTGGGACTGATGCCTGACAATCGAATTCTAGCTTTTTGCATACCTTTTTTCTCCATGTAAAATAAAAAAGGAGAGTGTTTATTTCTGCTTAACACTCATGCACATTCCGGCGGCAATGGTCATACCCATGTCGCGAATGGCAAACCTGCCGAGCTGCGGAATTTCCTTTACAGGCTCCATGACCATCGGCTTTGTCGGCTTAATTGTGACGATTGCTGCGTCTCCGGCCTTGATAAAGGTCGGGTTCTCTTCCTTAACCTGCCCGCTCTTGGGGTCCAGCTTCTTGTCAAGAGAAATCAGCTGGCATGCGGTCTGGGAAGTGTGAGCGTGGAACACAGGGGTGTATCCTGCGGTGATTGCGGAGGGGTGCTGGAGGACCACGATCTGCCCTACGAACTCGTCAGCAACAGTTGGCGGGTTGCTCACAAGACCACATACGTCTCCTCTGCGAACGTCGCTCTTGCCGATACCACGGACGTTCCAGCCGATGTTGTCCCCGGGGACTGCCTGCGGAATTTCTTCGTGGTGCATCTCGATGGACTTGACTTCTCCTTCTACCCCACTAGGCATGAAGATGACCTTGTCGCCCTTCTTCATGACACCGGTCTCGACCCTGCCCACAGGCACGGTACCGATACCGGAGATGGTGTATGCGTCTTCCACAGGGATCCTGAGCGGGAGGGTGTCCGGCTTTTCGGGCATCTTGAGATCGTCGAGGGCCTGCATGATTACGGGACCCTTGTACCAGGGGGTGTTCTCGCTGGCCTTTGTGATGTTGTCGCCTTCGAAAGCGGAGGTCGGGATGAAGGGAATATCCTTTGGCTTGAAACCGATCATCTTGAGAAGTTCGGAAACCTGAGCCACGACTTCCTTGTACCTTTCTTCGCTATAGTTCGCGGCGTCCATCTTGTTCACGGCGACAATGAGCTGGTTGATACCAAGGGTCCTGGAAAGGAAGATGTGTTCCCTGGTCTGGGCCATGACACCATCAGGAGCTGCGACCACAAGGATTGCTGCATCTGCCTGGGAGGCACCGGTGATCATGTTCTTAACGAAGTCACGGTGGCCTGGACAGTCCACGACTGTAAAGTAATACTTGGCTGTGTCGAACCTCTTGTGAGCGATGTCGATTGTGATACCTCTTTCACGCTCTTCCTTGAGGGAGTCCATAACCCATGCGAATGCGAAGGATTCCTTGCCCTTCTCTTTTGCTTCTGCCTTGTACTTCTCGATAACGTGGGCCGGAACAGCACCGGCCTCATACATTAAGCGACCCACAAGGGTGGACTTTCCGTGGTCAATGTGACCAATAACTGCTAAGTTCAGGTGTGGTTTTTCTGCTGCCATATTAAATTCTCCTGTAATGGATGAGTTTCATTGCTATATCATGTAATTACTATATTAACGTCACTCTTGATTAGAGCTGGATCTTTGTGAATTTCCAGTTGCCTGGAATGTTTTTCCCCCGTTATAGACATACTTCGGTTTAAAGTTTTCTCCTCAAGGGGGAAAAGCGGAAAAAATTCCGCTTCAGATCCCAACGAAGTCAGAGGGTTTTGGAAGTTCCTTCTTCAGGCCTTTCCTTTCCCTGATCTGGGCCACGATTTCGACCATGATGCTGGTCGGTACGATCTCAAAGCCTCCGAATTCCGTGCTCCACATAGCACGCCCTTCGGTTGCGGACCTGATTTCCCCGGCGAACCCGAATAACTCGGCCACAGGCACCCTGGACTCAATGAGAGCCAGGTCACCTTCGGTGGTCATGTTCAGGATCAAGCCGCGGCGGCCCTGTAGTTCCTTGGTAGCTCCGCCCATGTTAAGCTGGGGCACCTGGATAAAGACTTTCTGATAGGGCTCGAGCAGACTGTCTTCTGCCATGAGCAAACTTGCCTGGATGGCCTGTCTGGAAGCCGGGATGATCTGGGCAGGACCCCTGTGGATTGCGTCTTCGTGGAGTTTTGCGTCCACAAGCACACATTTCACGTTTGCCACGGGTTCTCTGGAAAGCGGGCCTGCCTTCATGACTTCTTCAAACCCGTCGAGCACCAGTTCCATGGTTTCATTCAGGTACTGGATACCCTTGGTCATATCGATGAAGATGTTTGAACCGTAGATTCCGGCAATTTTCTTTGCCTGGTCCTTGTCCATGCCGACAGCCATGAGCTTCTCCCTGCGTTCGAGTTCGGGCATGCGCATGGAAATATCGCCGGACTTGACGAGCTCGACAGTGGCATCGTCAAGGGGTTCCACATAGATATAGAACCTGTTGTGCCTGTTCGGGGACTTTCCTTCCACGGGATCGGTTTTCTTCTTGATGGTTTCCCTGTAAACCACAATGGGCTGACTGGTGGTGATTTCCACGTTCTTGTCCCTTTCGATCCTGTGGCCGATGACTTCGAGGTGGAGTTCTCCCATCCCTGCCATCAGGTGTTCCCCGGTTTCCTCGTCAAGGGTGATCTGGAGGGTCGGGTCTTCCTTTGCGACCTGCCTGAGGACTTCCACAAGCTTGGGAAGGTCCTTTGTGTGCTTGGCTTCCACGGCCACGGTCACCACAGGCTCGCTTACGTGCCTGATGCTCTCGAAGGGGATCATGCCGTCAAGGGTGGTTACGGTGGAACCGACGAACGCCTCTTTCAGGCCCGTGACTGCGGCAATGTTCCCTGCGGGGATCCTTTCCACTTCGAGCCTCTCAGGACCCATGAAAATACCTACCTGCTGGACCCTGCTTTTCTTGGCAGTGCCTGAGGTGTAGACTTCCAGCCCACGGTAGAAGGACCCGCTAAAGAGCCTTCCGGTTGCTACTTCTCCTGCATGGGGGTCCATGGAAATGTCCGTAACCATGAAGGCAAGGTCTCCGTCCGCATCCGCCTCTGCCATGGACTTCCCGATTACGGAACTTCCATCTCCATGCCAGATGACATTTACCCTGTCGTTCTGGGCTTCAATCGGGTTTGGAAGGTAGCGAATGACCATGTCAAGGACAGATTCGTGCAGGGGGCACTTCTCTGCCAGGACTTTCATGTCCTCAGCCTTGCAGTAGTCATAGACGTCTTTAAAGGATATCCCTGTCTTCTGCATCATGGGCACGCTGATGGCCCAGTTGTAAAGAGCTGATCCAAAGGCTACGGTCCCGTTTGCTGCGTCGACCCTCCAGCCTGCCTTGAACTTCTCCTCGTTCATGTTCTTGATCAGCTTGTTAACGTGATCGATGAGCTTTCCGAGGCGGACCTGCATTTCCTGGGCGTCCACCTGCAGCTCGTTGATGAGCCTGTCAACCTTGTTGATGAAGAGTACGGGTTTCACGTGTTCCCTGAGGGCCTGCCTCAACACGGTTTCGGTCTGGGGCATGGTGCCTTCTACGGCATCCACGACCACTACGGCTCCGTCCACGGCCCTCATGGCACGGGTAACGTCCCCACCGAAGTCGACGTGCCCGGGGGTGTCGATCAGGTTGATCAGGTAGTCTTCATCGTTGTAAGTGTGAACCATTGATACGTTGGATGAATCAATGGTGATTCCGCGCTGCTGTTCTTCCTCGTCGGAATCCATGAATAACTGTCTGCCGGCAAGCTCCTTGGAAATCATGCCTGCACCTGCCAGCAGGTTGTCACTTAATGTTGTTTTACCGTGGTCGATGTGAGCAACGATTCCGATGTTTCTGATCTTTTTGGGATCAGTCATAAGCGTTGTCACACGCTCGACCATTTTCTTCCTTCGTCCCATGCTGATACCTTTTGTAAACAGATATTTGGATTTAGCTTCAATTGATAAATTTGAAAATCGGGGCAACCCCGATAAAATGATTAGCGGGCTGCCTTTGAAACTCTTTCTTTTGCGTCCTTCCTGTTGATGGAGAAACACTTTGCATCGCGGTTTGCGGCTCCTATGAGTTCGGATGCCAGGCATTCTGCGGCCGAGCGCTTGGACTTGAAAGCTGCTTTGTTTGTACCCATGCTGATGTAGCGGAGAGCTGAATCAACACGCCTCTGGGGGGCAGTGTCCACTGCTTTTGGTACGGAGATCCCGCCGTACTTGAGCCTGACTACTTCTTCCCTGGGGCCTGCGTTGCCAATGGCATCCACAAGGACCTGGATCGGGTTCTGCTGGGTCTTCTTGTTAATGATATCAAAGGCTTCTTCCACGATCTTGAGAGTCAGCTGCTTTTTCCCACTGTTGTGCTCCGACCTCATGATATTGTTGACAAGGCGTTCCACAATGGAAATATCGGACTTGTTAAACTGCTGCTTTGCATGCCTCCCACTGCTGTGGGGAATAATGGTAGGTGTAAGGCTGACGTAGCGCTTGATCCCTGGATCCCTGATCTCCACTTCGGAAGAGTCCCATTTACCGAAAATCTTGTACAAATCCATCATCTCCTGGGCTTTTCCATTCTACCGATAACCATCTCGTGCAAGCACACGTTGTTCACGGCAGTCACCTTAAAGCGTACTCCGGGAATGTCACCCATTGCACCGCCCATGCGTCCGCCGATTCTTTCGACGGTCACTTCATCGTGTTCATCGATAAAGTTCACTGCCCCGTCACCCGGGCAGAAAGCAGTTACCTGACGCCCGTTCTTGATGAGCTGGATCCGGACACACTTCCGGATAGCGGAGTTAGGCTGCTTTGCTTCAACTCCGACTTTCTCCAGTACAATACCCCTGCCCTGAGGTGCTCCTCCGAGAGGGTCGGCTTTCACGTTCAGGTTCAGAACACGCCTGCTGTAGTTACTGTCTTTCCAGCGGGCGTCTTTCCTGGCCTGCTTGAGTATATGAGCTGCATATTTTCCTTTTGCCATTCTTAGTTCTCCGGATTTAACGATTGATGTAAATTTCCTTCTAAGTAATTAGTGCCGCAATTTGTCCTCAACGCCGGTTGAAATGATCAAAATAAACTGGACATTTATGTGCTGAATAATGTGGAATTACTGCAGGATTACATCGTCAATATCATGGTGGCGGCGGGCTAGCAACTTTACTTTTTCTATGTTTCTTCCGCTGCGCCCGATAGCAAGACCCTTCTCCTTATTGGGTACCTCTACATAAGCTAATCGCTTACCATTTTTATTTATAATGTTTACAGAACTTACGGAAACTGGTCCGAACGCGCTCTTTATAAATGCGACCGGATCCACTGAGTGTTCCACAAGTTCGATAGGCTTGTCCAGGATTTTTTTAACGCGGTTGATATTTTCCCCGTTTCTGCCTATGGCAAGTCCCATGTCTCCCTGCTTTACGACACATATGAGCCGGTCCTCTTCTGTGAAGCAGTCGAGGATTTTGGCCCGGGTCATATTTTCAAATAGTGCAATGTACTGGATGGTGTCCGCCGTAAGTTTAATTTCACCCAAAACGCTGCAACTCCTTACATCAGGCTGTAACTGCCAGGATATCGGATTCTCCCGCGTCGAGGATTGCCATTGCAGCAATCGTGAAGGGTTTTCCGCAGACAGGTCCCAGTTCCACATTGGTGCCACTGTATTCGAGGATAGGGACGTTTGTCGACTGGAGCGTCTTCTTTACGTTTTCAGGACAGTTTGATGCAAGCACTACCAGTTTTGCGCTGCCGTCTACCGCTGCATCGATGGTCCGGTTGGTCCCAAGGATAACCGTTCCTGTTTTCATAGCCTTGATCAGGGATTTATCAACATTAATCTTCATTTTCATCAACTCTGTCTCAAATTAGCTCGTCTACTCTATCCAATACTCAATAAAGATTTCCAAGCTCGGTGAATATCTGGTACTCTTAATACTTGATTCCTTATATCTATTTTCTGGTTATGGGCTTCCTGGCTCTGTGCAGGAAGCATATTAGTATCATATTTATTGTATTGATGACCTGCAGGTCTCCCGGGGGAGTCCGGGCTTTTGGTTCCCTCAGATCCCGCATTCGTCTTTAACTTCGATATCTTCTTCCCTTCTTTTGCTGACCAGATGCACGTCTCCGGTACCCATCCGGATCGGCTGCCCGACAATGATGTTTTCGGTAACGCCCTTGAGTTCGTCCACATCGCCGCGCATCCCTGCGTCCAGCAAGTGGCTGACCGTAACCTCAAAAGCCGCACGTGCAAAGACACTGGCCTTCTCTCCGGAAATCCCGTGCCTTCCGATCTGTTTCACTTCCCCGTCACAGGTCATGAGGTCAGACACCAGCATGATGTGTCGGATGTCCACGGTAAGTCCCTGTTCCCGAAGGGTATCGGTTGCTTCCTTGATGATCGAGTTCCTGGCTGCCTCGATTCCCAGCACCTCGTAGATCTCGTTAATGTTATTTGTACTGGTCCTCGTCCTGTCCACACCTTCGAACTGTAGCACGTCACGAAGCGCCGAGCCTTCGGTATAGAGGGTGTACTCCTCTCCTTCCTTCCGGACCACCACTCTCTTGATCCCTTCGATCCCTTTGAGGGTGATAGTATGGATGCTTTTTGCAAGCTGGAGGAGTTCCCTGTAGGACGGTTCACTCGGAGTTATGACAATCTGGTTATCGATATCCGGGGAGATATTTACCAGGACGTTCATTTCTTCGTTTAACTTTTCCTTGACCTGCTCGATGGAAATATTCCTGCCGTTCATGGCCTTTTCGTGCAGGTCGATGATGAGCTTCATCTGGGAGAGGTCTGTGGTCACGTCCGCTATATGATCGATCCTGGTAGCTTCGATCTCCCAGGCAAGGGCTCTCGTTTTCTCCCTGTTGTAAGCGTAATCTTCCTGGTTTTCCTTGGAAAGGGCAATGGTCATCATCGGGGTGCTCGGGATCTTCCGGGCGTCCACGATTTCTATCAGGCGGGGCAGACCCAGGGTAACGTTAATTTCAGCCACACCCGCATAGTGGAAGGTACGCATGGTCATCTGGGTACCCGGTTCCCCAATGGACTGAGCTGCAATCACTCCTGCGGCGTCGCAGGGTTCGATGCACGACTCTTTGTATTCCTCCATGACCTGCTCTATTATTTCTTCCATTTCCTTTTTGCTTACCCCGGCATTGAGCGTTTCTTCCCGGAGGGTCTTCATTATGTTTGAAGGGAGAGAAAGATCTTTGGTCATGCTTTCGATAGTAGTCTCACTGATACTCATTCACCCGCCTCCTTGTTCATAACAGAGCGGATAACCCGCTGGATCGCATCGGGCTTGCTAAAATCGCTCTTTGTGGCGTCGATCCCGTCTTCTCCATACTTGAACTGCACGACCACGCCTCGAGTGTCCCTGACTGTGATGTCGTAATGGACTTCAAGGTCCTGGAGGGCGTTAACGAGCCTGCGCTGGAGGTACCCGGACTGGGATGTCCTGACCGCAGTGTCCACAAGCCCTTCCCTTCCACCGATGGCGTGGAAGAAATATTCCGTCGGGTTCAGCCCGCTCTTGTAACTTGCCTTGACAAACCCGTGAGCATCGGAACCCAGGTCCCCTGCTTCGAAGTGAGTGAGCGTCCTGCCCGCGTATCCTCTGCGGATGCGCTCCCCACGCACCGCCTGCTGCCCCACACAGGCTGCCATCTGGGTCAGGTTCAGGATCGAACCCCTGGCACCCGAACGGGCCATGATAACCGCCGAGTTTTCAAGCCCCATGTGGCTGTCTGCTATGTTACCGGTCTCGTCCCTGGCTTTACCGAGTTTCTGCATGATGCTCATCTCGATAGTTTCGTCCAGGGTCCTTCCGGGGAGAGGTTCGAGTTCCTTGTTCTCGTAGGACCTGATAAGTTTCTGAACGGCATCCTCGGCTGTGTCGAGGACTTCGTTGATCTGGATCCTTGCTTCCTTTGGAATATCTTCGTCAGCAATCCCAAAACTCAGCCCCGTGCGCATGATTGCCCTGATTGCAAGCCTGGTCATGTCGTCTATGAACTTTGATCCGGCTTCGCTGCTGATATCCTTGATAATCCTTTCCTGGATTTTTCCTTTGAAAGCCCCTATGGCTGCCTCATCGATAGTGCCTTTGAGGAGGTTCCCGTTGCGTATTACCACATAGGCGTCGTTCGGGCATTCTTCTTCCTGGCAGACATCACAGTGCGAACAGACCTGGGCCGGGAATCCCATGTTCAGGGATTCGGGCAGGATCTGGCTGAAGATCTGTTTTCCTGTCCAGAAAGGTATCCCTTTTTCATCGTGGCCTGCCGGATCGGGCAGTTCGTGAGCTTTCGCTTTCCTGAGGATGTCGAAGGCGTCTTTCGCAGAAATGTGGTTTTCAAAGCGAGTCAGCAGGAAAAGCCCCGAGATGTGGTCGTGGATCCCGCCGATAATGGGACCTCCAAAACGCGGAGAGAGGATATTTTCCTGGACCCGCATGAGGATCTTTGCCTCAGCCCTGGACTCCTCGGTCTGGAGGGCGTGCATGTTCATCTCGTCCCCGTCAAAGTCAGCATTGTAAGGGGGACAGACGGCGGGGTTGAGCCTGAAAGTCTTGTTCGGGAGCACCTTGACCGAGTGGGCCATGATACTCATTTTGTGCAGGGACGGCTGCCTGTTGAAAAGCACAGTGTCCCCGTCTTTTAGCTGGCGTTCCACCATCCAGCTGTACTCGATTTTCTCTGCGAGGTCTTCCTTGTTGACCTCGGTGACCTTAATGCGCCGCCCGTCAGGCCTGAACACGTAATTTGCTCCGGGGTGGATTTCGGTCCCGTTCCGGATATAAACCTTGAGCTGTTCGATGGTCCTGGGAGTTACGATTACAGGGACTGTAAGGATCCTTGCGATGGGCATAGGGACCCCGACTTCGTTTATACTCAGGTTCGGGTCCGGGGAAATCACGGTACGGGCCGAGAAGTTCACACGCTTACCCGAGAGACTGCCCCTGAACCTTCCTTCCTTTCCTTTCAGACGCTGGGAGAGGGTTTTCAGGGGCCTGCCTGACCTGTGCCTTGCCGGGGGAATCCCGGAGACGGAATTGTCAAAGAAAGTAGTAACGTGGTACTGCAGGAGTTCCCAGAGGTCTTCAATGATCAGCTGGGGCGCACCTGCTTCCCTGTTTTCCTGGAAGCGCTGGTTAATCCTGATGATGTCCACAAGCTTGTGGGTCAGGTCGTCTTCACTTCGCTGCCCGGATTCGAGGGTAATGGAAGGACGCACTGTTACCGGGGGAACGGGCAGGACAGTGAGGATCATCCATTCGGGCCTTGCGTTGTCGGGGTCCATCCCGATGACCCGGATGTCCTCGTCCGGAATGTTTTCGAAGCGGTCCCTGATCTCGGTGGGGGTTAGCTTCTCCCCGTTTTCCAGGTACTCGCTGGGCTTTTCGAACTTGATATCAAGCTGCTCTTCTTTACAGTAGGGGCAGGTCTTGACTTTGCTTGCTTCCTTGAAGACCTCGTTGATAAGGTCGTCAGGCCTGTGTCCGATTTCTTCAACAGCTGCCAGCTGATCCAGGAAATGCTGTTTTTGCCCGAGGTCCAGCAGGATCCGGCTGCATTTTCTGCAGGATGCCCGGAGCAGCTTCCTGATGATCTTGTTAAACCCGACGTGTACAACAGGAGCCACGAGTTCGATGTGCCCGAAGTGTCCCGGACATTCTCCTGCTCTCCCTGAACAGGTCTTGCAGCGAAGCCCCGGGTCGATGACCCCGAGTTTCGTGTCCATGAGTCCCATGTCAATTGGGAACCCGTCATCATCATAGGTATCTGCCGTGATGATCGGGGTTGCGCTCATTTTCCTGACTTCTTTCGGGGACATTAAGCCGAATTTAATTGAAGAAATTCTTTTCGGAATAGGGGGGACGTTTGCCATATTTCCACCTCACCTCATACCGCATCTTCCAGATTGAGCCTGGGCGCAACACCCAGGGACTTGATTTCGTCCAGCAGCAGCTTGAACGCGTAGCTCATCTCCACGGGGTAGATGTCCGTGTCAGCCCCACAGGCAGCACAGAAAGCGACGTTCCTCTGCTTGTCAAACGTTGCTATTATACCGCAGTGGGAACAGACAAGTTCCACCACCTTATCCGACTCGTCCAGCAGCCTTTCTTTCAGAGACATGGCAGCTCCGTGCCCTACCAGCACATCGCGCTCCATTTCTCCGAACCTCAGACCACCTTCCCTTGCCCTACCTTCAGTGGGCTGGCGGGTAAGCACCTGCACGGGACCGCGGGAACGGGCGTGCATCTTGGAAGTGACCATGTGGTGCAGTTTCTGGTAAAGGATTACCCCGACGAAGACATCTGCCGGGATCATTCTGCCGGTTGCGCCATCGTAGAATACCTCTTTTCCTGTATGGGCAAAACCGTGGCGTTTCAGGGAATCCCTTAAGTCTTCTTCGTTTTCTCCGGAGAAGGCTGTAGCGTCCACCCTTCTGCCTTCCATGGACCCGACTTTTCCTCCGATCATTTCAAGCACGTGCCCGACAGTCATACGGGAAGGAATGGCGTGCGGGTTGATCATGAGGTCAGGGGTCATGCCAGATTCCGTAAAGGGCATGTCGGCGATCGGGACTTTCAGCCCGATAACCCCTTTTTGCCCGTGCCTGGATGCGAACTTGTCTCCAATATCCGGGATCCTCTCGTCCCTTACCTTAACCTTGGCAAGACGGGTCCCGTTGATGGATTCTGTAAGAATGACAGTGTCCACGATTCCTTTTTCGTTGGACCGCATGGTAATCGAGCTTTCCCTCCGCTGCTCTACGGCAATCCCGAATTCCGAAGGCTCTTCCAGGAACCTGGGGGGACTGGTCTTTCCGATAAGCACGGCGTTCGGGCCCACGGTGGTCTCGGGGTTTACAAGCCCGTCAATATCCAGGTTTGCATAGGCTTCGGCACTGCGGGATCCGCGGTATTCGGAGTCCGGGATCTCGAACTTGTCTTCCTGCCCGCCAGGGTATCTCCGCTCTTCTCCCTCAAATGTCCTGAGAAAGTGGCTTCTCCCGAGGCCTCTTTCAATTGATCCTGCGTTGAAAATCAGGGCATCTTCAATGTTGTACCCTTCATAGGAGAGGATTGCCACAACGAAGTTCTGGCCTGCTGGCCTGTCGTCAAAACCGATGGCTTCACAGGTCCTTGTCCTTGTCATCGCCCGCTGGGGGTAGTGCAGGACATGGGCGCGGGTATCGGGGCGGAGTTTCTGGTTCGCGGTTGAAACCCCGATACACTGCTTTATCATGGCCGCTCCCATGGTGTTACGCGGGGATGCGTTATGTTCCGGGTGCGGGACCATTCCCGTGCAGATCCCGAGCATGAGTTCGGGATCGATTTCCATGTGGGTGTGCCTCTCGTTCAGGTGGGACTCGTAAAGGGCAATGTAGGTGTTTTCCTCTTCCTCGGCATCCATGTACTCCACACAGCCTTCCTTTACCAGATCCTCAAAGCTGATTTCTTTATTCTTCAGCTTCTCCACCTGCTCTTCCGTAACCAGTGGAACTCCGTTTTCCACAACTATCAGGGGCCTTCTGGCCCTGCCCATATCGGAGCTGATTACTACTTCCCTGGTGTTGTCGTTCAGGGCTATGTTGACCTGCTTGGAGATGAACCCCTGCCGCCTCATTTTTCGGAGGTCTTCCACCAGTTCCGCAGGGTTGTCATGAGTTCCGACAAGCTCTCCGTTGATGAATACTTTTGCTTTAGTCATTTAGAATCGACCCGCCTTCTTCCTGGTTATCTCCCGAGTAATCCAAATAATCGTCATCTTTTAACTTTTCCGGCTCAGGCACTACTTCCAGCTCTTCTATGATCTCTTCTTCAAATTCGGAAATTTCCAAATCAATGACTGGCACCTCGGGCATCTTGATGACTATAGGTTCGACGTTGAGGTCATAGAGTATCTTCTTTATGCTTTCGCCCTCTTCCGTCCCCGTGGATAACTCTACCATCTGGGCGAAGTTTTTCACCAGTCCACAGTTAGGACCTTCGGGGGTCTCGGAGGGACAGAGCCTTCCCCACTGGGTAGGGTGCAGGTCTCGGGCTTCAAAGTGCGGCTGGGCACGGGAAAGCGGGGAGATTACACGCCGCAGGTGGGAGAGGGTAGAGATGTAGTCGTTCCTGTCCAGAAGCTGGGAAACCCCGGTCCTCCCTCCTACCCAGTTTCCGGTTGCCAGGGGGTGCTGCAAGCGGTCCGTCAGGACGTCCGCCCGGACAATTGTAGCTACGTTGAGTTCCCTGTTCCTCATGTTTGCGCGTTCTAACTGGTACTTGATATCCCTTGCCAGCCGGTTGAAGGATACCCTGAAGAGGTCTTCCATCAGGTCTCCCGCAAGTTTCAGCCGTTTGTTGGCATAGTGGTCCTTGTCGTCTTGAGCCCTTTTGCCAAGGGCAAGTTCGAAGCAAGACTCTGCCATCCTTGCCAGGAAATGAGCCTTTGGGATCCTGTCGTTCACATCGTTCCCCAGATGGGGGAAGAGGTACCTGTCAATAACGTAGTTTGCTCTCTTGATCTGGTATTCCTTGGCCTGCCCTGCTGCAACCCTTGCCCCGATCTTTTCGATTGCTTCTTGCTGGGTCTCGACTTCGGCTTCTTCAAGGTTTTCCAGCATGAACTTGATGATCTCCGGGTCGCTTGAGACTGCGTTTACGATGTCTTCGTCAGTAACAACACCAAGAGCCCGCATCAGGGTGATGAAGAATACCCTTCCCGAAATAGAAGGGAAGGACACTTCTAGCAGGGATTTTCGGCCTCTTTCCACGATTACGAGGGCTCTGTACCCCCGCTTCTGGGAGAAGACTTTTGCGACCTCGATGGTGTCCCCATAGCGTTCCCCGTATTCCGCAAGGATCTTGTTCGGGGCAAGGTCTTCAAGAGTCATGACAACCCTTTCAGTCCCTCCGACGATGAAATATCCTCCGGAGTCCAGGGGGTCTTCGCCGTAGCGGACCTTTTCGGAATCGTTCAGTCCAAGGAGATTGCAGATCTTTGACTTGGCCATGATGGGAAGCTGCCCGATTTTTGCTTCCAATACCTCAGATTCACCATTTTCCTCGCTTACAACACTCATTTCCAGGTAAAGTGGACCAGAGTAGGAGAGATTCCTGAGTCTGGCTTCGTTGGGGTAAAGTTTCTCAATTGCCCCGTCGGCTTCCTTTACTACCGGGTGTTCTACCCGGATCCGGCCGAGTTTGAGGTGGGTACCCTCAATATCCGTTTCTATTATTTTCTGCTCGTCAATGATCTTCTGCAGCCCATTATCTATGAATTTGTTAAATGAGTCTATATGGTGCTGCACTATCTTATCCCTTGTAAAATAAGCCTGCGACAGTATACTGTTGTCTAAAGTGATGATAGCACCCTCTTTACTTTATTGCGGTGAAAATCGATAATCAATAATTTTCCAAGTTTGGTGAACAGCCGCTGAATATGCATTCTGTACAGCTGGTGCATTGACTTAAAAAGGCGTATAGATGGAAAACACAAGTTACGTAAGATGTTACAAACTCCCCCGAAATTACTCAATCACAAGTCTGTAGTAGTCTGCCTCCCCGGCAGTGTGACTCATTCTCGTAATCTTTACAACATCCCCTATTGTGGCTCCTATCTCTTTTATAACAGGATCCTGAACTTTAATTTTCGGCAGTTGCTCCTTATCAATGAAATACTTGCTTAAAACAGACTTTAACTCGCCCTCAGACATGATCTCATGTTTAGGGACTAACTCATGGTCGAGCAGGCTGAACTTTGTCAAATCCTTTCCTCCAAAAAACAAAATGTGTCAAAAAGCATTGCCCAAGCATACCCCCACGGATGGCCCATCCGGCGGGTTTTAGCATAATTTGGCTAGTGGTTATGGCGGGCCCGTAGGGATTTGAACCCTAGGCCGTCTGGTTAAAAGCCAGACGCTCTGCCTGACTGAGCTACGGGCCCCTTATGTTTATTCAGATCGTTTTTCCTGGCACTTCAACGGTGTCCAAAGCACATTTCCCCTCTTGACCAGGGTGTGCATCTTACACCGATGCAACCCTCTAATTATAGCTATAGTACATATAGTTTTTGGTGGTTCGGACTTTATTTTACGGATTCAATGGATTTGGATTCAAATATATTTTTCAACTTCTGGTTTCTCTCTAGATTTACTTTCCATTTGCTGGAAAGTTATAAGTATAAGAATTTTCACTTTTTATAAAGTAGGCCCAAAAAAGTGAAATGATTTTTTATATGTCCGGGTGCACGAATGTGTTTGGCCCTTTTTCTGAGTTGGCGCATCGATTTCCGGGCGTTTCCCCCTCCAAAAATGAAGCATTGAAAGTTAAGTCAGATTCATCTTACCTCAGCAGGAGACCCCCTCCTCGACATTTCCGGCTTGCCGGAAATGGCAGGTGGGGGAGGAATGCGTCAACTGTACCATCTGAACTAATGTAGTACTCCTCGCACTCAGTCTCCTATATTTTTTCTTAATATTGACACTATCTGAAATTTTGTTTCCAAAGAGATCTGAGATCGAAAAATACCCGCTTGACCGTTTGCCTCGAATGAACCCGATCCCCTTAACCGTTTTCACAAGATCGAATTTCCTGAGCCCAAACAGTTTTCCGGTAGGTATTTTCTTCTCTGACCTCTTCCCTCTCCTTTGCTGATAATCTCCCGCAGGAACGTGTTTTTTGAAGTAGACCGTATCATCCGGTTCTACTTTCTGTTTATCCTCACAACAGATAGCAAGCGCATCAAAATAATGCGTTTTTTCGAGTCCCAAAACCTGTTCTTCTGTAGGATGGATTTTGACCTTCTCAGTTAGTTGCATGGGACATTTAGAATATGCCAGTGTGGGCATATATAGGAATGTTTGAACAATACATAGCAAGCTATTTTATTGTAGTGTCGGGAAGTGGACGGCTTTCATCCCCCACCTGTCGGCCTACAGCCTCCGAGGAAGGGGACTTCCCGCCTTCGGAGTTAAAAATCACTAATATTCTATTTGAATAATAATCGGTGCAAAATTAAAGAACCCCACATTAAGAAAGCCCCTTCCCAAAATTAGGTGATTGCTCTTTAAAACAAATAGCTTGCAAAATTAACAGCGTTTATATTAACATCACACTGTTATACATAATCAACGCCTTTGATTTTTAATCAATGCCTCATGCAGAATCAATGGTGTTGATTTTCGAATGGTAAGTACCCGGAATAGAGTGGAATCCACAATTCAGGATCCCATAAAACTTATATTCTGGCCGGCTACTTTTCGTAGTAATTAAGGCGCAAAGTCCTCTATTTCAGTGAAATAATGCGAATGAATATTTAATAATATATAAAAGTTCCGGGCGTGATACGCATAAATCTAAATCTACTATATAAAGTTTACCACAGTGATCTAAAACCGGGAATTGAACTTACGAAGTCAAGATCTTCAGGTTTCTAACAGATGTCTGTCCGGGACAAAGGAATTGAGAAATAGAGTCTAATTTTTTTTAAGTTCCGAAATTCATATATAAGTTATAGAACACCCCTGAACACCGTTAAAACTGCAAGTACATAATTTAAATTTGAAAACATCTCATTAAGTGTAGTAACACCTCATTAATCATAATTGTTCATTAATGGACTTATCAGTGCGTCATTTCAAGCAGGAAGTACTTAATTAAACATAGTAGTGTATCATTAAACCCACCGGCACATTTCAAATCTGACAACATCTAATTAAACACAGTAACACATTATTAAACCTGCAGGCACGTTTAAACTTGCCATCAAACTTTCAACCTGCAAGCACACTCTAAACCTGCTAATGCATCCATAAATCACGGGCATTCCCAGGAAAATATGTTCAGGAACAAAGTCGAAAAAGGGATTAAAGAGAAAAACATGAAACTCTTTTAATTTCCACTCGAATCACATAACTTTTATTAAATGTTATTGCTAATTATAATCCAAAAACTATGACTGTCGAGAGGCAAATTCATGGAAGACCCCGTCGCAAGAATAAAAAAGAAGTTTTTTAGAGAAGGAAACCCCGCACAAATTCCGCTAATGAGCGGGAAACGCTTTTTTGAAGCCAGAGCCGAAATGGACGGAATCTATGTTGATAACCTGAGGAATCAGCCTTTCCTCCCCTGGAAAGTCTTTTCCGAAGCCGCTGAGATCCTGAAGGCTAACGATGGCCAGGCAAAGAAAGGGAATGCTATGAACGCAAAACTGGGAGACCCGAGCCTGGATCTGAACACTGTGGAAGGGCATATCGCACACAAGGTATACGGCTGCAAGATCGGGGATGGTGTTACTAAAAGAATCACCCCGGTTGCCTGCATTCTTGCCTGGGCAGAGCTCTGTGAAAATACAAGGGGACAGCTCACCCTTCTCTCGGAAGAAGAGGAGGTACAGTCTTTTGAAAACAGGAGCGAAATTCCCGAGTCCTTTTCCGGAGAAAAGGTACAGGAAAAAGAAGACCAGCATATCAATTCATTCAGCCTGCAGCTCACAAGCAAGGACCTGGAGCTAAAAACACTTAATAAAGAACTTGAAGGGAAAGAAGAGGAAATCAAAAAACTTGGCGAAAGCCTCGCAGCCAGAGATGCAAAAATAAGCAGCCTCGATGAAGAACTCAGCTCCGGGAAAGAAGAGATGGAATTTCTGGAAGGGCAGCTTTCACAGGGCTCGGAGAAAATCAAAACCCTTGAAGAGGAGCTCATAGACAGGAAAACAAAGCAGGAAGACCTTGAAAAGATAGTCTCTGAAAGGGAGGAAACAATAACAGCATTCGAAGGAAAGCTTGCTGAAAAAGATGAAACAATAACAGTGTTCGAAAGTAGAATTGCCGAAATGGACGAAACAGTAAAAACCTTCGAGAGCAGAATTGCCGAAAGAGACAGGACTATAAGCTGCTTTGAGAATGAGCTTGCCGAAAAAGATGAAACGATACAGGGTTTCGAAAGCAGGGTTGTTGAAAAGGGCGAGGAAATCGAGCAGTTCCAAACCCAACTATCCGACATGTCAGGAGAAATAAATAGCCTTTCAAAAGAGCTGACTGCAAGGGATGAGGAAATAAAATCCTTCCTGGAGAAACTCTCGGCAAAAGAAAACGACTTTGAAAAGCTCGAAAGGCAGGTTGCGACAAAGGACAAAGACCTCCAGACTCTGGCTGAAGAGGTCATGGCAAAAGACAGAGAAGTCAAGAAGCTTGAAGAAAAACTAACTGGAAAGGACCGGAAAATCAATGCTGTCGAACTTCAGTTCGCTGCCAGGGAAGAAAAGGTCAGGATGCTTGAGCAAAAGCTTGAGGGCAGGCACGAAGGAGAACAGACCCTGGCCGAACAGCTCGGAGAAAAGGATGAGCTTATAAAGCAGTTGCAGGGGACCCTTGCAAGCAAGGAAGAAGAAGTTTCCCGGCTTAACGACGAAAACAGGAAATATCAGAGGCAGCAGAAGATGGCTTCTGACGGGTTGAGACAGATAGAGGAGCAAAAGGCTTCGAAAAAGAAGTGGTGGAAGGTCTGGTAAGGTTTCCGGAACCCCTTCCGGAAATCATCCGATTTTTATATTATATTCAGAATTTAGCTCTCAGATACATGTTATTTGGCCATATTTTGCGGTCCGCCTGAAAAAAATGCAAAGTTTCAAATTATTTGAAACTCGGAATCGAGGTCACTTTTCAGACCTATATCTGAACTCGAAACCAAAACGATTCAATGCAAACAATGCCATCATAATTATTGTGAAAATAAAGAAAACTGATACAAAAGATGCTATCAGGTAATGAAATATATTAACTTCTGTAAAACCCACACTCATATACGAGAACACACTGATTGGTTGATTGTATATCGGATAAAAATAAACCACGCCTCCTTCATCAATATCGTCAAGCAAGAGATGTGAAAGGAACGCAGCCTCGGCAAAAAGGCTCATATATACGGCCTTCCCAAAATTCCGATATACTACATATCCGATAAACGCTCCAAATAGGATTGCAGAAAAACTGAATAATAATGAATGTGTCGGGATCGGGCCGATCCAGCAGTGTTCCCGAGTTCCATTTACGAGGAAATTATAAACGACTATGCTGTCCGGTAACAGTGAACATAAACCCCCCACAAATAGCAGTAATAGGATCTGTTTGATGCCCCTGGATGAAAGTTCCTTGCGGAAAAGTTCCCCCACAGTAGCATAGACTGCTACTGCACAAATACAGAACACAAAGAATAGAACATGTGCAACTGGATAGGGCATAATTAGAATATTTTGTTTAAGGTATATAGGGGTGCCTGGTCTTCTTTTAAATTTTACATCAGAATATCAGATGAAATTTGAAAGCCATCAGATAAACATGGAACGCAATTATTCCTTCTTTGCGCCACATCCTTGAGGTGCATTGGAGATTTTTAGTTTTACTCCATCAACTTCTGTTACAATGACAGGGGAATTATGAAGTCCATAATATTCTATGGCTCGATGAATTTTGTTTCTGGTTCTTTTTGAGAAGCTACGTATAGCGTCTTGTTTGAAACTATAGTTTCGTGAACACCTTTGTCAACGGCGGTTTACTTTTCCTCACTTTGGGCGGTTTAAAGTTCTCCACCTTTTATAAATCCTACCTTCCGTAGGTGTCTTCCAGAAAAAAATTCTATTGCTATTGTTTTTGAGTAATCACTCAAAATTCAATAACTATTATTCCGAAGTCTTCCATTAAGAAACAAGATTGTAAAACTCTCAGTGAAGTCACAAGCTTGAAATGTATGGGTCTTCGACTGGGCACATTTTTAATTATCGTTATAAGTTCTTGAAAAAAAAGATAGCAGTAAAAATGGTGAAAATTGATTCGACATTTGCAGAAAGACGGTTAACTTATTAAAGTTTTTATTAAAAATTATCTTCTCAATCAGGGAGAAGGCATTCGTCTGTTAATCACCTTTTCACTAAACCTTTTATGGCTCTTCGTCATTCTCTATGGATTAGGTGATTTTCACTTCAAGCCCATGTTGGTTTTTGTGATGGTTTCCCACACAAGACAACGAAGAGCCCCTTTTATAGAAGGAAATTGTCCCCATTCTGGCCCAAATCGTTATGATGGGATTGATTCTCTTAAAGTTGCAAGAAGCGGTTATGATTCGTGGGAATCCATACGAATTATTAAGCTTTCAGGTCAAAATTCTAATTTTAGATCCTCAAATCTTTATATGGTAGAATGTGAATGTATCAATTAATTATTTTTTTGATTTCAAGGGTCAATCCATGTTCAACCTAAAATTCAGCAAAACGATGAAAGATGTCCAATGGTCGTTCATCAGTCTTGCAACAGCCTCTTTTGCACATCTGCTGCTTAGAATCGTGCTCGGCAAGGAACTGGGACCCTCAGGACTCGGCCTATACACTCTGGTCTTTACCATCTACATGTTCGGCATGCAGTATGCCGCATTTGGCATTAGTTCAGCTTTGATTAAATACGTTGCCGAATATAATGATGACCTGTCTAAGATCACGGGTTTTGTCTCATCTGGGATCGTTGGGTCTTTTGTAACCGGATCTTTTATGAGCGTGTTGATGTACCTGCTATCAGGATTTATTTCTATTCAGTTTTTCCACAACCCCGAAATGGTTGATCTTCTGAGGATCACGGCATTATGCTTTCCCTTCATAGCCATGCAGAAAGCAGTCATTGGTACTTTGAATGGTTTGCGTAAGATGAAATTGTATGCCATTGTGAACATCGTTCAGCATGGATCAGTGATGGTTGTATCAATCGCTCTGGTGATGCTCCTGAATATGGGTGTCAAGGGTGCAGTAATCGGTTTAGTTGCACCGACAATTGTGGTTGGACTATTATCATTGGTCTTTATCAGAGAGTACTTTGCTTTTGAACAGGTAATCCTGCACACAGTCTTAAAAAAGGTCTTATGGTTTGGGTTCTACATCGTCCTCGCAGATTCCATAGGGATGCTCAATGTACAGATTGATAGTCTTATGGTAGGTCATTTCATGAATGAAACTGAGGTTGGGTACTATGCGGTTGCGGTGCTTTTTGTAGAAGGCATAAGGTTAATTCCCGACTCTGTTCAAAAAGTAGTAACGCCTGCTATAGCAAATTACTATGGGAAAAATGATTATATAAATATAATCAAAATAATAAAAACTAGTGTACTAAGAGTTTTCGTGATAACCCTACTTGCTTCACTTTCAATATTATTGCTTGGTCAATTTTTGATCGAGATGTTATTTACAGAAGATTTTCTACCGGCATATGAGCCTCTATTAATTCTATTAGTTGGTAGCTTGATATATGGTCCCATTTCCTCTATTAATGGCACGCTTCCAGGTATAGGAAAAGTGGATGTCATGTTTAAAATATCGTTAATATGTGCACTGATGAACATTGTGCTCAATATCTTTATGATACCTAAATATGGAATTACAGGGGCAGCAATTGCCACATCCACCTCTTTAATATTCACAGCGTTAATAAGGGTATACTTCATAAAGGTATATATACCAAAACCTATATACATTACATAAAGTAATAGTCCAAAACAGTATCTGTTACACCTGAAATCTCATATTTCCTTCATTGGGGGGAGGAAAAATTCTCATTGAGATATCAACCATTCTCGAGAGTAATTACATGAAGTGATTGCTTTCTAGTGTGGAAATTGCACTTAATATATCATATTTCCTTTGTGGGGGAGGAAAAATACCATAGAGAGAACAGACATTCTCGAAGGTCTCAGCTCTTTAATCAAATACGAAGAGGATTAGGAAAGACTTTCAGGTGCTTTATTTTATCGAATTCTATTATTTGGGGGATTCTTTCATTGAAGCTACCAGAAAAGTAAGTGTCGCCAGGAAAACTGGTTATTAATCACCGGGTTTTGAAGCTGTGTTGATCGATTGACAACAACTTAAATTGTGACTATGATTCAGATGTGAACTGTATGGTCAGATTGAATAACTTCACACTAATCAGTAAAATTTTTCTCTACCTGCTACCTATTTTAGGGGTTGCAGGAGTAACGATTCCTTTAATTATTGGACAGAGTAATCTTTCTCTTTTAGGCACCTACCTTGCCGTTCCTATGATTCTGGCACCGATAATCTACATTAATCTAAGAGGAAACGAAACCAGCTATAAAACATTCAATCCGAAATTATTTTCCTCGTTTGTCAGTATTTATTTTATTTTATTTTTTATTTCAATATACCTGCTCCAGGCATTTGATGTTAGACCCCTTTCCTATTATCTGGTCATCGCAATCATGTACGGTTTAGTATTGCTGGAAATACTACTGTTTGACGTGTCAGAAAAAAAAGTGCCCATTATCCTGCTTCAGATGGTGTTCCTAACTGTAAATATAATTTGGGGAGTGACTCTAAATTATGATTTCTTTATTGGAAGAACAGATCCTATTGGCCATTCGAAATTGGTTGAAAGTTTAATAAATGTTGCATTTGTAACTGATGTATTCGATGTATACAAACCCTTCCCTATGTGGCACATTTTATGCACATTTATGCACAATGTCCTTGGAATATCAGTATCTGCTCAAAAAATAATGTTCTTAACGAATGGAGTTATCTATTCTTTTGTACCCGTAGTCTCATACCTTGTTTCAATAAAAATATTTAAAGATAAGAAAATCGCATTGTTATCAGCATTATTCGTCTCTATTTTCCCTGAAGTTATACTTTATGGGATGCAATCAATTCCAAGGAGTGTTGTGTCATTTTTAGAGATTATGCTAATATTAGTCTTACTGGATCCCAACAATCCGGCAAAAGTATTCGCAGCTATCATGTTGGTTTTTTCGTTGATTGCATTTCACACGGCTTCAATGCCATTTGTGTTATCTATCCTGTTTGCGATTTATATTCTGGAAAAAATTTATAATCAGGAAAGTGATGAATCTCTTCTATCATTCAAGTTTATAATTTTAGCAATATGCATGACATTAGTTTATTGGTTGTATTACGGACTGGTATTGTTTGAGACTATAGTGTACAACATCATGAGGTCTGCACCTTCAGGAGTACTAACAGAATCTGTATTTTATACACCATTAAGTGAATTGTTTAATTATTTACAATATACTCCGCTATTACTTTTTGTAATAATTGGTTTCTTCTCAACGTTGCAATCGAAGAGGAGATCCACTTTTGGAAAGATTTTCTGCATGATAGGACTCTTTGCAGTGTCTATCACCTTCCCGGGCCCGACTTTGCTTTTTAATAAGCTTGCCAGTAATTTTAATCTTGCAAGGTTTGGAGAATATACTTTTTTGTTTATCGGATTAACCGGTTCAATTGGATTTTATGAAATATATACCAAATCAAAAAAATATTTTAAAGTATTTGCGGTAATACTGTTTATAACAATGACATTCCTAACCGTATCAAATGACTTTACTGCTTCAGATAATCCTTTAGTTAAAAGACCTTTTTATACGTATTATTTAACTAATGTAGAAGAGACAAGTTTCGACCATATCGCTTCTGTCACTGAAGGGTATTTGATGGCTGATTATGTGACTTCTCGTTATTTTTCCTTTTCCAAATACGAAGATAAAAGTCATATTATAGAGGTAGGCAATACAAACAGGAAAATTTTAAGAAATCATCCCGATGATGTCTTTTTGATTAGAGAATCCGAGTTAGAAAAAAGACCTTTGAAACTATATTCGGCACCAGGTGAACAATTTGTATCTGGAACTACATGGGAAGGTAATTTAGTTTATTGTTACAAGGAAGGTACGTTATGGGATGATTTAATGATGTATAACAAAATTTACGATTCAAAAAGTGTTACAGGATTTAATCATGGCGCTTGACTCAACGAATCACACTTTTTATTACATCGGGAGCGCGGAGGGTCACGAATACCCTGACTTCAGGTCGGGGATGAAGTGAACCCTCGCACGTTTTTTTGTACTCCTTTGAATCGATAAAACATTGCTTCTTTTTAAAATGAGGTTGTTTTTGGCACCTTAGCCACAGGTGGTGACACCCACCCATGGCTGGGATGTGATAAGCGTTGGAATTGCACAGTTTTAGCCATGGCTATGGTCAGTCACCTACCACATCGTGTTGGTGCCTAAGTATCGATACAGGATATTCTACAATAAGCAACTTAAAAAGGATTGCGAGTTGATCCTCAACAATATTTGCATGGAACAAGGTTACAAAATTCATGCTATGGAAATGTAGAGGATCAGGTTCACTTGTTTCTGGAATTCCACCCAAGTATCTCTCTATCAAAGGTCGTTCAATACTTGAAAGGAGGCAGTTCTTATAGACTGTTCAAGCTCCATCCTAAACTGAAAAAACGATATTGGGGTGGGAGTCTATGGTCAAGTGGCAAGTTCTACCGATCCGTTGGAAATGTGACCGCTGATACAATAAAGCACTACATTAAGGAATCTCAGGGGAAACCTAAACCAGAGTTTAAATTGCAAAGATTAAGGAAATCTGGGTAATTGAGACTCGACGATTTCTGAGTGCCGGAAAACAGAGCGGGCGGCCCGAAGCATACCCCCTATTAAGGTGGGGTGGCCGCCCGCAATTTGATTTCAAATTATCTCTAATTTTCAATTTTCATAAATTCATTTGTATTAAACATTGTAAGCAAAATTGATCGTGTGTAGCAGTTGTTTTTCTCGATCTTTTTTGGCAGGGTAAGTTTCGAATTATGATTGGAGCAGTTTTTACGTGGGGTAATTTTTATCTCAAATTTGATGTGCATGGATGAACATGCTCTTGAAAACTGTCAGTACCCTTTCCCAAGCCCTAAATATTGAATGTTAGTAGTGCTAGAGAAAATATTTTTACAATCGACTACTACAGGAGATTTCATTAGTTTGGTGAAATCGCCGGAATTTAATTTCTTGAATTGATCATGATCAACAACAAATATCACACAATCCGCACCTTTCAATGCATCTTCAATGTTCTTCTCAGAACAGAACTCTCCGTCATCAGTCTTTATTGATTTAGCATAAGGGTCATAGACCTTAACGCGGGAACCAAGATTTACGAGTTCTTCAATTATTTTTTTTGCAGGTGACTCTCTTGTGTCAGCAATATTTTTCTTATATGCTATTCCCATCACTGCGACTGTTGATCCGTATATTCTCTTATCTACCTTTTCTAGGCCCTTTTCGACCAAATTCACAGCGTGTATCTTCATATAGTTATTGATCTCACCGGATGTTTCAATAAATCTCGGTATAAAACCATATTTTTTTGCCTTATATGACATATAGAAAGGATCCAGAGGAATGCAATGGCCTCCAATCCCAGGGCCTGGATAGAATGGCATAAACCCATAAGGTTTTGTTGATGCAGCATCAACGACCTCCCATGTGTCTACACCCATTTTTTCAAAGATTAAGGCCAATTCATTCACAAGAGCAATATTAACATTTCTGAAGATGTTTTCTACAATTTTTACTGATTCAGCTGTCCGAGCATCTTTTACATTTACCACCTTATTGATAATGCTTCCATAAAGCAAAGATGCAATTTCCGTACATTCTTCATTAATACCCCCTACCACCTTTGGAGTGTTGGTAACAGTATATTCCTTATTTCCTGGATCGATTCTTTCAGGAGAATAAGCCAGGCCAAAATCAATTGCGGCTTTCAGTCCGGAATTTTCTAATATTGGAAGAACAACCTCTTCGGTCGTTCCGGGATAGGTTGTACTCTCTAAAATCACAAATTGTCCTTTTCTCAGAACATTAGCAATTGTGCTGCATGAACTCTTTATGTAACTTAGATCAGGTTCATTCTCTTTTGCTAAAGGTGTCGGAACGCATATTATTATAAAATCACATTTTGTGAGATCTTCACAATTATCTGTTGGATAAAATGACTTATTCAAACAAACTTTTAAAACGTCATCGGGTACATCCTGTATGTGGGAGGCCCCCTCCAGTAACTGGTTAACCAATAGGTCATTTACTTCATACCCCACTACATTGAACTTTTCAGAAAACGAGATCGCAAGTGGAAGACCTACATAACCGAGGCCGATCACACCGATATTTGCTGTTCTATCTTCGATTTTTGTAATTAGTTCTTTCATTGCATTCCCCCACTCATGAAAACATCCTTTGATTATTGATTATATTGCTCTACGAGATCAACCATAAACTTTGTAACGTCGATCTTATCTGCCAGCAACTTCTCCCTTTTAGTTTTTCCTTCTTGCTTCAGATTAGGATTTTTCAGTAGTTCGATTGCCTTATTAAATGCCTCTCTTTCCATTGATTCTGGATTCGTGTAATTATAAACCAGGCCATATTTTTCTTCTTCCTCATCCATATAGCCCAACCTCAGCGTATTAACATAAATTGCATGCGTACCCAGGATCGCACATTCAGAAGCTGTAGTTGCCCCTTCCCCTATGTACAATGTGGCATAATACAACAGGTCGTGCAATTTTTCTGGAGAAATTTTCATTTTATATTTTTCTAACTCAGGATCTAGCTTTGCCTCTGAGGTGATCAATACACGTCCGTATTTTTCGAGCTCTTTTACGAATTCCATCTTGTTCTGTATTCCATGCTGACCAATATCATGGCTTGCACCCCAGGATACAAATCTCAAAATTATGTAAGTATCATCTACGTTCAATCCAAGTTCTTTGAGAACTTCTGGGTTTGGTGTGAAAAAATCTGGATGCAAGTATGCAAGTTCATGGTAACCATTGTATCGAACATGCTTTTTGCCCTGATATTTAGTATAACATTCGGGAGTGCAAATGCACGATACAAAAGGAAAAGATGCATAGTTGATAAGTTTAGCATGTTCTGTATCAGTAAAACTAATTGATTTTGCTTTTGTGATTTTTGAGACGTGGGCGCCAAATATATTCCCAATACCAACAATAATATCTATATCGTACTTTTTTTGTGTTTTGTAAGTTTTCAAATCACCTTTGCTTAGAAGTTTTGCATGCCCAAATAGACCATTGGAGCTTTTTCCATAAACTTCATATTTAAAATTATATTTATTCAAAAGGTCTAAAGAAACCTCCTTGTCAACCGTGTTTATAACTACTTTGTGATCACGCTTTTGCATCTCCCAAATAAAATTTTTAAAAAAATGAACATGTGCAGGATGACCAATATCAACCAGAATTTGCATAACCAATCACCATCATTAATTTTCTACATTTGTCCAATGATCACTTTCACTCTTTGAATTTCATAAATTAGCCCATTATTTACTAGATCGATTATCTTATCCAGATCATTTTTGTTCATTTTTGGATGAGTGGGGGTGGTTAAGGTTTTATTTTTCATCTGTTCAGCTATGGGAAATCTGAAGATTTTCATTGAACAGTGGACGTGGGTATGCCAGATATGGGGTTTTCAAAAAATTCAATTACATCTTTGTAAACCGAAAAGGCAGAACCAGAAACCGATTGGATATGGTATCAGTCTTCAATGCCGACTGTAATCGACAAACTATTATTTCTTATCCCCCTTATACGCTGGCTCTCGCTTTTACGCTTCATCAAAATTTTCTTCCCGATATTGACTGCAAGATCCGCTGAATAATATAAGCCCCATCCAGCAATACTTGAAGACCATCTCTCCGGATGCGTTAAAATATAAAAATTATTATATTCATTTTTATTTATCAACTCTATAAGATCCTCAGTCGTATTCGCAAAGACCTGTTCATTTTTTCCGGGAATATAATCCCTTAAATTGCTCCCGAAGCTCCACGTTCTTCCGGTATCGGATAAGTAGTTTAGATCATCTCCTGCGGAGAGGTAGGCTTCCCCTATTATTTCGAAATTTCTGAAATCATGGGTATTCCAAAGGTCGAGGTTATTGTATTTTGATAGGGGTCTGCCATGCATGGAGATAGTTCTTATATGAAACGTTCCGGATGCTTGTTATCCAAGTATTCACTCATCGTTACTGTGGGGTAGGTACAGGATATTGCCTCACAGAGTTGGCGGAACCTATGGGTCGTGAAATCACGATCTTTAATGGTCAACATTGGAGATCACCACAGTGATTTTTTGTGAATGTTCGGGGTTATTTAACTCCTCCCAGCATATGATGTTTACAATGTTCATGCTCGTTCACTCTTTCACACACTTGCCATTTTTTTTCTTGATCATTTCGCAGTTCCATCTCGCAGACGTCGTTTTGATTATCAGCTCTTTGCTATAGGTGCACAGTTGCTTCTGAACCTCATCGACAGGTTCATTGACAGTTATATTGTTCGCTATTTGGCGGCTACAAGCTACTGTTCACATATGCTTGAGTTCTTCAAATCATCTTTCTTATGGGTGAATCTACGATGATCATGTGGCTGCATACTGCTTTGAGAGTTGCGCAACTGTCCTTATGGTGATCTCCCATTTAATGAAGGAAGAGTATCACCACAATCCCCCTTTAGACGTCTTTACTAAACTCATGCCCCCTCCCCAACGCAAGGGACTTCACTTAAGCAGTATTAAAGCACTGAAAAAATACCATCTACAGAAAGATAAGCCTGGACATAGCTTCGAATTTGCAGGCAATAAATCCCCCAATTATTTATTCCGCAAATTTCGTTTAAAAATATGTCTGGTCACTTATCTTATTCTCAAAGTTATATAACTAATTGCAAAATACTATTTGTAAAAATAAATAATTTTGGAAACAATGTTTCTGAAAAACGGTGCCTAAAACTCTAAATATTAAAAAGCTGAAGCAACTCTTCAGCTTGGCTAAAAAATGTAGATGATCGTCTGCAATTACGTAATTAAATTTGAATCATTAAAATCAATTTCAATAGGCTTATTTTGTATTCGCTGAACAGAACCCGTGATAAAGTCAAAACTCCGATACTTAAGATTAGTCACTAAAAAATAAAGGGACCAGAGGCTTTGTAAAAATCTGTCATTACATCCCTTTTATAAAGCTAAAGTTTAAATTAAAGTCAACTCAGCAATTAACTAAACTTTTTTTCAGTCGAATACCCCGTAGCTTGCTGCGGGGTGCGCCAGCGTAACTTTGATTTTTTTTACCATTTGTTCTCCACCCGAGCAATCTGACTCCGATTCTGAATTTTGCTTAAATTGGCAATCTGTGCAAGATCTGTTGAACTCGACGATCTGAGATCCACTGGATCTCAGCTATAGTGGAGGGATTTTCTCCTCCTTTTTGAATGATGGTCTACCTCTCTTCATGACGTTGAGTTTCGCAAGAGGGGATGGATTCCAGCTAACATAGTTAATGCGAAATCTTTTTGGGATAAAACAATCATTAGTTAAACCCTTTTAATCGTTACTAAAAACCGTTAGGTGATAGTTGCGGCAAATTTACGGTGTTAATCTCCCCTGAACGTATTGAACCGGTTTCGTGACTTTGTAAGGAAAAGTTGTTTTCTATTGGAACTGCAGTCTGGGCATTTCTCGATTTCACTGCGATGTTCGGTTTTCCGGGCATTTATGAAGACAGGTTCGGGATATTTTTTACTCCAAAGCCCTCAACTTCGAAAGCCTGTAAATCATGGTCTCTGAATTCACATTTACGAAATCTATTTTTGTTCTCAAATCCGGGTATCGGACATTTTAAGTGCAGAACTTTAATTTTTTCCGGTTTTCAGAATTTCTAAAATGTTTGCTGTAAATATAATTAAATTTAAAATGATTCCCTCATTATATACTTCCTAAAATACTTCCTAAATACATAAAAAAATTTAAAATATTACCAGAAATATTTTATAATAGAATGACATAAACGATCAAAGTCAACTCAAGAAATTTAACTAAAGAATTGATAATAATTTATTTTAGGAGTTGATCTGGCTTAAGGCCTGAATTCGTAAAAAAAGGAGGCATTGGATTAAAAGGATATATAACGGTCATTTAATTCATAACAAATTCTAATTACAAAAAACAGAAGCCTAAGCTTCATTTCCGAACTTTCTGCGTTATTCGCATTTTTGAAGAGTGAATGTAACTAGAGCGAATGCCCTCTTAAAGTGCTGTTCCCCGCAGAAAAGGGGGCTGAGAAAGAGTCGGAAAAATATTATAATCAATTCATAGGGATTTTTGAAAACTGATGGGAATATTGTGATAATAACTCCCTAAGGATCAGGCTATTTTAGATCAAAAAATCCCTTGATAGTCCAACCCAAGGTGATAGAATGCTAAAACCGAAGCTAGGAACCCGAAAGCTGATTTCTATTTCAATAATTTGCTTTCTAATGCTGGTTGCTACTAGCTCAGCAGCAGTAGCAGCATCAGGTGATTTAGCAAATGTTCAAGTTTCAAAAGTGAGTGGAACTGTTACGGTAACAAACGAATATGATACTGTAGTCTATAAAGGCTCAGACGATGCGGACGCTATTGAAGCGGCTTTGAATGCGATCGATAGCGGTGTTATCCTCTTCCAAAAAGGTGAGTATAATATCGACCGTACACTTCGTTTAAAATCCGACATAACCTTCCTCGGAGATGAAGGAGTAGTATTTGATTGCATTAGCTCCCCGGCATTTACTACCGGGACAGGTGGCTATTCCTCTTCAACAATCCCAGTGGCAAGTAATGCCAACTCAGGGACTACACAGATTAAGTTGTCCAGTGTTTCCGGCTTGAATGTTGGGAACTATATAAAAATTTCAGACGATTTCACGGTTTCCTATGAAGGGAACGCTTATAAAAACGGCGAACTGGCAAAAATAGTTGCCATCGACGGTTCAACGGTCACAATTGACAGCCCGCTTTACGATAGCTATACCACATCGAGGAATGCAAAGGTCCGAGAAATCTCAATGCTTGAAAACATCAGGTTTGAAAACATTGATTTTGTAGGGAACGGAATGGACACCAGTTCTACTGCGGTCTATTTCTATGCCACGAAGAACGTTACGTTCTCAAATTGTGGAATTGAAGATTTTGGCACCCGGGCGATCAGTTTATTTGATTGTTTAGACTGTACTATAGAAGATAGCACCTTTAAAAGGGTATTCAAAGACGGGACAGGGTATGGAATTGCCATCACAAATGCCTGTGACAATATTGTAATAAAAAACAATTCTTTCCTTGAAAAAGGCAGACACTACATTGCTGTTGTGTCCAGCAGGGGGGGAGTCACAACTGACGGCTTTACCAGGCATGTAGATGTTCTGGACAATATTTTCAGAGATTGCGCTGACGAAGCTGTAAACTCACACCCGACTTCATCTCCGATTTTCAGAGTTATAGGCAATGAATTCTACGATTCCAGAAAGGGTATAGAATTAGCCAGAACTGACAGCATCATAAAAAACAATGAATTTTATCGCTGCGGAAATGCTGTAGTTACCTTATCCACCGGCAACCACGTGATTGAGGACAATTACTTCAACGGAAATAGAATTTCCATTATTCCTCACGCGACAAGCAATGTAATCAGGAACAACGTGTTTGACAACGGCGGGTATATCATGCCGGAACTTAATGCTGTTATTGAGAGTAATACTTTCAAAAACTATTCCGGATATATCATATACGCATCCGGCTCAAGCAGTTCCTACCTGCAAAACATTGAAATTTCAAACAACCTGTGTGAAGATCCTCTTACATTGGCGATGAAATTAAGCTATGCTAAAAATGTTAAATTATATAACAATGACCTGAGAGGGTATCCTGAATTTAGAGTCTGTGACAATGTAGAAATCGACGGCAACAGGATAAGCTCTCCTTCCTCTTCTGGGGTCAGGGTTATTGATGCAACGGGGCTCCACACAATAACAGATAATGAGCTTAAAGCTGACAGTGTAGGAATTTCCCTTGAAAATACCGGAACATCGTTGATAAATGAAAAAATTCTCATCGCGCGCAATGCCGTTGATGCCCCCAAAGCATATTCTAACGATGATTATTCTAATGTCATCGTAGAAGAAGGAACTCCTGAAATCGGAGATTCTACACCAGGAGCTTCTGATACTCCGACAACTCTTAAGGGTGTGCAGGATTCCCGCCTCCGTGAAGGCTCTCCTGACACGGTCTTCAATGACGTTCGTTTTATCGACCTTGGAGGTGCAGATGAATTAGGCAGGTACAGAGACCTGATCACGTTCGACTTAGGCGACTACGAGGATGCCGAACTGATTGAAAAGGCGACTCTTTCTCTCTTCTGGTACTACCCTGATGGAGCTGAAAGACCCGAGGACACAATTGTCGAAATCTACCGGCCTGAAGCCTGGGACCCCAACTACGTTACCTGGAACAGCAGGGCTCTTAACACCCCCTGGGTCCATGCCGGAGGCGACTGGTATGACCAGAATAATGTTGCCCAGGGCAGCACTCCCTATTCAACGATTACCATCAAGGGCAGTGACGTCCCTGATAACAGCTACCATGAACTTGACGTAACCGAACTTGTTAAAGAGTACGTGAGCGGCGAGTACGATAATACGGGATTCCTGATTAAAGCCCGCACTGAAAGCGGAAACTACATGGCTTTTTACAGCAGTGACTGCGGAATCGTTGAATGTGTCCCGAAACTTGACGTTGAACTGAAACCCGAGTCTGAAGATATACCTGAGTCTGAAGATATACCTGAGTCTGAAGTTCTCGTCCTGAGCAACCTTCAGGACAGCCGGCTTCGCGAAGGCTCTCCTGACACTGTCTTCAATGACGTTCGTTATATCGACCTTGGAGGCCGGGACGGAGTAGGCGGGTACAGAAACCTTGTCATGTTCGACTTAAGTGAATTGGAAAATGCCGAACAGATCGGAAATGCGACCCTTTCCCTCTTCTGGTACTATCCGGAAGGAACGGAAAGGCCTGAGGACACAATTGTCGAAATTTACAGGCCTGAAGCCTGGAACCCCGACTACGTCACCTGGAACAACAGGGACCTCAACACCCCCTGGACCCAGGCCGGTGGAGACTGGTATGACCTGAATAACGTTGCCATGGGCAGCGCTCCCTATGCAACGATTACCATCAAGGGCAGTGATGCCCCTGATAGCAGCTACCATGAACTTGACGTAACCGAACTTGTGAAAGAGTACGTGAACGGCGAATACGAGAATACGGGATTCCTGATAAAAGCCCGCACGGAAAGCGGAAACTATCTGGCTTTCTATAGCAGTGACTGCGGAATCTCAGGATGCACCCCGAAACTCGATATAACAATGAAACCCGCGCCTGTAGTTCACGTCCTGAGCAAGCTTCAGGACAGCCGTCTTCGTGAAGGTTCTCCCAACACGGTCTTCAATGACGTTCGTTATGTCGATCTGGGCGGCAGGGACGGAGTTGGCGGATACCGAGACCTGCTCCTATTTGACTTAAGTGAATTAGACAATTCCAAAGTGGTTGATAAGGCGACCCTTTCCCTCTTCTGGTACTATCCTGAAGTAACGGAAAGGCCCGAGGACACAATTGTCGAAATCTACCGACCTGAAGCCTGGAACCCGAACTACGTCACCTGGGACAGCAGGGGCCTTAACACCCCGTGGGTTAATTCCGGTGGAGACTGGTTTGATCTGAATGATGTCTCCCAGGGCAGCACCCCGTACGCAACAATAACTATCAAGGGCAGCGATGTCCCTGACAACGGTTACCATGAACTTGACGTAACCGAACTTGTGAAAGCGTATGTAAGCGGCGAGTACGAGAACACTGGATTCCTGGTCAAGGCTCGCATAGAAAGCGATAACTATATCGCCTTCTGCAGTAGCGACTATGATGGCGGAAACCAGAGGCCTGTGCTGACTGTATTGGCATAAGCATAAATTCCTCTCAGTATCGGGTTCTAAAAGACTGAAAGCACCTGCGCAGAAGGAAAAATTCTCTCTGCGTGGGATTTTTTTTTGATTTTAGCCGTTTTTGACCGGATTTTTTGAGTTTAACTGTTTTTGAGCACATTTTTCTGGACTGGGCCACTACGAAGGGTGCCATTACTGAAATATACCTGAAAAGGAGCTTTTAGCCGACATTCCGCAAATGTCCACAAAAATAAAAGTAGTTTTATTAAATGGTCAACT
>JAENYU010000054.1 GCA_016841625.1 Methanobacteriota archaeon
CTTGTAAAAACAGAAAAGGGAATTGGTATTGTCCGAGGAAAACGGTCAAGCGGGTTCTTTACTCTGTGTGATATTTTTGAGAACATGATAACTACAAGTGTCAACATTAAGAGAAATTGCAGGAGACTGAGAGCGGCATGTACAACATTAGCTCAGATGGTACAGATGACGCATTCCTCCCCCACCTGTCGGCCTGCGGCCTCCGAGGAGGGGGGCTCCTGCTTCGAGAGCTGAAATTCCGAAGGAAAAGTGAAATTCCGAAGGAAAAGTGAAATTCCGAAGGAAAAGTGAAATTCCGAAGGAAAAGTGAAATTCCAAAAGAAAAGTGAAATTCCAAAAGAAAAGTGAAATTCCGAAAGAAAAGTGAAATGCAAAAAGAACATCAGTTCAAGAAACGAGTATAACAGGCCTAAAAATAAAGAAGAATAAAAAAGGAAAGAAATAAAGACCGGTTTTTCCGGAAGCTGAGATATTTCATTTCACAATTTGGAAAGTATATTCGAAGTCCTCGCCCAGGAGATTTCCTTCAGCATCTATTATGGCACCTTCCCCTACATCGGTTCCTATCAGGGAGATGGTGATTTTGGCTCCGGCATCGCCCACAGGATACGGCTTGTTCGGGCGGAACATCAGTATTCTGTTGCCGGCATCAAGGAAGCCGTCGACAGGTTCTTCGGATTCTGAACTTGTGACGATAACCGTGTCCTTCGTGATGGTCGAACTGTCTATATCTTTATCGAATTCGACCCAGATTGGGGAGTCCATGCTTTGTGCAAAAATTTGCCTGTCCGGATAAACTACTTTCACTTTAGCTGGACTTGGGCCACGTCTTAACTTCTGGGGAATGGCTTTGATTTTTTCGTGTATGTATTCCTTTTGTTCTTCATGAACATATTTGTCATATGCATATCTCATCGTTAGCCCGGCAGCTACACCTGCCGCTACTCCGGCAACCACACCTACCAGCGCCCCACCTGCCAGGCCACCTACAAGACCACCTGCTACTTCTTTCTTCGTCATAGTCCATAACTCCTTATTTCATGCTACCTTACACATCTTTGATTTTAAATCGAGTTTTCCACATTTGTTATAAGCACATTTCATCGCTACTCCGGCAATTGCCCCCGCTGCAATCCCGGCAGCTGCCCCCGCTGCAATTCCGGCAACTACCCCCACCAGCAAACCGCTGGCTACCTCTTTCTTCGTCAATTCAATATCCCCTCATTTCACCCATTAATTATTCAACTTCAATTTTACCTGAACTCTTTCGTGTATTCTTTGCAACAGCATATACGAATGCGGCACCGAAAAGTGCACCCACAAACAATTTGCAACACTTCTTTTTATCTGGCAAACTTATTACCCCCAATTTTATCCCTACCGACAGACCCGGTTTCATAATTCCCGGTCGGGCAGGAAATTGTCAATAAAAATTGGATTGAAAACCCGAATTTCCCCCATGGGTTTTCTTTCTAACTTAGTATATTTCGCATAATATATAATAGCTACTAAATAAAATATTTGCCAAATTGGAATGTTTACTGATAATCTAAATGATAATCTAAGTGACAATTTAAGCGATAATCTAACTGATAATATAATGTTAGAACTGCGGGATGCAAAAAAAGTCCCTGAAACCCGTTTTAATGATCAGGGATGTCCTGATTACCGGCCTTGAACCTGATGGTTCCTGCCCACCCTTAATTACAAAAAAGATTCAAATGGCCTGAATTTTAATTTTCAGACCTGTTACGCAGTTCATAAGTGAGAGTACCTCCCTCAGGCCCGTTTCCCGTAAATGTGAATCCATTTTTCTCCAGGACGTGGATCGAGGCAATAAGGTGGGGATAAGTATAAGCTATGATGCGATCAATCGGAAGGGCAGAAAATGCCCATTCCACCATTGAACGAACAGCTTCAGTGGCATAGCCCTGCTTCTGGTATGCCGGAAGTACGGAATACCCGAGTTCAAGAACCCCTTTAGCGTTGGCGAGAAAACCCCCGCTTCCTATAAGGACATTGGGGGCGCAAGCTTTAGGCCGGCACAGCCAGTAAAAGTTCCATACTTTCCGGTTCCCTGCCCGCATTAGTTTGAGGAACTCCTCCATCACTTCGCTGGTTATTTGTTCCGGAGGCCATTCCCCGGGAACATCAGCCCTTAAAGCAGTTGCGAGCCCTACACGATCGTGCAGGTCCAGCAGGTACAGCTTTACGGTTGCAGGAATCAATTCCATGCGTTCGGTACGAATGGGAAAAGCAAGCATAACCTGGCCTTTTTTTGAATTAATCGAGAGATATTTTTTGAGCAATACAGCTATTGAGCAAAGTTGTTTGCAGCACCTGCGATATTGTTGAACAGCATCAGTAACTTTGTTTAGCAACATCTGTAAGTTGCTGAACAGCAGCCGCTCACTCCTTCTCGCACATCCGGGATTACAAAATCTCCCTTAAAGCGTTCGCAGCCGTGTAAACGCTTCCAATCCCGAAAATATACTGGGCAATCTTTACAGCTTCCATGACCTCTTCTTTTGTTGCTCCTTCCTGCATGGCCTGCATCGAAAGGACTTTTACTCCATCAACCGCCCCGTTAGCAGCGTCCAGGGCCATTGCCATGAGAAGCTTGTACTTCAGGGGAATGCCGCCTTCAGAAAATGCAGATCCGCGGGTTTCTTCAAGAAGGTTGAAAAATTCGGGGTCTGCAGCTTTTATTACTTCCATTGGATCTCCTGACATCTGACCATCTCCATTACATTATGCACCTGAACTTTTGTGCTAGTAATATTCCATCTTATTGGTAATTAAGCTTGGTTAAAGCATCCCCAACTTAAGGAAATTCGATATCATGTTCAAAACTCGTGGAGTATCCTGAAAAGAGATTCCGGAAAAATATAACCTGGATAAGTAGACGTTTCCAGGGAGATGAGACGGCTTTACTTTGAATTCCTGAAAACAAAGCTTATAGGGGGATTAGGACATCTGATTTTGAATTTGGTGGGGGGGTGGGGGGTTAAAAAAGTTGGTTGTGCTTTTGGTGAGAAAAGCGTTCTCAGATGCCCTCTGCCTGTACTAATGTATCATAATATATAAAAACGTGGATATATTGTCACTTTACTGCTTTTTGCGGAAGTGCTTTAAATTTTTTTGTAACTGGGTGTCTGGCTCTCTTTCTAATCTCTCCTTATAATAGATTTCCATATCAAACGCCAGCTTTTAGATTCATTGTTTATATGTCTTCATGGGGGGTATGTATGGACAGGGAAAACATTCCACCAGGCTTTAAGGATGCACTTGATTTCGAATTCGTTGTCGGGACATGCGCCAACTGGAGTAGACGCCCTTACCGAAAGGAAGTTCGGGCCCGGAGGCCCCTTCAACCCGGAAACCCCGGGCTATTACAAAGACTCGAAAAGGGTCAGGAGCAGCGCCCATCCTCACAATGAGGAGTTCAGGGAATGCGTCGCCCTCCAGGCCCAGCACCTGGACCCCGGGTTCTACGACCACTTCTACGAAAAAGGAGCCTACCTTGATACCCATGCCCGCCACATTGAACGCTGGCAACCGGAAAGGTGATGACTCAGGGTGAAAACCGGTTGAAATGACTGTAATTTTGATCCAAATACTATAAGTCGCCCCCGCCGGCTTTTTCAAGACTCAGAGTAGACTTTTGTGAACTCCGCACCTATGGTGATCATAATTGAAGTGTAATACAGCCAGAGGAATAAACCTATTATTGACCCGATTACCCCGTAGAGTGAATTAATTCCGCTGTACAGGAGATAAATACCGATGGCATATTTGCCTATGTCTACGAGGATAACGGTTACGATTGCTCCTACAAAAGTGTGTTTGATATCAAGTTTTGTATCTGGCAATACCCTGTATATGAACATGAAAAAGAGGACAAGGATCAGAAAACTTGCTATTGAACTCGTATACTGGACAAGGCCCAGGGAAAAGGGCAGGAAGTCCTGCAAAAATGCCGAACTCCTGAATAAGATACCTTCAACGAGGATGCTGACTACCAGCAGCCCCCCGAATATTATGACCACGATAATGGACAGGACTGCGTTTCTTATAAAACCTTTAATCGTACCATTGTCAGCGGACTGTATATCCCACATCTTTTCAAGAAAATCCTTTAAATGCCGGAATACGTTGCTCGCGCTCCAGAACAGGAACACAAAACCGGCCAGGGCGCTTATCGAAAGGGACCCGACTTCAGGGATCTGTTCGAAAAGCAGATCTAACATCCCTATGATCCTTTCATCGACAATTCCTCCCACGTAGCTGAGTATGATTTCCTGGATTTCTTTTGACTTTAAGAAAATACTTCCTAAGGATACCGACAATAAGAGGAGGGCCGGGAGACTCAAAACAAAGTAGTATGCCAGTGCGGCGCTGTAAGTTTTTCCGTTATCGTCCACCCACTCCCGGAAAGTTCCGGTAATAAGGTCCTTGATATATTCCAAACTCATGTTTTCCCCCCCCAATGTTTTCCCAAATCCACTTCCCTTGATTTGTTTTCCCCTTAACTGCTTTTCCCTTAACTGTTTTTCCTGCTTGCATATATGTGTCTCCGGGGTATATATTTTTATCAAACAAATTTAATTTTAAAAAGAGGGGAAATGGCAAAATATATGGTTTATCTGTATACCGGGGAAAAGGAGAAGGAAAGACCACAAACGCTTTTAGACTGGCCCTGAGGGCAGTTGAACATGGGTACATGGTCGTAATCATTTAGTTCCTGAAGGGCAGGAAGTACATAGGAGAGTATGAAGCAAAAGACAGGCTGGCTTGGAATATGAGATCTACCCGTTCGGAAGAGAGGGGTTCAAGATTTTGGAAATCCCGAACTCCCGGATTATGAACTGGCAGAGAAGGGCCTGGTATTTACGAAGAACGCCCTGAAAAGTAAGAAGAAAAGTAACCTATCAATGAAAAGCAAGTTTCGAGTTTTTTTTCTCTGGCTTTACAGTAATTTTCAGGGTTAATAAGTAACTTCAATAAAGTTTCCTTCCCGGTCTGTCGCCCTGATCTTTACCGCTGCAGCGAAAGGATCTTTTGCAGTTCTGTCACTTACTATCGTTGAATTTTTTTCCTGAATGCTTTCTCCTTCCATGGTTTCCCTCCCTACTAATTCACTGATCTCCTTTTCAGGGATCGTTACTATCGAAATGAGTGAGATTAGGGCAAAAATCCTAATTATAGGCATGAATTCTGTGTTAAAGGGGAATTCCAGCGCTCTTCAGTCATTTACGAAGGCTTTATCTTCTTCAAGGGTCCCCCAACATTTGAATTTTTTGCAGAACATTTGATCGAGAATATTTGACACTTACCTTTACTCTTTAAAAGTATATAAAATTAGTTTATGTTTGTACATGTCTATTTTTTTAATAATAATGATTTTTTTAAGAACTGATCGGTCGATGCTTTCACTTTCCTCCATAGGCTCTGACATGCTTCCACGCCCTGTGGTATTCCGGAAATTCGTCCTTCTTGCTGTACATCGAGGCGTCCTCTCTTCCGTAGAGTTTCCGGTCCTCTCCCACCGGGCAGACCTTGATGCAGATGCCACAGGGGGATATGTAGCGCCTGGCAAGCTCGAAATTATAGGAGGCACAGGCATTCTTATCGGTCAGCCCCACCGGGTAATCGGCTTTATCAAGGGCGTTTGAGGGGCACATATGCACACAGCGCATGCAGTGGGTGCAGAGTTGTTCCTCAATGAGCGGGTCGGAAGGCAGCTCTGCGGGGGTGAACACGGATCCAAAACGTACACGTGGGCCGTACTCCGGTGTGAGGAGCATGTTATTTACCCCGAAGTTCCCGAGCCCTGCAAGGAGAGCTGCATGCCGGTGTGAAAAAAAAGCAACGGGTTTTTCCAGGAGCACCTTGCCTGAACCGTACCCGTCTCTTGGAATGAAGATTGATGGATAGCCCTTTTCGGTCAGAAAATTGGACAGACGATACGTGTACTGGTCGAGAAGGATATTCACCGTCCTGTAAAGCTCATTGTAATGTATCGAAGGAGCACTTTCAAGTACCGGAAGGTTGATCGGAAGCCCGATTACAATCACTGACTTTGCTTCGGGGTAGATTGACTGCGGATAAAACTCCTCCGGCATCCAGGGCTGGAAAGGGGGGGTTTCCCAGTGTTTCGTGCTGGCTACCCCGACCATGGGGATTTCCATCTCACGGCATTTCTCAAGGAGGCTTTTCTTCAGGTCTTTGTTCACAGGATCACCGATAAGGGTGGTTTGAATTAGGAGAGGGAAATACTTTTTCCTGTTTCCAGTAGTTCTGTAATTTGAGCCAGGGGGTATGAGCATCAAAGGGATGGCTCTTTCGACGACTTGGGGCTTATCCCCTCACCGATCTTTTTTGAGATGCTGGGCAAAAATGTGCGTATTTATCCGATTTTCCGGCTCCGGTTTTTTTCCGAAAATAAAAAATGTTGGGGTGAATCCAAGATATCTTAATTTCTTTTTTAATTCTTCACCCAGATGATATCAGTCCCTTCAAACATTGATCCATCTGTCAGTTCACCTGTTACCTTAAGCTCTACAGCTCCGGTTTCAAGAAGAAGGATCAGTTCTTTTCTATCGAACTTCACCATTAAATCAAAAATGCCATCAGCATCATAGTCTCCCACTTTTGAAGGAGCACTTTTTGCAGGGATAGAGCCCATTAACAGAACTGTTGCCAGCTCAATGTCATTAACATCGTAGCCCCCAGGAAGTTCGACAAACGCTGTTATCCATTTACCTTTGCTCTTCTGGTTCAGTACGTCAGGATCGATGTTAACTGTTGCCGGAATGGCCTGAATGGGACCCGGAGGTATCAATAAAGGCAGATAATCTCCTCCATCGCTTATTTGTCCTGTAGAATCATATAGAAGTAAAGTATCTCCAAGGCTGTCTCCATCGATATCAACACCGGCATAATCCGACCAGTAGTTCCCGCCGAGGAAAGGCCCTCCTACAATGTTTGTGCCTTCTGTTTTCGTAATGTTCCAGATGTTCTTCCCGTTATCGTAAGCGTTTCTGGTCTTGTTGAAATAGTTATTGTAGATGAGGTTGTCTATTGAATTGTTAAGGTAGATGCCGTCCCCTGTGCTCGGACTTTCTGTGTTGCTTACTATGTTTCCGGTCAGTATGTTGGTGTTAGAAGATTCCAGATAAAAGCCGAACCCTCCTGAACTCGCGCTTGCAATGTTCCCGGTCAGCGTGTTGCTGTCGGAATTAAACAGCCTGATGGCGTCCACAATGTCCTTTGCAGTGTTATTGCTCAGCGTGTTGTTCCTGGAATTAAACAGATAGATATGGGTAAAACCCACGCTTGCGCTGTTATTGCTCAGCGTGTTATTGGTAGAAGAATACAGATGGATGGTGGAATCATGGTTCTCCAATCCATTGTTATTGCTCAGCGTGTTGTTGTTGGAAAATCCCAGCGTGATTCCAACATCGCTCTTTTTTACACTGTTCCCTGTCAGAGTGTTGTTGTCGGAATTATGCAGCCTGATGTCATCCATAAAGTTCCCGCTTGCAAGGTTATTGCCCAACAGGTTGTTGTCGGAATAAACCAGGCCTATGCCTTCAATGTAGTTACTGCTAGCATTGTTATTGCTCAACGTATTGTAGCTGGAAGAATCCAGAGAGATTCCAAAGTTGTTTCCGAATACTTCATTGTCGCTGACATTGCTATGCTGAACTCCGTAGAGACGTATTCCATGGCTCGAAGACCGGCATACCTTAAAGCCATTGATTGTTACATTATTTGCAGTTACATTGAAGACATAATCATCCATGTTGAGAGCCTGAACAACCGTATCCTCCGGATTTCCTGATTGTGAGATTATTGTTAGCTCCCTGTTCACATCCACATTTTCCGTGTAGCTGCCGCTGTAAACAAGGATAGTGTCCCCCGCCTCTGCAGCATCGACAGCAGCCTGGATTGAGGTATAATCTGCTGCCGGTCCGGTACTGTTGTTCACAGTAATATCTGCTGCCGATGCAGTTCCCATGCTTAGTAAAAATAAAGAGATTAAGAAATAAATCCCAATACTTTCTTTGCTTTTCACCATATTTCCCCCTGCACGGAAATATATTAAGAAAGCATGCTTCTTAGTACAGAAGATGGAAATCTTCCTTTATTAAATATATAGAAATATACATTAGAATATTATAATCACTGGAAGAAGTTATCAAATTATTACTGATTCCACAATTACTGGAAAAAAGCCTCGTACTGTGGAAGAAAGTCTTGTCCTATGATAGCATGCCTGGACAGGGTCCGAAGATGTCGATTTCCAAGAGGGGGTCGGGAAATTAACACAAAAAAATCCAGAAAAGGGTTATTGTTATAGATTGAGGTTTCATAGTTTATCGACTGGAAAAGATTGAAAATCCTTCTCAATGGAATTTAAGGTCTCTTACGGCTTTAATTAATTTTTAAATTAAAAATAATGTCTACTTTTTTTGGGAAACCTTATTGAGATTAATTAGGAAAAAAGGATAATTAAAATACCCTATTTTTTAAAAATAGGAAAAATAATGCCTGGAATGTAACCTTCTGTTGGGAGAATGCTATCTCCCAACAGGCTTTTAATTAACAATACCCTTCTCCGCCAAGATAGTAGTAATCAATAATTTCTGAGATGTCTTCTATTTCCAGAATTCCACTATAGAAATCATCGATTGCAGCCGAAAGTTCGTCTATACTTATTTCGCAGTCCTGGTTTGTGTCGTACGGATTGTACTTTACATCATCAGGTGCTACCAGGGGCAGATAATCTCCTCCATTAGATATTTGCCCTTCGGAATTATACGGAAGCAAAGTATCTCCCAGGCCGTCTCCGTCAGTATCAACACCTGCATAATCCGACCAATAGTTTCCTCCGAGGAAAGGCCCTCCGATAATGTTTGTGCCCGGTGTTTTCGTGATATTCCAGATGTTGTTTCCGTTGTCGTATACGTTTTTGGTGCTGTTAAAATAATTGTTGTAGATGAGGTTGCTGCTTGAATTAATGAGGTTGATATTCCAACAACCTTCGTCGAGTATTGTTTGTCTTGCTATGTTGCCAGTCAGTATGTTGTTGTTGGATGACCCCAGATAGAAGCTGCAGCATGCAGAGTAATGCTCATCTTCGACCACAATGTTGTCTTTCAATATGTTGTTGTTGGAGTTACTCAGACCGAAACCATCAAGGCCGTTGGCACTGACTGTATTATTGCTCATTATGCAATAACTGGAAGAACCAATAATGATTCCATGAGCACCGGAGACATAGTTATTGTTCATTGTGGTGTTGTTTGAATGTGACACTAAGATCCCGACATCACTTCCAACTAATGAATTGTTGTACATTTTGTTGTCACTGGAATAAAACAAACTGGCCCCGTCAAGCCCACTTATTGAATTATTGTACATTTTGTTGTTGCAGGAATATTCAAGCAAAAAGGGATGTTCACCATAGATACTGTTCCCTATCAGTATATTGTTACTGGAGTGTTCCATAAAAAAACAAAATTCCATAGCCGAAAAACTGTTATTGCTCAAGAGATTGTTGTTTGAATAATTAAGATGGATGCTATTTAAATAGCCGCAATTATTATTGTGCAATGTGTTGTTGCTGGAAGAACCTAGCACAATTCCATTCATGCAAGATATTTTGTTATTACTAATGTTGTTATACTGAACGCCATCAAGGATTATTCCCTGATGACCGTCTTCTACCTTAAAGCCATTTATTGTCACATTATTTGCAGTTATATTGAAGATCTTTCCGTACCCACCGGGGGCCTGGACGACCGTATCCTCCGGATTTCCTGATTGTGAGAGTATTGTCAGTTCCTTGTTCACGTCTATATTTTCTGTATAGATGCCGCTGTATACAATGATGGTGTCTCCATCATTTGCAGCATCCACAGCAGCCTGAATGGAGGTATAATCTGCTGTCGGTCCGGTACCGTTGTTCACAGTAATATCGGCTGCTGATGCTGTTCCCATGCTTAGAAAAAATAAAGAGATTACAAAACAAATCGCAATA
>JAENYU010000016.1:0-39088 GCA_016841625.1 Methanobacteriota archaeon
TCGAAGAATCCAGATAGATGCCAAGGTCGTTGTCCGATGCGGTGTTATTTTCAAGTTTATTATAGTTGCTCTGATAAGACAGCACGATGCCGCGGGAGTTGTTCGATGCTGTGTTATTTTTAATAAGGCAATATTCAACTCCTTCAAGATAGATTCCGGCACGCGCGGTGCCAATGGCTCCCGTTATGTTAAACCCGCTAATTTTCACTCCGTCTGCCGTAACATTAAAAACGTGGTCTGAGCTACTGGCTGCCTGAACTATAGTGTCGAAGGGGTTTCCTGAGTTGGATCTTATTGTTATGTTAGCTTTATCCACGTCCACATTTTCCGTGTACGTGCTTGAATTGACGACGATTTCATCTCCGGGACTTGCGCTATCCAGGGCTGCCTGGATAGTCGTGAAATCTCCCGTTCCGTCGTCATCCACATAAATCGTTGAAGCGGCTACACTGCCTACGATTGTCAGGTTGATCGCAAGCATAAATGCAAAAAAGAGTATAATGATTCTTTCTATCTTCCACATACCGAACACTACAATAAAAGTTATTATTTGTATCAGGCAATTTGTATCTACTGTCTGGATTATGGTTAGCTGCGAAGTTATTTTCGATTTTGAACTTCATCTGACCGTGTTATCGAGAAATTGAGTACGTAAAGGTAATTTATGGATTGCTATCGTGCCTTTTCTTTTCAAGGGGTACGGTTATGTACAATCCACTAAGGAATAATACATTATCAAGAAATTCAATATATAATGAAAAAATTAAATTGTACTTAAGACTTACGTTTTTATTTAATTGAGTATAAAAAAATAATTAGAGACACCAATCTAAAAATTATAGGTAACTTAAAATGTTAATACATACTGCATTTCCGGTCTGCCTTCTTTGTTAATAGCTGAGATCACGGCTTTATTTATCATGTGAGACATTACAAATATTACCGAGTTGCCATATATACCGAGATACAAAAAATTGAGAAACTTGAGGACACAAAAATGCCAGGCCACTACAACATCATCTCCTGGAACGTAAACGGGCTTCGGGCTGCCATGAAAAAAGGCTTCCTTGAGCTCTTGCTGGAGCAGAAATTTGACATCATAGGCATCCAGGAAACCAAAGCCTCCCCGGACAAGCTCCCGAGGGAAGCCAAGAACATCCCCGGCTACCACAACTACTTCGTCTCTGCCGAGCGGAAGGGCTACAGCGGGGTCGGCCTCTTTTCCAGGGAAAAGCCCCTGAACATCGAGACCGGCATGGGGGTCGAGGAGTTTGACAGGGAAGGTCGCTTCATCAGGGTCGACTACGAAGACTTCACCCTCATGAACATCTACTTCCCAAACGGCAAAGCCTCTCAGGAACGCCTGGACTACAAAATGGCGTTTTACGACGCCTTTCTCAACTACGCAAACGCCCTGACAGCCGAAGGCAAAAAACTCGTCATCTGCGGAGACGTCAACACCGCCCACAAAGAAATCGACCTGGCAAGGCCGAAAGGGAACGAAACCACCTCCGGCTTCCTCCCCGAAGAACGGGCCTGGATGGACAAATTCTTCGCTGCCGGCTACATCGACACCTTCCGGATGTTCAACCAGGAAGGCGAAAACTACAGCTGGTGGTCAATGCGCACCCGTGCAAGGGAAAGGAATGTGGGCTGGCGTCTCGATTACTTCTTCGTGAGTGAGAACATGAAGGAGAATGTAAAGTCGGCATCGATACTTTCGGAAATTATGGGTTCAGACCACTGTCCTGTGGGACTTGAACTTGAGTTCCCTGTTTGACTTTGGAGAACGATAAAGGAATTCAAGTTTCATAGCGGCTCCCTGGCAGGATGTGAATTATTGTGCCAAAGCTGGTTGAAGCTGCGTGGCCAGGTTGCTTGCCCAGGCGTGGATCGCCGTCCAATCTCGGATGTCGCTTGCTGGCATCTTGCGCAAGGGGCTTGCCGGCAGAATGGCAAGTAAGTTGTCAGGGAAGCGTAGCTTCGCCGGGTCGAACTTGCCGCCAAATATTTCAATAGCTATAGGTGTAAGCCATGGGAACTTCGCAAGCTCTTTATCGAGCTGTTCGCGCGCTTCCTTCCACTCCTCTTCTTCGTCATGAAACGGACCAAGCGCAAAAATAGCCACTGGTAGCCCTGTGAGGGCTTCACAGTGCTTCGACAGAAAACCGCGGGCGTCCTTATGCAAGTGGAGCATGTAGAGCGGCGCGCCCAGCACGACCGCGGTGTATTCTTCAAGAGCCTTTACTTCTCGCATGGGCTCAAGATCTACCACAAGGCCACTTTCGCGCAAAGTCGCCGCGATTGCCTCGGCCACTTCCTGCGTTGAACCATACTTAGAAGCATAAGCCACAAGAACTTTGATTTGCATCCGGATTAATCCCCCCTATTAATTGTTATCTTCGCTCCTGTTACTTGTTATCTTCGGAAACAGTTCCCAGTCGGTGTTGTTACCATGCTGAAAAAAAGAAAAAAATCAAAGTACACCTAATGAATCCAGGCCCAATTTAATAAAAGTTAATCCGAATACAATCTGCGCAATTCCCAGAATGCGAATGATAGAAAAATAATATTTACTATTGATAAAAGATTTTGATTTCTCTACAATTAACGCAACAATTACCTTTGATCCTACAAGAAAGATATAGAAACCGGATACAAATAGAATTGTAGCCCAGATATGGATACTTAAACTCTTGAAAATAATTGGCCCGCCAATGGAGATCCAGAACACATATGGATGTGGATTTCCGAAGTTGACAATAACTCCTTTTTTAAGGGCGGCTTTCTTTTCTGCCTCTAATTCAATGTTACCTTTTTTGATTTTCAGCGATTCCATTCCCGAATATATCAGGTATGCCGCACCAAAAAATGCAATAATCCCGATAACGGAATTGTAGTTTGTCAAATGTGACAGAATGAATAATACGGATAAAATTATTGGCAGGTCAGTAATCAAAGGAGATATTGCGACCTTTATCCCTTCCCATTTGCCGTGATGTAGAGTTTCAGAGATAGTTATAGCTAGCAGAGGACCTGGAGACATTCCTGCAGCAAGGCCAAGAAAAGACCCTAAGCTTAAAAACTCAATAACATCTAACATGCTCAAGTATATGCCTCAGTCTTATATTTCAGATACCTCAGAAACTCAGATCCCTCAGTTTTTTGTGCATTGTCGATTCAATGAACCTGCCGTCAAATCTGCTGAGTAGGTCGCCAATTCCAGATCCGATAAATCAGGCACACATGGTCAAATTGTACTAAATTGTACATTGTCGTATGACTTATTACAAAAGTAGTATATAACCATACGCTATTTCCTTATTTCAAAAGAAACGCTAAATGTTTACGCCTCAATCTTCGAAAATAACACGGCTCCTACCGTGCAGATAAAAGCCGACAGCGCAAGTATCACTGCCAGGTCGTTGTACACTCCAAAGGCGCTGACCCCGGTAAGCGCTCCTCTCAGGCCGTCCACACCGTAGGTGAGGGGGTCAATCCTGCTGATGAAGTAGATTGCAGGGGGCAGGTTTTCGAGGGGGAAGAGGGCTCCGGAGAGGAAGAAGATGGGCATGATCAGGAAGTTCATGATCATCTGGAAGCCGTGCATATCCTTCATTTTCGAGGCTATGGTCAGGCCCATGCCCGTGAAGAAGAGGGCGATGAGGAACATGAAGAGCAGGCCAAGCCCGAGGCTTTCTAAACTCTCAGCCCTGAACCCCAGCAGGTAGGTCAGGCCGAAGACTACAAGGCCCTGGATCATGGCGATGGTTGCCCCGCCCAGGGTCTTTCCGATCATGATTTCCGTTCTGGTGATAGGGGCTACCAGGGTCTCTTTCAGGAAGCCGAACTGCCGGTCCCAGATGACCTCAAGCCCGGAAAAGACGGCTGTAAAGAGGATTGACATGGAAACGATTCCGGGAGCCAGGAAGTCCATGTAGTTTGCCCCGCCGCTGGCCCGGGCGTACATGGGGCCAAAACCGAAGCCGAATGCGACCATGAAGAGGAGAGGCTGCCCCAGGGAGCCGACAAGCCGCGCTTTGGAGCGCCAGTAGCGTTTAAGCTGCCGCAGCCACAGGATGTAGATTACTTCGATCAATGTCTCCGCCTCCTATACATGCCCCCCATAAGCCGCATTTTATTCGAAGCTTCGCCGTTCTCGTCCCTTATATCCCGACCGGTCAGGTTCAGGAAAGCTTCTTCCAGGGTTTCGGTCTCATTCTTTTCCTTTATCTCTTCAAGGGTACCGGTTTCTATGATTTTCCCGTGGTCTATGATTGCGATTTTGTTCGCGATTGCTTCGGCTTCTTCCATGTAGTGCGTTGTCAGGAAAATTGTCATGCCTCTTTCTTCGTTAAGAGTTTTGATGTGGCTCCAGATGGCCTTTCTAGTCTGGGGGTCCAGGCCGACCGTGGGCTCGTCCAGGAAGAGGATTTTCGGGTAGTGGACAAGCGCCCGCGCAATCTCAAGCCTGCGCTTCATCCCGCCCGAGTAGGTTTTCACGAAATCTTTGCGCCGATCCCAGAGCCCGACGATTTCAAGGGCTGTCCGGATTCGTTCGTCCCTTTCTTTTTTGGGGACCTTGTAGATCACCGCATGGTAGACCATATTCTCGTAAGCTGTAAGCTCGTCGTCCAGGCTCTGGTCCTGGAAAACGATCCCGAATGATGCCCGGGCTTCGTCCTGTTCTTTTAGCACGTTGAAACCGTTGATCTGGATCTCGCCGTTTGTGGGCTTCAGGACGGTTGTGAGCATTTTGATGGTGGTGGACTTCCCTGCGCCGTTTGGGCCGAGGAACGCAAAGATCGAGCCGGCTTCGACGTCGAAGCTGATGCTGTTCACGGCGGTGAAGTCGTCGAATTTTTTCGTCAGGGACTGGACTGAGAGGATGTTTTGCATGGCTTGGACCTTAAATCATTTTATTATCAAAAAATAAAGCTATCCTGAATTTTTTTCCTGAACCAGTTGAATTCCTTCCTGATAAAAAAGATATCGGTGTTTTCATTGATTAGGGGTTGGATTGCCGGGAATGACTGAGTTCTGGTAATTGCATTTACAGCTTGTTTATATACACATTGATATTACGATTATAGCTCATTTATGTACGTATTGATATTGCGATTGCAGCTTGCTTATATGCACAGTAATATTGCAATTACAGTTTGCTCATTAAGTGGCTGGCAAAGTGATTTCAGAGTACAACTCTGGAATGAGCGGTGGTATGGACATAACCCACTGCTAACATACCCTGTTGCTTGCAGCGGGGTGCACCAGTGCAACTTTTATTTGATAGGTATGAAATGGGAAATAGGATGAGGAATAAAATATAAACAAAAATATGACGAGAAATTACATCAGCAAAATTGCAGATGCACAATAAATAACCGGGGGAAAATCCATGAAACGAAAATGGGAACAGGATTGGGGTCTACAGGGCAGGATGCTTTTAACAATGTTTCTTCTGGCGGCAGTTTATCTTTTTTTCCTGGTGTTTCTCTCATACAGCGGGGCACCGCCTACGTTCATGCTGCTTTTCATCGGGGGTTTCATGGCAATCCAGTACTTTTACTCGGACAGGATGGTACTCTGGACAACAGGGGCTCATATCGTTTCCGAAAGTGAGGCTCCTCGCCTGCACGAAACGATCACGAGGCTCTGTGCTATTGCCGATATCCCAAAGCCAAGAGTTGCCATTGTGGATACTCCGGTCCCGAACGCCTTTGCCACCGGCAGGAGCCCCAGTAATGCCGTGGTTGCGGTCACCACCGGGATCCTGGACAAATTGACCCCTGCCGAACTCGAGGCTGTGCTTGCTCACGAACTGAGCCATGTCAAGAACCGGGACGTGATGGTTATGACAATTGCCAGTTTTATTTCTACCATAGCGTTCTATTTTGTCCGCTACAGCCTTTACTTCGGAAGTGGGGGGCAGAGACGGGGAGGCGGGAGTATTTTGCTGGTCTGGTTCGTTTCGGTTTTCGTCTGGTTTGTCAGTTTCCTGTTGATCCGTGCCCTTTCCCGCTACCGGGAGTTTTCTGCAGACCGGGGCTCGGCAGTTATCACGGGGCAGCCTTCGAACCTGGCTTCCGCCCTGATGAAGATCAGCGGGGTGATGCAGAAAGTTCCCACGGAAGACCTCCGGAAGGTCGAGGGAATGAATGCCTTTTTCATTATCCCGGCCCTTTCCGGCTCTTCGTTCATGAACCTCTTTTCCACCCATCCCCCTGTGGAAAAGCGGCTTGCAGCCCTTGAGAAGATTCAGAAGGATTTGGCCTGAATAAGCGAAAAGAATGGTGAAATGAAGATGTGGGATATGTGAAATATGTGGGAGAGGGAGATGAAGAAGATGGGGAATATGGGGACGAGGAGGAATATGGGGAAAATGGAGAAGAAGATGGAGTTGAACTAAAATGGGCCTCAGGAATTTCATGGATGCCGTTCTTGGAAGGAGCAGCCTTCCGAAATCACGGCCTGATAAGCTTTTTGCGATCTCCACGGCAAGCATAACCCTGGAAACCAATATGGGTCTGGAGCCGTCCGGAAAGGCGGGGATCTGCTTCAAGCCCATTGAAGCTTCCGCCTACACCAGCGCCCGGAAAGAGATTGAGGAGCTTCTGGAATACGGTGCAAAAGAAACCGGGACCGAATTCCGGCTTGAAAAAGACGAATACAATTTTCTCTGGGCAATTTTCAAAGACCCTGACTTCGAAGACCTGGTCGCAAACATCCACCTGGTAAGCCAGACCCTTGAGGAACACGGTTTCGGGAAGCAGCTTCTTTGTGCAATCTACCGTTTTGAGGCTGAAGCTGAGGGTGAAGGTAAGCTCGAAGGTCTGGAAGTCGGAGGGCATACCGGCAAAAAAGTGGTTTACTGGATCTACAATTTCAAGCAGGGTAGCTATTATCCTTTTGTGCCGCTTGCGGGAAAGAAAAGGGATACCCCAATGGAATTCAGGCTAAGGACAGGGATGGAGCGGGAACTCCCCATTGAAAAAGATGTGGAAAAATGGTATCCTCTGTGGGGAATTCCCTTTTGACCTTTCAAATCCGATCTATCTCTCCTGATCCATCTCTCCTGATCCATCTCTCCTGATTATCCTGCAATTATTATACTTTTTTAATTTTTTAATTCACACCCCGATTTTCGGCCCCTCGGGATGAAATTTTAATAGTAATAATGCATATTTTATATTATAGTGCTAAGGGGAGTTGATATACAATGGGGAATCTTTTCAAAAAAATCCTGATTGCAACTGATGGTTCGGAAAACGCCAGAAGAGCTGTATCTCATGGAATAGATATTGCGAAGGTAAGCGGTGCTGAAGTGTACGCTGTGTACGTCGTTTCCGATGAGCATGCAAAAGTTTCTGGGAAGGTCATGGGCTGGGCCGAACCTTTTGAGGAATATTTGACTGATCGAGGGCAACTTGCGACTGCATATGTTGAAAAAGCCGGAACAAGAGCTGAAGTCAAGGTGGAGCCGGTATTGCTGAAAGGCAGCCCGGCTGAAGAAATCCTTGACTATGCAGATAAAAATGGTATTGACCTGATAGTAATGGGCACACAGGGCTTGACAGGAATCAAAAGGTTCCTGATTGGCAGTGTGGCAGAGAACGTGATCAGACACTCAAAAGTCCCTGTAATTGTTGTGCGGTGAATGGGGGCTCCTGAAGCCTGATAATTTTCCATTCTTCTTCTTTTCTATTTCTCTTCTATTTCTCTTCTATTTCTCTTCTTTTTAATTTTTCTTCTCCATTATTCTTCTTTTCTTTATTGCAATATTTTCCTGCAAGGATCGCAGCTTTACTTTAGCAGTTGCTTCCGTGGCTTTTATTAAGACATCCAGAAAGCCGCCGCAGAAGCGGCAGTCGTTCAATCTTCGAAAATCCCGGTTCCCGTAAACACTTCTCTTGCTTCTTCAAGGCTGAGGTCTTCCGGGGGCACGATGATGTCCGATTCCAGAATTTCTTCGGCTGCTAGTTCGGTTCCTTTTGTCCTGACCATGGCTACCAGCTTTGCAAGTTCGCTTCTGAACTCCCCGGCTTTCCCTTCGGCAACAAAGTCCACGATGCGGTTGTCCATCTCGTTAAGTTCGTCGTAGAGGGCTGCATGTACCCTGAACTGTCCTTCGCCCATAATCCTGATAATCATTTCTCTGCCCCCTTACCTGCTTCCTTGCTTTCGGGTTTTCCAGGTTCTTTGCCGGCTTCGGCTTTGAGCCTGGCGAGTTCGGACTCAATACTTGTCTGGGAGCTGATTTTTGCAAGTTCCCGCTCGATATCGTCCTGAGGGCCTGTAAGGTCTTCCAGGGCTCCGACTTCCATGAGCTCGTCGATAGCCTCGGCCCGGGCTTTCATTTCTTCGGTCTTGTTTTCGGCCCGCTCGATTGCAAGCCCCACGTCCGCCATCTCTTCGCTAATCCCGGTTACGGACTCGTTGATCCGGACCTGGGCTTCGGCTGCGGAGTACCCGGCTTTTATGGACTCTTTCCGGGTCCTGAAGATCTCGACCTTGGTGGAGAGGCGCTTTTCGGAGGCAATGAGCTTTTCTTGCTGCTTCTCAAGCTCGGTGATTTCCGTGTCAAGGCCCTCTACCTGCTGCATGAGGGCGGCTTTCCGTTCAAGGGCCATCCTTGCCAGGTCTTCCCTGTCAGCCGCTACAGCGTCTTTTGCCTGGGAGTCAAGTTTGTCCACGCTCTTCATCAGTTTTGCCCGCTGGAGCTGGAGGCGCTTTTTTGAGGTGGTCACCTCGGCAACTCCCCTTTTTACGTCTTGAAGCATTTCTAGCTGTTTCTCATAGGAATAGTCCAGTGTTTCCCTGGGATCTTCCATTCTGTTGAGCAGTTTGTTCATCTTTGACTTGAAGACCGTTTCCATTCGGTTGATTAACCCCATGTTTTCCCCCCGATTTTTTCCTGCTACCTGTTAATTGGAGAGGCTGGTATTTTTATTTTTTTGCCGGGGGATTTATCCGATCCGGGGACGGAGATTTCTTCGTAAGGGAAAATGAGACTTTAATATTTATAACTTAATATTTATATATATTAGTCAATTATTCGCAAGCATGCGAACATTTTATATATCCCAAAAACAACTTATATAAAGATATCATGGAAAGGCCTGAGAATAAAACTGAATTTTTTTACACGGAGTCCGGGCTTGTTACGGTGGACAGTCCGGTAAAACTGCAAATTCTCAATCTCCTCAGGGAAGATTCGAGGTCTTTTGATGAAATCGTAAAATACACGGCAAAGGCAAAGTCCACAATTTCCGTTCACCTCAACAATCTCAAGGCCAGCGAACTCCTGGCAGAGATGGCCGACCCTGCCGACCACCGCCGGAAGATCTATTCCCTTAGCTCCCATTACATGGGCTGCTCCCAGAAACCTGTCCATGAACACTATAACAGTTTGCTGGGAAAGGTTGCCGAAAACGGGAAAAATGATCGTTTTTCCTTTATGGAATCCGTCTACCATGCTTTACGCTTCGGGTTCGAAGCCTACGGTATTGACAATGTCCCGATTGTAAAAAAGATCGGATGCGACATCGGTTTCCACCTTTCATCCGCTTTTGAGTCCGGAACCCCTGAAGAGCTTCTTGAAGAAGTCGGAAACTTCCTGGAATCCGGGGGAAACGGAAGGCTTTCCATGCTCAAAACCGAACCTCTTTCTCTCCTCATTGAAGACCCCTTCAAGGCCGAGTCGATGCCCGTTATCGGGAAGCCTTTCTGTGCCCTGAGTGAAGGCATTATAGAGGGGATTCTCTGCGGAAAGCTGGGCAGGGAATTCCGGGTTCAGGAAAAAGAATGCTACGGGACCGGACACGGCCACTGCATGTTCGAGATTCTGGTGGCCTGATTGCGGGGCATGACAACGGTTCCCTTATGCAGCACCTTGATTACAGTATCCTGATTACAGTATCCTGATTGCAGAATCCTGATTACAGTACTGAAGTACGGCCCTGTTTTTCAGTCAAAATTATTTCCTGAAAATTTTGTTATAACATCCCCTCATTTTTTAATACAAGTTATATATAAACCGTCTAATTTTTCACCACTGCCTTTCCGTCTTTTGGAAAAATAAGTGGTAATGTTTCGGGGCTGTTCGGATACCGATCAATCGCTGCTTCCTATCACGACTCCAATTTCCGATTTCAGGTGAGGGCCTATTGCAGCCACGATACCCGGTCCATCCGTCTTTTCCCGGCATACGATTGCGTGTTCCAGGAGCCCCAGGCGTTCGACCTCGTAAATGTCCCTGCCATGCCCGGTCTTTTTGATTGCGCTTTTTATCTCCGAACGGGTGGCAGCATTTATGATAACCCTGTCCGTGCCTACCTTTTTCCACTCCCACCAGAGGTCAAGCTGCTTCTGGCTGAATCTACCCTTCGGACGGCCTCCTTTGCTTTCAATGATTTCGATTTCTGCCGGAAGGTTCCGGATCAGCCCGAACCTTGCAGCAAGCTGTTTTGCTTTCCCGCTGCCCAGAGCTTTGAGTTCCCCGGCTTCGACCCGCACAGGGATGCCGATGTTGACCACAAGGACATCTTCCTCGACAGCATGGATGAAACCCCTGTATACTTTTCCGGGTTCGGCTTTGTGGGCAGGGGTTCCGTATTTAGAAACCAGGAAGTTTTCGGAAACCTCTTCATCTTCCCCCTCCAGGCTTATCTCCGCCCACTGCTCGGGGGTAACTGAAATTTCAAAATCCACATCAAGTTCTTTCAACTCGTTTTCAACAAGGGCTTTAAGGGAATTAATTGCCCTTTCCCGGTTCCCGTATATGGGTTGCAATATGACTACTTTTTTCATGTTCTTCCTGCCGTATCAACTTTGAATTTTAAGTTCCTCTGAGTCAAATGAAAATGGTTCCCGATATTAAGGAGAGTATGAATGCTAAAGCTGGATATAAACGTATAAGGCGGGTACCAAAAGTGTAAGGTATATCAATGTTAAAGCTGGGTGTCAGTTGTGAAGCTGAGTTTCAACTCCCAGGGCTGTTCTTAATTTATGATGTGGATATCAACGTTTAAGGTACTCAACGTTTAAGGTACTCAACGTTTAAGGTACTCAACGTTTAAGGTATCAATGTTTAAGGTACTCAATGTTAAAGGTATCAACGTTTAAGGTAAGATTCAAGGAGGCTGGAACTTTCTTCCAGGGATTCCGTGACCATTTCATCAATGGGGCTTTCAGCCGTTTCAATCATGTTCCTGAGTTTTTTGATGTCCCGGCTGTAGGGGCCCAGCTTTCGGGAAATCATATCCCTGCTGTCTCCCTGTTCCAGAGCTTCCCGATGGATGTTCTCAATCTTTTCCCGGAGATTCCTGATTTTTCCAAAGATTTCCTTATTTACCGGGTTCAGCTCTTTTATTTTTTCGTTTTCGTTTTCTCCTTTTTCTTCTTCCGCTTTTCCAGCCTCAGATCCAGCTCTTGCTCCTTTAACACTTCCCCTGGCTGCCTCTTCTCCGGAAGCTTCAGCTTCTTCTCCCCTGGGGGCTGACTCCCGGATGATATTCCGGAACTCATTGAGGGCGGTTTCGACTTCTCCTCCGTATTCCGTAAGTTCGACAAATTTGATCCGCCCCTCGAATGTGAATCTGATAAGTCCGCACTGTTCCATTTTGGTGAGGATCCTCGTGGTATGGGCAAAAGTGGAATCTATCTCTTTTGAAATCACGGAGGCGTAGGTTTTTTCCATCGAGCCTATAAAAAGCAGTGCAAGAGTGGGTTTTTCCTGCAAAAACAATTTTTCTGCATCATCGTCGGACATAATATCACATTGGAGTGCTTTATGGAGGGTTGCCTGTGGATTTTACAGATCCAGATATATTACATCATTCAATAAATTTTGTATAATTTTTAACAGTTTCTATCTTAAAACTTCTTCTTGATTTTATCGTTCTCTTTTTGTCTCTGAGCTTCAGCTTTCTTGAGATTTTGGAACTTTTCTGATCCTTTGGGGATCTGAGATTTTTGAGCTCTCCTGAGATTTTTGAGATTTTTGAACTTGTTTGAGGGTTTTAGGCTTTTGGGTTGCTTTGAGTTTTTAGAGGCTTTTCACAGGGAACGGATTATTTCCTTAATTTCCTTTATCGGTGCGTCAGTCTTGAATGAAGTTCCGGTGAAATGGGTGCGTGAGGCTTCAAACCCGTTTGCTCTCAGGGCTTCGACAAAGCCTTCTATGCCTGTAGCCGAAACTCCCATTTCTTTGCAGATTACGTGCTGGTCGTAGAACATAGGGATGTCGAGTTCATCCCTGCAAAAGCTGATTATTTTCATTGCTTTTTCCTTTGTCCTGAGAGGGCGCTTTTCCATTTCGGCAAGCACCTCATTGCAAAATGCAGCTTCCCTCAGGGGACCGAGCCAGAGCGGACCTGCAATTTTCGTGCCAGCCCCGCAGACAGGACATTCCCGGTCTATGTGTACGGCCAGCCCCTCCACAGGCTCCCTGAAACCACATTTCAGGCAGTGGACGAGGAAGCCCATGGATTTAAGGGTCCTGTCCGCCTGTTTTGCTCCCTGGCGTACTTCGAGGTAGCTGCGGACATAGTGCCGGGTCACATGGGAGAGCAGGGGAAGCATTGCTTTTTCATGTTTCGCAAGTTCCCTGGCGCAGGCCCCGAGCAGGACCCGCAACCCCATCTCACTGTGGAATTCCGTGTTAAGGGGCACGGACGCATACTTCCTGATCCCCGAATTCAGATGGGCTCCGCAAAGGGGGGCGGTATCTGTTGCCGTAACCGAAAGCAGGTTATAGACCGATGAGGAAGCTGCGTCCAGGAAGGGGGCGGGCGTCCCGAAGGGGTCGATGTCCACGATGTGGAATCTCTGCTCGTGGAGCAGTACGTTTGCATTCTTCCGGCATCCTTCCGCTTTTTCCTCCAGCCCGTTGAGTTTGATGTTCTGTTGAATTAGCTCGAATGCCTCCTGGCTCCAGTCGTTCAGGGTGGCGTGGATCCCTACTTCTCCCGCAACCCGGAGCCCCCGGATTCCCGATGCGGAAAAGGCATCAACGTAACGGACCTCTTCCCTTTGCATATCCCTCTTCCCGAGCAGTCTTTCCACGAAAGCTGCAGTTGCTGCAACATTGATGTCGCGGTTGAGTTCCATCTCCGGGTTATAAAATACCGGTGCCGCAGAGGGAGGGAAGGCCGCATCCTGAGGCGGGACCGGGACTAAAACCTCTGTCGTGCCTTCCATTATGGTTTTAAGGGTCATCTGCAATGCTATTCTTTGATATCGTATTTTACAGTAATGGTCATTTTATCCATAGCTGCCCGAACAAACCGGAATTACGGCATACGGATTGATTTTTACGGCTCTTTTTGGACAGGGAACCTGAAAGGTTCCCGTCTATGGAATCCGAAGGATTCCCGTTGAGGAAACCTGAATTATTTCCGTCGAAGGAGCCTGAAAGTTTGTCAGTTTGATATCCTGAAAGTTTCTCGTTGGAGGTTCTGAAAGGAATAGTTATCAGTTTTAGAATCGGGATTAAGTTGTTTTGACCCCATTATCTGATTGAATCGCACCCCTTTCTGGCAGTTCCTTTCTTACTCCCTTTTAATATAAGCCTTTTATAAATAATAACATTTCCGTGAATATATTTTGAATGACATCGGGAAAATGCAAGATAGCCTGGTCCGGACAATGGAATCGGGCATCTTGGATTTGAAAATAGATTGAGAAGTAGTCAGGGGAAATATAAAAAAGAATTTTTTGGAAGAGGGGTTTCCTCCTCCTATTTGAATTTCATTCAGGCGGCTGGAACATTTTTCCTGTGATTCCGGTGGAAAGGAATGTTTTTTCGGGATCGGGAAAATATTTCCGGGAACCGTTTCCTTTTCAGGCTTATTCTACAGTGATGGTAACGTCCATCCTGCCCTGCCCGAGGACGCTGAAGTTATAAGTGCCGGTTTCTTCGAAGGTATAGGGGAAGCTGCGCCTGTTTGCCAGGTTTGTATTCTCAAAAAGCCCTTCTTCGCTGACCAGGGTGAAGATTCTGTCCTGGAAGTTTATCCAGGCAACGGTATCTCCTTTCTTGATTTCAAGGCTTGCAGGAGTTGCTCTGTAGTTATCTATTCTTATGGTGTAAGTTTTTGCACTGGTCTCAGGACTTATGATTACCGGTCCCTCGGAAGTCACTTCATCTTCTGGAATCATTTCCTCTTCAGAAGTTTCATTTTCTTCAGGTGTCACTTCATCTTCTGGAATCATTTCCTCTTCAGAAGTTTCGTTTTCTTCTGGTGTCATTTCCTCTTCAGAAGTTTCGTTCTCTTCTGGAATCATTTCCTCTTCAGAAGTTTCGTTCTCTTCCGGTTCCACAGCGGGCTGTTCGTCTCCCACACACCCTGAAAGTAGCACGGCGCTCAATACGAGGAGCAAAACAATGATCTTTGCTTTCATCAATACATTCCCCAAGTCTCTTTTATATGGAAATTCCGGGAGTTTGACCTTTGTCCGGAATTTTGGTCTTTTCTGTTTCTATTTTTTTTGAGTTTGCTTGAATGAATTTTCAGGTTTTAAGGTTGCTTTGATTATTCGTCTTTCAACCAACCTTTTCTTTTCTGGAGATTGGTGTATGATATAAAGTATGGTTACGGTTTGGTATAAGGTATGATATAAGGTATAATATAATTTATGCAAGTTCATTTCAAATGCTCTATTGCATATAAAGACGCTTCAAGCACATAATAGATATTTTTTGGTGTAATACCGGATTTTGCCTTCCGGAAGTAGATTTTTCAGCCCTTTTATTTCTTTTCACATACCGCTCACATAGCTCCATAAGAACAGTGCGGCAACTCCTGTGAGGGTTATCAGCCCGAAAACTCTCTTTGAAATGGAATACAGTTCGTTTGAGCCGGATATCTTGCTGAGCAGGATCTTGTTTATCGTGCTGATAAGGCTTGCCAGCACGGCCGTGTTCGCTGCGGTCATATAGGAGATGTTTCCGCTTACGGCAAGCAGGGTGATGGACACGATGACTCCCGAACTGCTGACAAAGGCCCCGAGAGCGGTGGCGTAGATCCCGGCAGTGCCTGCCACTTCATTGGCGGTGCTGCCTATGATAAGGATCAGGGTGAAAGCGGCTCCGAATTTGAAAGCGGGAACAAGGGAAAAAGGAGACTTGATCTCAAGGGTTTCCGTGCCGATGGGACAGAGGTTTTTGTTTTTCATGAGCACAAAGAGGGCCGAGAGGAGGATTACTGCGAGCTGGGGCGGTAACATTAAAAGGGTTGTCTTCCCGCTCGGGTCCACTATGAACGCTACTACCAGGTTTCGGATAAGCATCGAGGTATTGCAGAGCAGGATTCCGATTAATACGGGTTCCGCCATCCCGGTGGTTTTCTTAGAGATCCCGGCAAGGGCGCCTGTGGTGGCTTCACTGTTCACGAAGCCTCCAAGAAAGCCGGAATAACAGAGTCCGCGCTTTGCCCCGAATTTTCTCAGGAGCACGTAGCTCAGGAAACTTATCAGGGACACGAGGACAACGATAAGGATTGCGGTTTTCAGGTCCACAAGCCCGAAAACCTTTTTCTCAGGCATCACGGGATAAAGGATGAAAGCCACGGCCAGGAACTGCATGGCATTCAGGAGTTCCTCTTTTGTCAGGTTTCCGGCAAACTCGTGAAGGGGTTTTTTCTGTATCAGGAGGAAGCTTACCACGACTGCGGAAACGATTGCAAAGAGGCCATACCCGTACCCCACAAGCACCCCCAGGATGAAAATGAAGAAAAGAGTGATGGGACTGGTCACGCCTATCCTCTGGTAGATGGTGATTTTGGTATAGGCGATTATGCAGCTGACTGCCGCAAAGAAAAGCGCAGCTACGTACAAGATTCCCGAACCTGTGGAAACCGTCAGGAGAGCTGTTAACATCCCCGTAATACAGGTTATGCTGTAAGTCCTTACCCCTGCAAAGATTTCGTGGGTCTGCCCGCGGTGTTCTCTTTCGGTTCCTACCAGTATCCCTATAAGGAAGGCTATGGCCAATTTCTCCAGGAAATCGAGGAAAACAGGGTCAAAACCGAATTCCTTTATTAAGTCCGTGATCAAACCTCAGAAAATTCAATATGTAAAGTTTGAGTTTAATTTATTTTAAGCATTCCCTTTACCGGAGATTTCCAGAAGGAACAAACAAGAGGGAAATAAGAAAAAGTATCCCTGGCCGCCGGGTAGAAATTCCGGCAAAACCGGGGCAAGGGATTCGGGATTGAAGCAGGTTCAAACTTCCACAAGCTCGACTTCTATGGGTTTGTCCTCTTCGGCTTCCTCAATACTTATCAGGGCGCAGGAGCCCTTACAGGCTTCCCCGGGGTTCACCACTGTGGTCTTTCCGACCTTTTCTATGCCTCTGGCTTCGTGGATATGCCCGCAGACTATAAGGTCTACCCTCTCCAGAAACTTCTGGATGGCGGTGCTGCCCACATGCCCGCAGGGGATTTCGTCACAGGCTCCCTGGGGAGGGGCGTGGGTCAGGAGCACTATTGGCCCGCAGTTGCCTTCATCTTCCGCCGAGCAGACCATTCCTTCAAGGGTGCTTTCGATTTCTTCTTCAGGAATCTCAAAGGGGGTGTTGAAGGGAGTGGGGTTCGAGCCTCCGAGCCCGATGAAACGGATTTTCCCGATCTGTTCGGCTTTTCCGTGGAGGTTGGTCGCCTTAGAGGCGTCCAGAGCTTCCAGAATGCTCTTCTGGTCGCAGTTCCCTGGAATTGCAAGCACGGGTTTGTCGAACAGCTCCATGAGTTCCTCGACCTTTTCATCGGGGCCGAAATTGGTCAGGTCCCCTACGATGACTGCAAGGTCGAAGTCTCCTGCCCGTTCCACGATTGCCTTTATCTTCGAATAGTCCCCGTGGGGGTCGGAAATTGCGAGTATCTTCATCCTTATCCCTTCCTTGCTCTTGATTTTTTAAGTATTATAACTGTTTTCTCTGTATGATTTCTTTTTTCCAGTATGATTTCTTTTTTCCGGTATGGTCTATTCTTTCCAGTATGATTTATTTTTTTCAGTATGATTTCATCTGGGTTTTGCCAGTGAACATGCATACATCTTTTATATCCCTTCCGTAAATATAGTGCCTCCATGCGCGATATTGTTATTATAGGGCACAAGGCAATGACAAGCGGAGATTTCCCCTTAAACGACCTTCCGGGTTCGGCGGGCCGGATGGACATTCTCTGCCGCTGTGTGAGTTCTGCCCTCTTTCTCTCTTTCGGGATGCGAAGAGACGTAAACGTACACCTGCTCCTCCTCGGGGAACCCGACCCCGGAAAAATCGTGCGCTTTGACGGCATGACCCTGAGGTACCTGAACCCGGACGAGCGCAGCAGCGGCTCCTTAATCCAGAAAGCTCTAAAAAAAGAGGTTTCCGAGCAGGAGATCCGGTCCATGCCAGGCGTCTGGGTCCGCAGGGGTGACCTGAAAACCCTGCTGGAACAGTTTAAGGAGCGCACCCTGCTCTATCTCCGGGAAGACGGGGCAGATATAAGGGAAGTTGCCCGGGAAATTAAGGACCCTGTCTTTATCCTCGGGGACCACACCGGGGTCACCGAAGAAGAGGAAGAGGAAATCCTTGGGGCAGGGGCTAAAATTATCTCTGTTGGTCCGATTTCCCTGCACTCCAACCACTGCATAACCCTTATCCACAACGAACTTGACAGGCTGGAAGCTGAAGCCGAGCCTGCTGTTGAAACTGAGGGAGGAGAGACCCAGGAGTGAGGTGGTTACGGTAAGGAGTACATGTTGCGGGAGTTCAAACACAAAAAGTTATATCACAGTTCCCTGTATCAGGATAGACGCTTACCCGGATATTTACCTTTACCTTTACCTTTACCTTTAATTCTATCTATTCACCAATCATCTGTCAATCATTTATCAATCATTTATCGTTCATCTGTCAATTATTTATCAATTATTTATCAATCATTTATCGTTCATCTGTCAATCATTTACCATGTCGCTCATTTCCCCGGCTACCCCGAACAAGCTCTCAAGAAAGTGAAACAAAATGGATGTACTGGAAATTTCAAAAAAGATACTTCAGGAAGGCCCTGTCTGCGACCACTGTATGGGCCGCCAGTTTGCAAAATTATCCACGGGCCTCAGCAATATGGAGCGGGGTCAGGCCGTTAAGCTGACCCTTGCCCTGGAAGGGGACCTCGTCTATAAAACTGAAAAAGACGACACCCTTCTCAGGGAACTTGCCCCCTGCAGTGCCTACGCAAGAAAAACGCTTGGAATCAAAGGCGAGGACGAGCAGTGTTGCGTCTGCCTTGACCTGTTCCGGAAACTGGACTTCTGGGCCGAAGAAGCGGTCAGGCAGCTCGAAGGCATTGATTATTCCACTTTCCTCGTGGGCACGAAGGTGAGTGGGCTTCTGAGTGAAAACGAAGAAATCCTCTGGGCCGAGACCGGGACCTCTTATGCCGAGCAGCTGAAGACCGAGGTCAACCGGGAGGTCGGGAAGCTGATCGCCGGGAAGGTAGGAAAAGACGTCGATTTCGAAAACCCGGACATAGTGATTACCCTTGACCTTGCAAAGGAGACGCTGGAGCTTCAGGTCAGGTCAGTGTATATCTATGGCAGGTACAGGAAAATGATCCGCGGCATCCCCCAGACCCGCTGGCCCTGCCGAAAATGCAGGGGGAAGGGCTGCGAGTGCTGCGATTTCACGGGCAAGCAGTACCCCGAATCCGTGGACGAACTGATCAAAGGCCCTGTGGTGGAAGCTTTCCTGGCTATGGATACGGCTTTCCACGGTTCGGGCAGGGAGGATATCGACGCCCTGATGCTCGGGAGTGGAAGGCCCTTCGTGGTGGAAGCAAAATCCCCGAAAAAACGCTCTGCGGACCTTGAGAAGCTGATGAAGGAGATCAACGAGCAGGCAGCAGGAAAAGTCGAGCTAAGGGACCTGAAATTCGTTCCAAAGGGCATGATAGAAATCCTGAAAAACTCGAAGGCGGATAAAGCTTATAAGCTTAAAGTTACATTTAAAGAGCCTGTTTCAGAGGAAAAGCTTAAATCCTGCCTTGAAACTCTAAGTGACGCAGAGATAGCCCAGCAAACCCCCACGCGGGTGGCGCACCGACGGGCCGACCTTATCCGCAAAAGGCGCGTTCATGAAATGGAGCTTAAAGAGTTTACCGATGGCGGCTATGCCTTTATCACGGTGCACTGCGAAGGCGGGCTCTACGTGAAAGAGCTGGTTTCAGGGGATGAGGGCAGGACAAAACCGAGCCTCAGCGGGCTTTTAGGAGTCCCTGCGCTGGTGGAAGAGCTTGACGTAATCAACGTCGATATCTGAATACGGTTTATACCCGAATCAGATCCAGATCTGAATCAGACCAAATATCCGAATCAAGTTTATATCCGAATCAGATCAAATGTTCGAATCAGACTCATATGTCCGAATCAGACTCATATATCTGAGTCAGGCAATGGCTGAATCGGGGTTACGTCTGGATCGGACCTGCATCCGATCAAATTATCTCGGTCTGGCAGGTTTATTTAAATAATATTCATCTTATTAGATAGAAGATCTTATTAAAGAGAATTTACATTAATCGAGCATTCTAACGGAGGAACATGCGATGACAAATTCCCACGGTGAGAAACGTTGCACAAGGTACAAGTTACAAAAGACAATTCGTGAGAGGGGAATTTCCCCTGTAAGCAAGGCAATCCAGAAGTTCGATGAAGGGCAGATGGTCCACATCGATATTGACCCGAGTGTCCAGAAGGGCATGCCCAATCCCAAGTTTCAGGGTTCCACCGGCAAGGTTCTCGGGCAGCGCGGAAGGGCATACGTGCTCCAGGTCCGCAGCGGCAATGCTATGAAGGTAGTTCTGTCCCTGCCCCAGCACCTGAAACCGCAGAAATACAATTAAACACAGTGCAGATGTTAGGTTTCATACAACCTAACCCACTTTTATCCCCACTCGTTTACCTGTAGCATTTTTGCGTAACGTTTAAGCTCCCTACTTCGCAGTTTAAAAAATAGTAGCACAATCTTTAAGCTGTTTTTTCAGGTAGAAACTTTCAGGTAGGAAGCGGATGTGTGCAAAAAAAGGTTTGCAAAGAGGGGATTTGCCAGAGCTGCTTTTGAAAATATCAGGTTTCAGATTATCCAGAGGCATCTACAGCAGGTCCGGAGACATTGGATGTCCGGAAACTTTAGTTCCAGAGACATCTATAATTATATATCGTTTGTCAAACATACAACTGAGTTATCTCCGGATGGTCGAATTAGTCGACAGGTTGAAGCTTAAGAAAAGTTAACAGGTGGAAATTAATAGTAGCCGATTAAGGGAAGGACAGAAGATAAATCGAAATCGATTGTCCTGAAGAGCGGTAACTACCTGAAATTCTAGCCCAATAAGAGTGTATTCCAATGATAGTTAAGGAAGTCCTGAATGAAGAGTTATTGACGCTGGCTGAAGTCAAGGAAATACTGTCCGATATTGCGGAAGAGCGCAGAGAGAGAGATCTGGAATTGGCATACGAGTTTCGAAAAGCCCTTCACCACGCGGAGTTGTTTGCAAAAGCCAGTCCTGGAAAATCCAGGGAACTGGTCAACAAGCTGCTTGAACTCGAAAAAATGAAGCCTGTTATCGCGATCCGGATTGCAGATCTCATACCCCAGTCCAGGGATGAACTCAGGGCTGTTTACGCTAAAGAAAAGTACACCCTCAGCAGTGAGGAACTTGACCAGATACTCGAGTTAGTAGCCGAGGCAATTGACTGAATTAGGGGCAGTGGAATAGGAAAAATAGAATAAATAGAAAAGCTATATAGCAGTTTTTATCTTGTTATTCGTTAGGGTAGTCTTGAAAAGCTGGGAACATATATTTAAGTATCTGGGAACATCTTGACCTGAGGAATTGTTCTGGAGGTTAAGGAATCCCCCTGACCGGAGGATATCCGCATAGCTCGGGTAAGCTCTTAATACCGGGGAATCTGGCATCGCCGGGGGATTGCATAGGTTGCCTGAAGGCTGGAGAATTCTCCATCCGGAAGACGACCATTAAAAGCTGGGAATATCCCTTATGCAGTAAGGGAATATTTAGTACGGGGAATGTCCCTTAAAGGGAATATTCTATTCATGCTTATGGTAATTGGGAATATCCTGAGCCCATAGATAGCCGGGAGTGTCCCGGTTGCAAATTATGTTCAGGGGTTAATTTATAGATAGGATGGGTGCTGATGAGAGAAGAAAATTCACAATCGGGTAGACCGCAAACGGGTAGACCGCAAACGGGCAGAAGTACTACTGATAAATCTTCTTCTGATAGACGTTCGGCAGGTAGGCCTCACTCTGAAAGAGGCCCACGCCCATCAGGCTCTCGCTCATCAGGCACTCACCATTCCGGGAAAGGCGGGGAGAATTCCGGTGAAAGGGAAGAATACGTATGGGTGCTTGATTACCTCCCTTACGGGAAAGCAGTGGATGCAAGGTCCATGTCCCAGAAAAAGCCCCTGGTCCAGGCAGTTGGCGACAAGAAGTTCACCCTGATGGAGCTTGTACCCAAGAACGGCGTGATTCCGGAAATCCAGTCAAGGGTTTACGTCGGGTCCGGGGACAGGGATGCTATAGACCATGTGAAGCAGCGCGTCGGCCATTCCGACCTGACCCACGGCGCAAACCTCGAACTCCCTTACATCCTTGAAGCCTGCGTCCGGCATCAGGAAGAGAGATTCGTAAAGTTCTTCAATGAAGCTCATTCCATCACCACCCGCCTGCACATGCTCGAACTCCTTCCGGGGATCGGGAAAAAGCTCATGTGGTCCATTATCGATGAGCGTAAGAAAGGGGACTTTAAGAGCTTCCAGAACCTCCACGAAAGGATTCCGAGTCTTCACGACCCTGCCAAGGTAATAGCCCACAGGATCGAAGAAGAACTCAAAGACGACTTTATCAAGTACAGGCTCTTTACCACGCCTCCGCATCGGCAGAGGCCGGCCTGAAGGGAATTTTTTGAAGAAGCCCTTCACTTTCATTCCTTTTTTAGATCCATTTCGTTCAGCCTATCCGTTATCTAATTCAGTCTATCCATTCAGGAGTTTTCAGCTTTGGTTCATTCTATTCTAAGGAAATACCGCATAAAAGGCGGCGTTCTCGACCAGCACTTCCTGATCGATGCCGGTTATCTCGACCGGATCGTTGCAGCCGCCGACCTGAGCTCCGAGGACACGGTACTCGAGATCGGGGCCGGCATCGGGAACCTCACCGAAAGGCTTGCGAGGAAGGCGAAAAAAGTTCTCGCAATCGAACTTGACCCTGCCCTTGTAGCAGTCCTCCACGACCGCTTCGATGCCGTGGAAAACATCGAGATCATTCCCGGCGATGCCCTGAAGCTTGACTTTCCCGATTTTGACAAAGCCGTCTCTAACCTCCCCTACTCCATCTCCTCGGAAATCACTTTCAAGCTCCTGCGCCATGAGTTCAAAATGGGCATCCTCATGTACCAGTACGAGTTTGCAAAGCGTATGGTCTCTCCCCCGAACTGTAAGGACTACTCCCGCCTCACAGTCAACACCTCCTACTTTGCCGATGCCTCCATCCTCATGAAGGTCCCAAAAAGCGCCTTCCAGCCCGTCCCTGAAGTCGATTCCGCCGTGATCAAACTGGTCCCCCGCCCGGCTCCCTTCGAAGTCCGGGACGAGCCCTTTTTCCTTGAGTTTGTGCTAGCCGTCTTCAGCCAGCGGAGAAAGAAACTGCGAAACGCCATACTGAACACAAACCACCTCCTCAAGATCCCTGAGGTCAAGGAAATCGTAAACCAGCTCCCCGAAGAGTTCATGGGCAAACGGGCTGAGAACCTGACCCCCGGGGAACTCGCGGAAGTAGCGAACAGGATAGTCGAGCTGAAATCCGACCTGACATCTGACTGAAATCTAACTGAAATCGACTGAAATCCGACCTGGCATCTGACCGCAATTCGGATCCGAACCCTGAACCTGAGAATGCATGGTGGAAATCGAATACAAAAATGCCCGGGTAAAGCTCGGTGACCCCGATCTTGTCTACGAACCCGCCGAAGACTCCTTTTTACTTGCCGATGCCGCCCTGGAGGATACAGAGTCTGGCATGCGCATCCTGGAAGTCGGAACAGGAAGCGGTTTTGTGTCTGCCGTGCTCCGGGCAAACTTCGAAAACGTCAGGATAATTGCGACAGAGATCAACCCCCATGCCGCCCGCTGTGCTAAGAAAAACGGGGTTGAGGTCCTCCGTACCGACCTTTTCAGGGGGATTAAACCCCGGAGCCCGGAAGCCCGCTTTGACCTGATCCTTTTCAACCCCCCGTATCTCCCAACTTCGGAGGAGGAAAAAGTGCCCGTCTGGCTTAATTACGCTTTCGACGGTGGGGCAAGCGGAAGGGAAACTCTGGAGCGTTTTTTTGCCGAGGTGAGGGCTTACCTCAGGCCGGGGGGGAGAATTCTGGTGCTGATTTCCTCGATCACGGGAGTTGAGGCTGTGCAGGAAAAGATGGAAGGGCTCGGGTTTGATGTGGATATTGCAGGGAGGACGAAGGTTTCTTTTGAGGAACTGGTAGTTGTAAGGGGAAAACTTTCGTGAAATTTCGAATAAATGTAATTTGAGCTTTCTTTTTTGCTGCTTCAGTAAATTTCTTCTTTGCTGCTTCAGTAAGTTTCTTCTTTACTGCTTCAGTAAGTTTCTTCTTTACTGCTTCAGTAAGTCAATGTACCTTTTTTTAAGAGGCTCACAGAACCCAGCAATTCCCCTGTACACTCCCCGGGCTTGATGTGGCCGGGCTTTTTCGTCCCTTTTGCCTTCAGGCTGCTTCCCAGAACTTTTATTAAGAACGGAATTTATTTTATCAGTTAAAAGTGCAATCTGAAGCGCTCCTCCAAGTACTTTTAACTGCTTTTCAAGGCCTTCATTATCCTCTTCAAGCCCCTCCAGATCTGTTTCCAGCTCCTGCAGAGCCTCGAAAATGGCATCTTTTTCCCACTTTGCATCGTTGTATTCCATAATGAAGTCCCTGAACTTTTCATCTATGCTTTCCAGGCAGACCCGGTATTCCCTGATGGTCCGGAGCAGGTCTTCAGGTAAACCTTCCACATCCTCTATTTTTTCGGCTCTTGTGATGTATTCTTCGAACGGGCTTTCTTCCGGGTGTGAGAGTTTGATATCGGGATTGAGCATTTCCCGGATTTCCGTGCTTACGGTTCCGGACCGGATCATTTGTTCTTTCCGGATGATGATTTTTGCTTTTTCCCGGATTTCGGCGCGGGCTTCTTCGAACTCGGTTGAGAATTCGGCTTTCAATTGTTTCAGGAAAGTGTTTTTCGCTTCGAGTTCCGAGAGTTCTTGCTCTCTATTTTCCTGAAGTTCAAGGATATCCCCCTCATTTTCTTCCCATTGAGCCTCCAGCTCATCGACCTTTATCGAACTCAGAGTGAGCACTACCATGTACAGAAGCCCGCATGAAAAGAAAAGGATATACGCAATCGAGATGGTGGAAAAGGTCCAGACCCAGTGAAAATAGCTTTGTGAGGGAAAAAGCTTTGCCAGTATGTGGAGCTGGCTTACGGGCTTTCCCCCATTCATTATGTAAAGAATGTACGTATTATAGGCTATGTCGAAAAAAGTGGTAACAGATAATGCCGTAAAATGAACGAGTACTTTCCTGATACCTTCCCCGTTTTTATCCAGGCGCTTGAGCGAGGGGATCGTAAAAGCAACCAGTACCACATACATCGTCCCAACTATAGCAAGGAAGACAGCGGGGAGTAGATGGGTACTATCCATGCTTAGCAATTAGGTTCTAAATATATTTATTTTTATGGGGTGTTGGATTAGAAAATTGATTGTGTGGGGAATATTGATTGTGTGGGAAATATTAAGAGAAACTCATCGACTTTGTCCCCCTGCTTTCCTTTCAACCTTCCCCATATTCGGCTTCCCTGACCCCTTCCCTATACCGAAAAATCGATACATACAAAAGTGTAAAAAAGCCTGCGCTCATCATCAAATTGACGGAAAAAACCGCATCTGACCCCATATCCGGACCTTTGCCCGGGAATCCCATTATGAAGAGCAAGAGAGCTAGAAGGATTGGCGTGAAAAGCAGGATTTTTCCCATTGTTTCAAGAGCATGCAGGTAATCTTCAGACCCCAAGGATTAAGATACGCTCTTATCTCTCTTCAATTTTTTCGTTTTGCCGGCCCCCGCCTGAGAAAAATAATATCGCAGTTATCTCTCCGCAGGTTTTTGGGGAGCATATGTCTCCGGGCAACTCAAGAGCTGCTTGCTTTTTAATTTACTGTCTGGTTGATTATATTCTCGTCCAGGTCCGGGAATTCGCTGTTCAGGATTTCTCTGATCCTTTTGATATAGGCTTTTTCTATCATGAAGGGGTCTTTGATCGAATCTGCGAGTTCCAGGGGCCTGTCTTTAAGGGCTCCAAGAGTACCTTTTTCGGCTCTGTGGGCATAGACAAGAGCTCCCCCTTCGAAGAGGGTAATGATGAACTTCTGGATTGCTTTTCTGGAGATTTTTCGGGTTGAGCCCATTCTGGAATAGAGGAGGTCTGTTACGCTCTGCATGGAGTGTTCGGCGTCTCCCCCGTAATGCTTGTAAATGTTTCTGCACAGGACCGATCTCCGGCTGTTTGCTCTCTGGTACTTAAGGGTCTTCAAATACTTTTTGACTTTCTGGGTTGCGTCTACGCTGGAGGTTTTGATGTCTCCCGAATCGACCAGGTGGACCTCGTATACACTTTTTTCGTTGCGTGTTATCTTCTCTACAAGGTCGCCTTCGAGGGATTCAACGTATTTTTTAAAAGAGGAGAAGCCGAATTTTTTCTCCGAAAAAGAAGGGTTAATCCGCTTCAAGTTTTCTTTCAGGATCGACATCAGGACCGGCTCTTCATCGGAACGGTTTTTGATATAGCGGATCATTACTTCCCTGCCGTATGAATCTATCAGCTTATCTCCGGTACCGATTGACTCTTTTCCCTTCTCTCCTTCCCCTTCTTCATCTTCATCTTCATCTTCATCTTCTTCATCTTCTTCATTCCCTTCGCCCCGTTCCTGAAAACCGTTTGCTCCTGTTTCGCTTTCCACTTCGGGTTCGCCGATTAGTTCGTTCAGGGACTTGAATTCCGTGCAGTTGCTTTTGACCAGGCTTCCCACGGAGTGCTCAAAGCCAACCACAATCACGCTCTTGCCCCTGGCCCTTATCTTTTGCAGGAGAGGGATAAAATCCGTATCTCCTGACCCTATCACAATCATGTCAATGGCCGGAAACAGTTCCATGTTCTCCATCACATCCACCGCCAGGCGGACATCCACGCCGTTTTTTCCCTGGAACGAGGTCATGGGGAGGTGGACCAGCTCAAACCCGTTGTTAAGCAGGGCTCTTTCATACTGGCTGAAATGGTAAGGCTGCCAGTTGGCATAGGCTTTTTTAATAGAGATGTTGCCCCTGCTTGCTGCAAAGTCCACTATCGGCTCCAGCGAAAGGGGCTTTTCCTTGGAAATGTACACTTCCTCGGAAGAAATCACAAGGTTTTCAAAATCAAGATAAATGGCTATGTTGTTATCTTTGTTCTCAGTCAAATCAAAACTCCCCTCAAGGCGAATCTCACTAAGGCTCAATTCGGTGGAAAGCCTAAAGGACCAGAAGAACCCCTGCCTCCCTTAATCACCGTTCTTCTTTCAAACAGATTCATATATAAAATTATTCCAGAAGATCCAAATTATTCCAGAAGATTAAAATTATTCCAGAAGAATCTTCAAAATGAATGTTAACATGCCCCATCGAAAGAAGAAAAATTCAATAGCTATTCCAGAAACAAGTTTCCTGCCCCATTGCAGAAACAAAAATTCCGTGATCTTTCACAAAAGCAAAAATAAAATAATGGTGTAAATAAAAACACTCCTAAAACCATAATATAGAATAAAGCCCAAAAAGTATGAACACCATGAACCCCACAAACCGGGAAAACCCCGCACACCTGAAATTCATAGTAGGCATCGAACCCCCCTCCGACCGGACAGAGCCTGCGCTCTGGTTCGTCTTCCGGGGCCGGGAAATTCTCCTCAAAGTGAAGAAGAACCCGGCTGCTATCCCGAAGTTGCGGGACTTCGGAGAGCTCGGGCTTTCGGCGGTCAGGGAACAGTACCTGGGGACGCTTGAAGGGGCACACTGCTACTCCATGGAGCTTGAAGAAGGTGCAGAAGCCCCTGAGGGAATGGAGTTCCTGGACCTCCGGCGGGCGCATGCGGAGATGGGGGAAGGGTGTTTTGCGCTTGCCAACGAGGCAGTCCAGATCATGGAATGGGACCGGACCAACCAGTTCTGCAGCCGCTGTGGGACAGGGACCCTTCCGATGCCCGGGGAGCGAGGAAAGAAATGCCCTAACTGTGGGGAGCTTTTCTACCCCAGGATCTCGCCTGCGGTGATCGTGCTCATCAAAAAAGGAAGGGAAATTCTGCTTGCAAGGTCTCCGAATTTTCCCCCCGGCCTCTACGGCCTGGTCGCAGGCTTCGTTGAACCCGGGGAATCAGCCGAGGCTGCCGTTGTCCGGGAAGTAAGAGAGGAAGTCGGGGTTGAGGTCAGAAACATCAGCTATTTCGGGACCCAGGCCTGGCCGTTTCCGAATTCCCTCATGATCGGGTTCACCGCGGAATATGAATCCGGGAAAATCCGGCCCGATGGCGTGGAGATTGAGGAGGCGGGCTGGTTCTCAGCTGAAGAGCTTCCGGTTCTTCCGGGGAAAATAAGTATATCGAGGAAACTGATTGATCATTTCCTGAAAGAAATGAGGCCAGAAGAGGAATGAGGAGAAGCTTTTAGGGAGGGGTAGTTCTCTAGCGATCTTTGGACCTTTAGTTATGGACCTTTAGTTATATTAGAGGGAAACGCTTATGGTAATTATATGTCAAGGCGGTCAAAGGACACTGCACTTCGTTTGGTGGGAAAAGCAGCTACTGAAGTAGATAAAGATCGATTTGAGAAGGCTTTTGAAAATCTGGAAAAAGCCGAAAAAATCGCAGAGAAAATCAAAGACCCTGAAATTTTATATCACATTCTGGTTTTGAAAGGTTTTGCAAAATATAAAATGGGGGAAGTGGAAGAGGCCCTGGTATTCTTCAGGGAAGGGCTGAAAATCTCCAGTGAACTTTTTTCAGGGGAACCGGAAAATGAGGAATACCAGAGCTTTATAGACGGTTCAATCGGGGGGATTGCAGAGACCCTTTCTGAACTGGAAGACCTCGAAGAAGCAGAAGATTATGTTAATACGATAAAAGGGATGCTGGAAAAAGCGGTCCGGACATTTGAGGAATTGCTGAATACGCAACCGGAAAATCCTGAGTATCTGGAAAAGTTTCTGGAAATAATTGATCATTTAAAGCTTTGTTTTGAAATGGGGGAATTAACCGAAGACTTAATCCCACTTTTAGAGAAAAAAATTGGTTTAGTAGAGAGACTGCTTGGTAGCGAAAGTGAAATCGATGCTTCCGAACTTCTCGGCGACCTTGATAATTCTGTAATGACTATTGGAAGGGCCTGTTTGGATGAGGGATATTTCAAAGAGATAATACCTTGCTATGAGCAGGCAATAGGTTTATACGAAAAAGTCCTCGAAGAAGACCCTGAGAATTCCGATGCTTTAGAATACCTGTGCTACACCTGGGGTTATCTTGGCAATTTACAGATAGCTATGGAAGATGAAGAAAAAGCTTTGGAGTACCATAAAAAATCAGTGGACATGCTGGAAAACGCCCTCAAAGCTGATTCGGAAAATTATCAATTATCTATGGTTCTTGCAAGCGCGTACAGACGTTTAGGGAACGTGTATTCCGGAATCGAAGAGATTCCTGAAACTGAAGAAAAAGCAAGAACTAACTATGAAAGGTCAAGGGAACTTTTCCTTGAACTGCTGGATAAATATCCTGAATTCTGGGAGTTTAATGAAAAATTTGCTATCTTTTTCGATGGACTTGCCGAAGATTTTTCTGAACTTGGATACATTGAAGCTTCGGAAGCCTGCTATAAGGATGAGATTCAGGTTTATGTAAAACTGAAGGAAAATGAAGGAGATCTTGAAAGCTCTACATACGAACTGCTGATTTCCAATGTCTACCGAAAACTTGGAGACCTTTTTGGATCTGAATGCGAAAATGAGCTGGCAAAAGCCTACTATGAAAAGGAAATCGAGGTATACGAAAGGCTCTATGCTAGCAGTGACGATAAACTTGGTCTGGAAGCTTATAAGGCCGATACATGGAACCAGATCGGAAATATGTATCTCACATCCGAACCCGAAACTGCACTGCAGTACCACGAAAAAGCCCTTGAGGTATTTGAAAAAGCTTTCGCAGAGGACCCTGAAAACGAATATTTCTGTGACAGACTGCTCGAAACCCTTAGAGGCCTGGCCCTGGCATTCAAAATCCGGGAGGAATACGCAAAAGCAATTCGGCCGTATGAAAGGGCTCTTGAAGTCCAGAAGAAGCTCCTTGAACTGCTGCCCCCGGAAGAGGGGCGTGATGTGGGTACGGAAGTTACTTACTTCGACCTTGCGGTAATGCATTTTGAACTGGGAAACCGGGAAAAGGCAGTGGAATACCACAAGCTTGCTCTTGAAAGATACGAACAAATAATAGCCGAGAATCCCAAAGACATTGAATTCGTATTCATTACAGCAAGCAAGGTACATCTCCTCGGGTTTTCCCTCCTTAAGAATATGGAAGACTCAGGAGTTGCAAAGGAATATTGTACTCTTGCCCGCAAGACCCTTGAAGAATTATTGGAGATTTCCCCGAAAAACCCGGCATTTTTGGAAATGCTTGTCAGTTTTGCCGAACAGAGCGGAGAGATGTACAAAGAGGCAGATGAGCTGGAAGACGCTGCCCTGGAATTCGAATATGCGCGCAAACATCTCGAAGTTCTGTATGAAAGCTGCCCTGAAAACAATTCCTACGGCATACGACTTTTTTTAACACTGAATAATCTCGGGATCGCTTATTCGGATACGGATGAGCGGGAAAAAGGAAAGGAGTACTTTGAAAAGGCCATTGCCTTCAATGAGCAACTTTTGGAATCCGAATCTGAAAACCTCGAATACCTGAAAAGAGCTTTTGTGCTCTTCACTAACTATTCGAAAGCTCTCAAAGAAATCGGAGACTCCAAAACTGCAGAAGAATATCGGAAAAGAACAAAAGAAATCAAAGCAAAGCTGGTAAAAGAAGATGTTGAATGGGTATCCATGCTTTGAGGCCCATTTTCAAAAGCAGGAAGTTAAAACGTAAAATATGCGATCAGAGAACACTTTTCATCAGGAGGGATTCATACGGCAAGCAAAGTCTATTTCGCAGGCCTGAGGGCACAAAACCCCGGGGATAACACGATCAGTAAGATTCAGCGGCTTTTCGACGAGGCAGGTTTTGTCGAACTTTTAGGGGTAGACGACCTGACGGCAATCAAAGTACATTTCGGGGAATACGGAAACGACGGGTACATCAACCCGGTCTTCGTCCGGCAGGTTGTGGACAAAATAAAAGCAGCAGGTGCAAAACCTTTTGTCACGGACACAAATACCCTCTATTCAGGGAGCCGGCACAATGCCGTGGACCACCTGACAACGGCAATCGAGCACGGGTTTGATTACTCCGTGGTCCGGGCTCCGCTTATCATTTCCGATGGGCTAAAGAGCCAGGACATAGCGGAGGTCAAGATCCGGCAAAAGCACTTCAAGTCCGTGAAAATCGGGTCCGATATCGTGGCAGCCGATTCCATGGTCGTGATGTCGCATTTCAAGGGGCATATCGTGGCAGGCTTCGGAGGGGCAATCAAGAACCTGGCTATGGGCTGTGCCCCTGCTGCCGGGAAAAAGGACCAGCACTACCCGACAAGCCCCCACGTGGTTGAAGCAAAGTGCATAGCCTGCGGGAAATGCGTGGAAATCTGTCCCGTAGGTGCCGCTTCAATCGAGGGAGATTCATCAAAGATTGATCCTGCCATCTGCATAAGCTGCGGGCAGTGCATGGAAGTCTGCCCTGAAGACGCCATCGACATCGACTGGGAAAATAACATCCCCGAATTCCTGGAGTGCCTGACAGAATACGCCTACGGGGCGGTAAAAGACAAGCAGGGCAGGGTCGGGTACATCAACTTCCTGCTCAAAATAACCCCTGACTGCGACTGTGTGCCCTGGAGTGACGCCCCTATCGTGCCTGATATCGGAATCCTCGCTTCGATGGACCCGGTTGCCCTGGACCAGGCAAGCTACGACCTCGTGAACAAGCAGAAGGGACTGATTGGCTCTTCCCTGCAGTGCAACCATGAAGCCGGAGCTGACAAGTTCAGAGGGGTCTGGGAAAAAGTCGACGGGACCCACCAGCTTGAGTACGGGGAAAAGATCGGGCTTGGCAGCCGGGATTACGAATTGGTTGAAATTTGAGAAATTGCGATTATATGGTTTTTAGGGTGAAGGCTGGAATATCTTCCTTCATCATAATTTTTTAACAATTATTATTTTGTAGGATTTTCAGGATTTTTGTGGTTTTTAAATGCTTTTTCAGGATTTGTGAGACTTGTGAACGTTTTTTCAGGATTTTTGTGATTTGTGAACATTTCCGGAAATTAGCTATTAATCCATGAAGAAACAATCATCCAATAGGAATTATCCATGATTCACGAGGCAATGTTTTACGAAAAGCTCAGGGACAATGAGGTACGCTGCTCCCTTTGTTCCCACCGCTGCAAAATAACCGCCGGAAAGCGGGGTATCTGCGGGGTCCGGGAAAACTGTGAAGGCAGCCTTTTTTCCCTTGTTTACGGCTCTGTTGCGAGTGAGGGCATAGCCCATATCGAACAAAAGCCTCTCTACCACTACTTCCCCGGCTCTTTAGCGTATTCTGTGGGGACCGTCGGCTGCAATTTCCGCTGCAGGCACTGCCAGAACTGGAGGCTTTCCCAAACCACCCTCGAAGAAGCTCATGTGGCAACCCTTAGTCCCTACCAGCTTGTCCAGCAGGCAAAGATGATGGGGTGCCAGTCGGTTTCCTGGACCTACAATGAACCCACTGTCTGGTACGAGTACAGCTATGAAGGGGCGAAGCTTGCAAAGGATGCGGGCCTTGGGACAAGCTACGTGACAAACGGGTACATAACGCCTGAAGCCCTCGAACACATCGCTCCTTACCTGGACGCTTTCAGCGTTGACATCAAAGCTTTTACCGAAGAGTTCTACCGGGAGGTTTGCAGTGCAAAACTTGCTCCTGTACTCGAGACAACAAAACTTGCAAAAAAACTCGGGGTCCACGTGGAAGTTGTTAACCTTATTATTCCCACCCGAAACGATTCTCCTGATGAGCTTCGGGAACTTTCCCGCTGGGTCTACGAAAACCTGGGAAAGGACACTCCTCTTCATTTTAACCGCTTCCACCCCCACTATAAAATGAAAGACCTGCCCCCCACATCCGTGAAAACCCTTGACCAGGCACGTGCGATTGCTCTTGAGGAAGGGATGCGTTTTGTCTACGTGGGAAATGTACCAGGGCATCCGCACGAGAATACTTTCTGTCCCGAATGCGGGACTTTGCTGATTGCAAGAGGATTTTTCGAGGTCCAGGAATATAATATAACGCCTGAAAAGACCTGCCCTAAATGTGGGGAGTTGATTCCGATTGTCGGAGAATATCCAGGGCACTGAAAAGCTTAACTGGAGAAATTACAGGCTTGAGCCTACATGCTTGAGCCGGAATTTTCCTCTTCCATCAGGCGTTTAATTTTGCTATATATTTGCTATACATTTGCTTTCAATTGCCTTCCCTTTTGAACTTGATTTTGAATTCAGTTCCGCTGTCCCTTTTGAGTTCGATGCAGCCTTCTATTTGTTCCACGAGAATTTTTACAAGCTGGAGCCCAAGAGAATCCGTATTTTTGAAATCGATTTTTTCAGGAAAGCCCTTCCCGTCATCGGCTACACTCAAAGTAAACTGCAGGTCCTTTTCACCTTCTATTTCGTAATTCTCCGGTCCGAAAAGGCTTATCCGGATTTCTCCGGCTTTTCCTGCAGGGAAGGCGTGTTTCAGGGAATTCGAAACAAGCTCGTTTACAATAATACCAAGAGGGACTGCAGTATCCATTCCCAGATAAAGCTGCTCAATGTCCAGTTTCAGGCTAACCCTCTCATTCCCGACGGTATACGAACTGAAAAGTTCTGAAGTCAGCTCCTGGAGATAAGCTGCAAAATCGAGGGTTTCCATATCCTTTCCCTGGTAAAGTTCTTCGTGAATCAAAGCCATGGAAGCTACGCGATTCTGGCTTTCCCGAAATGCCTCAAGGGTTTCTTTATCGCTGAACTTTTCCGCCTGGAGGCTGAGTAGCGAGGAGATCACCTGCAGATTATTTTTAATCCTGTGATGGATCTCTTTTATGCGGGCTTCATCGGTTCTGGAAAGGGTTTTTTCGGCCATCTTACGTTGAGTGATATCATGAACAAAGCCCTGGAATTTCCCTGGAATTCCGGAATTTTTGGGAAGGAGCTGCATAATTTCCCTGACCCATCTTATTTCCCCGTCTTTTCTCCGTATCCTGTATTCCAGCTCAAGAGCGGAATCGGGGTTAGACTCCGCATTTTTCAGGTTTTCAAGAAACAATGGCCGGTCTTCAGGTTCGACTATTTCGGCCCACTTCCCCTTCCCGGACATGAAGGCCTTTTTGCTGTAAGCTGTGATCTCTTCCACCGCCCCGTCCATGAATACCGGAGTACCTTTCTCGTCAAGCCGAAAGCCTATGAGTCCCTGGATGTTCCGCACGAATGAGCTGTATTGTTCTGTTTTTGCTTGCATTTCCACAACCGGAAGTTCACCGGCAGCTGTACATTTCTCTACTCCAAGCATCCTGTAAATTCGGCCCTGGTCGTCCTTAAGAAAAGTAGTTTCTCTCCTCAGGGCTTCTTCTCTGAATTTAAGTTCCCTGAAAAGAAGGTTGCAGGGCTCTTCAAAGCCTGTTTCCACAATCGCCATATAAATCAGGTAAAAAGACAAAACGTTAAATGTGTGCCCTATAAAGTTGAAAACCTCTTCTGTGTATGTGTAGTTGGTAAGGGACAGTTCCGCGAAGATGGATACTGTTATGGCTGCCATAAGTATCCTGAAAACCTTTTTTTCGAATCTGTCCCTTTTTCGATACAGGAGGAACAGTGAAGCGATAAATAAGAAAGAGATAATATACTCGCTGAAGATTTTAAATTTAGTAAGCCCAAAACCTTCTACATAACAGGCGGGGAAGTTCCTGTAATGGAAAATTGAAAGCAGGAAAACTGCCGTAATTAAAGCATATACAAAGAACACTTCCCAGCCAAACTGGTCATTTCCGGTGGGTTTTGAGTCCATTTTCTCATTCTTTGCAACACCTGTCAAAAGCAGCGGAGCTACAAAAAAGGAGACACCTCCGAGGTATCTCATAGCTATCCAGAGTTGTGCCGGAAGGTTTGCACCAAAACCACTAAACACGTTTATTTCTTCATATGAAAACGAGCGTAAAAAACCAAGACATGCTATGAAAAAGAGTGCTGTCCCTATAAATGTAAGGTATCGGTTTTCCGAAACGACTTTTGATTTCCATACTATTATGAAAACCATGTAAGCTATAATGACATTGAACTGGTTTACCACGATTCGAAAGAGCAGGTAGTTCTCAAGACTGATCACATAAAGCACACCTGCTATGATCAGGAATAACCCCAGCTTGATAAAAGAAGGTCTAATGGTTATGTTATAATTTATCTGCTCACATCGCATCCTAATTTATATCTGTTATTAATTGTATAAGATATTGCCGACTTATATATATTTGCTAGCGATGAATATCCGGATAAGCACTCCAGCTTACACAAAACCATTGAGGTCTAATAGATCTTTTCAGTGATCGAAACGTAACTACTGTTTATTTTCGATAGTATCATGTTGCTCTTCAAATGGATGCATGCAACGTTGACATCAAACTTTTTAGCGAAGAATCCTGGTACTATGTCGCAAGTGCAAAGCTTGCTCTCTGTTTTTCAAATTTTCCTGCCTTGCGAAAAAGTTTTGGTTCAATGTGGAAATAATGCCCCGGATCAATGCAAGAACCCGGATCAATGCAAGAACCCGGATCAATGCAAGAATGATGAATATGCAAGTACGTATAAAATTTGAAGCGTACTAAATTTGAAAAATCTTTATGCTCAATTTTAGTTGATTTAATCTCAAATCTATTTTTTAAAAAGGTACATATAGCACATATCCTGTTTTAATATATGGGTTAATGTTATCCAACTTTACTGGAGATGATGGTTCATGAATGTCTGGGAATATGATATTAAAGCTGTTAGGTTCAGTGATCTATCAAATACGAAAGAAGACCTCAATAGTCTGGGGGTTGAAGGCTGGGAACTGATCAAGTTTGCTGACGAAATGGATGAAGACGGCATGGTAAACGCTGTTTTCAAAAGACCGGTCGATTACGTTGATTCGGCGTTCTGAATTTTGTGGCAGATTCTATTATTTTTGGTCCAATTTAGACTCATTATTCCCCTTGATTAAATATTTCCCCTTGCTTCACTATTGATTCCTGATTCACTATTGATTCCTGATTTTTTTATTTTCCCTCCACCCACTTTTATAAGCATATCCTTATTAACTTCCTTCCTTCGTTATTTTCATCATCTATAAAGGCGTAAGCTTCATAGGGGATTTAATAATCGTTCACTGCAACGGCCATACTATGAGTCATTTATGTAAAAATTAATAAAGTGTGTGCGCATGATCCGTGAAGCCATGTTCTACGAGAAACTCGATGCCGATAAGGTCCAGTGCAAACTCTGCGCCCATGGGTGCAAAATAGCTCCCGGAAAAAGGGGGTTTTGCAGAGTTCGGGAAAACCGGGGTGGAGACCTGTATACCCTGATCTACGGCTCTGTCTCCAGCGAAGCTGTGGACCCGATTGAAAAGAAGCCGCTGTACCATTTTTACCCGGGTTCGTTTGCGTATTCCGTCGGGACCGTCGGGTGCAACTTCCGCTGCAAGCACTGCCAGAACTGGACGATTTCCCAGACCTGTGTGGAAGATTCCTTTACCAGGGATATTCTCCCCGAAGACCTGGTGGGAAGGGCGCTTATGTCGGGGGCGAAGTCCATCGCCTGGACTTATAACGAGCCTACGATCTGGCATGAGTACAGCTATGAAAGTGCGAAACTTGCAAAGGAAGCGGGCCTGGGAACGGTTTACGTTACAAACGGGTACATGACCCCAGACGCTCTCAAACATATAGCTCCCTACCTTGATGCCGCCAACATTGACATCAAGGCGTTTACCGAGGAATTCTACCACGATGTCGCAAGCGCAAAACTGGCTCCAGTGCTCGAGTCTTCAGCCCTTGCAAAGAAGCTCGGGATCCATGTGGAAATCACTAACCTGGTCATCCCCACCCGAAACGATTCCCCTGACGAGCTCCGGGAACTTTCCAGCTGGGTCTACAAGAACCTTGGTCCCGACACTCCCCTCCATTTCACCCGCTTCCAGCCCCAGTACCAGATGCAGGACCTCTCTCCTACCCCCGTAGAGACCCTCGAGACGGCCTACGAAATAGCAATTGAAGAGGGGATGAATTACGTCTATGTCGGAAACGTTTTCGGGCACGAGCATGATAACACCTTCTGTCCCAACTGCGGAAAAATGCTGATTCAACGCGGGCTCTTCGAAATCGAAAAATATGAGGTCACCAATGAAAAGACCTGCCCGAAGTGCGGGGAAAAGATCCCGATTGTGGTAGAATATGCGGGTTCAAGATACGAACCCTGAAAGGGTAGGGGGTTGAAGGCATGAACTCTGAGTGTGTGGTTTGAAAGTTCGGACTCCTGGTTCTTGCTTTGAAAAAAGAGATAAAAACTCCGGAATTTCAAAAAGAAACCCGGCTTCTTTTACTTTTCTGCTTACAGCTTCTTTATTCAGGGTTCTGCAACTTCTTTAGGCTTTTCGGCGGCTTTCTGGATATCTTCCAGGAGTTCGTCGTCGGTCTTGCCCTTGATGTCGATACCCAGCTTTTCGGCAGTCTCCTGGACTTTGGTCTTTGCAGCCGGGATCTCAGCCGTGGGCTCCTTTATGGATTTTTCAAATTCCTTCAGGGACTTTTCGGATTCTTTCTGGGCTTTCTTGAATTCTCCCATCGAACTTCCCATAGACCTGGCAAGTTCCGGAAGTTTGCTTGCTCCGAAAAGGAGCACAATTACTGCGAATATAAGTATAAGTTCTGTGGGACCTATCCCGCCAATCATGGTTATACCTCAGATTTTTACGTTTTGCGGCTTATTTGAACATATCAACGATCAGTGCAGGTTTTTTGTAGCACAAGACTGGCTTAAGAAGCTGCCATAAATAATTTGGAATAAGTTGATTTAAGTTTAAGCAAGAATGAGGATTTTGTACTAATATATAAATCTTTTATTTTATAATTATTTTCATGCTGTTTTTTATAAAAAACGGCACAACATAAACGGAGGATTTGCCTTTGAAGTATCCCATAAGCAAGCATCCGGCCGGACACGAAGTTTTGAACTCGCTTTAAAGGGTTTTAACCCGATTAATAGGATTTTGACTCCCTTTATAGGGTTTACTCGATGAGGTTTTAGTTCTTTACACCTTCTCTGTGGGTTTCGTCAGTCTCCGGCTCTTCCAGTTCAGGAAGGGAAGACCTTGATTTCAGTACGTTTCCCAGGCCTGGGTTTGCCTTTGTTTCCTTATTTTTGCTGTCCTTACTTCTACTTTCCGTTCCTTTCTTTTCCGCTTCCTCACCGCTTTTTTCGGGATCAGCTTCCTGTCCGGTTTTCCGGGTGTAGGGGTCAAACTCGGTAAGCCCGAGTTCAGCCGCACGCTGGGCTTTTTTAAATTCCCCTACGGCACTTCCGAGAGACCTTGCAAGTTCAGGGAGTTTCCGGGGCCCGAAGAGGAAGAGGGCAGCAATGAGGATTGCTATCAGTTCAGTGGACCCTATCATTGTCGGATATTATCACCCTCCAAATATAAAAATTCTTGCAAAGGGAACGAATCCCGGCTTTCAAAAGACCCGGACAAGGAGCAGGCTGAATTCGAAAAGGATTACCAGCAGCAGGGCGACCAGGAACTGTGCAATGAAGGTCGGGTCAGGGGAGAGGAAGAGGGAAAGGGCCAGAATTGCACTGTAGATTAAGACCCTCTGTTTTTTGAGGGTTTCGTACTTTACAAGCCCCATTTTCACGGCAAAGATAACCAGCAGGGGCGCCTGGAACACAATGCCAAAACCTGCAAGGATCGTGGTCACGGCCGAGAGGGTGCTGTGGACCGAGAGCTGCGCGGAAGCCAGGTCTCCCGAATAGAAGATCAGGTATTTGAACATCACCGGCAGGACCAGGAAGTAACCCACGGCTGCCCCCAGGATAAAGAGCAGGAAGGAAGCGGGCACGATTTTGAGGAAGAAGCGCTTCTCATGGGGATAGAGCCCTTTGCCTGCAAACCTGTAGAGCTGGTAAAAAATCTGTGGGATGGAGACCGCAAGGGCAAAGACCAGACAGAGCCTGAACCTGGCAAAAACCCATTCCAGGGGGGAGTACACCGCCATGTCAATTTCGGGGCTTATGAATTCTCTCCAGATGAGCAGCATTCCCTGCTCAGAAAACGGGTATGCAAGCATCATTGCCAGGAAAAGCCAGACAAGGACGACCCCCAGCCGGTTCCTGAGCTCATACAGGTGTGCCATGACGGGTTCTTCGATGTCCCCGGGGACCCCTGACGCAGCTGCGGATCCGCGGTTGTCTCTGGGGCTGTGGGCTTCTCCGGCAGGGGTCTGCTTTCCGGTGTTATGAGAATTCATGATTACTGTCTTTACACTGCACTTGAATAAATATATTAATATCGGAACAGAATATTACATTCACTCCCGAAGCTACTTCACGGATATTCCTGCGGTCCCTTATAGGATATTATAAGGATATGGGTACGGAATAAAAGAAAGTGAATAAGAAGAAAGTGAATAAGAAGAAAGTGAATAAGAAGAAAGTGAATAAGAAGAAAGTGAATAAGAAGAAAGTG
>JAENYU010000016.1:39098-46405 GCA_016841625.1 Methanobacteriota archaeon
GAAGAAAGTGAATAAGAAGAAAGTGAATAAGAAGAAAGTGAATAAGAAGAAAGTGGATAAGAAGAAAGTGGATAAAAAACGATACAAAAGCGTGTTTGCGTTGCAAAAAGGTACTCCATATGTCTGAAGCTATTGAAAGTTTAAGCGTAATCCTGCTGACCCTGCGGAAAAAGCTGGTATTGATCGCGGCAGTCCTGTTCTCGGGCGTTGCGCTGTCTTTCCAGTTTACAGGCCCCCTGATCGAACAGATGAAAGAGGAACTCCTCCCGGAAGGTGCAAAACTTGTCTACGTCACCCCTCTGGAAGTGATGATGCTCAAGCTAAAGCTCTCTTTCATCATCGGGCTCCTGGTTGCCCTGCCCATTATCGCCTTTTACATCTACAGGGGTATTTCACAACGCTTTTCTTTCAGGAAGCCAGTCGTTGTCAGGCGCAGCCAGTTCGTCTTCTTAATTGCGGCTTCCATTGTCATGTTCGTCCTTGGGGCTTCCTACGCTTATTTCATAATGCTGCCCCTTTTCCTGAAATACCTCTACCTGAACGCAGCAGGTTCGGGGATTTCCGCGACCTATTCGGTCTTCAAGTTCATCTCCTTTGCAGCAGCCGGAACAGCCCTTTTCGGGCTGATCTTCGAGCTTCCCATCGTGCTCACTTTCCTTACACGAAACGGTTTCGTGAAATATGAAACCCTTGTTACCTACCGAAAGCACATCTACATCCTCTTCCTGTTTGCAGGGGCTGCGATAACGCCTCCTGACGTCATCAGCCAGGTCATGGTAGCCATTCCAATGGTTATCTTTTTCGAGATCAGCATGGTGGTCGTAAGGGTGCTGGGAGTGAAGAAGAGAAACAGAGTCACCGCTGCATGAAGGCCTGCTTAAATGTGACACGATGACCTGGAAATCGAATATTTGAAAAAAGCCGCATCAAATTAGAGGACAATCAGGTAGCGCACATCAAAGTAGTAGCCAATCAGGTAGAGCATGTCAAAAAAGTGTGTAGAAGAAGGCAACCTGGAAGCTCTGCCGGGCAGGAAGGATTTTTTAGATGGCTTCTTATTCGGCAGACATAACAAAGGTAGACAGAGAAGTTGACAGCAAATTCCGGCAGGGCTTCAATTTTTAATTAAGGGTGAAAAAGCTGTGTAGATTGAAGGGCATGGGCGTGTTTGGGGGTGATGTGATGATAGTCAAGAAAGAGCCCAAACACGCCCCCAGTTCTTCGTTTCTGCACTCGCCTATTCATGTAAATAATTGTTTTGGCATTATTTAATGTTATCGATGCATTTTAATAAAAACAATTTTATATTTGGATTTGCAGGGATTTTTGCTAAATTTATAGGTGCACTTTGTTTAAATCTGGGGTCCATGGTACACTTTTTCACGTACCTCCATTTCTTTTTCCAATATTTCCCCCCCGGAGTATTCCGAAAACCGGAGAACAGGAAGCTCACGATGATACTTTCAGCACGCTCCGGAAAGTATTATTTAATTAAACCCCGTTATTGACCAGGTCATGGAATCCCAGCAAGTAAAGGCCAGTGCCCAGGTAATTGCGGCATCCGTTATCTATGGGTTTGCAGGCATCTTTTTCGTCTATGTCAGGAACATGGCTGCAGGGCCGGTGGTGTTTTACCAGCTTCTTTTCGGCTTCCTTTTCCTTGCTGTGTACATGGCAGCCACAGGCCGACTTTCCGGGACACGTTTGAAGGGTAAACGAAAAGCTCTCTTCCTCCTCGGGATCTGGCAGGCAGGGGTTCTGCTTTCTTATTACACGGCTGTCCGCTACACCAATGTCTCGATTTCCGCCCTGCTCCTTTACACCGCCCCTATCTACGTGGTTCTTCTGGCTCCCTTTTTCCTGAAGGAGAAGCCGAATATACGAAGCTTTGCAGCACTTGCCCTTTCCCTTGCAGGGGTGGCAATCGTGGTGGGGCCGGAAAACATCCCTTTCAGCGGGGGAATCGCTGGTTCTGCTTATCTCTTCGGGATATTAATGGGGCTTTCGGCAGGAGTTTTCTATGCCTGCATCATCATGACCTCCCGGCACCTCAGGGACGAATATTCAGGCCTTGAACAGCTCTTCTTCTCGACAGTCGTGACCCTTGTGCTCTTGCTTCCTTATTCCCTGGAAGCTCCTGCAGCCTCCCTGCTCGAAAACCTGCCCGTGCTCCTCTTCCTGGGGGTAATGATAACCGCCCTTGGCTCAATCCTTTACTTCACAGGGCTCATGCACGTGAAAGCCCAGAACGCCGGTATTATCTCCCTGCTCGAACCGGTGAGTGCCATTTTCTTCTCATACCTTATCCTCCATGACCCGGTTTACCGGAGCACTCTGCTGGGCTGTGCCCTGATCCTTTCAAGTTCTCTCCTCGTGAGCCTGGAAGGAGAAGAAGCCGGGGAAGGGAAAGAAGCTAAGGAAGGAAAAGAGGAGAAGGGAGGAGAAAAAGCAAATGAAAGTTTTTCTGACAGGGAAGTTTTACCGGTTGGAAAATCCGAAGGGTTTTTCAAGCTTTCCGGGAGAATGCAGGACAAAAGCGGAGACAAATAGCCGGAGGGTCCCGGGTAAAAAGGACTCAGGTAAAAGGACTCAGGTAAAAGGACTCAGGTAAAAGGACTCAGGTAAAAGGACTCGGGTAAAAGGACTCAGGAAAAAGGAATAAATTCAAAGAAAGGCCGTAAGTCAGGCAAAAGGATAGTGAGTCAAAGAAAGACCTGTAAGTCTGGTAAAAGGGCAGTAAGTCAAAGTAAGTCGGCAGATCAAATTCCGGCAGGTTTGAATTCGGTAAGTTAAAGACCGGTAAATTATTATTGGAATGTATTGCTAGTATATTGTATGAAAAAAATAATTTAAAAGATAAAGTCCAGGAGTTATTTTCAGGAATTATTCGGAATATTATTTCTTTTCGGAGGAAGGTAGATCCTGTCCCTTGTAATTACTCCATGCAGGAACTCCGGTATAACATCGACAAAATTTATTAGCGATCATCCTGTATCTTACCCATTATCCCAATACATTTTATTGATTGATGTAAAAATATTTTAAAGATCATGTGAACAGGGCCTGGTATTTTTATGGTAGATGTAGCTCAGGAATTGGAAGCATTAAGGCAGAATTTACTTGACCTGTCCCTTCGAAACAACCTTCTCAATTACCGCCCTTCGCAGAGACGGACCATTTCGATAACAGGAAAAACGCCTGCAGAGGTCTATGAAAGTTTTGTCCTGCAGGAAAAGTCAATGAAGTTCAGGGCAAAGGGGAAAGCCCGGAAAAGCAAAAAAGCTGAAAATGAAGAGGCTGAAGAGGAAGCCGGTTTTGAAGGGGAAAACAAACTCCTGAGAGCGATCGGGAAAATTCTTCCCCACGAAGAAAAAAACAGGACTCCTTCTTCCCGTTTTGAGCCTTACCTGGACACACCGGATGACAGTGAAACCCTTGAAAGAAAACTTTTTTATGTCCATAACCAGGCAAACTCAATTTTCGAAGAACAGGGTTACCCCGTGCTCTACCTGGCCCTCGGTTTCCTGCAATGGGGAGACAGCAGGTCTTCCGTGAAAAACCCGAAAGCTCCCCTTGTCCTGGTCCCGGTAGAGTTGAAAAGGATAGGGAAAGGGCGCAAGTTCAGCCTGCAGTGGACCGGGGACGATATCTTTACCTCCCTCACCCTCCAGGCTAAGATGAAAGAGCTCGGGATCGAACTCCCGGAGTTCGAGATGCCGGAAGAGGATGCAGGCATTGACACTTATCTGGAAGAAGTCCTTAAAACCGTTGCCGAAAAAGCTGGCTGGAAAGTCCTTCCCGAGGTCTGCCTCGACTTCTTCAACTTCAGGAAATTTGTCATGTACAAGGACCTGGACTCTGCGACCTGGCCCGAGGACATGTCTCCTGCAGAGCATCCCATGGTACAGAGGATCTTAAATCCTGCAGACCCCGAAAGCGACGAAGTGGGTTTCCTGGAAGAGGAAGTGGACCTTAAACTCTCTGCAAAGGACACTTACCATATCCTGGACGCCGACTCTTCCCAGATTGCTGTTATGGAGGACGTGAAAAGCGGAAAGGACCTTGTGGTTGAAGGGCCTCCGGGGACCGGGAAGTCCCAGACCATTACCAACACCATTGCCGAACTGCTGGCTATCGGGAAGAGCGTCCTTTTTGTCAGTGAAAAGATGGCTGCCCTCCAGGTTGTAAAAAGCAGGCTGGACACTGCAGGCCTGGGCGACCTCTGCCTGGAAATCCACAGCCACAAAACCCGGAAAAAAGCGGTGCTCGAAGAGCTGGAAAAAGCCCTTAACCGGCCTGCCCCGTCCGCTATCAGCCCGGACAGAGAAATTAACGAACTGGAAAAGCTGAAAAAGGAACTTAACGAGTATGCAAAGACCCTCGGGGTACCGGAAGGAAAGCTCTATTCCAGCCTCTACACCCTTTACGGCGTAAGGGAAAAGACCAGGGCTTATTTCGAAGCAAAAGACAGGAAAATGCCGGGGCTCAAATTCGAGGAAACCGAAAACTGGGACCTGGATCCCTGGGCTGAGGCCGAGTCTGTCCTGGAAAAGCTGGGCCAGGTGCTGCCTGTCCTTGGGCCTGTCCGGAAAAATCCCTGGTACGGCTGCGAACCCGGGATGATGCTCCCCCAGGACTGTGAGGAACTCGAACCCCTGGCAGGGGAATGCGCCGAAGCTTTTGAAGCCCTGGAAAAAGAGATCAAAGCCCTGAATGAACTTTCCGGAACCGCAAAACCCGCTTCCCTGAAAGGGCTTTCGGCTTCGCTTAATGCCGCAAAACTTGTAGCCACCTCAAAGCCCCTGGACAAAAAGATGCTGGAGAACCGCGAATGGGAATCCGAAAGTTCCAGGGCCGAAGCCGGAGCCCTGGTCTCGAAACTCAGGCAGTACAGGGAACTGCACTCCTTTGTGGAAAAAACCTTCTACCCTTCTATTTATGACCTTGAAACCTCCGAATTCGAGGAGCTGTCCCATGGGCTCCTGAAATTCCTGAACCCTAAATACCGCAAGCTCAAAAAAGAAATTATAGCCTGCTACGCTTTCGGAGCCCCTTCGAAGGACAACCAGATCCTCCTTGACCTCTCCTGCCTCTCCGAGTGTGAGACCCGCAAGTATGAGCTTGAGGCTGTCGGGAAAAAGGGAAAGAAGTTTTTCGGGGAATACTGGCAGGGCTTTGAAAGCGATCCTGCCCTGCTCGAAGAGTATGGCAGGTGGATCATCCCCTTCAGGAAATATGTAAGCGAAGGCGTGTTTACGGACAAAGTCTTCGGGCTTGTGACTGCCGGGGTCGAAGCCGGGGAATTCGAGCCTGCTCTTGAAGCGGTGCTCGAGGCGAAAAAGACATTTATAGAGTCCCTTGAAAACTTCGGGTCCCGGATAGGGGCTGATTTCGGGAAGATGTTCGAGAAAGAGCTTGAAGAAGTAAGTTTGAGGACGCTTAAAGCCAGGGTTTCCCACTGGAGAAACGAAACGTCGTCCCTCGTTTTCTGGAGCCAGTACCTTGGGTACAGGAAAGCCTGCCTTGGCACCCTTGCAGCCCCGATGGTTGCGGGTATCGAGGCAGGGAAAATCCTTCCCGAGGACATGATCCCTGTTTTTGAGGGGAACTACGCCGAAACCCTCCTGCACCGCGCCTTTAGGGAAAGACCCTCCCTTTCTACTTTTATCCGGGAACTCCATGAAGGCAGGATCAACAAGTTCACGGAACTCGACAGGAAGATCCTTCTGGAAAACAGGAAGAGGATCATCCATTCAGCTTACGAGGAAGCCCCTAAACTGACCTCCGGAGCGTCCCGGGGGTCCGAAGCCGGGATTCTCCTTAACGAATTCAACCGGAAACGGGGGCATATGCCGATCCGCACCCTCATGACAAAGGCAGGGGGCCTGGTCCAGAAGATCAAGCCCTGTTTCATGATGAGCCCCCTTTCGATTTCCCAGTACCTGGACCCGAGGAGCACCCGTTTTGACGTTATCATTTTTGACGAGGCCAGCCAGGTCAGGCCCGAGGACGCCGTGGGAGCCCTGCTGCGCGGGAATCAGGTCGTGGTTATGGGCGACTCAAGGCAGCTTCCCCCGACCGCTTTCTTCGATACGGTAATCGATACTCCGGAAACCGAGCCCGACGACTACGCAACCTTAGGGGACATGGAAAGCATCTTAAACGTCTGCAAGCGCAGTTTTCCGGTCAAGACCCTGCGCTGGCACTATAGGAGCAGGCACGAGTCCCTGATTGCGGTTTCAAACCAGGAGTTTTACGACAACCGGCTCTATGTCTACCCCTCCCCCATGCAGAAAGACGAGCGGCTGGGCCTGAAATGCGTACACCTTCCAGACGCCGTTTACGACAGGGGCAAGAGCGGGGCGAACAGGGTGGAGGCAAAGGCTGTTGCCAGGGCGGTTTTCGAGCATGTGCTTAAGTACCCGGATAAGAGCCTGGGAGTCGGGACTTTCAACGTGAAGCAGCAGGAAGCCATCCAGGAAGAGATCGAAGCCCTCATTAAAGCCAACCCCGGAATCGACCTGAACTCCGGTACGAGGGAAGGAGAACATTTCTTTGTGAAAAACCTGGAAACCATCCAGGGGGATGAAAGGGACGTGATCCTGCTGAGTGTAGGTTTCGGCTTTGACGGAAACCGCAAGCTTTCCCTTAACTTCGGGCCCCTGAACCGGGAAGGAGGGGAACGCCGCCTGAACGTCCTTATCACCCGGGCCAGGGAAAAGTGTGTGGTTTTTGCGAATTTCACCTCAAGGGACCTGCACCTGGACGAAAATTCTTCTTTCGGGCTGAGAGCCCTGAAAGTCTTCCTCGAATTTGCGGAAAACGGGAAGCTTCCCTCTCCTCCCGGAAGCGAAGAGGAATTCGATTCTCCCTTTGAGGAAGCAGTCTCGGATTTCCTCCGGGAAGGCGGCCTGGAAGTCCACAGGCAGATCGGCTGTGCCGGGTACAGGCTTGACCTTGCCGTCCCCGACCCTCGCTATCCGGGCAGGTACCTGCTGGGAATCGAGTGCGATGGGGCAAGCTACCACTCCTCTCCTGTAGCCAGGGACCGGGACCGCCTGCGCCAGCAGGTCCTGAAAGGGCTTGGCTGGAACCTTTACCGGGTCTGGTCTACGGACTGGTACCTCCGCCCGAAGGAAAGCAGGGCTGCCCTGCTTGAGGCGGTCCGGAAGGAGGTCGAGGCGGCACAGAAAGAAGCAGGACCTGTTTTTGAACCCGTGGAATTCGTAGACCCGTGGGTAGAGAAAGAGAATGCAGTAGAGACAAAGAGTGCAGTAGAGACAAAGAGTGCAGTAGAGACAAAGAGT
>JAENYU010000016.1:46505-60887 GCA_016841625.1 Methanobacteriota archaeon
TGCAGTAGAGACAAAGAGTGCAGTAGAGACAAAGAGTGCAGTAGAGACAAAGAGTACAGCAGAGATAGGGGGTGCGGCAAATTCTGATGCCGGAGCAAAACTTGAACCCGAAACCTCTGTCGGTGCCGAAACGGAAAATAAAATAGAGCCTGAGCTTAAACTTAGTGCCGAAAACGAGTTTCCCGAATCCGAAACTTTCCGTGAACCCGGGTCAGGCGAAGAGGCTTCCGAAATTCTAACTGCCGGAGGGCAGAGAACTATCACCAGGGTAGGGGACGAGCCCCTGTATTTTGCAGGGGAAAGGGCAGAAGAAGATTCTGTGTCCGGGCTTGAACTCGGAAATGACGAATCTGTGGGAAGGGATTTCCTCCCCGAACTGACCTCAAGGGCAGAGACAATAGTGTCTCTGGGGCCCGAAAACTCTAAATCCCGCACATCCCGAAAGTCCGGGAAGAGCAAACTCCTTAAGTTTGAAGCGGAAAACGGGTACGATCTGGGTGATGTCCCGGGGAATAAGGTAAAGTTCGTGCCTGAACCGGACTTTGAAAAATTGAACTTTTTCGAGGCATCCCCCGAAATCGATCCCCTCGACTGGTCCGGAGGCAGGGGAAAGAAGAAACGAAAACCTTTTGTCTACAATTTCGGGTTCCCCGAGGATATGGGGCTTGAGTCTGATGTAAATTCTGAACTGAATACCGATTCTGAACCATATTCCGATTCTGAACCATATTCCGGCCCTGAACCGAATTCCGATTCTGAACCGAATTCCGATTCTGAACCGAATTCCAGCCCGGAGCCAGGAACTGGGCCGGAGCTTTCCAGTCCGGGTTCCGAATTTGAGCCTGAAAAGAGGTTTGAACCCGGTGAAGGGGTTGAGTTTGAAACTGAAATTGAAGCTGAAATTGAAGCTCCCGGTTTTCCGGGCCCGGAATACAGAGCCAGACCTGAACCCGGGTTTGAACTTGAAACTGAGTTAGGTTCCGAAACCGAACCTGAAAAAGGATCTGAATTCCTTTCTTATGAAAACGAAGTTCCGGAAACAGGGGAATCGGATAAAGGTTCCCCGGTAAAGGGGAACGGCAGCAAACTGGCTGCGGAAAATGAAGATACCCTGGAAGCCAGGGTGCCTGCTTACCCGGTCTGCACGGCTTTCGGGCTTTCGGAGTCCTGCGGAATCCTGGACGTTTCCGATGAAGAGCTCGAAGCTGCCGTGGTAAAGATTGTTGATTGTGAAGGACCTGTGCATGTGGAAGAGCTACTCCAGCGGATCAAAATTCAGTGTGAAATCCCCCGGATGCTCGGGAAGATCAAGCAGAGTATCCTGGATGCCGTCGTCTCGGCTGAAAAGGCGGAAAGGCTCAGGGTAAGGGGAGACTTCCTCTGGGCGGTATCCGAACCTGCATACCTCCTCCGCAGGCGGGACGGGGACATTCCTCCGAAGATCGAATGGATCTGCGACGAGGAAATCCGGGAGGCGGTCCGCTTTGTCCTTGACAACCAGTACTCGACTCCCCTGGACGACCTGGTGATCCAGACTTCAAGGGTGCTGGGGATCAAAATCACGCGTAAGAATGCACGGGACCGGATCGAGAGCCTGATAAGGTCCGGGATTGAAAGCAATGAACTTACCCGGATGCCCAACGAAATGATTTATTTTGCGGAATGACAGGGATATTCTCCAGAATGACGGGGCAATTCTTCGGAATGACGGGGCAATTCTTCGGAATTATGAGGATATTCCTGAATTAATGACAGGGATATTCTCCGGAATGAAATAATCGGATTAAGGCTGGAAAAAAATTTTCAGCTTTTCATTTTTCCTATTTTTTAAATTCTAAACCGATTTTTACTTCTTTTTTTCAAAAAATAACTGTTTTTACCTCTTTTTTCTTAATAATATCTATTTTAACCTCTTTTTATCTTGAAATATCCTTTATTATTACTATTAATTTTCCAATAAACAATTATTACCGTGTTTAATATTCAAATAGCCGCGATGGTATCTTTAATTAAGTTTTAATCTATCATTATTGATTATTTTTAGAAAATTATATATGCTGAAACTCTTATTCATGCAGCATCATGCTCACAACGGTTTTAAAAAATAATAAACCCTCTTCAGCACTTATATTCTCCTGTGTACTCTATGGAATGGTTGGAATCTTTGTAAAAGGGATAAATGAGATGGGAACAGCTTCTATTCTATTTTACCGCCTTTTTTTCGGATTTGCGGCTATTTTAATCTATCTAGTAGCTATAGGAAGGTTTGAAGGGCTCTATCTCGGACAGAAAAAATCCTATCTCCTCTTGCTTGGAGTCCTGAACACTGTAACCATGTTTTCTTACTTTTCCGCAATGAAGTACAGCAGTATTTCAGTGGCAGTACTTCTTCTTTACACCGCTCCGGTCTACGTGACCCTGCTCTCTCCGTTCCTCCTCAAGGAAAAAATAACGACTCGAAGCGTGATTGCCCTGGCCCTTTCCCTGTCAGGGATCCTGCTTACGGTAAACCCCGGCCATCTGGGCATTGGAACCGGGGCGTCCGGGGAAGAAGGCACTTATTTCCTGGGCTTGCTTTTCGGGCTACTTTCGGGCTTTTCCTTCGGCTGCTCCATCCTGACCATCAACCACCTTAAATCGGAGTATTCGGGTACGTCACAGCTGTTATGGTCTACCCTGATAGGGCTGGTCCTGCTCCTCCCCTTCGGAGTTTCGGTGCCAGGGGAAGTGCTTTTTGAAAACCTCGGGAGGCTCGTGCCCCTGGGCGTCATTACTACGGCAGTTGGTACACTCCTCTACATGAACGGGATCGTCCACATCAGGGCGCAGACAGCAGCCGTGCTGTGCCTCCTGGAACCGGTAAGCAGCATTTTCTTCGGCTGCACCCTCCTCGGGGACCCACTTCAGGCAAACACCCTCTTTGGCTGCTGTTTCATCCTCTGCGGAGGACTGCTTGTAAGCTTGAAAGGCAGAATCCCTCTGCCCGGAAAAAACAGAATATTCAGATTGTCACGAGGACGCAGGCCGGGCCTTTTCCAGACCTTCATGCCCCCGAGACCGGGGAAGCTCTGAGTTATTTCCCACTCCCCCTTTATGTTTTTTTTGAACTTATTTTTTAAACATTCTTTAAGAACTTTTTTAAGCGATTTTAATGGGTAAATTCTGTTACGAAAACCATTGCAGCCACAGTTGTGGTCCATTTTCCGCCTTTGGCACCTCTCGCAGTCTGGCACATATGGATCGTATCGAAAATATGACCGCTTGTCTTGTACACCTGTTCCCTTTCATGCCAGGCAGAGTCCGCATTGAATTCTATTCCAAGGGTCGTGGCAAGCATGGTTGCAGCCAGGTCTTCTGCATATTCCCCCGCAGTTACTTCATCTTCCCCGAAAGAGTGGTGTTCGGAAATATAGCCGTAGTTGTCTTCATTGACCGGGATGGCTGTGCCTATTGCTGAGGTTGTTAGGCGCTCAGGTTCGTTGGTCTCGTTTCTGGCAAGCACGCAGTGGACAATTGCCCCGGGTCTGAGCTCTTTGAGACCTTCTTCCCTGGGCACGATTTTGCAATTCGGAGGCAAAATGCTCGAAACAGTGACGAGGTTGTATTTCTCTATCTTTGCATCCCTAAGGGCAAGTTCGAAGGACGCTAATTTGTCCTTGTGGACTCCGGTGCCCTTGGTCATAAACGCCTTTTTTGGTATCATTTCAATTCCTTCCGCATGTTTTTCTATTTCACTCAGATTCCCTGGATCTGAACGGTCAATATTTGACAGTCAAATGTCCTTTTTTTTCCTTTAGGAAAGGAGTAACCGGAATATAAAAATATCGGAAAACCGGCTTATCAGATGCAGGTATTTTATGATCCGGAAACCGGATAATTCTTCCCTTTATACCTTCTTTTTATTCTTCCTTTCCGGAAAGGGAAACTTCTTCGGGTGAGGGGCACTCAAAAGGGAAGCTTTCTTTAAAAGTCCCCCTGGAACTTTTTTCCGTAGCTTTTTCCCCTACGGCTTTTTCATATACGTCGGACCTGGATATCCCCTCGAAAACGAGCTTTGTCTCAAGGGGGACACCGCCCGAATAGACTGCAATGTCCTTTCTTTCAACATTGATCTCTATCTGGTCGGGGCTCAGCCCGGACTCCGCCATGTAGTCAAGGACAAGCTTTTTCCCAAATCCCTCGGCATATTCCAGGGCTTCTTTTCTTGTAAGGAAGTGCCTTCTCCCTACCGGGGTGTATACGAAGACCCCTTTTGTCCTGAGGTCGTACTTTGACTCGCTGTACATGGTCCGGATTGATATCTCAGCCCGTTTGATGCCTTTTCCGACAAGGGCTCCCACGGCGTTTCCGACATCTGAGTATTCGGGGAGCAGGATTTCGGCGTCAATTAGTTCCTTGAGTTCGTCCAGGTACGCCCGGACAGGCCCTCCCAGCAGCACTACCGGGACGTCAACCTTGAAGCGGGAGAAGAAGTTGCCTTCGAGCACTTTTTCGATTTCGGCTCTATCCACCCCTTCCATCAGGAAGGCGAGGAGGTCTTTTGCCATGTTCCGGGCAAAGAGACGTTTTACGCGGGTGCAAAACTCGTACTTGTCCATCCCCACAAAGTTTGCAAGCAGGGTAGCCCCTATAAGCGAGGCTTCGGAGTCCCACTCGACGTAGTCCCCGAGCACGTGGAGGGCGTCTGTGGGGGTAAAGCCGATTGCCTGGACCAGCCGCTTCTGGATCAGGGAATCCATCACCCGCCTGGACGGAAGGACTTTCCGGTCCCAATAGACGTCATTAAGGGATTTGGGTTCGTCTCCTATCAGGGCCAGGAGCTCTCCCTCTTCTCCGCTCAGTTCGATGGACTTTCTCCCTGTCCGGACAAAGAACTTTGTTGCCTGGATATGCTCGTTCAGTTTCAGGCGATCGGGGATCCAGCGCTTCTTCAGGGTGTGCATGAAGCCCGGGTAGAGCACTGCAGCCCGGCAGAGGGGAATGACCCTGCGGGGTCCGACATTGGTATTGCTGCCCTGGACCCAGACGTGGCTGTCCCCACCCATTGCCGAGGTCTCCATCCGGAGGGCTCTGACCTTGGTCTGCCAGCCCCCTACAACAGCTCCAGTCTCGCTCAGGTAAGGAAGCCCCCTGTAGATCAGGGAAACGTCAGTGCTTGTCCCCCCAACGTCGATTGCGGCACAGGTCTCGTGTTTCGAAAGGTAGGACGCCCCGAGAAGGCTTGCTGCAGGGCCTGAGAAGACCGATTCGATGGGTTTTTTCATGGCTTCCTGCATGCTCACGACCGAGCCGTCACAGCGGAGCATGGCAACCCTTGAATCGAGTCCCCTTCTTTCGATTTCCCCCACGACGGTCTCCAGGAAGCTCTCAGCTACTGGCAGGAGCTGGGCGTTCAGGTAAGCCGTAACTCCCCTTTCGTAGGCTCCCAGGGACTGGGCAAGTTCGTGCCCGCAGACCACGGGAAGCCCTGTTAGCTCTTTTACCAGGGTTTTTACCTGCAGTTCATGGTCCGGGTTTCGGACGCTGAAATAGGAAGAAACTGCAAAAGCTGCAACCCTGTCCTTAAGCCTGAGTACGAAACCCCTGACACTCTCAAGGTCAAGAGGCTCGATTTCGTTTCCGTGGCTGTCGTGTCCTCCCTTAACCATAATGTAATTCTCAATCCCGGAATCCCGGGGGATCTCATAGTCCCCGACGAGGACCAGCCCGACCGGAAACCCGGTCTTTTCCAGGATAGTGTTGGTTGCAAGGGTGGTGGATACCGAGGTCAGGGTAACCTCCTTTAGTTTTTCCGGGTTCAGCCCATTGATTGAGTTCGTGATCCCTTCAAGGGGGTCAGGGTAACTTGTAAGTGCCTTGTTCGAACCAACGACAGCGCCGTCCGAGTTCCGGATTAAAATCGAATCCGTATAGGTTCCACCGGCATCAATGCCTAAACTGTATGCCATTTTTTAATAACTCCATTTTTGCAATTTTTTATGCTTCCTTTTTTTCGCAGTATACTCTAACATGCCATTATGTCTGACGTTCCGCCACGTTTCTGATCTTCCATTATGTCTGACGTTCCGTTATGTTTCCGATCTTCCATTATGTCTGATTTTCCGCTATGTTTCTGATCTTCCGTTGTGTGCCATTTTTTTCCGGGTGCTGCGGCTTTTGAACAGGCTGGCCGGGGTCAGAAATCCTGGTTGTCAGCCCTGAAAATTTAACTTTTCAGAACAGGAACCGTTGATTCGGGGACAACGACCTGTTTTTAAGCATAAATTCTGCTTTTTATATATCCGAATTTTTAATATCTGCATTAATGGGGGTAAATATAAATTTAGCGGGTGGGGGCAGATATGTTAGTGGATAGGAGGAAATTGTTAGCGGGTGGGGAGGAGATGGGGCAGGAAACCGGATGCTCAGGTTTTAGGCATGCCCACTCCCACGAAGACAAGCTTTGTTTCAACGGGCACCGTTCCCGCTTCGCTGAGGGCAATGTCTTTTCTGTCCATGCTTATCTGAACCTGGCCTTTATCCAGGCCCGCTTCGGTCATGTAATCCATGACGAGTTTCTTCCCGAGGGTATCCGCATAATCCAGGGCTTCGGGGAAGCTCCCGAAGGTTTCCCGGCCGGCAGGGGAAAAGACAAGTATAAGCCTTTTTTTGTCTTTGGCGTAGGTATTCTTTATAAGGATTTCAACTCTTTTTATGCCCTTTCCTACAAGGGCTCCCACGGCGTTTCCGACTTCCGCGTATTTTGGGACCACGATGTCGGCGTCGAGGATCTTTTTTACCTCTTCCGTGAAAGCGATAACCGGACCCCCGATCAGGACAACAGGCAATTTCAGCCTGAACTGCGCAAACTTATCGGAGCGGATGATCCTGTCAATTTCAGGGGGGGGGACATCTTTCAGGATATATGACATGAGGTTCAGCGCCATGTTCCTTGCGACTTCCTGCTTTATCTGCTTACAGAACTCCAGAGAGTCCTTCTGTGTATAACGTTCCAGAAGCTTTGCCCCCACTTTTGAAGCTTCCGCATCCCAGGCAGTATATTCCCCGAGCACATGGAGGGCGTCGGTCGGGGTGAAGCCGATTGCCTGGACCAGGCGTTTTCGAATAAGGGAATCAAGCAGGCGGGGGGAAGGCATTTTTTCCATCTTCCAAAAGATGTCGCTAAGGGAGGTTGGGGTGTCTTCTACCCTTTCGAAGATCTCCTTTTCATACTTTCCGAGTTCCGAGGGTAGCACGCCGGTTTTTATGAAGAACCTGGTGGGCTGGACGTTTTCTTCAAGCCGGAGGGCAGCCGGCGTCTTGCCACTTTTAAGGGCCTCCAGAAAACCGGGGTACCTGACAGCTGCCACACAGAGGGGAATTACCCGCCTGGGACCGATGTTGGTTTTCATGTTCCTGACCCATACGTGACTGTCCCCCCCCATTGCCGAGGTCTCCATCCTGATTGCCTTGACCTTGGTCTGCCAGCCCCCCACGATAGCCCCTTCGGAGCAGAGTTCTGGAAGTCCATCCTCTACCATGGAGACGTCCGTGCTGGTCCCTCCCACATCGATAACAGCACAGGTCTTTAAGCCCGAGAGGTGGGATGCCCCTACAAGACTTGCGGCAGGGCCGGAAAAGATGGATTCGATGGGCTTTTCCAGGGCTTCGTTTATACCCACCACAGACCCGTCGCATTTGAGCATGAGCAGCCGGGCATCCATTCCCCTATGCTTCATTTCTTCCCTGATCGAGCGGATGAAATGGTCCGCAATCGGGATGAGCTGGGCGTTCAGGTAGGCTGTGACTCCTCTTTCGTAGGCTCCAAGGTCAAGGGAGAGTTCGTGCCCGCAGACCACCGGAAGCCCGGTAATTTCCTGGATACGTTCCTTGATAGCCAGCTCATGGGCAGGGTTTCGGATACTGAAATAAGAGGAGACTGCAAAAGCCGATACCTTATCCCCGACCTTCCGGACAAAAGCTTCCAGAGCTTCCATGTCCAGGGGTAGCAGTTCCGCCCCGTGGTGGTCGTGCCCGCCTGCTACCACGGTATAGTAGTCAACAGGTACTTTTTCCGGGAGCTCGTAGTCCCCCACAAAGATCAGGGCCACGGGATATCCGGTTTTTTCGAGGATAGTGTTCGTGGCGAGCGTCGTGGAAACGGACACGAGTTTTATGTCCTTCAGGTATTTCTGGTCCAGCCCGTCGATGGAATTCCTTATCCCTGCCAGGAGGTCCGGGTAGGTGGTCAGCGCCTTGTTCGAGTCCACCACCTTCCCGTCAGAGTCCCTGATGATGATCGAATCGGTGTATGTGCCACCCGCATCAATGCCCATGCTGTACTTCATTTAAAGGTCTCCTATGTGTATTTTTTTTGAATTTGGGGAAGTCTATCCTACATTCAAAACAAAAGCAGAGATATATTATATTTTGGAATATATAATAGTTCTCAGAAAATAGTTCTGTGATAGTTACCTAATAGTTCTGCAATAGCTCTCCAATAGTTCTGCAAATTACCCGAAGGTTAGCCATACTAATCCGGGAAAAGTCCGGCGCGAAAACGACCTGAAAATGACCCAAAACTCATGACTGAAAGCTGCGCCTGGATGTTTCGGGAATAGCTTATCATCTCCAAACCCATTCTATTCCACTCAATTCCTTTTCACTCATTCCTTTTCACTCAATTCTACTCCATTTTTTTCCACTTTATTCTTTCCTACTTCATCTCTTTCAATTTCTTCATTCGAAACATAATATTTATATAAATCTTCTTATAAATCATCATTCATCACACAGTTTAGGGCAAAGTTTTGATAAGTTGTTTTAGTTGATATGCATGACACTTATAGAAATTTTTAAACAATTATCGATGCTTGAAATAATGTTCAACGAGACAGAGTATCCTCCGGAAACTGCATTCAGTCCTTCATTTTCACGCCTCATTCGAAAGGCTGAGCAGGATAGTTTACAACATTTTTTTCCTGTTTTTGAAATTGAAGATTTGCTGAAAAAGGTAGAACAATGACATACAACGTAGCCATGAATCCTGTTGTCCGGAAAAAACTGGAAATGCTTTACAAATCCGACAGGTCCGGATACACTTACGTAAAAAAACGCCTCAAACTCCTTGTCTATAAACCGGACATGGGGGTGCCCCTGGAAGCCGAGTTCCGGGGCAAGTGGAGGGTCCATATCGGTCCTTATGTGCTAATCTATACCTTTGATAAAACCCTAAATACTCTAACACTCCTGACTTTCGAACACTACACAAGAGCATATGACTGTTTCAGGGCCTACGCCTGAATTTGTTTGCTTCCGGGTTTTCCCATTTAATTCTCTTTTCCGGATTTTTCCTTCCTATTCTTTTAGAAATACTTTTCTTCAAATATCTCGTTAATGGTATCCTGTCCGCAAGAGGAATACCTTCCTATTCCTTTGGAAAAACTTTTCTTCAAATGTCTCGTTAATGGTATCCTATCAGTAAGGGGAAGGAAGCTAAAGCTTGAATTGAGGTATAAGATGAGGAAAAACGATAGTATCAAAGCTTGTGGAAGGACCATTGACTATGAAATTGTCTACAGCAAAAGGCGGAAAAGTGCTTCAATTATAGTCCGCCCTGACCTGAAAGTTGAGTTTCGAGCTCCCCCCGGGCTGGATCCTGAAACTATCAGGAAGATGGTCAGGAAGAAAGCAGGCTGGGTCCTGAAAAAACTTGACGGGTTTAAGGCAACACAGAACCAGAACCCTGAAAAGCGGTATGTTGAAGGTGAAAAATTCCTGTATCTGGGGAAAGAATATCCCCTGAAAATAACTTTTGGCGGAAGGGTGCTTTCGGCAGGCCTGGAAGATCCGGTGCTTAAAGCCGTTATCCCGGATAAGGTGCCGGAACCCCTGAATCCGGCTCCTGTGAAAGAGGCGGTCTGGAGGTGGTACCTCGGGCGGGCGGATGACAAAGTAGGGGAGCTTGTAGAGGTCTATTCTGGAAAAATGGGCATATCCCCTCCCTCCTTTAAAGTCAAATACCAGAAAAGACGCTGGGGGAGCTGCTCTGTTGACAATGTCCTCAGGATAAATTTCCAGCTTATGATGGCACCGCCCGAGCAGCTTGAGTACGTTGTGGTGCATGAACTCTGCCATGTTAAAGAGAAAAACCACTCTAAAAACTTCTGGGCACTGGTTGAGGAGCTTATGCCGGATTACAGGACCCACAGGGTGGGGCTGAAAAAGGAAGGCTGGAAGTATGTGCTCTAATAAAAAGCTTCGGCCAGGTATTGCATCAATGTCGGTTTTGAAGTCCCGAGCTCTCATCATGGCGGTGTGTTAGGAATTTCATACTCCCGACAATTGATTAATTTGCAGTACCCCTGGAATAGGTACTATCATTCAGGATACCCTCAATATTATATACTGAAATGAATAAATATACTGTGGGCATCTGAAATAGTGTGCTATAGGAAGCGCATTTTCAGCACATCTTTTTAGCAACTAATATATCTCACCACCTTCCCCAAACAGATGCCCAAACCCCAGACTCCTCTCTCTTTTGCCAGCTGAATTCCGCTTCGGCATCAGAAAAATCTATGATTTTTCTTTTAGTTGCACTGCAAGTGCAACAGCACGGTGTCCTTTTCGGTCGCTGCGCTCCCTCAAGAGGAATAAATTTTTTTCGTGTTTGAATTTTTTTCGTGTTTGACTTCTTAAGGTAAGGTTATGCCTGATTGCTAACATATTATGATAGGGGGTTTGCAGCAGCTCAATTTTTGGAAACGGGTGTTCTAAGTGGAGTGTTCTTTTTAATGGATAAATTTACTGCATCGGAGAGGAACAGCCGGGGGAGCAGATGTTCCGATGAGAGTGGGCCTGGTGTGGGAGAGGAAGGTTCTCTTACAGGGGCGTTATCTAAATATCTGGTTTCCAGACTTGGGGAATCAAAGCTTGTTTTTATGGCGGCAGGGTTCCTGATTGCCGGTATGATTGCATCTCTGTTCGGTTTTGCTCAGGAATCTGCTGGGAATTTATTGTTTGGTCTGCTGATGCTGGCTATTTCGGGTGTGCTGTTCAGTGCAGAGGATTACTATCAGGTCAGGAAATGCAAAAAATGCGGCAGGGCTTTTGCTTTCGTGCAGGCAGGCGAGCCGGACATAGTTGGAATCGGGTCGAAAATTATGAAGACCTGCTACTACAGGTGCAAATACTGTGGACATGAGAGGGTCGAAGTAAGAAAAGAGAGTTGCTGGAAGCGAGTCTCCTGAGTTTCATGAGTAGATTCCCTTGAGTTTCAGGTGAAAAATCCCTTGAGTTTTTCGGAATTTTGTTTCCTTCTCAGGATTTTGTTTCCTTCTCAGGATTTTGTTTCCTTCTCAGGATTTTGTTTCCCTTCCCAGGATCTTGTTTTCCCTTCCCAGGATCTTGTTTTCCCTCATTCCAACAGGGCATAATCCGGGTCCGGGCTTTTATCTTCCCTCTCCCTTCGTGGGGTTAGCCAGGGTTTTTGCGGTCTCGTGTTTCCCCTTCGTGCTGTGCGTTGAATGGTAGGTCCGGGTATCTTCATACCCACAGAGCCTGCATTCCCAGTATGATGTGAGGGTGATGGTCACGCTTTCAGGGCTGATTTCTTTTTTCAAGACCGGTTTTTTGAATTCCTCACAGGCTGCGCTCATCCCGCAGTTCCTGCACTGGGTCTCTTTGTGGTACTCGATGACCTTGACAAATTGCTTGGAGAAAAGAAAAATACCAAAAACCAGCCCTATTACCAGGTACCTGTAGAGCCTGCTTTCTCCCAGAAAAGCCGGAAAGTATCCGAATGCCAGGACCACGGACGACCATAAAGTGAAAACCGTCAGCCCGTAGTAGACTGCTTCCATGACTCCCGTGTTTCCGCCAAAAGCCCTGATTATCGAAGGAGCTACCCCTTGAAGCAAAAAGCCTTCTCTGAACTCTCCTTCAAAGGTAAGCACCTGAGTTTCAGGACTGCTGTCAGGGTATGAATTCTTGTCTTTATACTCTTTCTTGTTCCCTTTTTTGCTGATATGGAATCCGAAGTTCATCCGGCGAACCCCCCGTTTCACGGCCCCAGCGTTCTAAAAAAACATAAATATATTTTTGAGTATATAAAATGGTTGCAAACCATTTAAAGGTATTTGAAACTACTAAGGAAGCTTCAGGGGTGTTCCGAAAAGGCCGGGGAAAATAGCAAATACATAATGTGTATATTATTCAGGAAGTGTTCATGGGATGGATTGATGTCACTTTTATTATTAGGGTAATTATGGGAGCATGATTCGACATGGATGATTCGGACAGTAAACTGGACAAATATGTGCTTTTCTTTTTCCTGGGGATTTTTACGTTTTTCCTGAGTGGCTATGTGCTGAGCGGGGTCCATGCCCCAATGTCAATTTTTCTGATGGGTTTGATTTACCTGGCCCTGCTTGCGTTGGGGATCGTCCTTTCCAGAGAGCGCTCGGCCGGGTTTGCATTGAAGGCATTTGCCGTCTCTTTTGTCGCCCTCTTTCTTATCTCGGCGGGTTTCTTTGCCCTGAGCGCTTACAGCCATTCCAGTGCAAAATGGATCGAGGCTGATAAACTGGATTTTGAGCCTGATGAATACGCGGTCGTCACTGAAGAAGAACTTAACGAATACCCGGCACTAAGAGAAGCAATAGAAGCTTCCGGAAGTTCTGTAAAAGTGGGGCCTGGAGAGTGGACACGAACATATGAATTCCTTAACGAAAAAGGTTTTTACGAAATCAAAGTCGGGGGAGACTACTATGGGATTTCTTTTATGACGGCCTGATTGATGAATTTCCTTACAATGAAAGCCGAAATTCCCGGGAAGAACATTGCTGCTGCAAGAGCGACGCTGTAGTATGCCATCATTTTGTCGGCAAGGTCAACCCCAATGTTCCTGAGGATCAGGGACACGGCGATGGTGGGGATGAATGTGAGTGCCAGGAACCAGGTCGGGCCTTTTTTGTCGATTTCATTTCTCATTTTAGCCCTCGAGTGAATGGTTGGTTCGGATTTTGTTCATTTTAAAATAAGGTGTGTATTTTTTTGCTGAATTAAATCTTGCACTATTTTATTTAAAAGGTAATGTTTCCTTTTTTGCTGAGTTTTCCCGCGTATATTTTAGTAAAGTATACTTGGTGCCATTTTATACATTAGTAAAATATATCCCTTGTTTCTTAAGTTAGATCCTGGGATTATTTGACATTTCAGGCTGGAAGAATCGCTAAATTAATAACGAAAGCAGTGACTCTTTTTAGTAGGGACGATAAGGTGGATATGCAGCATGTTTCAACCTAATTTTACATACACCAACAAAATAGTGCGCCTGCTGGCAAGGATTCAGGCTGCCAGGGAAGTGATCGTAAACAGCCCCCTTATTCCCGCGTGGGAAAAGCAGCTCCAGCGAGAGGCCCTGATTAAGCAGACTCACCACACGACAAGCATCGAAGGAAATCCGCTTACGCTTGAGGAAGTGGGCCTGGTCATTGAAGGAAAAGAAGTCCTTGCCCACGAAAAGGACAAAAAGGAAGTCCGGAATTATGTGGATGTACTGAAGTACATTGACTCCCTCAGGGAAAACGAAACCATAACCGAAGAGTTTCTGCTTGAAATCCACAGGCTTACGGCAAAAGATATTCTGGCGGATGATTCTGCCGGATACTACCGGAAAGTGCGGGTCATTGTTGGAAACCCGAGAACCGGGAAAGTCACCTACACCCCACCGGGCCCTGATGAAGTCCCTGCGCTTACAAAAGCCCTTGTCGAGTGGCTGAACAGTGAAGATGCTCTTGACCTCATGCCCGCCATGCAGGCAGGAATCGCTCACCATGAACTTGCCAGAATCCACCCCTTCGTCGACGGAAACGGGAGAACTGCCAGGGCTCTTGCCACAATGATCCTGACAAAGAGGGGCTTTGATACCAAGCGGTTCTTTGCCCTTGAGGAGTACTACAACAAAGACCGCCCCTCCTATTACTCCGCCCTTTCAAGCGCGGATGAAGGGGACAGGGATTTGACCGAATGGCTCGAATATTTCCTGTTCGGCATTGCCGTGGAAATCTCAAGGGTTGAAAACACTGTCCTGAAACTCAGCAGTGACCGTTCGATGAAAGAGAAGTTTGGACAGGTGGGATTGAGCAGCCGGCAGATAAAGGCGATTGAATATTTAAAAGAGAATGGTCAGATTACGAGTAATGAGTATCAGGACATCTGTGATGTCAGTCAACCTACTGCAAATCGTGACATTCAGGAGATGCTGGATAAAAAACTCCTGAAGCAAAATGGGAAAAAAAGCCAGCAAATAATTTACGTGCTCAATTTTTGATCCACGGGCTATTCAAAAGCTATTCAAAAGCTATTCAAAAGCTATTCAAAAGCTATTCAAAAGCTATT
>JAENYU010000016.1:60897-96434 GCA_016841625.1 Methanobacteriota archaeon
CAAAAGCTATTCAAAAGCTATTCAAAAGCTATTCAAAAGCTATTCAAAAGCTATTCAAAAGCTATTTTTTATATATAAAATTTGCTAAATTTTCATATACTTCTGCGATTCTGCCGGATTTATTTGTGACTAGATCTTGACCCATTCATGCCCCATCATGATCGCGTTTGCAGTTATTTTTTTGGAATAGCCGCACTTCTTGCGGTGACAAAAGCGGTTTGATATGGAATTCCGGCCGCCTTTTTTCTGATAATATCAGTCTGTACACCCTGACTGCGTTTTTTATTTATCAATTCGGAATCCGCGGCTCTCACAACTTCCCAGCCCCAGAAGGCAGCCCACGGTCGTGTCAGCGACCGGTCTTCCCCATAAAATGATGACGACGAATAAGGAATAAGGAAATTAGACGACTACTCTCAAACAAAGCCCTTATTGTAACTTCTTTTTATATTTGCATGGTGTGGCTTAACTGGCCTGAATGTTACATAACCGCCCCCTTCCAACATAGAAAACATCTTTCATGGTGTGCAGTAAAATCTTCCACAGTACTTCCACAATATGCCAATAATTTCAGTACTCCTTTAATATTATATACAATTAATGATTTTTATAATATGGGCATCCGGGAAGGTCATTTTATGACCCGTTTTTAATTCTCTTTTCAACCACCCCCCCCAATACCCCCACTCCCCAATATCCGGGTGCCCTCCTCTTCATATCCCTCCTCCTCATATCCCTCCTCCTCATATCACCATTCTCACCCGAGTTCCGCTTCCCGAATTGCGCCTCGGGATCGCAGTAAATCGAAGATTTACTGGGAGTTGCACTACAAGTGCAGCAGTACGCGGTCCTTTTCGCTCGCTAAGCTCCCTCAAGAGGACTTAAAGCCCATTTAGTATAACTTCTTTTTTATATTTCGGTCGCCACTTTCCTCAGCAACCTTTGAACCGCCTTCTTCAGTTTTGATTTGAGGGCGTCGCAAAGTTCTATTAAGCCATTGACCTTCTGGGCGATGTGTTTCTGTACCATAATTTGTTAAGGAAATGAGGTGGTAGAAAATAACAAATAGATACGGAGCATCTTATCAATAGTGAAAAATTCAGCGTTCGAATTACGTTTTTTAGAGATTACAAGGAGACTCCAAAAACAATGGCTGACCAGGAACTAAAAGATGCAGAATTTTTTATGAAGATACTGAGAAGTCATTTGCCTGAACTAAGAGAGAAGTATAGTATTAGCTATCTGGGAGTTTTTGGGTCTTATATCCACGGAGAACAGACTGAAGATAGCGACCTTGATATCCTGGTTCAATTCGATAAGAAACCCGGACTTCTGAAATACATCGAACTGGAAAACTATCTTAGCGATCTTCTGGGAGTAAAGGTTGATCTGGTAATGAAAAGTGCGCTTAAACCCAACATAGGAAAGCGAATTTTGAATGAGGTCGAGGCTCTATGAAAGCCGGGGAGAGGGATCCTGTAGATTATTTAAAGGATATCCTCGATTCAATTGAAAAAGTCGAAGAGTTTATCGAAGGATTTGAGTTCGAGGAGTTTTCCAAAGACACCAAAACCATATATGCCGTGGTCTGGGCTCTTGAGATCCTTGGAGAAGCAACAAAAAATTTACCGAATTCTTTGAGGGAAAAGCATCCTGAAGTACCATGGAAGGACATGGCCGGATTCCGTGACAAAGTGGTCCACGGCTATTTTGGTGTTGACCTTGAAGTCGTCTGGCACACAGCAGTGGAAGATGCTCCAGCCTTGAAACCACTAATAACTAAAATTTTGGATGAAATATAACTTACGTTCCCTGGATTTGCACTTTCGCCTATTTTTCAACAAATTCCTGCTATAGCCGCACTGCGTGCGGGGAAAAAACGACATGATAAGGCATTCCGGCCGTCCTGTTCTCATAAGATCAATCTAAGTATTCCGGTTACCTTTTCTTGTTTTTATCAGAATCAGCGGCCCTCATGATTTCCAAGTTCCCGACAGTAGTCCCGTTCACGAAGTGAACGGCCTTTCCCAAAAATTGAGGATGAAGAATAAGAAATTGCAAGACCAAAACTGTTTCTTTCCGGTGATTTTCGCTTAAACCGAGTATTTTTCATAACTTTTTTTTATATTTCGCCCGGCGCTTCCCTCAGCAACCTTTGAACCACCGCTTCCATCAAACGCCCGTTATCCTATTCTGCTTTCTTCAGTTTTGATTCGGGAGCGTTGCAGAGTGCCATTTATAGTTTTTTCCTCACTACTGGTGCAAATATTCATATCCTATAGATGCCTATAGGATGCTATATGACAGCTTCGACAACAATATGTCTTGACCCCAAAGTTAAAGAGATGCTCGCAAGCCTGAAAACACATCCCCAGGAGTCCTACAATTCGGTGGTTGAGAGACTTGTTAACATCGCAATTGACCCTGAACCGCTGAGTGAAGAAACAATAAAAAGGATTGAAGAGGGGCTTGAGGATATCAAAAAGGGCAGGTACTATACCGAAGAAGCGATCGCGACCGAACTGGGACTTGAGTGATGTACTCTGTAGTTTATACACTGGCGGCTCGTAAAGATCTAAAAAAACTTCCCGACGAAGTGGCCCAGAAGGTTTACAGTGCTGTTAAACAAATAAGAGACGATCCCTATTCTCACGTAAAAAAATTAAAAGCTTCACCTACCACTCCTTTTTATTCCCTGAGGGTTGGCGAATACCGTGTTGTCATGACAATTGAAAACCAGCAACTGGTTATTTTCGTCATTGAAATCGGGCACAGAAGCAGGATTTACAGGAAATATTGAATCCCGAATTGCGCCTCGGGATCGCAGTAAATCGAAGATTTACTGGGAGTTGCACTGCAAGTGCAACAGTACGCGGTCCTTTTCGCTCCGCTCAAGAGGACTTAAAGCCGGTTTATCATAATTTCTTTATTATATTTAGCCTATCACTTACCCGATCAACCTTTGAACAATCGCCCCAAACAACTTTCCACTATCAACCTTTTTCATAAAATCCGGAGAGAGCCTTCACTCCCCTCCATCAAGTTCCTGATTAATGCTGCCGAACTGCTCCAGAGCAAGATCAAGGTTCTCCACGATCTCCGCCGCAATAGCATCAGGTTCAGGCAGGTTCTCCGAGTCCTCAAGGCTTTCGTCCTTGAGCCAGAAGATGTCCTGGTTGACCTTGTCCCTCCGGATGAGTTCATCGTAGCTGAAGTAGCGGAAGCGCTCGTTTTATTCCTTTTTTCGTTGATTCAGCAATGTAAGGTCAACTCCCCTAAAAGTACATCTAACTTGACTTTCAAAGATATCTGAAAAATCCAATTTTTCTATAAATTTTCGGCATCAAGCGTCACCTTCATTTTTTTAGATTATAGTCCCCTTTAATTATAATTAAATTTTTGCGTCTTTTGATATTGATTAAAACCGAATATGATTTATATAGTTAGTCCCCTTTAATACTTTATGGTTTTTTTAGAACGGAAGGAAAAAAATGGTAAAACATGTTGGTACGTTTCCGAGCGAAAGATGGTTGATGGAAAAGTTATGCGTACCAAGCAAATATATCTTGGAACTGCTGAAAAAATTATGGAATTAAAAGAACAGGCCACAGAATTACCATACATCAAACTGAAATCCTTCCAGTATGGAAAAACCGCAGCCATGCTCTCCATATCTGATGACCTAAACTTTATTGAAATCGTAAACAAACACACCAACAAAAAGAAAATAGAAGGCTTAACAGTCGGTGAATATCTCCTTTTAAATATCATCGGAAGATGTGATGGAGCACTATCAGAGAACGGCATGCAGAAGTGGTTCGATAATTCCTCAATGAAGCTATTGTGGGATTTCCCACACAAACTTACCTGTCAAAACTTCCTCAACCACTACAAATACATAGATCATGAGGCCAGCAAGAAAATCGAAGATGATCTGTGCAAAATACTTATCGAGAAAGGCATAACACCCAGGATACTTTTCCTCGATGAAACCAACTGGTTCAACTACATCAAAAAAGGAGAAGAACTGCCACAAAACGGAAACAACAAGCAGTATAGAAATCACATGAAACAGGTGTGTATGGGGTTAGCTGTATCTGAAGATAATGTTCCTTTCATGCACGAAGTCTACGAGGGGAACAAACACGATGCAAAGATATTTCCTGAATTGCTCGATGCACTCACAGAAAGGTTGACTAATCTGGAAATAGCTACTGAAGACATGACGTTGGTTTTTGATAAAGGCAATAACTCTCAGGTGAACATCGGAGATGTGTTGTCTAAAATGCACGTTGTAGCTTCTGCAAAACACAATCAAGCAGAAGAACTTTTGAATATACCTCTTAAAGATTATAAATATCTGTACACAAATCCACAAGGTAACAAAATATATGGTTATCGGACAAAATATGAGTTCTTTGGGCAGGAGTTTACTACTGTTGTTCTCTACAGTGAAGCCTCGTACAAAAAAAAGATGAAAGGGCATGAGGAAAGAAAGGCAAAGATCTGGGAAAATCTAAAGGATCTAAAGAGAAGGCTGGAGAGCAACAGGGGAAAGGAAAGGGATAAAAGCAGTGTTGAGAGGGAAGTTAATGATATTATTCACAAAGATTTCAGATCATTATTTGGTTATAAAGTTGGAGATGTTCCACAGGGAAAGAAAAAGCCGACTTTAAATATATGGACTAAAAAGGAAGTGGAAGATGCACGCTACGCAGGTTTTGGAAAGACTATTGTCTTTACGGATATGCATACCTGGCATTCAAAGAAGATTGCAAAGACATATAATCAGAAGTATCTTGTTGAGGATGATTTCAAGCTGCTAAATGATGTGCTACTTGTTCCGGTTGGGCCAATAAATCACCATAAAGATTTCAACATCAGAACACATATTTTTCTGTGCATTATAGGCATGATTTTCTATAGATATATGGCATGGAAATGTAAACACTTTGGATTGAGCCTGAGACGAATTGTGGAGGAACTGGAAGGAATACGTCTTGCTATTCTGAAGCAAAAGTCAGGTAGAAAAGTTGAGATCGTGATGGAAGAGATGAATGCAAAACAAGCCAGATTGGTTTCGTTGTTGGATTTGGGGAAATTTATGGATAATTAGGTAAATCGGCATCAAGGGGATTTATGATTTAGGGGGACTATAATTATCGAGGATCTTGATATTGATTTTTACATCTTCTTTGAAAGGCAAGTCTAAGGAACAGTATTTTTGGACAGAGCCCCTCGTATATCTATCCTCCAGAAAGCAGAATTATTCCGGTTTAAAAACAAAAATACATCTATACTATCTCTGCCCTCCGGAAGAAATAAGCACTAGCGCAGACCATCAGAACCGACAGTGTTAAAAGAATACATACGTCCAGAACAATTGAGAACTCACAATGCCCGATCAATACTCCCCGCAAAGCATCCACACCATATGTCAGCGGATCAAAATAAGACAGAAATTTTATCGGGGCCGGCAAATTCGAAACCGGGAATAAAGCTCCGGATAAAAGAAACAGAGGGAATGCAATAAAATTAATAACTGTGCTAAACCCGTGAAAATCCTTCAGTACGGAGGACAAAATCAATCCTATATTTATAAAGATCATCGATATGAGAACCATTATCACGACAGAGGACAGAATCGCAGGAAGAAAAGGCAGCCTGAAACCAAGTAATACCGACATCATCATAATAATAAGTGCCTGAATGAGTGATGTGGTTGCACTTCCGGAGATCATCCCGAGAACAATAGAGACTCTGCTTGCAGGAGTTACCATGACCTCTTTTAAAAATCCGAACTGCTTGTCCATTATGACGCTCATACCTGCATAAGCAGCCGTAAAAAGAAGAGTCATCCCGATAATACCCGGCACAAGATACTGAAAATATCCTATCGATTCGGGCAGGCCCGGAAATTCCACCCTCCTAAAGCCCATACCCTGAAAGATTAGCATAAAAGCCGGCATGCCAATAGCACCCGCTATTCTGGATCTTGCCCTGAAATACTTTATTATCTCACGCCGCCAGAGAACATATACAACTCTTCCCTGAATCATCGGAGCATCCTCCTTCTCATCCGGTCTCGCCTGGCAGACTGCCTGCTGCCTTCCTGTTCTCGTATTATTGACCCTGTCAGGCGGATAAAAACATCTTCAAGACTTGGTTTGCTGAAATTTATCGAACTGATCCCGATACCCAGATTTCCGGCAGTCTGAAAAATAGAAGGAATATTTTTTCCATAATCCAACAGAATAACATCAAGCGTTTTTCCGTTAGGAACAATTTCCCTCACCCATTCTTTCTCCCCAAGGGCGGCAGCAATGAGCTCAACCCTCCCCTCTATAGTCAGGCTGACACAATCCCCCCGAAGGCAGTTCTTCAGACCCGATGGTGTATCAAGGGCAATTATCTTCCCATGATCAATTATCGCAATGCGGTCACAGAGGTAATCGGCCTCTTCCATATAATGGGTAGTCAGAATTACAGACGTCCCATAGTTTTTGTTCAGGTTTCTGATGTGGTCCCATATTGATCTCCTTGTCTGGGCATCAAGCCCGAGAGTAGGCTCGTCCAGAAACAGAACCTTCGGATAATGAATAAGCCCCCTTGCAATTTCAAGCCGTCTCTTCATCCCACCCGAATAATTTTCAACAAGAATATCAGCTTTATCAACCAGACCCACAACATCAAGCACTTCCCGGATTCTTTTTTTCCGCTCATCCGAACCGATGCTGTACATCATGGCATGAAATTCAAGGTTTTCCCTCCCGGTAAGCCCTATATCAAGCGAAGGGTCCTGAAATATTATTCCGATATTATTCCTGACTTCACCAGGATTTCTTCGAAGATCATAGCCTGTGATTTCGGCACCACCTGCCGTAGGAAGAAGAAGAGTGGTCAGCATATTGAGGATAGTCGTCTTTCCCGCACCATTGGGGCCTAAAAGCCCGAAAAGCTCTCCGGGCTCAACCGAAAATGAGACGCTGTCCACAGCAGTAAATTCCCCGAATTTTTTTGTCAGCTCTTTAACTATTATTGCACTCATATTAAACAGAACCTTCAAACCATACAAAACCTTCAAAACGGGATTTTTGAACAATTATCAGAAATTCACATATCAGAAACTCATATATCAGAAATTCACCTTTCATTGACAAAAATAAACAGTGCAGATTTATGAATTGTAAAAACAAGATCCATAGGGCTTAATGATTATGACAGCACAGCCCGATTCTTGAACCCACAAGCCTTTTTGTATATTCATCATAAGGTGAAAGCATCACGTCGTGGGAATTCCCCGTCTCTACAATCTTTCCGGAATTCATAACGGCTATTCTGTCAGCAATCTTCAGTGTCAGGGAGAGGTCATGTGAAATATATATCATTGCAAACCCTCTCCTGTTCTGAAGGCCTTTTAAAAGACGCAATACATTTGCAGAGGTTGAAACATCCAGGGCCGAAGTTATCTCATCGGCAATAAGGAGTTTTGGCTCCATAACCATCGCTCTGGCAAGTGCAACCCTCTGCCTCTGCCCGCCGCTGAGTTCCCCGCAATATTTACTGAGGAAATTATCAGTATTGGGAAGACGAACCAGTTCAAGGGCATTTTTAACCATTTGCAGCCTATCTCCATTGGACCCGATCTTATTGATATAAAGAGGCTCTTTGACTGCATCAAGCACGGTAAACCTGTTGCTGGTTGAACTGAAAGGGTCCTGGAATACTATCTGAATGCCATTGACCCTGTTTCCATAGTTTCCTCCGCTGACATTCCCATCCATAAACAACACCTCTCCGTATTCGGGCCTTATTACATTTGCAAGAATATGTGCAAGGGTTGACTTGCCTGAACCGGTCTGGCCGACAACTGCAAGAACCTCCCCTTCCCTCACTTCCAGATTAACATTATCAACTGCCTGAAGATATTCTCCATCTGGCAGACGATAACTGAAACTCAGGTTTCTGGCTTCCAGAAGGCCTGCTATGCCACCTCTATGGCATGCGATTTCCCGCCCGCCTCCCACTGGCATCAGAACCGGGGAAGCTTTATTGCATATATCGATTTTTTGTGTACATCTTGGCCTGAAAGGGCAACCCTTAAACTCCTCCCCTGCCGGAACATCCCCGGGAATTCCCCATAAATCTTTATAAACGAAAATATCCGGGGTCGAATGGACAAGCCCCCTCGTATAAGGATGACGGGGAGATACGAGAATATCCCTTACAGGACCGCTTTCCACAACCTTTCCTGAATACATGACAGCAATCCTTGACGCCACGGATGACACAAAAGTGATGTCATGAGAGATCATTAACATCGTATAACCTTTCTCTTTCTGAAGGTCGACCAGAAGGTCCCTGATCTCCTTTCGGGTAAATGCGTCAAGTGCAGAAGTAACTTCATCAAGAATCAGTAATTTCGGTTCGCATGAAAGAGCCATTGCCAGAAGAACTCTCTGCCTCATACCCCCGGAGAGCTGATGCGGATATAAGTCCATCCATTTCGGATCAAGACCGACAGTCCGGAATAGGTCAGCGCATTTACTCCGGGCTTTTCCAGGGCTGATTTCAAGATGCCTTATCATTGGTTCCGTTACCTGGACGCCTACTTTCAGAACAGGGTTCATCACCTCCAGGCCATTCTGGAAAACTATTGCAATATCCTTCCATCTGAATCTGTCCATCCCGGATTCAGGCAAAGAAGAGATTAGCTCATCCCTGTAAAGAATTTCACCGGAGATGGCTGCATTTTCCGGTAAAAGCCCCATGATCCCAAGTGCAACAGTGGTCTTGCCACTTCCGGATTCTCCAACAATACCCAGAATTTCTCCTTCTTCAATTTCAAAAGAAATGCCGTCAACAGCCTTAACAGTGCTAATGTCAGTCAGATAGTGACATTTAAGATCATTGATTTTAAGCAGACTCATGGTCAGAACCCTTTCTTTATCTTTAATTTCGGATCAAGTATCCTTTCCATATCCCTGCTTATGAACGCAAGACAGAGCAGGAGGAAAATAAGCATAAACAACGGAGGCAATAGCCACCATTGCCAGTAAGGTGTAAAATATATCGAACGGAAACCGGTCGCATGATTGAGCATCATCCCCCAGCTCTTGGAAGTAGGATCTCCAAGGCCCAGAAAGGCAAGTCCTGCTTCGGCTATGATTGCATGTGAGGATATGCCGATGATAAGCACAAGCAGAACAGGCATGACTTCAGGAAATATATGCCTCCAGAGCAGGTAAAATGGTTTTGCACCGTAATTCCGGGCGGCAATAATATAGTTGTTCTTCTTTAAAGACAGCGTCTGGGAACGTGCAATACGTGCGGGTTTGGCCCAGCTGAAAAGAACAAGTATAAGAATTACGTTAAGAATACTTGGCCCGAGAAAAGCAGACATTACAATCAGAAGAGGAAAACTTGGCAGAGCCATTGTCACATCAATTACTCCCATCAGTCCCTGATCAATGCGCCCTCCCATATATCCGGCCAGTATGCCAAGAGCCCCTCCCCCAAAACCTGCCACAAAGGCTACCGCAAGCCCTATTGTAAGGCTCATTCTTGCGCCGTAACATATCTGTGACCAGATATCCATACCAAGTTCATCGGTTCCGAGTATGTGCCCGGGACCGGGGGGTTCAAGGGAATCACCTGTGATCTTCTGAGGAGGATAAATTGTAATCACTGGAGCAAAAACCGCCATTAAAACGATACAGGTAATCCCAAGGACCCCAATTTTACCTTCGGTACTGAACCTGGAAAATGTCTTAGCTATAATACTAAACTTAGAGAATATCATAGCTATACTGCTGACAATTCCGTTAATATTTAAAGCCTGAATAGAAGAGAGTATTCCGGCATTTCCAAAGGCAGCAATATCCTTTATCATATCACAACTCTCGGATCAAGTTTCCCGTATATTTTGTCAACCAGCAGATTGCAGATAAGTATGGAGACTGCAATTACCAGGAGAATACCCTGAATAAGAGGATAATCCCGGCCGACTACGGCACTTCTGAGCGTCATCCCTATGCCGGGATAAGAAAAAACACTCTCGACAAGTACAACACCCCCCATCATTATCCCGATCATAAAACCTGTTCTTGTCACTACCGGAAGCAGTGCATTTCTGAGTGCATGCCGGTTCCATACGGTTTTTTCACCCAGGCCTTTGGCCCGGGCAGTCCTGATGTAATCCTTCGTGATCACCGTAATCAGGGTATTTCTGGTGAGCAGGTACACGCCGGTCAGCTGGGAAAGGGATAGGGTCACAACAGGCAAAAAGGCATGGTACAATATATCCCAGGCCTGTTCTGCCGGACCATTATAGTCCGCGAAGGGAGTAATTGCCCCTGCAAGCGGAAAAAGCCTGAGATATACGCTAAAAACCAGAAGAAGAATCAGCCCGAGCAGAAATGAAGGAATCTCCGCAAAGGCAATCAAACCCGTCATCATAATTCTGTCACTCCCCTTTTTCCTGTTTTTTGCCGAAAATGTCCCGAGAACCACACCGGAGACGGTACTGATTACCGTAGCGCCCACGACAATCAACATAGTCCAGGGGAGATGGAGCATTATTACGTCACTGACCGGCATTTTGTAATAAATACTCCTGCCCAGGTCGCCCGTCATCAGGTTTTTCATATATACAAGAAACTGTTCATGCAACGGCCTATCAAGTCCGTAATAGTTCATGTAATAAAGACGCTGCTCCTCTGTCATTACAATAATCTCTTCCCCTACCTCATCTGCGGAAGTGGTCGAGAATGGGTCTCCGGGCATCATTCTCGGAAGGAAAAAATTAATGGCAAGAATTACAAAAAGGGTCAATAACAACCTGAAAATAAATGAATTCCTGTCCTCTCCCATCCGATCATCTGCCCTTTACCGTCCAATCATTTGCTGTTAACTTACCGTCCAATCATCTTCCGTTGACTTGCTATCCAATCATCTTCCGTTGACTTGCTATCCAATCATCTTCCGTTGACTTACTATCCAATCATTTTCCATTGACTTACTATCCAATCATCTTCCGTTAACTTCCCAGACCATCATACCGGTATATACATCCGATTCAGAACGGTAGATTCCATCAGGAGAAGCATTTTGATAATAATCCATTATTTTTTCCTTTGTTTCAGCATCAAAATCCCGGCCCCGTCCAATGAACCCTATTGCCTGTTCTGCCGCTTCTTTCCAGTTTAGCTCTTCCTTCCATTCGGAATGGTTGATCCGAAGCGAGGGTCTGTAGTCTGAGAGGTAAAGATACATGAATGGAAAGATTATGCCGTTCATGTTATTCCCGGAACTTTCCCCGAGTATTGAACTCCGGATATCACGATACGCCTTATCCTCAACTCTTCTCAGAAAGTTACTGTAGTAACAGAGATTTTTTGAGCAGGCCATCATCATATCAAAATTATCAACATCCCTGATCCCGGGAGTCATGGAGGCAATTACAAGGTCAAATTTGTTCCGGAATCCAAGCTCATCTATGTCTGCTGTCCACCAGGAACATTCAATGACATCTACCGGAAGAGACTCTTTTTTTACAGCATCTTTTAGCCTGTCAAGCATTCCGGACGAGATATCAAGTGCCGTCACCTCTGCTCCGAGCCTTGCGAGAGGAAGGGAGAGGGTACCGGGTCCGCACCCGATATCCAGGACTCTGGAACCTTCCGGCTTAAAACCGGATTCCTCAAGAAATTCGAGAATCTCATCGGTTCTCTTCCTCCGCTTATCTTTGCCAATATTATTAGCATAGTTCCCAGAGCGTTTGTTCCAGAATTCTGCCATCCTGCCCTCATCCAGGACGGCCAGACCATTACCTGTAGCTTTTTTCCAGCATTCGGTCAGCTTATCAATATCATCTTTTTTCTGCAATTCCATCCCTCTCAAGGTACGAAAGAATACTGTGTGTTCTTGCATGGTGGTCGTACATGTTCATCCAGCCGTCGTATTTTGAAATGCGCCATGCATCATAATTTGTAGTGTAATAGAGCGGTATTGCGGGGACGTCATCCGCAAGCACGGTTTGCATCTCGTATACTATTTCTTTCCTTTTGCCATCGTCCAGTTCCTGCAATTCCTGGGCAGCAAGAGCATTCAGGGTGTCATTGTGGTAACCGTATACTGCTGCACCGGATGAGACACTTCCTGTCTGCGAACCCGTATCACAGTATCTTGTACGGAGATAATCCGCGTCTTTTCCCCAGCCGCCAAAGCCGCTGATCAGAAGTTCAAAGTCCCCGTTCTTTAGATTGGCATCACGGGATTTGCTCTCCAGGGCTCTTACCTGAACGTCAATTCCTGCTTCGCTCAGCCTCTCTTTTATAAGTTCGCCGATGCGGACTTCCCCACTGCCAAGTGACAGGACATATGCCAGTTTTTCCCCGTTTTTGTCACGTATTCCATCCCCATCCGTATCAGTCCACCCGGCTTCGTCAAGCAATGCTCCGGCTTTCTCCGGGTCGTAGCCATATTCCGGCTGGTCAGGATTATACCAGATGTGATCTTCGGAGAGTATGCCCATTTTACCGGCTTTCCCTGCACCTCTTGCGATCTTTTCCACCAGTTCGTCACGGTCAACGGCATAAGCAAAGGCTTGCCTTATCCTTCTATCATTAAGCTCCGGACATTTTTTCATGTTGAAATAAAACTGGTAACCCCAGAAAGCCGGCTGCTGGACTACCCTTACATCAGGGTCTGATGTGAACCGATCAAGAATATCCGGGGATATACCTGTGAAATCTATTTCCTCCTGTTCAAAAGCTATTAACGAATCACTGACCGGAACAAATTCGACGGATTTAACGGCAGTATCCGGTCCCCAGAAATTATCGTTTGTTACAAACCTGTATGATCCGTGCTCTTTATTGTACTCGTCAAGAAGGAACGGGCCAGTGCCGGTTACTGCCTCCGGATCGAGGAAACTGACAGGATCCGGGACATTTTCGTATATGTGCTCGGGTATGATCTTAAAACCCGTTAGCTTGTAAAGGAAGGTTGAAACAGGCTGGCTCAGCACGAACTTGACGGTGCCGGAATCCACAACCCGGACATTATCCACAACACCTGACTCAATTCCCCCTGAGACAGGTACGTTTTTTTGTTCATAATCGAAAGTAAATTTAACATCACCTGCCGTAAAAGGTGCTCCATCGCTCCACACGATACCTTCACGGAGCTGAAATGTATATTCCGTTCCATCCGGACTGACCTCCCAGCTTTCAGCCAGCCAGGGAATTATGCCTATTTCATCTCTTTCTACCAGGCTGTCAAAGATCATTCCAACCTTTGATGACCCGGGCCCCCTGGGATATATCGTAAACGGCTGCGGATAGCCATAATCTCCGCCGCTCAGGTAAACAACATCCGCATGTTGTGACCCTTCAGCAGTATTTTCAGCCAGGGTCTCCTCAGCCAATGTCCCGGCCTTAGCACTGTCCTGACCGATACAGCCCGCCGTCATTAAGGCCAGGACTGTCAGGAAAACAGAAAATAACACTAATAACTTTTTTTTCTCCATTACAGAACACCTCATTTTTGTGAACTTCCCTGCTAATCACCCATTGCAACCAAAAATTTCTACATGTTAAAATTTACCAGCTGTCGAATGTAGATATTATTACCTAAACATATAAGAGTGTTACTAAATGCTCCTAAAATAGATAAAAGTAAAAAATAGGCGATATTAAAATAATTTTTAATTACACAATTGGATGATAAGATATCTAAATTTTATTAATTTATACTCTTCCATCTTTAAAAATCGGAACTTTTGGTCCCAAAATATGGATACTTTACCAGGGTGATTCCGAATAAAAAATATAGATGGGTATAATTCGAAATTTCCCCCCAGTTCTCAATTTCAATATTGATTGGGGGGCGTTGAAGAGTTCATGAACCGTTAGAATTTGTGGCTTTCAGGTTTTTGCTTCATTTTCGTCTTTTTCAGCAATTTCCTGAACTAACCGCACTTCGTGCGGGAACAAAAAAGGTTTGAACGGCATTCCTGCCGCCCTGTTTTCTGAGAAAATCCACTTAAAATTCCCGATTATCTTTTCCCATTCTTCATCAGAATCAGCTGCTCTCACCACTTCCCAGCACCCGATAGCAGCCCACGGTCACGCCAGCAACCGGCCTTCCCCAAAAACTGAAGGTGAAAAATAAGTAAATTACACATTTACTCTATCCGCTTAACAAACATCTTCCATGGTGTGCAGTAAAAACTTTCACAGTACTTCCAAAATATAAAAATAATTTCAGTACTCCTTCAGTATTATATATAATTAAGGATATTTATAATATGGGCATCCGGGAAGGCCATTTCATGACCCCTCTTTTCATTCTCTTTTAATCCCCCAATACCCCCACTCCCCAACATCCGGGTGCCCATCCCCACATATTCCTCCTCCTCATATCCCCCCTCCTCATATCACCATTCTCACCCGAGTTGCGCCACCCGAGTTCCGCTTCCCGAGTTCCGCTTCGGGAGCACGGGGTCCTTTTCGCTGCGCTCAAGAGGACTGTCCTGTGTTTTATAACTTCTTTTTTATATTTCGGCGGCGGCACCTTCAAGCAGACCCCAAACAACCGTTTCCATCAGCCGCTCGCTATCGACCTGTTTTTTGAATCTGGGGGGATTTTATTCTCCTCCCTCTAACTCCTGATAAATGCTGCCGAACTGCTCCAGTGCAACCTCAAGATTCCCCACGATCTCCGCCGCAATCACATCAGGTTCAGGCAGGTTCTCCGAGTCCTCAAGGCTTTCGTCCCCGAGTTCCGCTTCGGGAGCACGGTGTCCTTTTCGCTCGCTATGCTCTCTCAAGAGGACTTAAACCCGGTTTATTATAACTTCTTTTTTATATTTTGCCGGCAGCCCCTTCTAACAAACCCCAAACAACCGTCTCCATCAGCCGCTCGCTCTCTTCCCGCGCCTTTCTAAGTTTCGATTCAAGTTCATCGCACAAACCCATGAGCTGCTCAACTTCCCGAGTTCCGCTTCGGGAGCACGGGGTCCTTTTCGCTGCGCTCAAGAGGACTATCCCGCGGTTTCCATAACTTCCTTATTATATTTCTGCGGCGGCGCCTTCTAACAAACCCCGAACAACCGTTTCCATAAGTTTCTCGCTATCTTCCCGCGCCTTTCTAAGTTTCCCTTCAAGTTCATCGCACAAACCCATGAGTTGCTCGACTTTTTCAACGATGCGTTTTTGTTCGGCGAGGGGTGGGATTGGTAAAACAAGATTGGATAATATTTTTACAGTCAGATACTTGGTTAGTGTACCTAACGAACTCTTTTTTAATTCTTCTAGTTTAGTTTCTAAAAGATATTTTAGGTATACGTAATCAATCAGGTCCTTGTTGGTTGTTATGACGTATGTTCTTTGGTATGCATCGAACTTTCCATTGTAATACTTAAGTGAATAAACACCTTGTGCATTATTTCCTGCTAACAAAAGAGCTTCGCAGTCAAAAGAATAAGTATCAATTCTATAAGTTTCCTTAGAACAAGTAAAAAAATGATATTTTCCATCAGAAACAGCTTTATTTGAATTAAGTTTTCCAGTCTTAAACTGACAGATTTCTGCTGCTCTGAATATTTTCCAGCCTCTTGGTAAAACATAAGGAATTTTATCTTTTTCAATTAGCGATAGTTTTTTAGATTTTTCATTCCTTCCAATTTTTACAGGTATCTTCTCGGCACTGGCTTCTTTTAGTATATAAGAGCCTGAATTATCCTCTTTTTGCGGAACAAGTTTCCCCTGAACCGCAAGCTGAAGAACCGCCTTCCTAAGCTTTTCAACATTTTCAGGGTTGTCGTAAATTAAATCAAAATTTTCGCAGATGCGCCGCCAGTTCTCTTCGAATTCGTCCTGACTTTCGGCGCTGAGCATTCTGTCAAGGGCAGCGCTGTTTAGTTTGCTTCGGAGTTCTTTTTTCTTTTGCTGGCGGGCTTCGAGTTGATCGCAGAGAGCCATCAGTTCGTCGACTTTGGCTACGATGCGCTTTTGTTCAGCGAGAGGTGGGAGGGGGATCAAACCTTTGTATAATTTTGCATCATTTATTGCTGGGTATGCCATTCCCTTCATTTCAGACTCAACATATGAAGTGAAGGGTTTGCTTCTCAAATAATGGTAAAGATATCTATTCGAAATTCCGGAATGGGGGTGTAATACAGCAAAAGCCGTACTTACGATTGGTTCTGGATCTAAATCCTTGTCTACAATAGCTATGTTTAAAAGGTAGGGACGAACAGTTGAGTAGATAACAGATTCTTTTTTGACAATTTTTCGAGCTCTTGATGGTGCATTTTCTGGATTCAACACTTTTAGATCATCTGAAATAAGACCGAGTTCTTTGTTTATCGATGCAACATCGATATAAGTAAATTCAACATCTGGCTTCTTTTGACCCCAGTCATAGCTTATATCGCTAAGTCGTGTCCACTCCCAACTGGTAGGTAAATTGTATGGAATTTCTTCTCTGGTTATTTTTTGAGAGTTCTTTCTTTTTCCATTTTTACCCTCTTTGATTAACTGAGTTTTTTCCTTCTTAATTTTCTCAATCAAAATCGAAGCTGGTTCATCCTCCGGGTCCTGTGGCACAAGTTTTCCCATAACCGCAAGCTGCAAAATAAGCTCTCTTAACTTCTGCACACCATTCGGTGCCTCTGCCAGCATCTCAAAATTCGTAAAAAAAATATTGGGGTCCATTTTTGATCTTCTTTGTTTATTCGACTACTGAGAAGAATCTGACTGCGAAATCGCAGAACTGGATGATGGTTTTTTTGTCAAGTTCGAATTCTTTTCTGGAGCCAAGGTAGTTTTTGGAAGTGGGAGTTATTGCTTTTCCTTCTTTCAGTTCTTTGTATGTGGCGCATTTGATATGGCTTTTCGAAACCACTACAAAGTGGCAGTTTTCGTAGGGGTAGTCTTCTCCAGCGTCTTTGAGTTCGAAGGTTTCGTTTTTCCTGAATTTTACTTCGATGAAGAATACTTCACCGGTTTTCTTGTTCTGGACAACGAAGTCCGGCATCCTTCTGATCGTGTAGGTTACATTGTTTTCTACGCCTCTAAGCTGCTCCATGATGCCGGGGATGGTATTTTCCATGCCGAAGCGGTATACGGAATAGTCCAGGTGGAGGAACAATTCTTCGACAAGGGTTTCTGCGATCCTGCCTTTGATCATGTTTTCGACAAATTTTCCGTCCCTTTTGGAGAAGTTGGAGGCTTTATCGGAGTCCTGGGATTTGGGGGTTTTGTTGGAATTGCTTTTATCGTATTTTGGGCCGGGGCTATTCTGGTGTTCCCTGCAAAGAGCCTGGCCGTATTTTTCCATCGAGTATTTGAATTCCTTTTCCGTAATGTCTGATTTGCAAACTGAACAAAAATATCCCATTTTGAAACCTCAACTATTTTATAAAATTCAATTATGATTTAGGGAGTTTATAAGTTCTTCTTTTAGTTCCTGCCTGACTTCGGAGATCTCGGAAAGGAGAGCCTGGTACTCTTCCAGCAGTTCTTCGGGGTCTCCGTGGTCATTTTCCACGGTGTTCGGGTTTTTGATGTCGAGGTTGTAGTTGTTGGCAATGATGTCTTCTGCTTTGACACACCAGGCGTGTTCGTTTTCTACCCGGTTGGTCCACCAGGCTTTTTCAGGTTCGAATTCTTCGATGCGCATGGGTTTGGTTTTGGAGTAGGACTTGTAGCCGGCGGGGTAGGGGTGTTCGTAGTACCAGATTTCTCTGGTGGGTTCGCCTTTGGTGAAGAAGAGGAGGTTGGTTTTTATGCCGGTGTAGGGGCTGAAGACGCCGTTTGGGAGGCGGACGATTGTGTGGAGGTTGCATTCCTGAAGGAGTTTTTCTTTTATGCGGTTTTTTACGCCTTCCCCGAAGAGGGTTCCGTCGGGGAGGACTATTCCGCATCTTCCTCCTTCTTTGAGGAGGTGCATTATGAGGACAAGGAAAAGGTCGGCAGTTTCGCGGGTCTGGAAGGCTGCCGGGAAGCTTGATTCGATTCCGTCTTCTTCCATGCCTCCGAAGGGGGGATTTGTGACTATTATATCTACACGGTCTTTCTGGGTGTAGTCCCGGAGCGGGCGGGCAAGGGTGTTGTCGTGCCGGATGCGTGAGGGGACTTCGATTCCGTGGAGGAGCATGTTGGTTACGCAGAGGAGGTGAGGGAGCTGCTTTTTCTCAACGCCGGAGATGGATTCCTGCAAAATACGGTGGTCGTCTACGGAATTCACGTATTTTTCGCGGATGTGCTCGATTGTGCTGGTCAAAAAACCGCCTGTGCCACAGGCAGGGTCCAGCATTTTTTCTCCGAGTATGGGGTCAACCATGTCTACTATGAACTGGGTAACGGCGCGGGGGGTGTAAAACTCGCCTGCGTTTCCGGCGCTCTGGAGGTCCTTGAGGATTTTTTCGTAGATTGAGCCAAAGGTGTGCAGGTCTTTTGAGCTGGTGAAGTCGATCTCGTTGATCTTGTTGATGACCTGCCGGATCAGGGTTCCGTTTTTCATGTAGTTGTAGGAGTCTTCGAAGACTTCCTTGACCACCTGACCTCTCGGGTCGTCACCTTCGGAAAAGGAGAGGTTTTTCAGGGTCTTGAAGAGCTGTTCGTTGATGAAGTCCAGGAGGGTGTCTCCGGTAATTCCTTCCGGGTCATCTGCCCAGTTCCTCCAGCGCAGTTCCTCCGGGATAGGGGTGATGTATTCGTTTTCATCATCAAGCTCGAATTCTTCTTCTCTCGCATCGAAAATTTTCAAAAACAGCATCCATCCGAGCTGGCTGACCCGCTGGGCGTCCCCGTCAACGCCTGCGTCTTTTCGCATGATGTCCTGGATGCCCTTGATTGTGGTACTTAATGACATTTTTTCCTTTCCCGCAATTGATTTGTGATTTTGATGATTAGGTAATTCTGGTATAGGTGGTTTTGATAATCGGTGATTCGGGTGATTTAAACCGTTATTAAAAATGAACTGGGAACACTATTTTGTAATCCCACATAAGTCCTTCGAATTAGGTGTCTTTGCAATTAAAGTACTTTTTGCACCCAAAGAATGGGATTTGCACCTGAAGTCCGAGAAAACGGTACTTAAGGTGTAAAATCCAAGTATATGAGATTTTGCCATTTTCCACAATATTCCTTATTTTCCAACAATACTTTGTAATAAAGCTTATTTTGCAATAATTTTCTCTTAAAATAACTTAAAATCAATTTAATGTATTATTATGCCAATATTTTTAAAAGAAGAGAGTTTTAATCGTTTAAAAACGAAAAAGTAAACCACGGAAAGCACGGAAATAAAGGAAAAAAGGGCACAATCCTTCCGCGTTTTCTGCGGTTATCGTTTCTTGATTGAGTTATTCATGCCCTTCAATGGTTTCATGTTTATGGATAGAGGATTTTAATGTAATATTTTTGTAAAATAAAAATTTATGATCGATTTTTTAACTTTTAAAGTATTTTTGTCACTTGTGGTAAAACCCCATATCACAAATATATATAGCCTCACGAGGGACTTGAAGGAAATACAGCGGCAGAAAATTGTGAGATTGAATGAAGGTATAACATGGTAGAAGACATTGATTTTTAATTCAACTCATAAGTCATATTATTATAGTATAAAACATATATAAATAATGGAAAATATATTAAACATAAAATAATATTGTTTATGAAAACTGAAAATAGGTGATCGAAGCTCTTTTTTCGATTAAAAATAGACTATTTTCCTTTTTTTCATAAGAAAATAGTATGGAAGGGGATAAATATGGAAGTACTTATCCAGGTCAGCTCGGGATATATAGACAGCATCAGTTCAAGTTTGTTTATGGCTTCGAAGTTCAAGAGCGAAGGAATAGATGTAGCTGTAATTTTTGAGTGGAGAGCTCTGGTTGCATTTGCAGAGAAGAAGTTTGAGTATTCGCCATTAGTAGCAAAGTACGCTCCTGCAATCGAAGAAAACGCAAGGAAGATGGGATTATCTATCGATCCCGTGGACCATCTGAAGGGAGCCAAGGCCGCAGGGGTACCATTATATTACTGTGGTATTGAGGCAGTACTTGCAGGTATAACAGAGAAGTTGCCGTCAGAGATGCAATTGCTTGAGGAGAAGGATTTAACAAGGCCTTTCCTGGAAGCAAAGAAGGTTATCAGTGGATTTTAAACCAGCCTGAAGATTAGATGAATATCGGCTTTTTAGGTGGCTTTTAAAAAGGAATAAACTACTGTCATCTTTGTAACCCCGAAGATTATACAGAACCTGACTTGCACCTAAAGTCCAATATCTGCACCTGAAGTCGGAATGAAAAAGCACTTTAGGCGCAAAACTGAATCAAGCCTCCAGCGTATAAAGCTGGGATTCAAGCCCTTTGACTACCGCAAGGTAACTGTCCTTACCCCCGAAAAGTTTCACAATCTCCATCGGGGTCCCTATACGGTCAAATGGCTGCACCTTGAGTACGCTCATGCTTTCAAGGTTTTCAAGCCCTTCATCCGCGTACTTGTTAAGGAGCGCACTGAGAACTTCTTTTGCCTGCTCTCCATACTTGCTGAAGTAGTCGCTTTTCCTGACTTTTTCAACCCGCTCTTTTCGGCTAAGGGGCGGGCGGTCAAAGGCGACATGGCAGATGAGGTCGAAGGGGTCGAAGTCTTTTCCTACTTCCTCGGAAAGGGCGTCAAGCAAAAGGCCCTGCTCTTCAAGTTCGGCAAGGATTGCCTGTTTCTTTTCGGCTTCGTTCCAGTGCTGTAAAAAAGAGTCAAGGGACTCAAAGTCTTCGAGTACTGTCTTCCGTGTATAGTCTTTGAGGGATTCCGTTATCAGTTTTCCGTCCGGGCCAAAGTGCTGCCTGCGCTCGGCTATGACATTCACTTCAACGTCGGAAACGAAGTATTTCTCGCTCCCGTCCCCTTCGGCAGGTCCCCTTCCCCTGAAAGGTCCGTCTCCTGGGCCGTAAATCTGCACAGGGTCCCCATCAAAGTCCGGGTCTGCAAAGAGTTCCGTGGCTTTCTTGAAGTCCATGATGGTGAAATACAATTTCCCGTATTCTTCCTGGATACGGGTCCCCCTGCCGATAATTTGTTTGAACTCGGTCATGGACTGGATCCGCTTGTCAAGCACTATCAGTTTGCAGGTCTGGGCGTCCACTCCCGTGCTCATGAGTTTGGATGTCGTGGCAATCACAGGGTAGCGGCTTTCGGGGTTAATAAATTCGTCAAGTTCGATTTTCGCTACCGGGTTGTCCCCGGTAATCCGCATCACGTAACGGCGGTTTTCGGCTGCAAGGTCCGGGTTCTCATTGACAAGAGCCTTTCGCATCCTTTCGGCGTGATCGATGTTTTCGCAGAACACGATGGTCTTGTCAAAGCGGTCATTTTCCTTCAAAAACTCCGTGACCTTCCGTGCGATCAGCTCCGTCCTTTTTTCAAGCACAAGCCCCCTGTCAAAGTCCTTCTGGCCATAAATCCGGTCTTCAATGAGCCTGCCGTACCTGTCCGTCTTTTCCTTTTCCGGCCTCCAGCCTTCAAGGTCTTTGTCAAGGTCGATGCGGATAACCCTGTACGGGGCAAGGAAACCGTCTTCGATTCCCTGTTTCAGGGAATACGTATAGATCGGCTTTCCGAAATAGTCAGTGTTGGAGATTTCCTTTGTCTCTTTGGGAGTGGCGGTTAGCCCGATCTGCGTCGCCGAGCTGAAATACTCCAGGATCTCCCGCCAGGCCGAGTCCTCGGCTGCACTTCCCCTGTGGCACTCATCCACGATTACCAGATCAAAAAAGTCCGGGGAAAACTGCTTGTAGATGTTTTTTTCCTCTTCCGAGCCCGTGACCGCCTGGTAGAGCGAAAGGTAAATCTCGTATGCGGTGTCGACTTTCCTGTTCTTGATCTTCGTCATTGCCTTTTCGAAGGGCTTGAAATCGTTGATCTTGGTCTGGTCGACCAGGATGTTCCGGTCTGCAAGGTAGAGAATCCTCTGCTTTACCCCTGCCTTCCAGAGCCTCCAGATGATCTGAAAAGCTGTAAAAGTCTTGCCTGTGCCCGTAGCCATCACAAGCAAAATTCTGTCCTGCCCTTTTGCGATTGCTTCCACGGTCCGGTTGATTGCTATCCGCTGATAGTAGCGAGGGGACTTCCCGCCAGAGCCTGAGTAGTAGTCCTGGGTCACGATCTTCTGCTTGCCTTCATCAAACCCTTTCCACTCACAGTATTTTTCCCAGAGGAATTCGGGGGAAGGAAACTTGTCAAGTGGGATTTCCTCTTCCACCTGTCCGAGCGTGCCAGTCCTGTCATGCACCAGAAAAGCGTCCCCATTGGAACTGAAAGCGAAAGGTATGTCCAGCATCTCGGCATACATAAGGGCCTGCTGCATGCCGTCTCCTACGCTGTGCCTGTTATTTTTCGCCTCTATGACAGCCAGCGGAAGATTGGATTTATGGTAGAGTATATAGTCTGCCCATTTCGGTTTTCCCCGGATGGGGGAGTTCCCCTTTACAATAACTCTTCCGTCAGTCAGTTTCACTTCCTCACGGATTTGAGTGCGTATGTCCCACTTCGCATTCTTAAGCGCCGGGGTGATGAATTTCGTGCAGATATCCCGCTCGCTCAGTTCTTTTTTGTCTATAATTTCACGGGCTTCTTCCTCTGGCTTTTTTCCCCTTTCCTGAACCATAGTTCGCCTTCCGGATTTTCATCATAGCAGACAATATATATTCATATTGTTAACCCCTTAACCCTTAAAATCTTTACTGATTTTTCCTGTTCAGGAGTTAAGTTCCAGCCTGGCTTCCTCAAGAATAATTATATTCATAATTATTATGACCATAATTATTCTGCACTTTTAAGTCAAAGCAGGACTTGTCGCAAGAAAAATAGGCGGTAGAAAAAAGCTTGAAGCCGATGGTTTTCGTATATGGGAACTGGACGACCTGCTGAAAAACTAAAGATAAATTCTGAAAAAAAACCAGAAAAAACTCTAGCAAAAAAACTCTAGCAATAGACACGCTTGCAATAACCGCAACTGCGATTACTCCAAATTAAGGCCCGGGATACAGAAGCCTGCATCTTTAACAAAATCGATTATCCAGGAGCTTTTCAGTACCCTAAACGCTATTTTCTCATAAATGCCTGCATTTTCCATCTCTATGCTCCCGTCTTTCAGCGCCCGGGAAAGGGCTTTGAAAGGTTTCGGGGAATGATAGATCTCACGCAGGGTATCCTTATCAGTCCTGCATATGACGGACGGGTTCAAACCTTCGGGGTCTTCGATTTTTTCAAACACGACCACTTTGCAGTCTTCCTCGACAGCCCAGATGTACATTTCGGAGCCGTCGTCCCGGGTCATAACTAATAGAATTTTTTCGTCTTTAACTAACATTTTTAAAGGCGCAATGGGTGCAGGGAGCTTATCGACATTCCGGTTGTAAATATCAACATTATACTTTAGAACGGAAAATTTGTCTAAGTTGAACAATTCCTCGTTTATGCCCCCCGCTTCCGGGTCATCCGTTTCGAATCCGCTGGCATCGCCAGCAGTGGCTAGGACCGGACAGCAAAGAACTGAAATGAAAACTAAAACATATAAAAAAATATACTTCATTTATTATATCCCTTAATAAAAAAATGAAACACTTATATATATAGATTTGGAATTAATTTTTCCGAATTTATCGGATTCAGCATTGTTATATTTCATTCAAGTGGTCTATAGATGCGGTTCTTTTGCAAGAATCCAAAAATCTTGCAGGAACGAACAGGAAACTCACATCTGTAAATAAACCTTTGACCCTAGCTAAAAAATATTTATATATTCAATGGGTGGCTGTGCATTCCAATCTTCCCCTTTTTCATCCTTTTACCCCTCATTTTACCCGTCCTCTCTTTTCCCCTTCTCAACCTCAATAATCCCCTGTGCCGCCATAATCCCGGTCGCTGCCGCATTTACAATATCCCTGGAAAGCCCCGCGCCGTCTCCGGCTGCAAAGAGGTTTTTGATGCTGGTTTCCATCTTCCTGTCCACCTGAAGGTGCATGGCGTAGAACTTGACTTCGGGAGCGTAGAGGAGGGTTGAGTCCGAGGCAACGCCGGGGATGATCCGGTCCAGGGTCTCCAGGCCTTCGATGATGTCCATGACGATCCTGTGGGGAAGCGCCATTGAAATGTCCCCGGGGGTGACGTCTTTTAAGGTGTTGGTTACAAGGTTCCGGGCAAGGCGTTCTTCCGTGGAGCGGCGGCCGCGCCGGAGGTCCCCCATGCGCTGAAGAACGGGTTTTCCGCCGCCTATCGTGCTTGCGAGCTTGGCGATGGAACGGGCGTATTTCGTGGTGTTTTCCATGGGTTTGGTAAGCTCGATGTGGACCATGAAGGCGAAGTTCGTGTTTTCGGATTTGCTGTTTGCCATGGAGTGCCCGTTGGTGGCGATGAAGCCCTCATATTCTTCCTTTACCACGAAGCCGTGTTCGTTGGTGCAGAAGGTCCGGACGAAGTCGTCGTAACGCCGGGTGTGGATGTGGAACTTGGGGTCGCGGTTGATCTTTGTCACCGGGTCCATGATGATTGCAGGGACTTCTACCCTGACCCCGATATCGATCCCGCCGTATCGGGCTTTAATGGAGTGCCCGGTTACAAGCTCAGAGATCCAGTCGCAGCCCCGCCTGCCAGGGGCCAGGAGCACGTAACGGGCGTGGATAACTTCTCCGTTTTCAAGCACGATTCCGGAACAGGTCTCGTCCTCAATCAGGAGGTCAGAAACTTCGGTTTCCAGCAAAAAACCCACACCTTTTTTCACAAGCTCCTTTTTAAACTCCCCTATCACAGCCGGGGCGTTGTCCGAGCCTATGTGCCGCTGCTTGATCTCGATAAAGCGGGCTCCAACCGAGGCTGCCCTTCGTTTCAGCTCCTCGATTTTCGGGCCTACAGTTAGCAGGGCTCCTTCGGGGGCGCCAAAGCGCAGGAAAACCCTGTCCACACGGTTTACGAGTTCCCAGGCCCGGTCCTGGTCTCCGGTAAGGGCTGCAAGGTCTCCCCCAATGTCCGGGCGCAGGTTCAGCGTCCCGTCCGAAAAGGTCCCGCAGCCTCCCACCCCGCACATGATGTCGCAGGGCGTACAGTGTATGCAGTAGCCTTCTTCTTTCATGGGGCAGTGCCGCGTATCTATATCCCTGCCCATGTCCACAATCAGGATTTTCAGCGGCTGTTTTGCCAGCTCGTAAGCCGCAAACATCCCTGCCGGCCCTGCCCCTATGACCAGTACGTCGTATTCGGGCTGGTCTTCCCCCTCTCCGGAAACCTGCTTTTCCTTATCCATAGCCGTATCCCCATTAGAATCCGTAAGAAGTTTCAGCATATTTCTCAAAAATCAGTTCATCTCTGGAAAATCAGTTTGCCAGATTTCAAAATAAGTGTTATGCTGGGTTTTATACCCTGCTTTATCTCTCCTGAGTATAAAGGATCCCCTAACATAAAAAAAGTGCCTTGTTGCCCTGGTCTCCCCCGTTCTCCTTATTTTCCGGATAACCCGTTTTATCCGGCGAAATACGGTTCATGGAAACATTCGGGCAAGATTTTCAAGTTTACATAGTTATGGTAAACATAAACATGAAAGCCATAAACACCAGTACAAACGTCATGAATGGAAATAACCTGTTCATGCTACTAACCCCCACCAATTTTTCCCACTAGTAAGCTGTCCGACCAATCGAATGAACTGGAAATTGAAGGAAGCAGGTCGACTGTTATCAAAAAGTCGATCCCGTGTCTTAACTTACTAAAGTTATTCGATTGACTTAAACTATTTGATTGATATAACAATATACTACAGTTGTACTATATTAATCTTTCATTTTTCTTAGAAGTGAGGGAGTTAAGAAAAGAACTTTCACCAAATAGTGAATGATAAAATAATTATTAAGTACTGTGTATAAAAAGAGAATTTTCCAATTATTACCCGAACTTGATTTTAACTTTCAGGCGGAAAGTCCCCGGCTTCGACTCCAAAGGAGGCAGGGAGGAGTAGTTCCCTACTCATCGCCTAATTTGAAAAAGAAAAACCGGAATTTTCTTTTTTCCCTGTCCCTTCTTCAGGATTGCTGTCTCTGAAATTTATATGCCCTGATCGGGAACCGGAAACAGGGAACCGGGACCTGGAAGTTTCTCAACGGATTCTTTTAATAACGAGTTTCTTCACGGCTTTTTTCCCGCAGGCTCCTCCGCAGTTCCCTGCTTCTTCCCCTGCCCTACTCTCTGCCGCTTCCGTCCAGACCTGGAAATGGTAGTTACTGCCTGCTCCAAGGTCCCGGATGCGGATTTCATAGGGATTTTCTTTTGTAGCCTTTATTTTTCCGGCAAGCTTTTCCCTGAAAACCTTCGATGCGGCTTTTTCGGGGGCAGGAGCGGAGATTACCCCAAGCATTCCCCCTTTTGCATCCGTCGTGACAAAGGTCTTTTCCTTTTCTTCGTTCGCGTTTCCGGGGGCAGTTTCATTATTGAGGGCTTCTCGCCTGAGCTGGCGCCTGACCCTGTCAAGGGCGGCTCCCGTGTTTTTCTTTTCCGAGCTCTGCCCTGTGGTGGTTTCAGCGAGGTGTTTTTCTTTTCTTTCGGGAGGGATGTAAGGGGCTTTTCCCAGCAGGTCGTGGAGGAGCATGATTGCGGCGTGCTTGTCCAGGGGCTCGTTGTTGTTCCCGCATTTCGGGGACTGGATACAGCTTGGACAGCCGCTTTCGCAGGGGCAGCTCTCAATGGCTTTCAGGGTACCGTCCAGGACCTGCCCGATAAGGTCGTAGCCTTTTTCGGCGTACCCGACCCCTCCCCTGTGCCCGTCGTAGATGAAGATCGCGCTCTTACCCCCCAGGTCCGGGTGGGAAGGAGTGGAAAGTCCGCCCACGTCGCTCCGGTCCACCAGGAGGTGGAGGGGGTACATGGCTATCATGGCGTGTTCCACTGCATGGATCCCACCTGCAAAGTCCAGCCTGTGTTCTTCTACCCTTTCCTGCAGCCTGTCCGGGAGCTTGAGCCAGAGGGCAACAGTCTCCAGGGTGACCAGAGGCATTTCGAGCTCGTGGGCGCTCATGACCTCGTTGCTGTGGGACTGGAGCTTCCTGTACCCTATCACCCTGTCCGTAACCTCCACTTCCCCAAGCCCGACTTCCACATCCGGGGCCTTTTCCAGGGCTTTTGCAGCGTAAGCCTCCTGCAGCACAACCGAGGAATCGATCATGGGTTTCGTATAATAACTGTCATGGGTCTTTACCGCGTGGATCTCCTTTTTCTCATGGTCGATCCTGTTAACGTAATATGGCTCCCCCCTGTGCATGTAGACTGAACCCGGGTAGCATTCCCGGAAGGCCAGGGCTTCTTCCATGTCCTTTTCGATCGGGAAGCGTTTCTTCCCCTCAATGGCAAGGAGAGAATACGTATTATTATCTATCCCGCGGAGGGAGACATGCTTGTAGGGGAAGGGGTCTGTTGTGTACTTCCGCTCGTCCCCGGTAAGCAGCCCTTCGGCCTCCAGGACTTCCACAACCCGGGAAAAACCTTCTCCGAAGTGCTCTGAATCGGAAGTCTTAAGCGGGATTTCCTTTGCCGCGCAGAGCAGGTGCCCTGCCAGGATGTAGGGGTTTTTGGGGTTCAAGACGGCGTTTTCACTGCTCCTCCCGAAAAAGTCCACAGGGTTTCGCATGTAGTACTGGTCAAGGGCGTTTGTCCCTGCCACCAGGACAACAAGGCTTTCTTTCCCGCTCCTGCCTGCCCTTCCTGCCTGCTGCCGCGCACTCATGACCGTCCCTGGGTAGCCGTCGAGGACGCAGGCGTCCAGGCTTCCGATGTTGATCCCGAGTTCCAGGGCATTGGTGGAAATCACACCCCGCAGTTCCCCCGCAGCCATCTTTTTCTCGATTTCCTCGCGTTCTTTGTCGAAGTAGCCGCTCCGATAAGAACAGATCGCAGAGGAAAGTGCCCTTTCCCTCAAAAGTTCCCTGCAACTTTTGTACATCCGCTCCACGCTCTGCCTTGCCCGGGTAAAGGCCAGGGTCTGCAGCCCTGCCTGGACGAAGCGTGTGAACAGGGTTGAGGCTTCTGAAAAGCTGCTCCGCCTGAGAGTGGCTCCCCTGTTGTTGATGTAGAGGGGTGGGTTCCAGAACACGAACTGCTGGGGGCCTGCCCCTGAACCGTTCTTGTCAACCATTTCGGCTTTCCTTCCTATCAGGGTTTCAGTGTGCTCTTTCGGGTTTCCTATGGTTGCCGAGCAGCAGACGAACTGCGGGGATGCCCCGTAGTATTCGGCAGTCCGGGAAAGCCTGCGCAGGAGGTTTGCCATGTTGCTCCCGATAACTCCCCTGTAATAGTGGCTCTCGTCCACGACAATGAACTTCAGGTTTGAAAAAAAGCGCTTCCAGAGATGGTGCCAGGCAAGGAAACTCATGTGGATCATCTCGGGATTTGTGAAGACCACGTTTGTCCGTCCTTCCCTTACCTTTCGCTTTTCGGAGTCCGAAAGGGCGCCTGTGTACCGGGCAATCCTGGTCCCCGAGCCCAGTTCCATTTCGAACTCAAGAAAGGTCTTCATCTGGTCGTTTACCAGGGCGTTCAGGGGAGAAATGTAGAGGGTTGTAGCTTCCGGGTCTTCCATCACAGCTTCGAAAATTGGGAGCATGTACGTCAGGGACTTCCCGCTTGCTGTGGTCGTGCAGAGCACGATGTCTTTTCCTTCCCGGATTTTTCCAATGGCTTCGGCCTGGTGAGTGTAGAGTTCCTGTATTCCCGTTTTTGCAAGGGCTGCTTTTACCGGTGCTTTCAGTTCCAGCGAAGCGTACTGAGCTTCCCTGGCAGGGATTTTTTCTATATGCACTATCTGGTTTTCGTAGCGCCCTGATCTTTTTATCTCATCTAGCAGGCGGGATATGTCCACTTTCCTTTGCTCCGTTTTATTTTATCCGGGTCATTATATTTATCCGGTTCTTTTGTGCTTTTCGGTTCGCTGCGGTTTTCCGGCTTGTTTAAAGCCAGGTTTCCGGGGCCGGGGCTGTCCTGATGGAGTTTTTTTGCGGGCAAAGCTTTAAATTAGATGATTTAGTTCTAACGCATGTTTCATTTTCGGGATTATTTCCCGTAGGAATGTGGCTCGAAACCCGGGCTGAACCGTGAAGCAAAAAGTGAAACTTGGTGTTATAATTGTCAAAATCTTTTTATGGATATGTAGCTGACGCATGGAAAAAGCCTGGCGAGACTTACGTAAATGACCTCCGCTGGGAACGCTTGCAGGTCTGGAGAAAGCAGGGATCTGTTACCAGGATCGAAAGGCCGACCAGAATTGACAGGGCACGCTCCCTCGGATACAAAGCCAAGCAGGGCATTGTAGTCGCAAGGGTAAGAGTGCGCCGTGGTGGGCTCAGAAAGTCCAGGTACATACGCGGGAGAAGGACCCAGAAGATGGGTAAGAACAAGATCACCGGAGGCATGAGCATCCAGAGGATCGCCGAAGGCCGTGCAGACCGCAAGTTCCCGAACCTGGAAGTCCTGAACTCTTACTGGGTAGGAGAGGACGGAAAGCAGAAGTGGTACGAAGTCATCCTTGTAGATCCCCATCACCCTGTAATCAAGAGCGACAAGAACCTGAACTGGGTCTGTGAAGCTTCAAGCGGCAGGGCCACCAGAGGCAAGACCAGTGCCGGACGGAAGGGCAGAGGCCTTAGCACGCGCGGCAAGGGTACTGAAAAGACCCGACCGAGCATTCGTTCGCACCAGAGTCGAGGGAAGTGATCCACCACATAATGCTGCGTGTGCTCGCCCACGCAACCGAAGACACATCCAGAGTCCGCGAGGCTCTGGACTTTTTTTTATCCGGGGCCGGAGTCCGGGACAGAAGCGAGCTAATTGAAGAGCTCCAGGCTGAAGGGCACCACGGAAATCCTATCACTATCATCAGCGTACAGCTTAAAAAAAGGGTCGAATGCCTGGGCTTCGCCCGTTTTGTCCGGGAAAACCTTTCCGAAGCAGACGTGGAGCAGCTCAGGGAGGAGATGGCTGAAAGGCTGGACGATTCCCAGCTGTTCCATCTCCGCTTTGACAAGCAAGCGGCCTATCTCCAGCAGGTCCGGCTGACGGATTCCTCGGATGCGGTCACCGCAAAAGTCAAGATTGCGACCTACCCGAAGAGCCGGGAGCAAGCCGGGGCTATTGTGGAGGAGTTGTTTGGGTAAGCGGAAATTTTACGATTTCTGTGTACACGCAGTTCCTGACGGGGATAACAGTGTCGAGGAACTTGCTTCCCTTGCCCGGCATTTCGGGTATTCCGGATTTGCGCTTACAAACCACTCCGACAAACTTTCTCAAAAAAGACCTGCACTGCCTTCCCTGGAAGGTTTTGAAATTTTCAGGGGTATTGAGCTCGTAGAAGAAAACCCCTCGAAACTGCACGGGCTGGTAGGCAAATTCAGGAAAAATGTGGACGTCCTTATCGTGCACGGCGGATCCGAAAAGGTAAACAGGGCCGCTGTTGAGAACTCCAGTGTAGATATCCTGAACCACCCTTCTTTTGATAGGAGCAGCGGGATTAACCAGGTCCTTGCAAAATCAGCAGCTGATAACGAAGTTGCTATCGGGCTGAACCTGAGGGCCTTTCTCCATTCCAGGGGTTCAAGGCGCATCCACCTGCTTACGGACCTCAGGGCTAACCTTGACCTTGCCCGGAAATACGACGTCCCGCTCGTCCTTTCAAGCGATGCCATGTCCTGTTATGACCTGCGATCCCCCCGGGAGCTGCTGGCCCTGGCAGAACTTTTCGGGCTGGAGGAAAGCGAGGCCTTTGACGCCCTGAGCACGGTGCCGGAAAGGATTCTTGCGAGAAACCGTCCCTCACCGGGAAACGTCCGGGAAGGTGTGGAAGTGGTCGAAGAGGTTGATTTCCTTTGAAACGCCTGATGCCCTCGCTCCGTTCGAAGAAGCGCTATCTTGCCTTCGAACTGATCTCCGAGGAACCGGTAAACAGAGGTGAACTGGTCAGGGAGGTCGTTTCATCAGCTTCAGCCCTGCTGGGAGATGTCCTTGCGAGCGAATGTAATATTCATGTGCTCGGCTTTGAAGCCGGGAATGGAATCATACAATGCTCCCATACGAAGGTAACGGAAACAAGAGCTGCCCTTGCCGCAATTACCCAGGTAAACAGGGCGCGGGCAACCTTGCATGTGCTGGGGGTTTCCGGCACGGTCAAAGGGGCAACGGAGAAGTATCTGAAAACTCATGTGGTCTTCGAACCCAAATTAAGGGCTGCTAAAGAATAAACGAAGGTTGTAAGCGAAGACTGCAAGCGAAGACTGTAAGTGAAAACTGCATAATTATTCATTAAAGGTATCAAAGAATAAATCCCGGTTATTAGCGCTTTTGAGCGAGATGTGCTATGCAATGAACGATTAAAGCTGTCTAACGATTTAACTTATAGCTCTCCGATGCACTAACTTGTAGCTTTCTAACACCCTGCCGTATAGCTCTCTAACATATAATATGATGAATGGGTATTAGAGGGACAAATGATTATATATTGATTAGATACAACAGGTGTAAAAATTCAGATATTGAGAGCAGGAAAAGCTTTGATCTTTCACAAGCATTATAACTGAGTAAATACACTTTATTAACGGATTAGTTAACGTTGTATCCGGGCCTTCAGCCATGCTGAAAGGTCTTTCAAAGACGCGAATCCAGATTTCGCTTGGAAAACCTACCTTACAGGGCATAAGTGCCTTTGAATTCACTTTAGTGGGGGTAATTTCCTCTGGCTTCGTTAAATAAGCCTGTTAGGGCAGGATGTCCCGGAAAAAGGCTTGAAAAAAGACTGTATATGAATAAAACCGTATAATGGATGAGAAATCGGTATCCTTTCTCGGATGCCCGGACCTGAAGCTTATAGCTTTCAAAACTCTCGAAATTTCGTACAGGTTTTCTGTCCGCTGGCCGGATAATACTTTTCCAGCCCAGGGCGGTTTTCCTGACGATCTGCGGATCTGAGATCCCTTGAAGAGAAAAATATCCCGGCATGGGGTCGGGAAAGCTTGAAGCGATATGCGTTTATAGGAAATTTAACAAGGAGATACGGAATATGCAGATGGCACCACAGATGGGGTATGACAGGGCAATCACTGTTTTCAGCCCTGACGGACGACTTTTCCAGGTAGAATATGCCCGTGAGGCAGTTAAAAGGGGAACTACAGCCGTGGGAATCAAGGCAGCCAATGGGGTAGTGCTGCTGGTTGACAAGCGGATAACGAGCAGGCTGGTAGAAGCCGAATCAATTGAAAAGATTTTTCAGATAGATGACCATATTGGGGCTGCAACTTCAGGCCTTGTGGCAGATGCCCGCGCTCTGGTTGACAGGGCAAGGGTAGAATCCCAGGTAAACCGGGTTTCTTATGACGAACTCATAGGTGTGGAGGTTCTCTCCAAGAAGATCTGCGACCACAAGCAGACCTATACCCAGTACGGAGGGGTACGCCCCTACGGGACTGCTCTCCTTATCGCAGGAGTGGACGATAGCAAGGCCAGGCTCTTCGAAACAGATCCCAGTGGGGCTCTCCTTGAGTACAAGGCAACGGCTATCGGGGCAGGTAGAACTGCGGTTGTTGAAGTCTTTGAGGCGGATTACAGGGAAGACATGGATATTGAAGCTGCGATTCTCCTGGCAATGGATGCCCTCTATAAAGCCGCCGAGGGTAAGTTCGATGCCAGCACACTTGAAGTTGGCGTGGTGACCCTGGAAGACAAACAGTTCAGGAAGCTCGTGCCTGAGGAAGTGGCGAACTACGTCCAGCAGATTCTTGATAAGCACAGCACACCTGAGAGTGAAGAATAAAACATAAATAATATTTAGAGAATGAGTAATCAGAGAAAATCTGATTCTCAATTTTAAATTTTCGGGAAGGTATTCAAAATGGTGTCCCTGGATGAGGCAGTAACTGCGCGGCTCAAGCGAGGTAGCAAACATTTTGAGGTTCTGGTCGAACCTGAAGGAGCCCTGGCCTTCAAGAGGGGCGAGGAAGTAAACCTGGAAGATGTACTTGCAGTCGAGACGATCTTCGAAGATGCGAACAGGGGAGATCGGGCAGCTGAATCCGATATTACTAATGCTTTTGAGACAAGCAACCCCTTTGAGATTGCGTCCCAGATCCTGAAAAACGGAGAGCTTCAGCTTACCGCGGAGCAGAGAAAGCACATTCTCGAAGAAAAAAAGAAAAAAGTTATCTACACCATCTCCAGGAATGCAATAAATCCCCAGACAAGAGCACCACATCCTCCTGCCCGCATCGAAAGGGCAATGGAAGAAGCAAAGGTGCACATAGACCCCTTAAAAAGTGTGGACCAGCTGGTAAAAATTACCATGAAAGCCATCAGGCCTCTGATCCCCATACGTTTTGAAGAAATCAATGTAGCTGTAAAAATTCCTCCCGAGTATGCCCCCAAGGCGTACGGAGATATTTCCAGGAGCGGGAGTATTTTGAAGGAAGAATGGCAGAATGACGGCTCCTGGGTTGCAGTGGTCAGGATTCCTGCTGGGATCCAGAACGAATTTTATGCTCTTTTAAATCATCTCACTAAGGGAGAGGCTCAAACTAAACTTTTATAAGAGGATGTTGGATGGTAAAAAAGATAGTGATCCCTGGTGACCTGTTGTCCGAGAATGCTCAAAATGCAGGATACGGGACATATGTCAAGAACAATAAGGTCTATTCTTCGTTGTGTGGTATTGAAAGTAGCAAAGAAGATAAGGTTGGAGTGATCCCGCTTGCGGGTGCCTATATGCCCTCCCCCAATGATGTGGTTATAGGGATCGTTGTTACGATTACCCCATCCAACTGGTTTATGGATATCGCTGCCCCCCATGATGGGATGTTCCACGTATCCGAGTACCCTAGAAGAGTCGAATCCGCAGATATGCCTTCAATCCTGAATGTAGGCGATGCCGCAATCATCAGGGTTAAAGATGTGAACGAGTCCATGAAAATAGAACTTGCCCTGCGGGATTCAAGCCTTCAAAAGCTCAGGACAGGCCAGATAGTTGAAATTGAGCCTGTGAAAGTCCCCCGTGTTATCGGACACGGCGGCTCCATGATCTCGATGCTGAAGAAAGAGACGAACTGCAATATTTTCGTTGGTCAGAACGGAAGGATATGGATCGACGGAAAAGATGAGGATATGGAGCTTTTGAAAAAGGCTATTCAGCTGATTCAAGTTGAAGCCCAGCGTTCCGAATTGACAGATCGTGTCTACGGCTTTTTGAAAAATGAGCTGGAAATGCAAAAGCAGCCAAAGCCTGCTACATTTTTTAATACCAAAATGAAAATAATGACCGGCACAAAAGAAGAAACTCCTGAGAAAGGTCATTCGGAAGAAACATACAGAAAAATCGATGTGTTACTGGACCCGGAAGCTTGAGATCCGGACCTGTTGAACCTTAAAGGGATATTTCCAGGAAATTCGGTGTTTAGAATAAGTTTGTTTTAGGAGACGCTTGGAGATTGAAGTATGAGTGATAAACCTGAAAAATTAATTACTGATGACGGACTGCGCCTTGACGGGAGGCGTGTGGATGAAATCAGGCCCATGAAAATAGAAATCGGCGTACTTTCGAGAGCCGATGGTTCCTGTTATCTGGAATGGGGAAGGAATAAGATCCTGGTAGGTGTATACGGCCCCAGGGAAGCCCACCCTCGTCGCACCCAGCGTGCAGATTCTGCAGTTATCCGCTACAGATATAATATGGCAGCTTTTTCAGTTGAAGACCGCGCCCGCCCCGGACACAGCAGAAGGAGCATTGAAATCTCAAAGGTTTCCAGGGAAGCCTTCGAGCCTGTGATCATGAGTGAGCTGTACCCGAAAGCGGCTATCGACATTTTTGTTGAAGTTCTCCAGGCAGATGCGGGGACGAGGACCGCCGCAATCAATGCAGCATCTGTTGCCCTTGCCGATGCAGGCATCCCCATGAAGGGACTTGTGACTTCCTGTGCTTTTGGAAAGGTAGACGGCCAGGTCGTTCTCGACCTTAACAAGGACGAAGATAACTACGGAGATGCTGACTTCCCGGTTGCCATGACCCAGGATGGGGAAATTACCCTGGTCCAGATGGACGGGCACCTCACCCAGGAAGAAATTAAAAGAGGCATGGAACTTGTGAAGATAGGCTGTAGCCAGATCTTTGCACTCCAGCAGGCTGCCCTCAGGACGAAGTTCGAGTTTCCGGAAGCAGAGGAAACCGAAGAACCTGAGGAAGAAGGGGAAGCCGTTGAATCTGCAGAAGCCGAAATCTCTGAAGTGGCCGCCAAATATGCAGGCGCAACCGAAGTTGAAGAGGCAGCAGAGGCTGAGGAAATAATTTCCGAAGCTGAAGAAGAAGCCGAGGAAGAAGCTATCGAAGAGGAAGCTGAAGAAGAGGCTGAAGAAGAACTCGAAGCTGAAGAAGAGGCCGAAGAGGAAGCTGAAGAAGAGCTCGAAGCTGAAGAAGAGGCCGAAGAAGAGGAACTTGAAGAAGAGGCTGAAGAAGAA
>JAENYU010000017.1:0-11724 GCA_016841625.1 Methanobacteriota archaeon
TTTTTATTTAACTATCGAAATTAATATGAAAATAGTGGGAACTGTCAAACTAAGGATATAGTGACTGTGAATGAAAGCGATGCCGAAAAAATGAAGGAGCTTGGATGGAAAGAAGCGGAGAAAACGGGAGTTTCTTAAACGATGGTCAACCCGAAAAACTGAAGACCTGTGAGACACAGGATCAAACTGGAGAACATAAGATCAACTGAAGAAGAGTAGATCATTTTTGGACAGGTTCAGGAGGGATTGGGTCACAAACATCCGGCTCTTCCAGGGAAGTGACTTTCAAGGCTCGTTCTTTGTAGTAGGAAAACAACTCCTCCCCCCACTTCACGGCGCATGGTTCACAGCTTACCAGGCACTGACGGTCGGCCCTCTCCCACTTGTTAAGAAGCCCAAGAACCAACGTACTCTCCGAGATCGCAATCAAGGAGGGATTTTCCAGAGCATTGTCCTCAAGAACAAAGACGTTGACATTTTCCTGCTTAAGGATTTCTTCCCCCTCTTTTCGAAAATCCTGTAAAAACCTCTCAAAGACCCCCCTGCTAAGTATGAGGGGAAACTCAATGCCTTTTTTTGCGACATTCAGGAAAAAGGAGGGGAGCTGAGGGTGAAAATAAGAAAAGAGCATCATGGCCCGGGAAGGCCCCCTGAAAACGGACACGATTTCGGGGATGAGGTCAAATTCATGCGCAGGTTCAGGTTCTACCATGCAGCAGCCTTTTAACTCCCCAACTCTCCCCAAAAAACAGCTGGGAAGCGTATCAAGTTTCCGGCTTGCCCAGAAAGATTTATCGAAATCGAGGACGTAAGCCGCATCTACAAGTGACTGCAATTTACGGACAATGATGTTCCCGAGAATGGTCAGGCGGCACTCATCCCCTTCCCTTACAATCAACTCTTTTTCTTTAAGTTTCTTGATCTGGGGCAGGATGGAATTTCGATGGACTTTGAGTTCGTCCAGCATCTCATCAATGTTTCTGGGCCCGTCTTTTAACATTAGAAGAAAATCCCTTCTTTTGTCCGAAAACAAAAGGAGATTGATCATCCAGGAATCCATTCTTTTCAACCACTCCCACTAATATTTGTTGCAGATTAACATAAATTACCCAACAAAGTAATAGAGCAATTCTCTAATAAGTAGTTTATTGATGGACGGATTATAGTTTATTAACTAAAAGATGGTAGTTTATTGATAGAACGGGCATATAAAGGAGAAAGGAGTCTGTTATTAATAACGTATAAAGTGAACCTGTCAGAAAAAGGATCTTTCGAAGGGGTTACACTATACAACAAAACAAAATCGGGAAGAATTCCATCAAATATTCCTGGAAACAAAAAATAGATTCCGAACCAGAAAATAGCAAAAAAAGCAAGAGCCGCCGGAGGGACTCGAACCCTCGGCCTGCTGATTACGAATCAGCCGCTATACCGCTAAGCCACGACGGCACATAGATAAGAGATAAGCAGATCTAAAATAGCGGTCAAGGATTTAACTATTTCGCTTGTGAGGGGCATCTCGACCTATAAAAAGGGTTTTTTCAGAAAAAAGAGAGGGCAGTTAAATTTTTTTGAAATATTTAAGATAATACCAGACGAAAATGAGAGTTAAAACAATAGCTACACCCATCATCACGTAAGTAAAGGTTAACATCGAAATCAAACTCCTGAATTATTCCTACCTATACAATCCGGTTTTTGTTCCAATCTTATATATACAATCCGATTTTGAATGACTATTTCAGAGAATCCGGACCTCGATACATATATTATACTGGTGGGGAGCATACGAGCGGACAGTTCTCTTTTCAAGCACTTCGATCTTTCTCCCTGTCCTTTCTGCAGCCTCCCTGACCATTTTTATCGAGCCTTCGAACAGGTCATCCTCAGGCGTGATTCCATAGTAATGGATTATTCCGCCGGGTTTTGTGAGGAGGACGGCAGAGTCAAGAAACTCGTGAGCACTGTGAGGGAGGTTCATTATTACGTGATCGGCGGTGCCTGCAAACTTTTTGGCTTCTTCCCGGGCGTCTCCTTCGATTGCCTCGATGTTTTTAACCGAATTAAGGGGAATGTTTTCTCTCAGTAAGCGGACAGCTTCCGGGTTTTTATCGATTGCGACTACTTTTACGGGACTGGCCTTCTTTGCAATAAGAATACTGTAGGGGCCAACACCTGCGAACATGTCCACAACCGTTTCGCCTTCCTGAATCCAGGCCAGAACCCTCGAACGTTCGGTGGAAAGGCGCGGGGTGAAGTAAGCTTTTGCCAGGTCGATTTTGTAGCGACAGCCGTATTCCTTATGGGTTGTCTCGGTCCTTACTTCTCCCGCCACTACCTCGAATTCCCGGACCCTGAACTCCCCGATCACAGGAGTAAGGGGTTTTAACACGGTTTTTACATTCGGCTGAGTCCAGAGCAGGACATCTGCAATTTTGGAGGCAGTTTCCGGAACCGGAGCCTCGTCTTCCAGGAGAGCGATGTCCCCAATTACCTCGTAGCCGGGAGAAAAACCCAGAAGATCCTCTGGTGTGGGCTTTAGCTCCTGCACCTCGAACTCGTAAACTGCAGGCTCTGCGGCTTCCGGGAGCTTTTCCAGTTCAACCGATGTGAGTTCCCGGGTAAGGGGGAGATGAAGGAACTTTTCATCAGAAGCGATCTTAACAGAATGATCCAGGATTTCCAGTTCAAGCAGAACCCTTCTGGTCGGTTCTCCTTCCTTTTTAGGAACTTTTATGCACTGCCATTTCATGGGATTTCGACCTTCAGGACCTCTAAAGTAGCCTTTTTGTTATTAAAGTTTCTCGAAGCACCCTGCCCGGATTATGCAAGCTGGACGGGATTGTTATAGTTAAGCATGAAATAAAGCCCGAAGATCACTAAAAATATCCCGCAGGCATAGAGAACCTTTTCATGTGCGCTCCGGGAAAGCAGGGTTTTTCCACGACTGAAAGAGGCAGAAACAGCAGTGAACCAGCCCAAATCTGCCAGCCAGTGCCCGATCACGTAGGCAATTGCAATAACAATTCCCAGCTGGTATTCCTGAAGCACAAGAGCACTGCCTGCAGTCAGCCACCAGATCCAGAAATAAGGGTTTGAAGCAGAGGTAATCAGCCCTGCAGCAGGGGGACTGGAGGTCAGGCCCAGGCCGGAACTTCCCGAAGCCATCCCTGCGGAAGAGACTGCTTTTGCGTCTTTTACCGTAAGCAGGCCAAAGACCACAAGCGCAAGCCCGCCGAGAAGGGATACCGCGGAAATCGTACCATTTCCGACAAGGGATGCCGCCCCGAAGAGGATAAGGACGCAGAGCACAAGCTCGATAAGCATGTGCCCGAGCACCACTTCCGGGCCTGCAATCCATCCTTTTTTGAGAGAAGTCTCGATGGTTGCAAAAAGCATGGGTCCCGGGACAAGGGCGCCGGTAAGCCCGACAGTGAAGCCCAGGAGAATTGCCTTGGAAATTTCAAGCGCCAACATCGTTAATCTAAAAACATTTTATAAATATATACTTTATTAAAAATACCCCTACGCACAGCTGTTAAGGAGTAAAGAAGAAAAGTTTGAAAAATGAAATGAGGAAAAAAATAGGTAAAACGGAAAAAATGGAGAAGAACTTTAGAGGATAATTTCAATATCCAGCTCTTCTGCAAGCTCCTTATATCTGTTCCTGATGGTAACTTCCGTCACCCCGGCTACATCCGCAACTTCCCGCTGGGTCCTGCGCTCGCCGCAGAGAATGGACGCGATATAGATTGCAGCTGCTGCAACGCCTGTGGGCCCTCTACCGCTTGTGAGTTCCTTTTCGGAAGCCTGTCTGAGGATCTCAACGCTCTTGGACTGGACTTCACCTTTCAAGTTGAGCCCTGAGCAGAACCTGGGCACGTAGTCGATCGGGGAAGTGGGCATGAGCTTTAAGGAAAGTTCCCTTGAAATAAAGCGGTATGTCCTTCCGATTTCTTTCCTGCTGACTCTGGATACCTCTTCGATCTCGTCAAGGGTCCTCGGGACACTACACTGACGGCAGGCCGCATAAAGGGCTGCTGCTGCCACGCCTTCAATGCTCCTTCCACGGATCAGGTTCTTGTCCACAGCTTTCCTGTAGACAACAGCTGCGGTTTCCCGGACAGTCCTCGGAAGACCGAGAGCTGAAGCCATCCGGTCCAGTTCGGATAAGGCAAACGCAAGGTTTCTTTCCGTTGCGTTGCTTACACGGATTCTACGCTGCCACTTTCTTAAACGATAGAGTTGAGCACGGTTTTTGGAGGAGATAGACTTTCCGTAGGAGTCCCTGTTCCTCCAGTCAATCATCGTGGAAAGCCCTTTGTCGTGGATTGTATAGGTCATGGGAGCGCCCACACGGGAACGCTTCATGCGCTGATCGTGATCGAAAGCTCGCCATTCGGGACCTTCATCTACAAAGTCGGCGTCAATGACCAGTCCACAGTCCCCGCACACGAGCTCAGCCCTCTCATAGTCGTGCACCAGGTTCCTGCTTCCGCATTCCGGACACACGGCCTTTTCCTTCTCAAAACTTTGCTCCTTTTGTTTTTCTTTGCGAGCTTTGATCATGGCACGTACTTTTTCTCTTTCAAGATTGTCCGAATAGCGAACTCTTTCGACTTCTACCATTTCATATCACCTTATAAGTTAACATGACGTAATATTCAAGAATTCCTGCACCCGACACTGCCCCGCATAAATGTCACGTTTTTTATAAAACCGGGGAAAAGAAAAACTGCAACTGCAACCAGCAAAAGGTAAATATACCGGTCAGAGTTGAGCCATACCGAAGAAATTAAATCTGAATCGAATATAAGATATCTCACCGAACATAGATCCTTTCACTGACCCGACCCCGAAATTCTGAATCAGGTATTCGTTTAAAACCCTTCACTAAAAAATATGGATGGTCCACAGGCCCGAAAACGTTAACTATCGTTCCAATCTGGTTCAGAGCCTTGTCCATAACAACCGAGTTTAACCCAGGGATTTTTCCAGACATATTTCCGGATTTTATCTCATCCCCTCTGACAACCAGGTTTTTGCTACCTGACCTGTGCAACACAGTACCGAGTCTTTTCATATTAGCCACAAATAGTAATACTTCTCAGCGCAGGTGCGCGTCCTCCCTGCCCCGAGTGAGTCTAACTGCCAGCCCTGAATAATATATATATAGTACAAACTGAGAAGTATATCTAGTCTACATTAATGATATATAAATATATCGCAAGACCTATATTTGACATAACTTTGAAATAAATAGGATATATAAGCAAAATAACAAAGACGGACAAACCACAACCTTATATATTAAATAGACATTGTTGGCATCAACCAGATCAAAAGATTTGGTATAGATAGACACTATTTCCTAATGATATCTCGTTCCAGGGAGGAGATTCATTGTCCAAATTCGTATATTTTTTTGGAAAGGATGCAACTGATGGCAAAAGTAGTATGAAGGACCTGCTTGGAGGCAAAGGTGCAAACCTCGCAGAAATGGCAAACCTCGGAGTACCCGTGCCGCCTGGCTTTACAATAACAACCGAAGTTTGCGTACTATATCTTAGAAACAATGAATACCCGGAAGAAGAGGTTCAACAAGTTAAAGTAGCTGTCGAAAAGCTGGAAACCATAAACGGCAAAAAACTTGGAGACCCGGAAGACCCACTGCTGGTATCGGTCAGGTCAGGGGCCAGAGTTTCCATGCCAGGAATGATGGATACCGTCCTGAACCTGGGACTTACGGACAAATCCGTAGTCGGACTTGCAAAGAAAATCAACGACGAAAGATTTGCGTACGATTGTTACCGCAGGTTTATCGCCATGTTTGGGGACGTGGTGCTTGGAATTGATTTCAGGAAATTCGATTCCCTTATAGGGGACAAGAAAAAGGAACTGGGGGTCAAGTCCGACACCGAGCTCGATGCAGAAGCCTTAAAGCAACTTACAGGAAGGTTCAAGGAAGTAATCAAACTTGAAAAAGGATTTGATTTTCCACAGGACCCGGAAATCCAGCTCCAGATGGCAATTGATGCTGTTTTTGATTCATGGAACAACCAGAGAGCCATTACCTACAGGAAAATCAACCAGATTGATGACAGTTGGGGAACTGCCGTCAACGTCCAGACAATGGTCTATGGGAACATGGGGAACACCTCCGGGACCGGAGTGGCTTTCACAAGGAACCCCTCTACAGGGGAAAAGAAGTTCTTCGGAGAATACCTCCTCAACGCCCAGGGCGAAGACGTGGTTGCCGGAATCCGGACTCCGAACTACATCAACACCCTGAAAAACGAGATTCCCGAAGCTTACGACCAGCTAGTAGACATCTGCCAGAGGCTCGAAGCCCACTTCACGGACATGCAGGACATAGAGTTCACCATTCAGGAAGGAAAACTCTATATGCTCCAGACCAGGACCGGGAAGCGGACCGCTGCTGCTGCAGTAAAGGTCGCAAAGGACATGGTCGAAGAAGGGCTTATTGATAAGGAGACCGCAGTCACCAGAGTCCAGGCCGAACACATTGACCTGCTCCTGCACCCGCGGATCGACCCTGAAGCCGAACTCGAAGTAATCGCAACCGGTCTGCCGGCATCCCCTGGAGCCGCAGTAGGAAAAGTCGTGTTTACCGCCGAAGCCGCCGAAGAAATGGCCGAGATTGGCGAAAAGACAGTCCTTGTCCGGATGGAGACCTCGCCTGAAGACATCGGCGGGATGGCAGCTGCCCAGGGGGTCCTGACCGTCCGCGGAGGAATGACTTCCCACGCTGCAGTCGTCGGGAGAGGAATGGGGAAGCCCTGTGTTGTAGGCTGCGGAGAAATTGTAATTGATACTAAAAACTCCCTTTTCAAGGTAAACGGTTACACAATCAACGAACACGACTATATCAGTATTAACGGAAGCAACGGGAATGTCATTATTGGGGAAGTCGAACTGATCGAAGCCGAGATCAACGAAGACCTCAAACACATCCTCTTATGGGCCGATGAAATCAGGACCCTTGGGGTAAGGACAAACGCCGACAACCCGGCAGATGCAAGCCTCGCCCGCGAACTTGGCGCAGAAGGAATCGGACTTTGTCGGACCGAGCACATGTTCTTTGGGGAAGACAGGATCCCCGTTGTCCGGGAAATGATTATGGCCGAAGAAGAGAAGGCCAGGAAGAAAGCCCTCAAGAAACTCCTCCCCATGCAGAAGGAGGACTTCCTTGGAATCTTCCGCAGTATGGAAGGCCTGCCCGTTACCATCAGGCTGCTTGACCCGCCCCTTCACGAGTTCCTTCCGCACAAGGAAGAACTGGACGAAAAACTCAGGGAATATGAAGCCTCCAGCGACATCGAAAAGATTGCTGCAGTCAACAAGATTATCGAGCGCGTTGTATCCCTTACGGAACTCAATCCGATGCTCGGGCACAGGGGATGCCGTCTAGGGATCACCTACCCGGAAATCTACGATATGCAGGTAAGGGCAATCATGGAAGCTGCCTGTGAACTTGCAATCGAAGGGATACAGGTAATCCCTGAAATCATGATCCCCCTCGTGGGCCATGTAAAAGAACTCACCCTTACAAGACAAAAAGTCTGTGAACTGGCAAATGCTGTCATGGCAGAAAAAGGCGTAAAGTTCAACTACAATGTAGGAACCATGATCGAACTGCCAAGAGCCGCAATCACCGCAGACAAAATCGCCCAGGAAGCCGACTTCTTCTCCTTTGGGACAAACGACCTGACCCAGACCACCTTCGGGTTCAGCAGGGACGATGTAGCCAAGTTCGTGCCGATCTACCAGAAAGAAGGCATCCTTGAAAACGATCCTTTTGCAGTCCTGGACCAGGAAGGTGTAGGCGAAATCATGAAGATAGGAATTGAAAAAGGCCGTTCCGTCAAACCCGACCTCAAAATGGGGATTTGCGGAGAACACGGCGGCGAACCCAAATCCATCCTCTTCGCCCACAGCATAGGCATAGACTACGTGAGCTGCTCCCCCTACAGAGTCCCAATCGCAAGACTCGTAGCCGCCCAGAGCACCCTCGCAGCCAGGAAAGCAAAATAAATTAATCAGGATCAAAAAAATTAAAAAAGATGGCGGGATGAAAATCCTGCCCATCAATAATCTTTTTTTAAAAAACAACCATCCATCCCTGAGCGGAGCGGATCAAAAATGACACCGCCTTAAAGCCTTGAAAAAAGATATTTTGCCCACTATGAGCCACAGACAAAAAGGAATGCCAAAGTAAAACGCATAAATAAGTAAAAGAGAGCACAAAGTCGAAAGAATCGCAAAGGCAAAAAATCACAAAGGCGAAAGCAGTAAAGAGTAAAAAATCACAGGTCAAAAAAAGATTTCGAGGAATTGCGACATTTGTCCGCCGCAATTTCCCGTGAACCACTTTTTTTCAGAAAGTTGGACTTCAATAGTTTCTTGAAATCATGTAGTCGGCAATCTGCAGGAGGAGGTCTTTTTCATGACAGTCATCCAGGGCATCCAGCTTTGCCTTGCCTTCTTCGATGTACGAGATTGCAAGGTTCTGCACGAAATCGATCGACCCGCATTCTGAAAGGATCTCGACGGCCTTTTCGGTTTCTTCCTGGGTGGCACTGCCTTTCCCGAAGATTTCCAGTTCCACACCTTTCTGGAAAGCATCGATCACGATCAGAGTATGCTTTCCTTCTTTCAGGTCGCTTCCCCGGACCTTCCCGAGCACTTCCTGGGGAGTAATCATATCCAGGACATCGTCATACATCTGGAAACCGATCCCAATCAGGCGCCCGTACTCGGATAAAGCTTCGGCAACTTCGTCAGAAGCTCCCCCGAGGAGGGCTCCGATCTTTGCAGAGGCAGCATAGAGGACCGAGGTCTTCTTTTCAACCATTTCTAGGTACTCGGACTCAGTGACCCGGGCACGCTTTTCAAAGTCCATGTCAAGCCACTGCCCTTCACAGATCTCGGTGCAGGTCCTTGAGAGGACATCCATGCATTTTAAAATCCTTTCAGGTTCGTTTTCAACCCTTGAGAGGATCTCAAAAGCTTTGGAATAGAGGGTATCCCCGGCAAGGATCGCTCCGGCCTCCCCCCATTTCATATGGACGGCAGGCATCCCGCGGCGGAAATCGTCCTTGTCCATGATATCGTCATGGATCAGAGTGAAATTATGCACGAGTTCCACGGCAACAGCTGCAGGCAGGACAGACTCGAGAGTGGAGCCGACAGCCTCTGCAGCCAGGATCAGAACCGCAGGACGGAGACGCTTCCCCCCGGCATCCACGAGGTAGCGGGAGGCTTTGTAGAGCTCCTCAGGATGGGTTACGGGAAGCATATCCTCAATGCTGGCATCCACATGGAGGGTCCTCTTCTTGATCTCATCAATCAGCGTCATACTATCACAAGCAAGGGAATAGTTTTCCTAATACAATTACTCTTCGATATATAACACTTCACCGTTCCTGAGAAGATGAACCGTATCTCCGAGCACGTACCCTGCATCCTCCGCCATCTCGATGTAATGACCGTGCATTTCCATATTTCCGTGAGCCGGGATCACATGTTCCGGATTGACCATGCGGAGCAGCTCCCAGTGGTCTTCCTTGTAGGCATGGCCTGATACGTGTACGTTATCATAGATCCTGGCTCCCTTCATTTTGAGCTTGGTTTCAAGGGCATAACGGTTGGCCTGGGTCATTGGGCTAGGGATAACGTTTGCAGAGAAAATGACACGGTCCCCGGGCTCGATGCTATAAGGAGTATCCCCGTTTGCGATCCTCACAAGGATGGAACCGGGTTCGCCCTGGTGTCCGGTGACGATCGGGAGAAACTTGTTCTTTCCTTCCTTCATGATCCGCTTTAAAGCTCTATCGACATCTTTACGATGTCCGTAGACCTCAACATTGGATGGAAGCTCAAGGTAGCCGACTTCCGTGGCAGCGCCTACATAGCGCCCCATGGAACGCCCCATAAGTACAGGGATCCTGCCCATTTCTTCCGCTGCCTCGATGATCGCCTTGAGCCTGGCAATGTGGGAAGCAAAGGTCGTGATGACCATTCCTACATCCGACTCCTCGGTCCCGAGCAGCACGTCCCTGACCATGTCCTTTGCAATCTGTTCGGACGGAGTCTTCCCGGGGCGCCCTGCGTTCGTACTCTCAGAGATCATTGCGATGACTCCTTCCTTTCCGAGGGCTTTCAGGCGTTCGAAGTCCGGAGCATCCCCCATGGTCGGGGTCCTGTCCAGTTTAAAGTCGCAGGCATAAAGGATTGCCCCTGCCGGGGTGTGGATGGCTGCAAGGACACAGTCTATGATGCTGTGCTGGACCCGGATGAATTCAATATCGATGTCTTCCGTGACCTTGTATCTGCCTCCTGCTTTCAGGGGGATCACCCTGTTGCATACCTCAAACTTCCTTTCGGACTCGATCTGCTGCTTGATGATAAGAGTGGTATAGGGGGTAGCAAGGATAGGAGCCTTGTACCTGTGGGCAAGCTTCGCGATTGCACCTACGTGGTCAAGGTGCCCGTGAGTGCAGACGATAGCCCGGACAGTCCCATTTATCTCCTTCATGATAGTATCGTCAGGGATTGCTCCCATCTCGATCAGTTCGAGGGAATGCATCTTGTCAATTTCGACATCCTCGTGGATCTGAACCCGGTCAAGCCTGAGCCCCATATCCAGAATGATGATATCTTCACCTACGATTATGGCAGTCATGTTGCGGCCCATTTCGTTGTAGCCGCCTACTGCAACTATTCCAATTTCAGTCATATTTTAAACCTCTGATTTGATTCCTTAGATATTGTGAACCCGAAACCACCTAAAACAGTTTCAGGGAAGACCTTGAAATGATGATTAAATAACCATAACTTCAAACATATATTAGATGAGTTTGGAAAACCAGCCCCATAATCAGCCACTATTAGAATCCGCTCTCAAGAAGACCCATCCCAGGGATGAAATATCTCTGCAAACAATTATGAAGGGGACAATATAACCCATAATATATATTTGATCCCTTATGGAAATGCCCCAAAACCCGCTACTGAAGTAAGGGAACCCCTTATAATCCAACCAAAAGTTTTGCGCATGAATTTAATCCCTGCTTTCAGGGCCGGATTAATCATTTTGCCTTATAGCAATCGCAGATAGTTTACCAACCTGCAGATTTTCTATATATCCACAGATCCTACTAAAGCCTCTTAATTTGCAGTATAAGGCATATTCAGGGGTTTAATATCCCTTTAGCTGATTCCTGCTTGATTCCTATCACAATTATTTCCCTAATGGGCTTATCCATTTTTAACTAAGCTTCGTTGAAATGGTTCTATTCCACTGATTTATTTCGACGGATTCCTGATTAGTGATGACTCAGACGTTCAATCAATCATTTAACGAACTGATTCTTTTTCACTGATTTCAACTGATTCCCAATTAGTGATGATTTTGATATTCAATCAATCATTTAACGAACTGGTTATTTTTCACTGATTATTTCTCAACTGATTTTCGGTTCTAATTATTATATGATCCTTCTTTCAATTGATTCCTGAATGAGTGATGAGCAGGCATATTATAGCATTTAAGAAAATGATTCTTTCCGGTTTAATTCTTCCTTCCCGGTTTAATTCTTCCTTCCCGGTTTAATTCTTCCTTTCCGGCTTAATTCTTCCTTCCCGGTTTAATTCTTCCTTTCCGGATAATTCTTTCTATTCCGGTTAATTCTTCCTTTCCGG
>JAENYU010000017.1:11824-11945 GCA_016841625.1 Methanobacteriota archaeon
TTAATTCTTCCTTTCCGGATAATTCTTTCTATTCCGGTTAATTCTTCCTTTCCGGATAATTCTTTCTATTCCGGTTAATTCTTTCTATTCCGGTTAATTCTTTCTATTCCGGTTAATTCTT
>JAENYU010000017.1:11955-26967 GCA_016841625.1 Methanobacteriota archaeon
TATTCCGGTTAATTCTTTCTATTCCGGTTAATTCTTTCTATTCCGGTTAATTCTTTCTATTCCGGTTAATTCTTCCTTTCCGGTTAAATCCTTTCTTTCCGGTTAATTCTTTCCTTTCCGGCTGATCTAATGAATAGATTCTGTTTTTTAATTAAACATTTTCGGACAGGGGATCTCATTTAGCTGTTTCTGAATGGCTCCTGCCATGCCGCCAACTTCAAATGAGCCCTTTCGCCGGTAATTTTGATTTGGGTTCCTGGTTTTGATTCCCAGTTGATTAACCTTAATATCTGATACATTGAGTTTCGGATAATATATAAAGGGAGGGGGAAACCCGACAATATCCCCGGAAAATTCCACCTTTCAAAGCATATCCTGAGGCACAGCATAATCTTTTACGTTGAAGCCGCGCTGGGTCAGGTATTCCAGAGTCCAGCCGGCAATAACCACGGGCGCATTGTGAAGGTCGGAAATGCTTCCGCATCCACAGAGGAACATCGCAGCCCTTAACTCGCTAAACATACGCGAAAGTAGCTCGACAACGGCTGTTTTGCCTTCAAGGGCAGGACCGACAAAGGGGAGGGCCGCACTTGCTACACTGGCCCCCAGAGCAAGGGATTTTGCGATGTCCAGTCCGCTGCGGACTCCGCCAGTTGCGATGATTGGAAGGGAAACCCTGGACTCGATGATGCTGGAAACTGTCGGGATCCCGAAGTCCCAGAAAAGTTCACCTAAATGCTCAGAAGCAGAATCTCCGCTTTCCCGAGCCCGGTACACTTCAACTCCTGCCCAGCTTGTGCCCCCGGCGCCTCCCACATCTATAGCCGAAACTCCGGCTTTCTGGAAGAGGAGGGCGTCTTCCCTGGAAATCCCTGTCCCGGTCTCTTTCACGATCACAGGCACATCCAGAAAAGAACATATCTCAGAAATCATATCCATGCAGCCCGAGGCATCCCTGTCCCCTTCGGGCTGGATTGCCTCCTGCAGGAAATTAAGGTGGATGGCAAGGGCATCGGCATCGATCATCTCGATCAGCTTTTCTACCCCTTCGACGCCGTACTGCCGGATCTGGGCGGCTCCCACGTTCCCGTAGACAAAGGCACCCGGGGCCTCGTCCCGGACTACCCTGAAAGATTCTTCCTGAGCAGGGTCATCGATTGCAGCCCTCTGGCTCCCGACACCTATCCCGATGCCAAGCTCTTCGGCAGCACCTGCAAGAGCCGCATTAACCGGGATCGTATCAGGATGTCCGCCAGTAATAGACGCAATCAAAAAGGGAAACTGAAGGCGTTTACCGAGAAAGTCCACCGAAAGGTCGAGAGTATCCATATTGAGTTCGGGGAGAGCCCTGTGGATCAGGGTGACATCCTCAAAGCCCGCACTGACGTTCCGGGCCTCAACGTGGCTTTCTGCACATAGCTTTAAATGTTCGATCTTTCGCTTCGAGGTAGTGTTGATCATGATTAATTCCCTTTATCCGGACTGATCCTGGTCCCTATTGGATCCCCATGTAAGAACCGATGCACGTTATCCGCTTTTCCTGCATTGAATATATAGGAGGTAATACATGACGTTTTGCTAAGCTCCAGGAGTTCCCGGACCTTCCCGAGCATCCCACCGGTAACGTCGGTGCTTCCCGACGCCCCGATACAGCCCTTAAACTCCTCAAAGGTCCCGGGAGTGATTACGGGGACGGGTTTTCCTTCCCTGTTCAGTACCCCATCTTCAGCTGAACCCAGGCCCAACCGGGTAACCCCGAGTTCTTTTGCGAGATAGGGCACGATCTGGTCCCCTGAAAGGATACAGGTCCCAAGCTCGCTGTCCATCACAACGTCCCCGTGCAGAACCGGAACAAACCCTTTCTCAAGCATAAGCTTGATGTTTTCCAGGTACATGCTCTCGATCCGTCCGTTTTTGCACACCGTGCAGCCCATGGGATGCACCGCAACAGCCCTGATCCCGAAACCGTTCAGGGCTCCCACCACCATAGCGGCAAGTTTTTTGACGGATTCGTGAGTCACTACCGACCCTTCAAGGTCAAACTGCCGGTCAAGTCCGTATTTTTTGGCGTAGGTATGTCCGAAAGAACCGGCGCCGTGGACTACGATCATTTTTCCCCCGTACCCGGAAACTTCCCGGGCAATCCTGAGGAGTTCCGCCTCCCGGACAACTCCGTCATCAGCGCCCTTGTCAGTAATGACGCTACCTCCCAGTTTCAGGATAACAGGTTTATCTGAAGTTTTCATGCCAGATCACTCAATACCTTTTTTGTAAGTTTTTGTAATGCCATAGTGAGAAAATAGATCATAGTGAAAAAAATAATCCAGATAAATATAAGTCCGAATCAAACAGGCAAGGTATCCCGAGAGCCGAAAAATTACCCGGAAGCCGAAAAATCACCCTGGACCCACCCATATAGGTCACTCCACCCTCATGCCCTGTTCCGTGGGTCCCGTGATTATAGCTTCGCCGCCTGCCGCTGAAATGGCTTCCGCCACATCCGTGCATTTTTCGGGCGCCGTAAGCGCAACCATACATCCTCCGCCTCCGGCTCCCGTAATCTTTGCCCCGAAAGCCCCTGCCGCCCGGGCAGAGTATATGAGATCCGAAAGTTCAAGACTGTTAACGCCAAGGGCATCCAGCAGGCCCTGGTTCACGTTCATCAGCCTGCCTATCGAAGAGTAATCCCCGGCAAGAACCAGGGACTCCCCGAGCTTTGAGATCCGCCCTATTGAAGCCATAAGAGGTCCGATCAGTTCAGGGTAGGTTTCACGGAGCTGTCGGACGTTTGCAACCAGTTCTTTCGTAGAGGAAAAGACCCCCGTATCCCCGACCACAATGCCGCAGTCCGGAGTCTTCAGTTTCCTTCTTTCCGGGATAGTAACAACCCCTCCGAAAGTGGATACGTAAGTGTCCGTCGGGCTTGCCGCGCCCTGTACCCTGATTTCGATATCATGCCCGAGTTTCGCAATTGCTTCAAGGGAAAGCCCGCACTCGAAAAGTTCATTGAGGGCGCCAATGCTTGCAATTGTCACCGCGGCGGAAGACCCGAGCCCCGAGCCCACAGGGATCTCGGAATCAACGGTTATGGAGACCCCTTCGAAGGGGACGAATTCCCGCATTTTCTCAACGACTGCAGAAACATAAGGGTGCTTTTCAAAATCAATCCCTGTCCTGGAAATCTGGGACTGGATAATTACGGAATCGCCAACTTCCGCCCGGACCCGGGTCCTGAGTTCAACCGCACAGGCTACGGCTGTTTCTCCGTAAACGACTGCATGCTCTCCAAAAAGATAAATTTTCCCGGGTGCGGAACATGAGACCATTGTATCTCCTCGAATTCCTCTTATACATTAATTTAGTGAGTGTGAGTTATAAATAAAAAGCGAGATCTATAAAAATAGTACCTCAAAAATTTCCCATTTTCTTCATAATCCATTTTTTTCAAAAATTTTATCCCGGACATTTTTCATTTATTAAAAAAATGTTAACCTGATACTCTCCGGCAAAAATCTTTTAATTCCACAATAGCAAACCGTTCATTCTACAATGATAGCCGCGTATCCGACAACTGCATCCATATCTCCGGAAACGTCCCCGCTGTTTGCATATTTAAGCAACGTTGCATGGGTGCCTCCGAATTTTCTGGAAGCTGTGAGCATCGCCGCGATTGGCCCGTACCCGCATACCGAGGCATTTCTCCTGTAAAGGCTGTCATACATCCCGGAAACATCAAAGTCAAGGATGAAATCGATAATTTCCCGGTCGACTTCCCCTGCAAGTCCCGCAGGCTGGTAATGCGTAAAATCGCTGGAAGCAATGACAACAATTTTCTTCCCACTTTTTGAAACGAGATCCGCAACAAGGTTTCCAACCTCAACAGCTGTTTCCTCGTCCTGCATGCCCATGCAGATAGGAAGAATCCTGAAATCCCGGCCGAAACGATACTGAAGGAAAGGGAGCTGAACTTCTATGGAATGTTCATACATATGCCCCGTCTCGTCCGAGTCTACAATGCTTCCGAGAAAACCTTCGGCAAGCTCGGAATCAGACTCAATAGCCCCAAGAGGAGTTTCCCAGGTAGCCTGAGAGACCGCCACAGGGGAACCGTACCCTGTATGATTGGGTCCGAGAAGGACATAAGTATCAGCTTTCGGGAGGGCCGCATAAACATGTGCTGCCACCTTCCCGGAATAAACGTACCCCGCGTGGGGGCATACGGCTCCGAGAACATTGCGTTCCCGTACCTCCAGACCTTCGAAACACCGTTTCAGTTCTTTGTCCAGATATTCAGGACTTGAGGGATAGAACTGCCCTGCAACTGCTGGCTGTCTCATTGATAATCACCCAATATAAGGATGGGCCTCTTAGTTAAAGCCTTACAGTATGCAGGACTGGTGTCCCGGAATCAGAGGGGGGTTTCGAAAGTGCCCAGTTCTTGAGTGAAAGGAATGTTGTTGGATTTTGCCACTTCCCTTGCAAGCAGCCAGTAGACCATGGAAAGGGCTTTTCGACCTTTATTGTTAGTGGGAATCACAAGATCCACATTGGAAGTCAGGTTGTTGGTGTCACAGAGTGCTACCACGGGAACTCCAATGCTGGAAGCTTCCTTAAGAACCTGGGCATCCCCGGCAGGGTCAGTTACAATCACGACGTCGGGTTCAAAGAAACCGTCCATCTGGGGGTTAGTAAGACAACCCGGGATAAACCTTCCGAGCACGGACTTTGTGCCAAGTGCCCTGGAAAACATCCTTGCAGGGTGCTGTCCGTACTGCCTTGAAGACACGACAAGTATCCTGGAAGGATCGTAACGGGAAAGCATCCTTGATGCGATCTTGATCCTCTCGTCTGTTGACTGGATGTCAAGCACGTATAACCCATCGGTCCTGACCCTGTACACGAAACGCATCATGTCCTGGGTCTTTTGCTGGGTTCCGATGTGAATCCCTGCGGCCAGATATTCATCAATGGACACAAGGGACGTGGATTCTTCCTTGGCAGGTGCTGCAACTTCCACTGTGACCTCTTCTGCAGGTGCTTCTTCAGGCACAGCTTCGATTTCTTCTGCAGCTTCCACTTCAGGCACAGCTTCGATTTCTTCTGCGGCTTCCACTTCAGGCACAGCTTCGATTTCTTCTGCGGCTTCCACTTCAGGCACCGGCTCTGCTTCGGGTACAGGCTGAGATTCGGCATCTTCCGGCCCTGTCTGCTCAATTTCCTCCATAAAGTCACCTCATAATATAGATCAACATTAAAATATTCTTCAACATTAAAACATTCTATAGATCAGCGTTAAAACATTCAGAATCTGAAAATATATCCCATGACGTTTTCAACTGACTTTCCGTTTAACTGTGATAGGAATGGTTCCGGCATCCAACTCTGCCAAAGCGACGCCCAAAGCATCCATACGCCCGTCGTCCTCCACCAAGACAGGAGCCCCCATAGCAATTTGCAATGATCTGGCACCTATTATACGTGCACGTTCGAACCGGGTATACTTTTCCTTGACCAACTGATCACCTTAAGACTTAAAAACGCTCCGATGAATTTCAATAATCTAGAAGCATGATGAATTTGAATATTTTAGCACAAGACTGTAAACCAGCACCCTAAAAAATAGGGAAATGGGACCGCTGAGATTTGAACTCAGGTACCGGCGTCCCGAACGCCGAAGGATGGACCAGGCTACCCTACGGTCCCTTACTGGTACGGTGAAAGTACGTCAACAAGTTCGACATGGCTGAGGAGCATTCTGCGGCAGCAGTAACGGGTGATCCCAAGATCATCCAGTACTACGGCCTTGTCCTCTCCGCCATCGACGCGCCTCTTGTACTCATCCCAATGGTTTGAGATTACTTTACCACATGAGAAACATCGGACTGAGATCATAATAGTCCTTACCTGTAAGACTTCTGAGATTTAGACCTTGCTCCAGGCCCACCGAAGTTCTTGGATTCCTTCTGCCTGGAATCGCTTACAAGTAAATTACGATCATAGGCTGCGAAGTTGTCCCTGATAGTAGTATCATTGGTCCATTCGACAATGCCCCTTGCAACTGCGGTTCTGACCGCGTTTGCCTGGCCAATGATTCCGCCGCCCTGGACATCCACATTGATGTCAAGCCCGGAGATTACATCTTCCCCTGCAATCATCAGGGGCTCCGAAACTTTCAATCTTGAAAGCTCAGGGTTATAAAGCTCGACCGGGATCTTATTAATCCTGATCTTACCGGTTCCTTTCTTGACTGTTGCACGTGCGGTTGCGGTTTTGTGCTTTCCAGATGAATTAACTACTTTGACCATGAAGAATCACCCATTAGAACTTTGCGCCCATCTTAAAGCTTACTTCACCAAGTTCTATATACTTGTTAGAACTCAGGCGGTTCATGTCGGCATTTTCGAGGGTAATAAGTTCAGCATCTCTAAGTTCCAGAGGGACACCCACATAGACCTTGAGCCTGGACATTGCGTCCCTGCCTCTTGCCCTCTTGTAGGGTAACATGCCACGAACAGTCCGCTTCATAATGCGATCCGGGCGCTTCGGGAAATAAGGTCCGAATTCCTTGGCCCCTCTGTCCCGAGATTCCCGGTATTCCTTGAGAGTTGTTGCCTTGGAACCCGAGATCACAGCCTTTTCGGCATTCACTATATAAACCTTTTCGTCACCTGAAAGCAGTTGTTTTGCAACCGTACTAGCAAGGCGCCCTAGAATAAGCCCTTTTGCATCGATAACCGTCATCTTCAACACCTCAGCGGAAAATCCGGATACCGGACCCTTTCGGATTTGCTTCTGCAATCTCTTCGAGGCTAAGGCATCTACCGCCAGCTTCGGTTATTATTTCTTCGGCAGCAACACTGAAGCTCAGAGCCGCAACAGTTACCGAGTGATCCAGAAGCCCCGCACCCAGAACTTTCCCGGGGATAAGCAGGACATCATCCGCAGCCGAATACCTGTTGATCTTGCTAACGTTCACAGCCGCATATTCCCTGGACGGCATCTCAAGACGTTTCGCGATATCTTTCCAGATAGGAGCGCCTTCTATGCTGGCTCTCTCCTTCAGGGTAAGAATCAGGGAAACGATTCTTGGATTGGTTTTTCTTGTAAGTTTTACCAGTGATTTTTTACCCAATGTATGTTCCTCCGCAAGATTCTATTGATTCTATTAGATCTTACTCACGCGGGAAATTGCCGTATCGCGTTCGAACACATCAATAACTACCGCCCAAAAAGCAAAAGCTCCGGACCAGTAGATTAAAGATCATGCGATTAATCGGAATTGGTATGGTGTGAATAACATTCCTAGTACATAAAGATTATGCGTAATCATCTTACGCAATCAGGAGTGCCTAGAACCGCCCCTGCAACCTTTTCGAAAATTGATTCGATGTCGCACCCGAACTTCCGGGCAACAATCAAGGCCACGACCCTTATGTCCACCATATAGGAAAGCTGGTCTTGCATGGAGTTGATCTCCGAAGCCAGGGTCTGTTTATTCAAATGGGTGCCGGCAGAAATAAACTCGAGGATCTGTTCAAAGTCGAGAGACCCGAAAGCTTTTGAAGAACCTTCAGAAGAAGGCTTTTTGGAGCTTCCGGAACTCGCCAGGCCCTCAAGCCTCTGCAGGAAATCCTCCGCAGGTTTGAACGAATGAGGAAGCCTGACAGTTTCCACATCAAACCCGGGAGAAAGCTGCCCTTCCTTCAGGGAAAGAATTCCCATACCAAGAGCCAGGACTTTTACTTTAGAAGCAGTCCTCGGAGAGAACCACTTCAGGTCAAAGGCAAGGGAAAACTCGAAATCCTTTTCCGAAAGGAAAGATGCCAGGTTTTTCTTAAAAGGGGCCGAAACCGCACGTTTGAGATCTTCCATTCACTACCCCCGCAATTTCAGACAGGAAATTTTTTGATAGGGAAATATTCCGGGTGGAAATGTTCCAGCAGAGAAATTTCCAACAGGAAAATTTTTTGATTGAAAATGTTCCGAGGGGAAATGTTCCGAGGGGAAATGTTCCGAGGGGAAATGTTCCCGGTGAAAATATTCCAACCGGAAGTGTTCCGAGAGGCTCCGCCTGAAAGGGGCCTTCGGATAAAGTAAAGGTGCCCCGGACACAGGCCCCCCACATTTTTGAGCCTGTGTCGGAACAAATCGTTTTTCAGGACACATTTTTACTCAGGACTGAAAAAACTCAGAGCACGACAAGTTTGGCATCTATGATTCCGGACATCTGCCTGAGCTCATCCAGAATGGCGTCGGGCACGTCGGAGTCAACGTTGAGCGCCATCATGGTGATGCCTCCGACTTCCACCCTTCCGACCTGCATGCCGGAAATGTTGATATTGTTCTTGCCGAGCACCATGCAGCAGGGCCCGATCACGTTAGGCCTGTTGATATGCTTGGCAAAGATCATGCACCCTGCCGGGAAGATGTCGATCCTGTCCCCGTCAACGGAAACGATCTTAGGCTCGTCCCCGACAACGGTTCCTGCGACCAGCTTGACCTCTTCTCCCCTGATCACACGGATGCTGATTGTGGAGGAGTATTCCTCTGCGGATTCGGACTTGCTTTCGACCACCGCAATCTTCCTGGATTTGGCAAGAGCTGGAGCATTAACATAGTTGACCCCTGCGCCGAGTGCCATTTCAAGCAGGCCTTTCAGAGCGGAAACGGTAAGGGGCCTGGTATCTTTCCCGGAGATCTCTCCGTTGTAACCAATTTCCACCTTTTCGTAGCTGCCGTCCATGAGTTGACCTGCGATCTTCCCCATGATCTCCGCAAGCCGGATGTAGGGAGCGAGGACTGCCATAGCCTCGGGCTTGACGGAAGGAATGTTGATGGCGTTTCTGGCGGGCCCACCCTGCAGGACCGAAATGACCTCATGAGCGATATCCACTGCCACATTGACCTGAGCTTCCTCGGTAGAGGCCCCCAGGTGTGGGGTTACGATCACGTTGTCGAAGTCCAGGAGAGGACTGTCAAAAGGCGGTTCGTTGATAAAAACGTCAAAGGCTGCCCCGGCGACTTTTCCGCTTTCCAGGGCTCTTGCAAGAGCTTCTTCACTGATGATGCCGCCTCTGGCACAATTGAGGATCCGGACCCCGTCTTTCATCAGGGCAAACTGTTCATCGTCAAGGATGTTCCGGGTTTCCTTAATGAGGGGAGTGTGCACAGTAATATAGTCAGCTTCTTCTGCGACCTCATTTACGGTGCACAGCCTGACTCCGAGTTCTTCGGCGCGCTTCTCGGAAATGAAGGGGTCATATCCGAGCAGAGTCATTTCCATCCCTGAAGCCCTTTTCGCAACCTCAGACCCGATCCTGCCAAGCCCGATAATGCCCAGGATCTTGCCTTTGACCTCAATGCCCATGAACTTCTTCCTGTTCCATTCCCTGGCTTTCAGGGAGGCATTAGCCTGGGGGATGCTCCGGGACATTGACATCATCATAGCAATGGTGTGTTCTGCGGCCGAGATCATGTTTCCTTCGGGGGCATTTGCAACAATAATCCCTTTCTTGGTGGCTGCATCAACGTCGACGTTGTCGACTCCGACCCCGGCCCTTCCGATAATCTTCAGGTTGTCAGCAGCCTCGATCACACGCTGGGTGACCTGGGTACCACTGCGTATTACAAGGGCATCGAAATCTTTGATCTTTTCCACCAGTTCGTCCTCGGAAAGTCCGGTGGATACGTCAACCGTGAAGTGCTCCTTCAGAATATCCAGACCTTCGGAGGATAATGAGTCACTGACCAATACTTTCATAATAATTTTCTCCAGATGAATGTAGTAAAATACAGTAAGGATGAATAGTCAAATTTTGACAATGAATACCATCGACCTAATCACACTTAAGTATTATCAAGCTTATGCAGCTTCAATCCTCATACAGATTTTTGTTCCTTATGCGGGTTTTCGCGCATATAAGGTTAACCCACCAGCCGGATAATCCCGATCCTGGGTTCGTAACACTGCCCGCCTGAAAGAAGAGAACGGACCACATCTTCAACAAGCTCTTCAGGGACACCCCGGGAAGCCGCAGCTTCCAGAAAAGTAGCGTAATCAACACCCTTGCCCCCTTCCATTTCCCGCAGGAGTTCGAGCACAAATTCCTTCCGGTCCCCGTCGGTTCCTGCAGGGTTCTCCGAATCAAATTCAAGAGCCTGGAGGGCTTCTTTTACAAATGCCCCGAGCAGTTTCGCAAATTCTTCAGGGGCACGCTTCCCTTCAAGAGCTATGGAAATTCCTTCTGCAAGTTCTCCGGATACGCCTTTTTCCAGCAGGTACTCCCGGAGTTCTTCCCCCCGGCACCCGCTTGCCACGGCGTCCGAAAAAGCTTCAAGCCTCTCAACGGTCTGTTCCGCGGCATCCACAATCCACCTGTTGCGGATTTCCTCGTCCACGACGTTCACTTCCTCGGCCCGGACAGAGACAAATACCGAGCCCTGTTCAGGCTCATAGATGCGGGCTTTTCCCGTCAGGGCGATGAACGCCGGGATCTCTACCGTCGAAAAGAAAATGGAAGCCTCGGGCTGATACTGCCCGGCGTATACTGTAAAAGCCCCTGTGGGATCGACAATCCGTGCCTTCCACATCTCATTTTGTGCCCCAACGCTATCAAGCTCGGTGATCACGCCCACCACAAAAACGCGGTTGAGGACAAGGCCCAGGGGACTGAGGAGTAAATTGGGGGTTTTCAAATCCCCGGGGGAAGTTTTGTCCTCTCCTGTACGAACAGGTATTTCGAGAGCCCTGCAGGCCTCAAACTCCCTTGCAAAGACCCTTTTTGCAACTTCCCGCTTAAGCAAGGTCCACACCTCCTCTGGAATCCGCGGTTTCAGGACCAGAACCCTGCCCATGATCCGGCCTGATGTCCCCCTGACTGTTGCCCTTCTGACCGGGACCCCCCTGACCGGGACCTTCTTGAATGGAAGCTTCCGAACTGCGATCTTTTCCGCTTCCAAGCGAATCGAGCCTGTGCAGCAGTTCCACGGCCCGGACAGCAAGGTCGGCTTCGGGCACCCAGACACTCTCGGCAACAAACGAAACACCGTACTCGTTTTTCGAGGCATTTCCCCTGACTGCAAGGTAGCGGCCCGTAAGGATCCTTCGCAGGTCTTCATAAACAGCGTCTTTTGAGATATCAGAGAGCATGAGTTCCTCTGCCTCTTCAAGGGTCTTTCCGTAAATCATTTCCGCAAGTTCCCTGGAAAACATAACCGATACTGCTTCAGTCCCATCGTCCAGCACGGCCTTGATCCGCATGTCCCGAACTCCTTCCACCTTAGCATGTACCCGGCAGCTTCCTTTCTGGACCACTCGCCCACATTCGGGACAGCGGGAAATGATCCCGGAACCCGGCTTGACAGAGATCACGTTTCCTGCTATGGCCACATCAAACATGCCGTCCCTTGAGGCGACCTCTTCCATTTTCAGGGGGGTAGGGGCCTTCTTCACGGACTCGAAAGTAAAAGCCAGTTTTTCAGTTTCTGAAAGGCCGGGTTTTGAAACCCCTGTCCCCTTCAGGATATTGACCGAAGGCATCCCTTTGAACATCCGGACCTGGGCTTCTTCCAGGAGGATGATGCTCCCGATATCAATCCCCGGAAGTTCCACCCAGGCCGTGAAAGGGAGCCTTGCGGTCTCATCTGCCAGAACCCCGGAAATCACACGGCTCTGCCTGCCCCTGACCATCACGTCCCTGTGGGAAAGCTGGAGGACGCAAGCAACGGCGTTGACCGAAAAGTCCGCAGCCCCGATTTCGCCCAGTTTTTTCTCAGGGGTCCGGACAAGTTCGGAAAGGGAGGGAAGTGTGGAATCCGGTAGTTTAGATACTGTGGAATGGTCCCCGATATTGAGCCTGACCCTGTTCTGCCAGAACCGGGTATAAGCATTCCTGACTTTGATCACCTCCCCTGCAGGAGGCAGTTCCTTCCAGGAAGAAAACAGAACTGACCCTGTCTCGTCCGCAAAGACCCCTGTGAAGAGCTTTGAAGAGCCGCTCCGGACCTTTTCCCGGAACTCCACCTCATTCCCTTCCCCGGACCTGTCCCGGCTCTCGTCCAGAGACCCCACCGGGACTTTTTCCCGAACCTCTTCCCGTCCTCTTTCCTGCGGGCGGAGAATCTTTTCATCGAGCTCAAGAATCCTGCCCGTAATTTCAAAACTCTTAAGGTTGGCAGAGAGGTCCTTTACCTTCAAGATTCTTTGCCCTCCCCCGAACTTGCGGAGGATACTCTCTTTTGCAACTTCAGGCGGTACGCGAAAAGCCAGCAGTTTTTCAAATTCTGCCCGGATTCGAGTATTATTAATTTCTCCAAGCGCCCTGGTTAGTTCTTCAAGATGGGACGCATTTTTTTCATCCATATTAAGCCACCTTATGAGACAAACGTCGCAAGCAATTAAGTGTAGCAAGTAATTAAGCGTAACAAGCAATTAAGTGTAGCAAGTAATTAAGTGTAACAAACAATTAAGCTACAAACTAATATACAGTATATATAAAAAATTAATTCTTACTTTTCCAAGCATTTTCTACCCTATGTCCAAAACATACTGGATCTTTTTTGTAAAAATTGCCCGGGCTTTGAGAAAAACTGTTCAGAAATTCTAATTCCAAACGCATATCATTTCCCAGAGCAATTAAAAAATACAACTTATTCTTAAAGTTGGATAATAAGCTGAAAAGGGAATTAATAGAGGGGAATATGGAAATGAGTATACGGAAGAATAGGCCAACGTTTTGGATTATACTGCTGCTAACACTTACAATCGGCGTAAGCTCTCCCGCTGCTGCCGGAACGTTAATGGTAGACCCTTCAGGGGAGGGGGACTACACAGAAATTCAGGCTGCAATAGATGCTGCGAACCCCGGGGATACGATACTGTTAAAGAGCGGAACTTATGAAGAAAACCTGCAGGTAGACAAGGAACTGAAAATCTGGTCTGACTCAAGGAACCCGGGAGATACCATAATCCGGGCTGCAGACCCGGCTAAAAACGTTGTTGAAATAAATACGGGCAGAGTAACATTCAGCGGTTTTGGCATTAACGGCTCTGAAAATGCAGGGATCTATCTTGAAGGAGCAGAAAGCTGCCTGATCAACAACAATGAAATCTCAAACACAGGGCAGGGCATTTTCCTGAAAGATTCGGACAGGAACGTTGTTAGCAACAATGTCCTATCCTTAAACGAACTGGGAATCGGGCTTGAGTCATCCAGCAAAAATACCGTACAGACCAATCTCATCGCCTACAACTACGGGTATGGGATCTCCCTTGAAGAAAGCACCGAAAACCAGATCTACGACAATTATTTCAAGAACGATGAAAACGTCGAAGAAAAGCCCGGAAACCAGGACAACTTCTGGAACATAGCCCTCACAACCAAAAAGAACATTGTCCGGGGCCCGTACATTGCCGGGAACTTCTGGGCAGACCTGGAAGGCACAGGTTACAGCGAGACATCCACCGATGAAAACAGCAATGGGATTTGCGACTCCCCATATTCCGTAAACGGCGGAGGAACCGATGGGTCCCCACTTTACCCGAAAGTCCCCGAAGCAATTCCGGTCCTCGAAAACAGGCTGGATCCCGGAGCTTACGAGGAAGGCCTTGCCGAGAAAGGAGAGGCAGTACCCGAAGCAGAATCCGGGGCAGAAATAAGCGAAGAGGAAATGGTCGAGGAAGAAGTAGCTGTTGAAGAAGGAGTTGAAGAGGCAGAACCCAAAGCAGAAGAGGAGGGTGCTGCCGGAGAAGAGGAAGGAAATGAAGCTCCGGGATTTGGATTCGGAATAGCGGGCCTGGCTGCGGGAGCGACATACCTGCTGAAAAAGAGAAGTTAAAGGAAAAAAGTTACAGAAATTGAAAATAATATCAAAAATGAAAAGAAAGCTTTTTTTCTGAGAACCTGTGAGTGAAATACTCTTAAGCTTTTTCTCACTCACAGGGTTAGTTTTGAAAAAGTCTAAGGGTTATAACCGAATAAACCTTTACGAGTTACCTTTAATTTCACATTCTCACACATCCTCAGGATTCATTTTGTAGCCCAGTATATATACTGGAAGTCCTGCATGCCGTCCAGTAAATTGCCCTACACCTCAATTGCCCGACAATTCGATTCCTTTCCTACCTGCCCAACATTTATCATGATCAGTCACGGCACTTGAAAGCAAGCAAGAGGCTGAAATTTAAGAGCCAAGGTCTACACGAAGGGAGAATGAAGAGGGAAAAATTTAACGAATAAACAGGGATAGAAACTACCAGACAGCCCACAATAGCCCTCTTGATTCCGAAAATTGAAAGTGGAGAGTGGTAGAATGAAAAAGGAAAAAATTAATGCACATAAGAATTTGCTGAAACCGTTAGTCTTCAGAACATTTTCCCGATAAGTGAGACATACCGCTCCTTACAATTGGCAGGAAGTTATTTCCTGTAAAAAGGATATTAGTAACTTAAAAATTGATTAGACCATTTATTTCAATTATTTACGTCACATAGGAGATTAACAGGTATTTTTGTCTAAAAAAAGCTTTAAAATTGCTTTTAAATCATTTAAGAAGCTTAATTTCTATTTAATTAATTGAAAAAAAATCATATTTAACACTGTGAACAATAAAGAAATTAGGACCTTTTTTCAGAAACATAAATTCAAAAGGCATAAAAAGTCTTGCCCGTAGTAAAACGCGGAATATAAAAACACCGATATAAAAAAGATGAATGATAAAAACGGTATAAAAGAGTTGGTGTTTTTTCAAACTTTACTGAAGAGTGGATACTTTCCAGAAATAAACATTAACAAGATACCAAAGGAGTGGTGGCAGAGTGAAATTGCAGAGAAAGCAGACCATCTGCTTTTTAGTGGTTATTGGCATGCTGCTGAGCGTAAGTGCAGCGTCGGCAGCAAACTTGATGGCTGGCCAGGACAACGGAAATAAAGATAACGGAGACACAGATAAAGGAAAAGTTGGGCACGAACAGTACAAAGGAGGAGAAAAGCCGAAACCGAATATCGAAGCAAA
>JAENYU010000017.1:26977-34951 GCA_016841625.1 Methanobacteriota archaeon
TTGGGCACGAACAGTACAAAGGAGGAGAAAAGCCGAAACCGAATATCGAAGCAAAGGCAACCGACAGCAACGGAAAGAAAGGAAACGATGACAAAGGAAAAGTTGGGCACGAACAGTACAAAGGAGGAGAAAAGCCGAAACCGAATATCGAAGCAAAATAATCAATTCGACTGAAAAAAACAAATAACTTCAGAAAGAACTGAAGGTTTCAGAAGTAGAAGATGTCCGGGGCTTGAGAAAATGAATTTAAAACCCGGACACCAATTTTTAACTTTTTTTTACAGACAAAGTAATTATTTGTGGGAGAAGTATGCCACAATCCCCTCTTCGCTTACGGCATCGATCCTGCAGAACCCGAACCTCTCGAACTGAACTATTTTGTCCTGCTCGGTCTTGATCCCACACTCTCCAATTCCTTCGAAATTGCCTTCAGGGCCCAGGACTTTCACCGGGATGCCGTCCACAGGTGCCCAGTGGATGATCCTGCCCTTTGCTTTTTTCAGGTCTTCGATGGATTCTCCTGCGAATTTGCCCTGCAACGGGTCAAGGGACGTGATCTCAACGTTGTAGAGGTCTTTTAAGCGGACCAGGCTTCCAACTTCCATTTTTTTGACGTCGTCCAGGGGGAGCAGGACTTTATTTTCTACTTTTATTTCCCTTGTGCCCCTTCCGGAATCGGAGGGGTGGAGCGGGGGCTTTGCAACGGTTGCTTCGGTGCCTTCGATCTCCAGTTCCACAGGGTCCCGGACAAAGAAGTAGCGGTTGGCTTCAGGGTCCACTATTTTGCGGTTTTCGGCGTAGAGGGACTCCATGCTAATGCTAACGTCAGTGGTCCCGATCCCCATCTCGATCATGAACTTCTTGAGGGCTTCGGCCCGGATCCCGCGACGGCGGATGGCACGGATGGTGGGCAGGTGAGGGTCGTCCCAGCCTGAGTATTTTCCTTCTTCAATGTCCTTTCGAAGGGTACTGGTGCTGAACTTCCCGAACTCATGGATTTTGACGCGACCCCAGTGCAGGGTTTTCGGGTACTCCCAGCCCAGATACTTGTAGATGTAGCCCTGACGTTTCTCGCTGTCCATGAGGTCCTTGCCCCGGATGATATGGGTCATGCCGAGTTCGTGGTCCTCGATTGCGCCTGCAAAGTCCAGGAGGGGCCAGACAATGTATTTATCCCCGATTTCCGCACGGGGGTGAGGCATCTTCCGGATCCTGAAAGCGCCCCAGTCCCGCAGCGCCGGGTCCTTATGCTCGATATCGGTCTTGATTCGGATCACGGCCTGCTGGTCCTCGTATTCCCCGGCAAGCATCTTTTCCCAATACCCCAGGTTCACTTCGGGGGACTGGCCCCGGTGCGGACAGGGCTGCTTTGAGTCCTTGAACTTCTTGAAATCTCCCCCTTCACAGAAGCAGACATAGGCCTTGTCCATCTCGATGAGCTTCCTTGCGTAATCATAATATACCGGAAAACGGTCCGAAGCATAGACCACCCGGTCAGGTTCTACCCCGAGCCACTTAAAATCGTCCAGGTACCAGTCGTAGGCCTCAAGCATGGGGCGTTTCTTGTCAGGGTCGGTGTCGTCAAAGCGCAGGATAAATTTACCATTATATATCTTCACGTACTCGGAATTAACGACCATTCCCCGGGAACTTCCAAGGGTCGCAGGCCCGTTGGGATTAGGGGCAAAGCGCATAACAACTTCGCCTTCTACGGCCCCTTCCAGGGGCTTCAGGCCTTTCACGGGTTCCTTTTTCACACTCAGGGCTTCGATAAGCTCGGGAGCGATTTCCGATAAACGGGCTTCCCAGGCTTCGGTATCCCCTTTTGCAATTTCCCCCACAATCTCCACAAGAGCGGAGGAAATGGCTTTAGGGTCATTCCGAAGGTGAGGGAATTCCCCCATCACCTTTCCCATTACGGCTTTGGGTTGAGGGGCTTTTCCGTATTTCACGGCATTCTGAAGGGCGTATTTTTCTATTGATTTCAGGTCGTCAGGACTTAGGGTCATAAAGGATTCTCCGAAAATAAACATGGATTGATGAGGGGGAAAACTCCAGCAGAGAGGAAATACTCACCGGACTTTAACGGGCCCGCTAAGTTCGGTAAAACATGGAAATAGGAATATAAAAAGTCACCGAACCCGGGAAAATGCGCAGAAGGCAAAAACCGGAGAAAAGAGAAGTCAACCAGTCAGTAATATCGACCGGGATATAAGAGATATCATTAAGAGAGCAACAATATCAGTAAGATTGGAAGTTAGACAAGTCGGAGTTTAAGAGATACCTGTAAGGTTAGCAGTGATATCAGTAAGATTGGAAGTGGGACCAGTCGGAGTTAAGCTTATTTCGGGATGGAGACCTCGATTTCCCGGATTCTGCTTATTTTTTCATTGATCCTGCCAAGCTCCCCTTCAAACTCTACCAGGAATTTCGGGACCGCATCCCCGGGCACCGCCCCCTGGGCTGAGGGCTTGATAAGGTTCGCCTGTTCGAGGACCCGGAGGGAGTAGCGGACCTTGTGGTTCTGCATCCCGGTAACTTCTGCGAGTTTCAAAATCCCGATTGGGCCTTCTTCGATAACTTTCTTCAGCACGATAAGGTGACGCTCGGTAAGCTCGAGTTCCGTTTCAATATGGTCAAGAAGCATCAGACAACCTCGTTTCTCAGTGTACCTATCCCCTGGATTTCCACTTCCACACAGTCTCCCTTTTGCATTTCCCCTACACCCGGGGGCGTTCCCGTAGCAATCACGTCCCCCACTTCAAGGGTCATGATCTCGGAGATGAACTCGATAAGGTACGGGATGTCAAAGATAAGGTTAGAGGTACTGGAAGCCTGCCGGACTTCTCCGTTTACCCGGCAGGAAATCTTCGCATCCGAAACATCAAGTTCGTCGGTGCAGGCGATGAAAGGCCCGAGAGCCGCAAAAGTATCAAAACTCTTTGACCGGGTCCACTGTCCATCCTTTTGCTGGAGATCCCGGGCGGTCACGTCGTTGAAACAGGTATAGCCAGCAATCACGTCCTCGGCCCGGCCAACCTTGATGTTCTTGCAGCGCTTCCCGATCACAACCGCAAGTTCGGCCTCATAGTCGACTCTTGAACTGCAGGCAGGATAGAGGATCTTGTCTTCATGTCCGACAATTGCAGAAGGAGGTTTTAAAAAAAGGATAGGATTTTCCGGGACTTCCATGGACAGTTCTTCGGCATGGTCCCGGTAATTAAGGCCGACACAGATAATCTTGGAAGGGCATGTAGGAGGAAGGATACGAAGTTCCGAAAGCTCATATGTACCGGAACTTCCCTTCGGATACACGCGATTATCATCTATTTCCCCATAGAAGACCTCGTCTCCTGCCCTGAACCTGCCTATCATATCTCTTGCCTTCCTTTTCTCCGACCTCAATACTTTGTCTTCAGATCCTTTTTTTCAGATCTCTGTCCTTTACCATTCAGCCCTTTTCTTCCAGGTTCTGCATCTTCCTGCTTTCTGTTCCATTTTTTTAAAATATATATCGAAACTTAAATTTTAACTCTTCGCCCACTGGCATCCCTTGCATATTTCCCGAGTTCCGAATCCACGAGCTGCGCGCCGGAAAAAACAGGCCCGTCCTTGCAGACCCTTAACCCGGATCGATCAATGCAGCAGGCACCGCATACCCCGATCCCGCACTTGAAATAGCGGTGAAGGCTAAACTCCGTTTTCTCAAGCACCCCTTTTTCCTGAAGGAGCTTAAAGATAAAAGCCATCATGATTTCGGGACCGCAAACAGCTATATTGTCATAAGTGGAAACATCAAGCCCTTTGAGGACATCGGTTACGAATCCTTTCGTCCCCTTTGAACCGTCATCGGTGGTAACATCAAGGTCCCCGGCTGCTGCAAAGCGCTCTTCGAAAAGCAGGTCTCCGCCGCTCCGGGCCCCGAGAATGGTGTGCACCTTTGCCCCGGCGGCACTGGCTGCCTCAGCATAGGGAAGAAGGGGGGCTGCCCCAACTCCACCGGCAATGACCAGAATATTTTCCCCGGCTGCGGGAGAAGAAAAACCTTTCCCAAGAGGCCCCCTGAGCCCGAAAGAATCCCCTTCCTTCAACTCAAAGAGCTTTGCTGTCGCTTCCCCGACCTTCTGGACAGTAATCGAATTTTTCCGGGAAAGCCCCATAGGCACCTCGTCCACGCCCCGAACCCAGACCATCACGAACTGTCCGGGCTCCATTTCCTCAAACCGGTGATCGAAAACAAAAGTCCTGATCGCGGGAGACTCTTCTATTATCTTATCTATAGTAGCATTAAGAGGAAGCATTAAGACCACCTCTGCATCACATCACCAATTATCAGCATATCGCCCATCAGCATATCGCCCATCAGCATATCGTCAGTCAGCATATCACTTGTCATCATACTGCCTCGTGAGCAAGACCTACAAGATCCCTTGCATCCGAATACCCTTTCCGCTGAAGGAACGCCTCTATCCCCGAACTGATTTCAGAAAAGACATCCAGACGATCGTATACTGCAGACCCGACCTGGACAGCTGCCGCCCCTGCCATTATCAGTTCCACGGAATCTTCCCAGGAAGCCACCCCTCCGACCCCGATTACAGGGACTTCGAGGGCAGCATAGAGGTCATATACGCATTTGACTGCAACCGGTTTGACAGCAGCCCCGGAAAGCCCGCCTGACCGATTCCCGAGTACGGGGTACCCGGACTCTATATCGATAGCCATCCCTTTCACGGTATTGATAGCAACGACAGCGTCCGCACCCCCGGCTTCAGCAGCTTTTCCTATAGCCGTGATATCAGCGACGTTGGGGGTAAGCTTGACCCAGACAGGCAGGTTTGTCACTTCTTTTACGGCTGCAGTGACCGCTTCTACCAGGCAGGGGTCCGAGCCAATGGCCGCCCCGTACCCTTCGGCATGGGGGCAGCTCACGTTGAGTTCGAAAGCGTCGGGCTGGCCCGGGAGAAGCCCCTCCGCAACTTCCGCAAACTCCCCGGGGTTTCCACCGAAGATGCTTGCGATTACCGGGACCCCTGAATCCTTCTTTGCAATCTCGAGTTCCTGCACGAATTCGGCATAAGAGGGATTTGGAAGTCCCATGGCATTTAAAAAACCGCAGTCCAGCTTGACCATGCTCGGGTTCGGGTGCCCGTATTTTGGCTCCGGGCCGATTGATTTGGTTACAACCGCTCCTGCCCCGCCCTCCCGGGCGACCCTGCAAAGAGATGCCCCCGTAGTCCCGAGCACGCCGGCGGCAAGGATTGTTGGATTTTTCAGTTCAAAGCCGGTGAGGGTATACATTTCAGGAAAACTCCATGTAATTTTTAAACAGCTTAATTCTCAACAGTTGCATGAATCCCTGGCCAGCTGGGAAAGCGCCTGTTCAGCCAGCCTTTTCCCGCCCAGTTCCACGAGTTTGTGCCCGAGTTCCTGGGCCTGTTCTATGCAACCTACCAGGGGCAAGAACTCATCTATCCGGGCTGCTTCTCGCCCATCAAGGGAAAGGACCTCGGCCCGCACATGGATCTCCTGCCCGTCAGAGGTGAACTCGGCATAGGAACCAACAGGAGTCGTACAACCGCCTCCGAGTTCGGTGATCAGGATGCGTTCGATTTCTGTGAGAATCCGGCTCTGCGGGTGATCGAGTTTGGAAACCGCTTTTTCGGCATCAGTTCCTCCCCGGGTGACCACGGCAACGGTCCCCTGGTTGGGAGAGGGGCAGAAAAAGTCCGGGTCCAGGATCTCTCCTTCAAGTTCCCAGCCCATGCGTTCAAGCCCTGCCTTGGCAAGCAGAATGCCATCGTATAGTCCTTCCCGGAGTTTCCTGAGTCTTGTGTCGATGTTGCCCCTGAGTTCCTGAACCACCAGGTCAGGCCTGTAGCGGCGGATCTGGGCAGCCCTCCGGAGGGAACTGGTCCCGATAATTGCCTGTTCGGGCAGTTCGTCCAGGGGGGTACCGTCATAGGCGAGCAGGATATCGAAGGGGGTGTCCCTTTTAAGGACAGCCACGGTTGGAAGCTCGGGCGGCCGGACAGTGGGCATATCTTTCATGGAATGGACTGCGATATCGATTTCTCCTGCAAGCATCACATCGTCCAGTTCCCGGACAAAAGCCCCGACCCCGGCAACGGCGTGCAGGGGACGGTCCGTAAACCGGTCTCCGCTGGTTTTTATGATTTTCTGGCTTGTTTCGACCCCGTTCTCTTTAAGGAGACGGGAAACGAGTTCGGTCTGGGCAAGCGCAAGGTTGCTGCCCCGGGTCCCTATGATCATGATGAAATCCTCAAACGTTATCAGCTTTTTTCAGGGCGCTTAGTTCTTTTCAGGCCGTTTAGCTTTTTTCGGGTTTTTTGAGATTGGTTGTAAGCCTGGGCTTTTAGAGATTGTACTTATAGGCCTCGAGAGTCTTTTCGAGATCTTCTTCGGTATGGGCTTCCGAGAGGAAGTTCGTCTCGAACTGGGAGGGAGGCAGAAAAATCCCGCTTGCCAGCATCCTGTGGAAGAAGGCAAGGTAACCTTCCGTGTCACATTTCAGGACGTCCTGGTAGCTTGAAGGCTCTGCCCCGAAGAAAATCTTGAACATGGAAGCAATTCCGCATACACTGTAGTCAAGCCCTTCGTCAGCAACAATTTCGGAAAGCGCAGTCCTGAGGGCGTCTCCCTTTGCATTCAGTTTTTCATGCAGGTTTTCCCGTTTGAAGTAGTCGAGCACGGCAATGCCCGCTGCCACGGAGCAGGGGCTTCCGCTGAAGGTTCCTGCCTGGTAGACCGGCCCTGAGGGAGAAATCATCTCCATAATCTCCCTGCGCCCGCCGAATACCCCGATGGGAAGCCCACCACCCACGATCTTTCCGAGGGTTGTCATGTCGGGCACGACCCCATAGTACTCCTGGGCCCCGCCCATTGCGAGCCTGAAACCGGTAATAACTTCATCGAAAATCAGGAGGACGTCATTTTCCTGCGTAAGCTTGCGGACCTCTTCCAGATAGCCGGGCTTCGGAAGGATAGGACCCACGTTCCCCTGCACGGGTTCGAGAATGACGGCTGCAAGGTCGTCCCTGTTCTTCTCCACAAGCTCGGTCATGCCCTCAATATCGTTGAACTGGGCCTGCAGGGTATACTTCGTGAAATCGGCAGGGATACCCAGGGAATCGGGTTCCCCGTGAGTACTTGCCCCGGACCCGGCTTTTACCAGCACAGCGTCATGAGCCCCATGGAAACCGCCTTCGATCTTGACGAATTTATTCCTGCCCGTAAACCCGCGGGCCAGGCGGATTGCGCTCATTGTAGCTTCGGTCCCTGTGGACACGAAACGGAGCATATCGATGCTCGGGTAATACCCCGCAATTTTCTCTGCCAGGGTCACCTCGAGTTCCGTGGGGGTGCCGAAAAGCCAGCCCTTATCGAGCTGGGCTTTGATTGCCTCCTTTACCACAGGGTGGTTATGCCCCAGAATTTCGGGACCGTAAGCCAGGCAGTAGTCGATATACTCGTTTCCGTCAAGGTCCCGGATCTTCGAGCCGTCGGCTGATGCCGTGTAAAAGGGGTATGGTTTGATTGCACGCACCGGGCTGCTTACCCCGCCCGGGAGCAGGGTCTTTGCCTTTTCAAACATTTCTCTGGACTTTTCAAGCGTCATGGGAATTTCACCGATCAGACTGAAAAAATCGATTTTTAACCAGGTTGTAATCGATATTATAATCGACTTGTAATCGATTTGTAGGTATTTCTTAAACTTTCGTTAAATCCTGTTTCTTACCTGTATTACAGCCTCTTCCCCTATTAAGCAGTTATTGCTGATTTTTGGAAGCGACATTAAAGATAAGCGAAAAAAGATAAAAAAGATTACAAAAAAATGGAAAAGTTAAAAAAGAAAATACAGGTCTGAAAATAAGGAGCCGGAAAAATTGGAGCGATCAAAGTAAAAGCAATCAAAGTAAAAGCAATCAAAGTAAAAGCAATCAAAGTAAAAGC
>JAENYU010000017.1:34961-57070 GCA_016841625.1 Methanobacteriota archaeon
AAGTAAAAGCAATCAAAGTAAAAGCAATCAAAGTAAAAGCAATCAAAGTAAAAGCAATCAAAGTAAAAGCGATCAAAGTAAAAAAGTAAAAGAGATTAAAAAAGGAAGCCCCTGAAAATCAGGGCACTTACTTCAGCATACGGGCAACGTCCTTTGCCGAATAGGTAATAATGATGTCCGCACCTGCCCTCTTGATGGAGAGGAGGGCTTCGTAAACTACCTTATTCTCATCGAGCCAGCCGTTTGCTGCCGCTGCCTTGAGCATGGCATACTCCCCACTCACGTTATAGGCGGCGGTGGGCATCCCGAACTCGGTCTTGACCCGGTACACGATGTCCAGATAGGGAAGAGCGGGCTTTACCATTACGATGTCAGCACCTTCGGCAACGTCAAGAGCCGTTTCCCTGAGAGCCTCGTCGCTGTTGGCAGGGTCCATCTGGTAGCTTGAGCGGTCCCCAAAGGAGTACCCGGATCCAGCGGCTTCCCTGAAGGGCCCGTAGAAAGCAGAGTGGAACTTGGCTGCATAGGACATGATAGGGAGATTTACGAACCCGTGCTCGTCAAGTGCCCTCCGGATGGCACCTACCATCCCGTCCATCATCCCGGAAGGAGCAACCATGTCAGCCCCGGCTTTTGCGTGGCTGACCGCGATTTTCCCGAGGATCTCAAGGGTAGGGTCGTTCAGGACCTCCTTTGTCTTGAAGTCCACGATCCCGCAGTGCCCGTGGTCGGTGTACTCGCACATGCAGATGTCCGTTATCACCACCAGCTCGTCCCCGACTTCGGCCTTGATCCTCCGGACAGCTTCCTGGATAACGTCCCTTTCCCCGTAGGAAGAACTGCCCTCGGCATCCTTATGCCCCGGGATGCCAAAAAGGATCACCGCCGGAATCCCGAGTTCGGCAACCTCTTTCACCTCCTTTGCAACTTCGGAGAGAGGGAAGCGGTACACCCCGGGCATAGAAGAAATTTCGACAGGGGTTTCGATTGTCTCGTCCACAAAGATGGGGTGGACCAGGTCGTCAACAGTGAGGGTGGTTTCCCTCACAAGGTTCCTGATCTTTCCATTTCTCAACCTTCTTAACCTGATATCTGGAAACATGTAATCACTCCTATTACCCTGAATATTACTCCTCTCTGAATATTATTTCCATAAGGTGAATTAATACTCCTTTTGACCTGGTTTACCCCTCAAAAGGTTTGCTCCTATAAATCAGGGCAGTTCTTAATTTAAAAAAGGATTTAATCATTTAAAAAGGGGTTTACTTCTCCCCGCAGCCAGGTTTTACGATTTCAACCCTGACTCTACCCTTATCCAGGCAGAAAACCCTGGACACAACATCCAGGAACTCTTCATTCCCGAGTTCCGCAGCCTGCCTGAGGACTTTCGTAGGTTCACCAAGGATCTTGTTGACAATGGAATGGGTAAGGTCGTCAAGTACCTGGGTTTCGATTTCCCCGATTGTATGATAGGCCTTGAGACGGTTTACCGCCTTTTCCCGCTCCTGCACCCTGACATCATAGATCTGCTTGTAAAGTTCGGAAATCAGGCGGTCAGCTTTCTGGCGCTTGTACTGGATGTTCAGGAGCCTGATCTCTTCCTGGATGATACCTTCGGCTTTCCTGGCCTCTTCCTTTCGCATCTTCAGGGTCTTTTCACTGATGACCCGGAGGTTGTCAATGTTGCAGAGCTCAACTTTCTCGAGTTCCGCTACGGACTCCTCAATGTCCCTGGGGTTTGCGATATCGATCAGAAGGAGTTTGCGGTCCCTGTTCAGGACGGCATCTTCAACCATTTCCCGGGTAAGTATGTAGTGGGGAGCCCCGGTACCGCTGATCACCACATCGGCATCCTGGAGGTGATTCATAACATCGTCAAGTTTTACTGCATGCCCTCCGAGCTCGTAGGCAAGTTCTTCGGCCCGCTGGTAAGTCCGGTTCGCAATGTAAATCCCTTCAATGTCCTTTTCTGCCAGCGCCCTTGCGACCAGGACCCCGATTTCCCCGGCCCCTATCACAAGCACGTTTTTACCCGCCAGCCCTCCGAAAATATCCTCAGCAAGGTCCACTGCAGCCGAACCGATGGAAACCGAACCATTGTTAATCTTTGTTTCGTTCCGGATCCTCTTGCCGACCTGGATTGCCTTGTCAAAAGCCGTATCCAGGATTTTTCCCGTAGCACCGGACTTTTTGGCATAGGCATAGAGCTCCTTGATCTGGCCCAGGATCTGGTCTTCACCCACAATCATGGACTCGAGACCCCCGGAAAGCCGGAGCAGGTGTTCCAGGGACTCATCGTGTCCGTAGAATTCAACAATATGAGTAGAAGCCCCCATTTCCTTTGCAAAAGAGAAAAGCAAACTGCTGCTTTTGGGAGAAACGACATAGATTTCAACCCGGTTGCAGGTTTTTAAGACGACACACTCATAAACGTATTCATGGCTGTACAGCTTATGGAGCAAACCTTCAAGGTCTCCGTGAAAGGCGGACTCCATTTCATCGACCTTCGCTTTTTTGTGGGATATAACCATGCTTGAGATTTCTGTCACAGAGAGCCTCCGGATAGAATGATTATAGGGATTAGTACATTAAATTTAGTCCAGATTTGTCAGGAAATCCCCGGCCTGTAATGCTTCTACAGAACAAATAATTCTTTGCAGGCAACAGGCCCGGATTTACTATTCAAGCTTACATGAATGATTTATTATAACGATGATTTTCATGAGATCATTTTCATGAGATCATTTTCATGAGATCATTTTCATGAGATCATTTTCATGGGATCATTTTCATGAGATCATTTTCATGGGATCATTTTCATGGGATCGTTTTCATGAGATTATATTAGATCGGGATCTTCATCGAAATGATCCGAAACTATGGAATATGCAAGTTCTGCCGCCTTTTCATAGGATTCGGAGAGACCTTCCCAGACAGCTTCACTGTCAAGGACCAGCCAGAGAAGTTCCTTCCTTTTTTTCTGTTCGCAGACGTGTTTTTTTAGGTAGCTCCGGAGTTCATCCTGGAGCCGGATCATATCGGAATACTGAGGGGTTATCAGGCTTTCGATCTTCCTGCGGGAATATTTCGAAACCGCCGGGCTTCGTCCCAGGGTGGAAATTCCGATCACAAGGTCCCCTCTTTTTATGACTGATGGGATTACAACACTACCTAAAACATCCACCTGATTAATCAAAATATCGCTTTCTCCGGCAATGCCCGTGATTCTCCTGTTAAGTGAAGAATCGCTGGTTGCGGGGATGACAAGAAAAGCCCCGGTGACAAGCTCCCGGAGTTCGGAGTCCGTTGCTCCCGAAAGGTCCAGCCGGGCCAGCCTGACCATTCCGCAAGCTTCCATTTCCTGCAGCCTTTCGGAAAAGCCCAGGCTCACAACAGTGGTTTCCGCACAACTGCAGAAGAGTTCGGCTTTTCGCTCGCCTACGGAACCTCCGCCGAAAATCACGATTTTCCTGCCTGAAAGGTCAAGCATCAGGGGAAGAAAATTGTTTGTTTCAGCCATTTTCAGTGACCTCGAAATATAAAATAGATTAATTAAAATACATTAATTAGAGCTTTTAAAGCCTGACTCCTGTTTTCTTGAATTCTCTGTCACTGAAGAAAAGGGTATAGTCCTTAATTCCGGTAGCTTCCGAAATTTTCTCAGCCACTTTTTCGCAGTCTTCGGGGTTATAGGAATGGACCATTGTAAACAGGTTATACGGCCAGTCCGGATACCGGGGGCGTTCGTAGCAGTGCGTAACTTCGGGAAATTCAGCCATGATATTCCCTACCGTTTCGATCTGCTCATCAGGAACATTCCAGACACACATTGCATTGGCTTTTATGCCTATGGCTCTGTGCCCGATTGAAGCCGCAAAGCGACGGATCTTCCCGGCTTTCTGGAGGTTTTTAAGCCTGTCAACAACCTCCTGTTCACTGATTCCAAGTTCGGCAGCAAATCCTTTGAAAGGAGAATGAGTGATTGGAATTCCGTCCTGCACGAGTTTTAGCAGTTTTACATCCGTTTTATCCATAATTTCACCGGATATCAAATTTTACCTGAATCTTAAACAGGTGCTTTGTAGGAAGATCAAGAAGAGGACAGCCTGTTATCTCCCGAATTTCGCTGAGAATCCTCTCAAGCCTGTTTTTATTTGGAGCAGAAAGCGTAAACCAGAGATTATATTGTGCAGCGCTTCTGAGATAATTATGGGAAACTTCGGGATACTCGTTAATAATAATAGCAATTTCCTCTATGCGGGACTCGGGCACTTTCAGGGCTACAAGAGTACTTACTCCTCCCATATTTCTCGTGCTGAGGACAGGGCCTACCCTTCTTACTGCCCCTTTCCTGTTGAGTTCACGCAGCCTTTCAATTACCTCAATTTCCGGAAGCCCGAGAATCTCGCCTAACCTTGCAAAAGGTTCGACTTCGAGGGGGACTTCCTGCTGGATAAGGTTGAGGATTCTTTTGTCGGTCTCATCAAGTTTTATTACCGGAACTTCCCCGTCATAAGGATCCATATCACAGGAAAAAGCGGCAGCCTCTTTCTGGAGCCGATCTTTATAATTTTCAATGTCAATCATCCTGATCACTTATCATTTTTCCTGGGCCTGTAGATGCAGTAGGGTTCCTCTTCAAGGTAGTCGCCGGTTGAGGCATACGCCCTTGCCCTGCAGCCTCCACAGACCGTTTTATAATCACAATCTCCGCACTTGCCCTTGAGCTCTTCCGGGTCCCTGAGCTTTTTGAATACTTTGGCATCTTCCCAGATCTCCCTGAAAGGCTGTTCCTTAATATTCCCGGCAAGGACAGGCAGGTACCCGCAGGGGTAGACCTCCCCCACACTTGACACAAAACAAAATCCTGTGCCTCCGAGGCAGCCCTTTGTCATGGCTTCATAGCCATGGGTCTTCACTGAGATCTCGATGCCCTCTTTTTTCGCCTGCTGGCGCATGATCCTGAAATAGTGAGGTGCACAGGTTGCTTTCAGCTGGATTTCCGCCTCTTTTTGCATATCATAGAACCAGTGCAAAACTCGCTCGTAGTCCGCAGGGGAAACCTCGTCGGACTCGGTACCCCGGCCAGTCGGCACAAGGAAAAAAACGTGGTATGCCGCAGCTCCGAGCTCTTTTGCAAGCTCATAGGTCTTCGGGATCTCTTCGAGGTTGCGCTTTGAAACCGTAGTGTTTATCTGGAAGGGAAGCCCGGCTTCCTTCAGGACTGCAATGCCTGCAAGCGCCCTGTCAAATGCCCCGGGAAGCCCCCTGAAATCGTCATGGGTCTTTGCAATGGCCCCGTCAAGGCTGATACTGACCCTCTGGACGCCTGCGGCTATTAGCTTTTCCACGGTTTCCGGAGTGAGGAGCGTACCGTTTGTGGCAAGCACCACCCGGAAACCCGAATCCGTCCCGTAGCGGGCAATTTCAAAAACATCCGGCCTTGTAAGAGGCTCGCCCCCACTCATGATAAGGATCGGTTTTCCGAATTCTGCCACCTCATCAATGAAGTGTTTTGCTTCCTCAGTTGTGAGTTCGCCGACGGGAACTTCGGAGGTAGAAGAGCCTCTGCAGTGCACACAGTTCAGGTTGCAGCCTGCCGTAAGTTCCCATGCAATAAGCCTTGGTGCTTTCGTCATGGTAATCATAGATTTTAGAAACTGAAACTTTGAATCTGAATCGTATATAAGATACTTGAAAGGTATACCTGAGAGGTCATATTAATATCCTGCCATTTCAGGTGAAAACCAAAAAGATCATTAGAACATTTACCATTAAAGAATACAGAGACAGGTTCTATTAATATTCTTTCATATAATATAAAAGTGTGAACCGGGAATTCCCGAAAAAAACAGGAGAAAAACCGGGAAAAAATCCGCAGGAAAATAAAAATATCCAGGGACCCGGGGGAGAACCCGGGAAAAGCGTGAACAGGAAAATTACTCAAGCAGAGTCCTGGGATTGATAAAGCCACTCCGGAGCATGTGGTCGACAAGCACCAGGGCAACCATTGCTTCTCCCACAGGCACCATGCGTGGGGGAATGGTAGGGTCGTGACGTCCTTTGATTACGATTTCCGAATCATCTCCGGTTTTGAGGTCCACGGTCTGCTGGGGTTTTCCGATGGAGGGCGTGGGCTTTACGGCAGCCCGGCAGACTATGTCCATACCCGTGGAAATTCCTCCCAGTATCCCGCCTGCGTTATTGCTCCTGCAGGTGACTTTTCCTTCCTGCATGCAGAAGGGGTCATTCATCTCACTGCCCCGCAAACGGGCAGCCTCAAACCCGGCTCCGAGTTCAAAACCTTTGACTGCGGGGATGCCCATAAGCGCTTTTGCAAGGTCGGCATCAAGCCTGTCAAAGACCGGTTCTCCCAGGCCTGCAGGCACTCCTCTTGCGATGACCTCGACAATGCCCCCGATGCTATCGTTTTCACTTTTCGCACTTTCGGCATTTTCAAGCATCCTTTCCGCGGCTTCAAGGTCGGCACAGCGTACCGGCGTCTTTTCTACGTTTTCGACGATTTCTTCAAAGGAAAGGGATTTTGCCCGGACTCCCCCGAGTTCCAGCACATGCCCGGCAACCCGGATTCCGAAGCGAGCAAGGAGGAGTTTGGCAAGGGCTCCGCCTGCAACCCTGCCGATGGTCTCCCGGGCAGAAGACCTGCCTCCACCACGGTAGTCCCGGATTCCATAGCGAGCCATGTAGGAAAAATCAGCATGTCCGGGACGGGGGGTATTTTTGATGGCTTCGTAAGCCGAAGACCGGGCGTCCGCATTCCAGACCAGCATGGAAATAGGAGTACCGGTACTCATACCGTCAAAAATTCCGGAAAGGATCTCCACCTTATCCTGTTCTTTGCGCGGGGTAGAAAGCACGCTCTGTCCCGGACGCCTCCGGTCAAGTTCCTTCTGGACCTCAGCCTCGGAGAAGGGAAGCCCTGCAGGCACCCCGTCCACCACGACGCCCACTGCCCGGCCGTGGGACTCACCCCAGGTAGTAATTCGAAACATCTGCCCGAAAACGTTTCCTGCCATGCATCTTAACTTGTTTTTTTGCTATTTGATTCTTGGGGTAAGGGGATAGCAGGCTCTATGTGCACAACTACGTCGGAAACCCCTTCGTATTCAGCCTTCAAAAGCTTGCTAACGCTGTGAGATATCAGGTGGGCGTCCTCGATGGGCATCTCGGGCCGGACAAGCAGGTGCATGTCAATCCGGATGTCCCCCATGGCCCCACGGGTCCGGATCTTATGGCAGCCGAGCACCCCTTCAACCCCCATTACAATACCACAAATCTCGTCCTCATCGAGCTGGGACATATCAAGGAGAGTCGCAGAACTCTGTTTGATGATTCCAAACCCGGCGCGGAGGATGATGAAAGAAATAAGGAGAGCGATCAACGGGTCGAGAAGAGGATAGCCGAGCTTTACGGCAGAAAGGCTTACAATCACCGAAAAGGAGACGTAGATGTCGCTTTTCGTATGCATGGAATCCGCAATAAGGACCTGGCTTTGCAGGGAAACGCCCTGCTTGTGCTCGTAGTGCGTGACCAGGAAATTGATGCACATGGTCCCCAGCATCACAAGGAAACTTACTGCAGTGACGTCGGGCACATCCCGGGTAAAAAAACGGCTCAGAGCATCCTGAAAAATCTCAAAGGCCACGAAAATCAGGAGAAGGGCAATAAAAACCGAAGCAAGGGTCTCGTACTTCTGATGCCCGTAAGGATGATCCTTGTCAGGAGGACGGGATGCAATATAGATGCCAACCAACCCCACGATGTTGGAGATGCCATCAAAGAGCGAATGGTAACCGTCCGCCTTCATACTCAGGGTGTTGGAAAAGGTCCCGTAGGCAATTTTGGCAGCAGCTACGACAAGGTTCAGGAAAAGGACGTAAATAAGGACCTGCTGAATTTTTTTGAACCTGCTCATCATGACTGAAAAACCCCTGAGTACGAAACTGCCCTGAGTACGAAACTGCCCTGAGTCCGGGAAAGGAACTGGAACAGAGCCGAAAAATCTCACGGCAATCCTTTACTAAACTATTATACCTGAAAATATAAAAAGAAAAAGTAGAACAAAAAGATTTGAAAAGAAATTTGAGGAAAGGATTTGAAAAGAAATTTGAGGAAAGGATTTAAAAAGAAATTTGAGGAAAGGATTTAAAAAGTTTAACACTCCGTGCCTGCCCACAGCATGTAGGCATCTACTATTTCCTGTCCTTCCAGAAAAACAAGCCCATGTTTTTGCCCGTACTCTTTTGCGTCCTCTTTGGAAAGGGCCTTTCCATTATAATCGTCTAGCATTTCGCAGACGACCATGACAGGGTTAATCCCTGCAATCCGGGCAAGAGCAACGGAAAGTTCGGTCTGGCCTCTCCTTTCCTCCAATAGCCCGTCGGCAGCCCTGAGGAGTGCAACATGTCCGGGAGTGCGGAATTCGTTTCCGAAACGGACTTCATTTCCCGAAAGGGCACTTTCCGCAACGTCCCCGATCTTCCGAATGGTGAGAGCCCTTTCATTATCGGGGATCCCTGTCCTGGTTTCCCTGTGATTGACCCAGATGGAAAAAGATGAGTGAGAATCATACTGGAGGTCTCCTTCCTTTTCCACGACTTCCCCGAGTTCGCCGTTGAATTTTCCGGCGTCCCGGACAAGGTCTGCCATGAAGGGAAGCTTCAACTGCCTTGAAGCCACAGGGTCCACAGCCACACAGATCAGGCCCCCGGCATCCTTTCGCATCCACTGGACGTCCCTGTCGCTGACTGCCCCTGCGGGAATTACGAAATCAGTCTCCCCTTCCCGGGAATCCGAATCATAGATCAAAAACATTTTTCCGGCCCTGATCGCTTCCAGAGCTCTGTTAATATTATTATTCTCGTATTGCAGGCAGTCATAGATTGCAGTTTCAGTCATTTTCGTCCCTCCATACCCTTTTTTTCAATTTCCTGTATTTCGATTCCCTTTTTTTCGATTCTGATATTAACATGGTCTCCGTCTTTCAAGGCCAGGGTATCCCTGAGCTTTACCGGAGCAATGACTTCAATCAAATCATTCGGATAGTGTGTCCTCTCCGGGACGACCACCGCAGCCTCTGTCCCGTCGATCATCACAGGATAACATTTTCCCCCACCATAAGTTCGCTCCCCATCACTAAAACCGTGGATAGGAAGAGAAGGCAACTCGCTCAGCCTATCCCTAAGTCCCGAACTGTCCTCTGAAAGCTGCACGTTCAGGGTTCCAGGGAAAGGCACAAAGTGTAGCTGTTCCTCGAACTGCTCCCTGTATCCCGGGATATTGATGTAGTACTGCCCTTCGCCCAGCCCTGTGAGCACGCTTCCTTCAAGTTCGAAGGTAGTAGTTTCGCCAAAGGCATCATTTTCAGAGCAAAAGATTTGTTTGTATTCGGAATATTCATTTTTGAGGATTTCAAGCCCTTTTTCAGTCATTTTTATCAACTGGCCACCAGGAACGATCTTTCTTTCGATCAGCCGATCTTCTTCCAGCCTTTTTAGTTTCCTTGCCGCTGTTTTGGAGCTGGCTTCCACATATCTCTGAAACTCACTTGAAGAGATCTTGATAGTTTTATTTACTGCCCCCATTAGAGCAAGTTTCTTCAGGTATTCGATGTCCAGCACTCTTGGCACCCTATTACCTTAATTTTGAGATGCATCTCAATAATGAGATGTGAAACTACGCACTCCCCTATAATAAAACTTTTGATAATGCCCACTCCAAAATAGGAAAACAGAAGTAGTATTCCTAATAACATATTAAAAAGTTTGCGGTAGTTTTAAATATAGACATATTCAATTCGGGTATTGATTTGACATGACAAAGGAAGCAAGAATCGAATGCCCCTCATGCTCTCCCGTGGAAAAAGTACCTCATGAGATCCGAAATTAGGAAAAGCCCACTGGTCCTCTGTCAGAAATGCGGGTTTGTATTATATCACACAGAACATAGAAACCCCATGAACCTGGCAAAATCAGAAACACTTCTTCATTTTTATCGAAGTTCTTAATATCAAAGATCTTTTTCCGAAAAAAAATTCTACAAAGAATTTTCCCCGGAAAACCTATTACCAAACCCTTTTTTACGAAATTTCCGTCATCTAAATTCCTTTTGTGGGAGAACTCCCGAAAAAACGCCACTAGAAGAGTTAAATATTTAGCGTTTTGAATGCAAGTACTGATTTGAACATGACAAGAGAAATAGAAGTTGAATGTCCCTCATGCTCCCCAAAAGAAGAAGTTCCGCATGAGGTTTTGAAAGAGGGGCAGAGCCCGGTTGTACGCTGTCTGGAATGTGGGCAGGTACATTCAGCAAAGCTTGAAAAAAGAAAAACAGTAAACGTAAAGGCCATTGTCAGCAGGATGGACGAATCCGTCACCTGCACAACAGAGTTAGACTCCGATGCCGTCATCTACGTGGATGATGAAATAGTTGTCGATGACGAGGAAACAGGCATGGTCTGCCCGATCCTTATATCCTCCATAGAAGTAGGGGAAAAGCGCGTGGACTCAGCCCGGGCAGAAGAGATCAGTGCGGTCTGGGGGAGAGCCATCGATGAAGTAACGATAAAGTTTTCCGTGCAGTCAGGGGTCGAAAAGACCGAAGCCCTGCAAAAAACCGTTCCTGGAGACAAGGAATTTGCTGTAGGGGATGAAGAAAAGGTAGGAGATACCTGGGTCACCATCACCAAAATCAAGATTAGGGAAGGGGTGTTCAGGTCCAGAAAAGGAGATGTCATGGCCGCAAAATACGTAAAGCGCATTTTTGCACGAAAGAGAGGAAACAGGGCATGGAAACGTGATAGCGGAAGAGGACCTTGGTAAAGAAAAAACTGAAGCAGAAAAGAAAGGGGAAGAGGAAACCGACGAAAAAGAGGAAGCAGAGTTCGAAGCCAGACGCCGGATGCTCGTGGAAGGGCTTGAAACCCTGGGAGTGGGAAAAAAGGTCCTTAGAGCTATGCTCCGTGTCCCCAGGCACAGGTTTGTCCAGGACGACCTGAGAAAAGTAGCCTATATTGACACGCCTCTGGACATTGGCCTGGACCAGACTATCTCCGCCCCCCACATGGTGGCGGTCATGTGCGAGCTCCTGGAACTTTCGGAAGGGCAGAAAGTCCTGGAAGTAGGAGCCGGGTCAGGGTACAACGCAGCGGTTATGGCCGAACTGGTGGGGAAAAGCGGACATGTATATACCGTGGAACGCCTGGATGCTCTCGTTAATTTTGCAAGGGGGAACCTCAAGAAGACGGGCTACGAAAACGTTACAGTACTCCATGATGACGGGTCCATAGGCTGCCTGAAATACGCCCCTTACGACAGGATCTCCGTAACCTGCGCAGCCCCGAAAGTCCCAAAACCCCTTATCGAGCAGTTAAAACCCGGGGGGTTAATGGCAATTCCTGTAGGGGATTACTTCCAGGAACTCACCCTGGTAAAAAAAGATAAGAGGGGAAGAGTTACGAAAAAAACGAAAGGGGGAGTCGTTTTTGTGCCGCTGATAGGAAAATACGGTTTCAGGCACCGGTAAAAGGGATACGGCCGGAAAAACAATCGGAAAAATTGGCAGGAAAAAGTATAGATACATAAAAAGTATGAAATACTATTACAAAAATTATATCGCTTTTAATAAATTTCTAAAAGATTTTAATAAGCTATTAATACAATCGAATCTATGTGTCTGATATGGACATGTACGAGGATTTTGAAGAAATTCGCGTAAAAGATGTCTATGTTATCGACGCCTGCTCAGACCCTACACCGGTCGTACTCCTTGAAAACGAAAAGGGGAACATGCTTCCGATATACATCGGACACCTTGAAGCACTCTCCATCGGCAACGTCCTTAAAAGCATTTCTCCACCCCGCCCCATGGCCCACGACCTCATGGTGAATGTTTTTGACCGTCTTGGTATTAAGATAGAGGGTGTAATGATTGACGATAAGGTCGATAAGGTCTACTATGCCCGCCTTCTGGTGAGAGAAGGGCACAACCTTATGCAATTTGACGCAAGGCCGAGCGACTGCATCGCCCTGGCACTCCGGACGGGAGCACCTATAAGGATAAAGAGAAAAGTGCTGGAAAGTTCCGAGATTGAAATGTCAAGGCTCGAAGGGGCACGCGTAATGAATATATTCGTCTGAACCTGCCTGAAATACCTTTTTATTCTGAGATATTTTACAGGAAATTTCCTGTCCCAAGATTTTATTTGTCTAAATGGGGAAGAGACCATTTTTGGGAATGGAAGAGAGACCGCTTTTTGGAAACCGGACCAGAATCCATCCTTACAGAATTTCTGCCGGAAAACTTTTTTAATCCAATTTATAGGCGGAAGTCAGGTTCCGTCGATTTCAATAAGCTTTTAATAACAGTTGAATTCATTATCCCTTTAGATGCTCACCAAAAGAATCATACCATGCCTTGATGTGACCCTTGACAAAGCCGGCGGCTCGGTTGTCAAGGGCGTGGAATTCGTAGACCTGAAAGAGGCAGGTGACCCCGTGGAACTTGCAAAGTTCTATAACGAGGAGGGCGCTGACGAACTCGTATTCCTGGACATCACAGCTTCCGCCCACGGAAGAGGAACCATGATCGATGTGATAGAACGGACCGCAGACGAAGTATTCATCCCCCTCACCGTTGGGGGCGGAATCGGGTCTATCGACGCAATCAGGCAGATCCTCCGGGCAGGGGCTGACAAGGTTTCAGTCAACACCTCCGCAGTCAAGAACCCGGAATTTATCAAAGAAAGTTCCGAGATCTTCGGAGCCCAGTGCATTGTCACGGCCATTGACTGCAGGCGCAACACCGATGTGAAAAACAACCCTGACAAGACTATCCTGGAACTGGAAGACGGGACTCCTGCCTGGTACGAGGTTGTCATTTACGGCGGCAGGGAAGGCACCGAAATCGATGCGGTCCAGTGGGCAAAACAGGCAGAAAAACTCGGTTCCGGAGAGATCCTGCTCACCAGCATGGACCGGGACGGGACCTACGCAGGGTACGACCTGCCCATCACCCGGAAACTCTCTGAAGAACTGGACGTCCCGATCATCGCCTCGGGCGGAGTTGGAAACCCCCGGCACATTTACGAAGGCTTCACCGAAGGAAAAGCCGACGCAGCCCTTGCAGCCAGCATCTTCCACTTCAGGGAACACTCGATAGGGGAAGTAAAAGACTACCTAAAGGAGAGAAACGTCCCGGTCAGGCTCTAAGAGTTGGGCTCTGTGAACTACCCCTCCCCGCCTCTTTCGGAATCGAGGAAGGGGACTTCCCGCCTACGGAGTTAAACCGCCGACTCCAGACCATTCGGACTGCAAAACCTCCGGGCGGGAACCAGGTTACTTCAGGCATCCGACATCATTGGAATCAGGGAAAAAATCCGGATAAGAGGAGAAGGAATGGAAATTGCCGAGTTTCAAAAACTGATGTACGAACTCTACGCCCACAACGACAGAAGGCGGGGAGGCGCGGCTACCATGCTCTGGCTCGTTGAGGAAGTCGGGGAACTTGCCGAAGCAATCCGCCGCGAAGAGCCGGAGAACATAAAAGAAGAACTTGCAGACTGTTTTGCCTGGATAGGGGCACTTGCCAACCTCTACGGAGTGGACCTGGAAGAGGCATTTAAGGAAAAATACCCGGAAGTCTGCCCCACCTGCGGACAAAAGCCCTGCATCTGCACTGACTGAAAAAACTTTTTAGTTCTTTTTAGAAACTTTTTTAGAAACTTTTTAGAAACTTTTTTAGAAACTTTTTTTATATACACATACTTATATTTTCAGATACTTTTTTATTTCTTAGTTTCAATTTACTATATGGAATTCTTAATTATGAGAGATTCTTACTCAGGGGGATATAGAAGATGTCGCAATCAGAGAATACGGAATATTTTGAAGGCTTGCGCCTTAAAATCCTGAACAATACCGATGAAGAGATGGTCCTTCAGGCTCAAAAAATTGAGAAAGGTAAATATCAAAAAGGACACCAGTCCCCGGAAAAAATCGGGTCTTACGAGGAAAAGACCTGTGAGCTGGTCGCTTGCGACGGGAGCTGTACTGGAGGAGCGGATATCGAAGGCTGGGTCAAATACGGAATGGGGTGCTCCGGCGGGTACTGCAAACTCCACTTCAAATATATCGGGAAGACAGATAAGGTCAGCTACTCCTGCGAATGCCAGGTGTACGAGGGCAAGATGCTCTGCGAAACAATGAAAGACAAGAAGAATGATAGAACCGTCACCTGGATAATCGGGCCAAAAGAATAAACCCGTTAAAAGGTGAGTCACTCAGGTAAAATTCGAATCAGGTCCTTAATCGGAAAGGTTTGATCTTAACAATTTTCTTTAATTATTTTTTTAGAATCGTGGGACTTCTCCTTGCAGGATCAGGTCCCTACCCGGATTTTTACCATTTCTGATTAATCTCCATCCAACCCGTCCGGATTGACCTCCATCCAACCCGCAAACAGCCCCGGCTTTTGCCCCAAAGCTTAATAAAGAGCAGGTCCCGTTATCCAGCTAATGAAGCCTGTAAGACCGGAACTGCTGGCTCCGGCTGGCAGCATGGAAGCTCTCAGGGCAGCCGTGGAGAACGGGGCGGATGCTGTTTACCTTGGAGCCCGCGCCTTCAGTGCCAGAGGATATGCGGCTAATTTTTCGGATAAAGAGCTTGAAGAAGCAATAGACTACGCCCACCTCAGGGGAGTAAAGGTCTATGTTACGGCAAACACCCTGCTCAGGGACGGGGAAATGGAAGCCGCCCTGGACCTGCTCTGCCGCCTGAAAGAAATGGGTGCTGATGCGGTCCTTGTGCAGGACATTGGCCTGCTCTCCCTTGGAAGGCAGTACGTGCCCGACCTGCCCCTGCATGCGAGCACGCAGATGACCCTTCACAATAGCGAAGGAGCCCTTTTTGCAAAGGAACTTGGAATCGAAAGGGTTGTGCTGGCCAGGGAATCTTCCCTTGAGGAAATCAAGCGGATCGGGAAAAACAGCGGGCTCGAAACCGAAGCCTTCGTACACGGGGCACTTTGCATCTCCTACTCAGGGCAGTGCCTCCTGAGCAGCATTATAGGGGGCAGGAGCGGAAACCGGGGCTACTGTGCCCAGCCCTGCCGAAAAGGATACAGGCTTAAAAAAGACGGAAAACCGGTGAAAACCGAAGGCATATACCTCCTGAGCCCGAAAGACCTTAACAGTTCTCCCTGTATCCCCGCTCTCCTTGAGACAGGGATTGCGTCCTTAAAAATCGAAGGAAGAATGAAAAGGCCCGAGTACGTGGCAGGGGTTGTCGGGACTTACAGCCACCTGCTCGACCGCTGTCTTGAGGACACAAAAAAATGCTCTGCAAGCCGGGAGGAAGCAGAGACCCTGGAGCAGCTTTTCAACAGGGGTTTTACGGAAGGATATTTCTTCGAAAACCCGAGGGGGAAACTGATGAGCAGGCTCATACCCTATAACAGGGGAGTTTTTGCAGGCACGGTAAAAAGCTACGACAGGAGATTAAAGCGAGTAAGCGTAGAGCTTACGGCATTCCTGTCTGCCGGAGACGGAATCCTCTTTGAAGGCACAGAAAAGGATGAAGGCTGGGTCATCCGCCAGATGTACAGAGGGAATAAACCTGTAAAACAGGCAAAAGCTGGAGATACCGTTGAAATTCCCTTCAATGTGGAAGTCCGGCCCGGAAGCCCCGTGTACCGAACTCTCGACAAAGAGCTGATGGACACCCTTGAAAAAAGCTATACCTCGGAGACCTTCCTTCGAAGGGTCCCTGTGCTCCTGAAAGCAGAAGTGTGCGAGGGAAAGCCCCTTGAACTCACGCTCTCGGATTACGACTCGAACAGCGTGACCGTGAAATCGGAGTACGTGGTGGAAAAAGCCCTCCGGCAGCCCGGGGAAAAAGAACAGCTTGCCCGGCAGTTTTCCAAACTGGGGAACACCGTCTTCGAGCCGGAAACCGTTGAGGTCGAAGTACAGGGAGAGGTCTTTGTACCCGTAAAGGAGATTAACCAGCTCCGGAACCGGGCAGTCTCCGAACTCGAAGAACTCAGGATAGCCAGGGGAAAACGAAAGCCCTGTCCCGAATCTGGAATCAAGCTCCCAGAATCTGGAATCAAGCTCCCAAAACCTGCAACCTGTCCCCAGCCGGAACAGCCCCTGCTTGCCGTATCCGTCTATTCCCCCGGAGAGCTTGCAGAAGCAATTGAGGGCGGGGCAGACCTGCTGTACTACGGGGAAGGACTCTTTTGTTCAGGGAAAGGCAGGGACAGGGACAAAGCCTTTCATTTTGAGGCTGATTATGAAAACGCTGTCAGGCTGGTCCGGGCTGCGGGCAGGAAGGTATTTTTCAAAACCCCGAGGATTGTGAAAGATTCCGAGATGCCGGCAGTAGACGAAATTCTGGATGCTGCAAAAACCCTCGCTGCCGACGGCGTGCTCGTATCAAACCTCGGAGTGTTCAGGCTTGCAAAGGCAAGAGGGATCCCCGTTATCCTGGACAGCCCCCTGAACGTGTTCAACAGCTATTCCCTGGACTTCTTCTGCAGAAAGGGAGCGGAAAAGGTTACACTTTCCCCGGAACTCACCCTGGAAGAAATCAGGCCCCTGGCGGCTGCAGGCCCTGCCGAGGCAATAGTCCATGGCCGCCTGGAACTGATGGAATCAGAACACTGTGTGGTAGGCGGGCTGCTCGGAGGAAAGAAGAAGAGGTGCACGGCCCCCTGCAAAAGCGGAAACTATTCCCTTGTGGACGAGAAAAACTATGAGTTTCCCCTGGTCATGGACCCCGCCTGCCGGATGCACCTCCTGAATTCAAAAGCCCTTTGCATGCTCGAACATGTCCCGAAACTCCTTGACGCGGGGGTCGCGAGCATCAGGATAGAGACCCTGGGAATGAGTGGGGAGGAAAAAGAAGAGCAGGGAATCAGGAAGCTTACCCGGAGGTACAGGGCAGCAATTGACAATTACCTGGAGAAAGGAAAAGCCGGGACAGGGACCTGCGATAAGCTGGGGAAAGGGTTTACCACGGGGCACTATTTCAGGGGAGTTAAGTAAATCAGGGGAGTTAGGTAAAAACAAATAATCGGAGACGAACATGTCGGTTCAGGAAAAAGGAAAACAAGACGCTGCAGACAGGGGAGCAAAAACAGAGAAAGGAAGCCCAGGGCATAGAAACCCGAAAATTTTCTTATCGGGTTCGATCCGGGGTGGAAGACAACTTCTACCGGTGTACCGCCTGATCTACGAGACCCTTGAGGGAGCGGGAGCTGAGGTCGTAAGCTGGCACGTCGTGGACCCTGAGCTTGAAAAGCTAGAGTCGGAAATGACCGAGGAAGAGATTTATGCCAGGGACCTCGGACTGCTTGCAAAAAGTGATGCCGTGCTTGCCGAAGTTACGGTCCCTTCCCTGGGAGTGGGCTACGAGATCTGCCGGGCGCTTGTCGGAAAAATCCCTGTACTCTGTCTGCACCGGCCTGATGCGGCAGTCTCTGCGATGCTGCTCGGGAACCCGGACCCGGGAATAAGGGTAAGGGCATATTCGGATGAGGGAGAACTTAAAGAAATTCTTATGGAATTTCTGAGCTCTTTTTGAACGGGAATTCCCCCGTATCCGGCGAAAAAAATGGGTAGATCAGCCTTTAAGATACTCCGGAAAAAATACATTTCAAAAAAACCCTAACTCATTGATAATTATAAATAATTGGATACCCTAACAATAGGATATGGTAGTAGGAATTGCCGAAATATCAACTCTGATTATTGCAATTATAGCCGCCTACGTACTTTATAGAATCCTTAAGACCTCCACCAAGCTGGCAATAAACGCCGCCCTTGGGATCCTGATCCTGATTATAGCAAAGACAGTCCTGGGGCTTGAAATCGCAATTACCTGGATAGCAATCCTGATCTGCGCAATCGGAGGCGTTTTTGGGGCATTTCTCGTAATTCTGCTTAATTACCTGGGCATAGCCTTTGTATGAAAATTTTTACATTTGGCCAAAAGCCAAGAAGCATTTAAGCAGCAAAATTAAGTTCATGAAGCGGCTTAAACCACAAAAATCAGGGGAAGATCAAATTCTCCTGAAAATGCCCCGGATCATATGCCGCCTGTAGACATCTCCCCTGAAGACTTTCTCTTTTTTTACATCTTCAAGTTCGAGGACTTCAAACTCTTCGAAAAGTGACACTAACTCTTCCTTCGTAAAGTAATGGTAGATGATCCCGTTCTGGCGAAGGAAGGTATTTTCCTCGGAATTCCCCTCCCCGCGTTTTGCAGGCTCTCCCCCACAGCGCATGTCTTCAGTGCCGAAAGCTTCGAAAAAGACGAGCCCCCCATTCCCGAGCACCCGCCGGAACTCCCGGACGGCAGCTTCCCTTTCTTCCCGGAAAAGGTGCTGGAGCACGCCGTAACAGAGAATGCCGTCAAAAGAAGCTTTTTTGAAAGGCAGGAGATGGACACTTGCCCCTAAGTGTTCGGCGGTTTTCCCGCTCCTGGCAAGCTGTCCCCTGGACTTACCAAGAGCTGTTAAGGAGACGTCAACCCCTGCGGCTGCGTAGTGTCCGGCAAGTTCTCCAAGATACCTGCCGCCCCCCGACCCGGCATCAAGGACCCGGGCCCCCGCCGGGATGCGAGCCAGCACATTCCTGATAGGAGCAGGGCCGCCCCATTTCAGGTGGGCGTACTCCTTATCCCAGGCAAGAAAATGCTCTTTTGCAGGGCTTTTTGATTCCGGCATGCTCTTAAAGAATTAAGGCTGGTAGACGGAAGCTTCCCTGAACCTTTCCACCAGGAACTCCTTTTCAAAGGAGGACAGGAACCACCCGGCTTTCGGGCCTGAGCTCTGCCCCAGGATGGCAGTGTAGATGGCTTTGAAAAGCTCCTTCGGATTTACTTCGAGAGTTTCGGGTTCTGTGTCCATACTGGCTGCGAGCTTGCCGTTGAGCTCGGAACCAGAGTCTTTTGCCGAATAGACCAGCAAATGGTAGTCTTCCCCTGTAAGTTCCCCGCTGGCTTCGATGATGTCTGCAAGGGCTCCGAGGAAGTTTTTCTGGAGCTTTGAAAGGGTGGCCACCTGCACGGGCACGTTCTCTTTTACGCTGAACTTTGCAAAGGGAGGAGCATAGAGTTCAAGCCATCTGGAGACGTTTTCGACCAGTTCCCGGATGCACTTTTCGTTTTCCGTGTCAAAGCCCGAGCGGGCCACGATTTTCAGGATCTGTTCGAAATCGCCCCTTGCCACCTGGAAGACTGTCACCATCTGCTTGAAGGGGATTTCGGACTGGCAGATTCCGGTTGCCCGGGAGAGCTCGTAGATCCTCTTATCGAAGTCCCCGAGGGAAGGATCATCCTCCTGGAACTTTGCCCTGAGGCGCTCGTACTCGTCCACCAGGGTAAGGAGAGGCTGCCCCGGGTCAAACTGGATGTGCTTTTCAGGTTTGGTCCGGATGATCAGGTAGCGCAGGACTTCCGGGGGTACAACCTCAAGCATATCGGAGATGGAAACCACAACCCCGGTAGAAGAGGACATAGCACCTTTCTTTCCGAGCATGATCCACTCATAGACGATGGGGCTTGGCGGCTGCTCTTCGTAAATCTCTTTTACGATCCGGGTCCCGGTGTCGTAAGAGCCGCCCCTGGAAGCATGGTCCTTCCCGAAGGGTTCGATGGAAACCCCGAGGATTCCCCAGCGGGCCGGCCAGTCCACACGCCAGGTAAGCTTGCCCCCTCCTATCATGGAAACGGTCCCGGAGTGCCCGCAGGAACAGACGTAGTCCACGGTCTCTGCGTCCGAATCAAACCCTGTAACCTTTGTCGTGGTAAGCTTGCCGCACTCATTGCAGATCGGGTTGAAGGGACTCCAGTCTTCGACCACGGTCTTCCCCGAAACTTCCTCGAGGATCTTTGCAATCTCGTCCCGCTTCAAAAGCGCGGTCTTGATGGCTTCCGTGTACAAACCTTCCCTGTACATCTCGTCAGCCTTGTAGACCTTCGGGTTGATGCCCAGGCGGTGCAGGGCTGCAAGGAAGGGTTTCAGGAAATGCTCGGAATAGTTTGCGCAATCCCCGCAGGGGCAGGGGACCTCAGAGAGAGGTTTTCCCACATGTTCGGCGTAGCTCTCGGGGAGGAAAGGATAGACTTTCCTCAGAGGGTCGTAAGTGTCGGCAATGTAGATCAGTTCGGCGTCAGCACCCTTGTCCAGGAGAGCCCTGTAAGCGGCATCTGCCGTCACCACTTCCCTCATGTTCCCGATATGGATGTGCCCCGAGGGGGTGATCCCTGTGGCAACAAGGTGCTTGCTGCTCTTTTGTAACGTGTCTTCAGCTATGACGTCTGCCCAGTGAATAGTGTCAGCCATTTTTTCACCAAAATTTCTGATACGATTGTTAGATACAGTGATGTGATGTGATGTGATGATAATGAAGCATTAAACCCGGAAGGATTATGAAAAAACATTCCCGGCTCTTTAGTTTTATGGTATGAAGCATACCATTTTCTGCACCTTAATTGCGCATGTCCTGTTATAAACTTTGGGCTATACACCCGGAATTGTAAGCCCTGCAACCGGTTCTCAAGAACAGGAAACGCCGCAAAAGAAGCTTGGGGACCGAAAAATCGCAGCCAGGGAGGAGACCAGGATTGGAAAGAAAAGTTGACTCTAAAAAAGAAAAATAAAAAATAAAAAAATGGAGGTTTTGAGGCAAATTTGCCTCAGGAATCCGCACATATAGGGAGATTTAAATGGCACTCAAAATGGCAAATCAAGTAAATTTGTTTTCCCAATAATTACAAGCACTTGCAAGTATATAAACGTACCGGGGGAAACCGGAAACTGAAGGGATGGAGCTAAAAGAGAAACAAACAGGGTAGAAAAACCAGATTAAAGACAAATAAAATGGAGATCAACCAAAAACAAGTTGAGCTGGGAAAGTATAATTGAGTGAAAAAGAAAAACGAATTAGAAAGGGAAGTAGCTCAAAAAAATCACTCAAAAAACCACTCAAAAATTCGTCTCTTATCAACTCTCTAAATTGAGTAACTTATTCAATGAATTCTTTTGAAATGTTTTTCTTCACACTTTTCCAGATAAACTCAAGTGGATTAGATCCGGTGAATATGGAGGTAAGGATCGATTGTACGCTAACTTTGACCTATATATTGCCGAATTAAAATCTGTACATCATATTTGTACCAATATACAGAATTACTGCCAGTATTGTATACTTCCCATTGACGACCATATCACAGAGAAAATCTGTTTCGACAACCTTGTCAAACGAGAAAATGCAGAGGTGGTTGTAGACCATACCGGCAGCTAAAAGGTATGTTACTATCGGGGAGAGATATTCAATACTTATCATAAGGACCATTAATCCGATAAATAAGTTCAAAGCAGCAAGCAGTGTCTTTGATTTTTGCACTCCTAACACCACGGGTATGGTATCCACTCCCGAAAACGCATCACCTTCGATATCCCGCATATCACATATAGCCGAGCCAATGAATGTCGATAAAAAACAGTACACACCGACCACGAATGAAGCAAGGCTTTCACTTGCGGAAGTAAACTGGGTTGGAAGCAGGGCAGAGGGTAATGCCCAGGCAATAGCAACAACAAAGTTCTTAATACCGAGAATTTCCTTTAATCGCCTATACTTGAACTCTTTTGGAATCCACATACCGCTATACAAAATACCACATATCAAAGGAATTGACGTAATCAGCATTGCTTTGCTCCCATGTGACATCGCAAACAATAGCGAAAAAAAGTATGCAATCAGAGCAGAAAAGTATAATGTTTTTTCATATTTCTTGGTGAATGAGTATCTATCCAAATTATTTATAGAATCTTCCTCTTCATCTGTTCTCATGTTAAGGTTGTACACCGAAAATGTTACAAGGAACATTATAGCAAACAGTGTGAAGCTACATCGAATTTGTTGTATTGAACAGGAGATGTAGGCCATTGCACCACCTTCGATGGAGATATATATAGAGCTATAAGTCAAAAAATGAAAAGTATTTTGTAACTTATCAACGAACCATGTTTCAGTTTTTTCCCTGCAAAGCATAGAAAAAAAGAAGTTATTAAGTGCATAA
>JAENYU010000017.1:57080-93664 GCA_016841625.1 Methanobacteriota archaeon
TGTTTCAGTTTTTTCCCTGCAAAGCATAGAAAAAAAGAAGTTATTAAGTGCATAACTTCGATGGAGATATATATAGAGCTATAAGTCAAAAAATGAAAAGTATTTTGTAACTTATCAACGAACCATGTTTCAGTTTTTTCCCTGCAAAGCATAGAAAAAAAGAAGTTATTAAGTGCATAAATTAGATTTGACAGTTGATTTGTTTTATTTCGATAGCATTTAACCCTCTATGTTCCATGCCATCGGATAATTACCTGAACTAACCAAATATTTTGGATATGCAAAACAATTTTGGGATATAACAAGAGAAATCTTTTTGTCAATATGATATTTTACATGCAACTGAATAAATATAGAGAGAATGTGATAATTACGAATAGTTTATGAGAGGATTATAAAAACATTCCGAAATTGCAAAAGTACTCTAAAAAAGTAAAATGGAAAGGACGGCAGGTTTGATCCCCGGAACCCGGGTCCGGAAAGAGCTATCAGGAGCAGTTTCCCGGGGATTTTGAAGCTTTTTGGTGGTCTGTTCGCGTTTTTTTGCTTCCCTGCCGTTTTTCCGGTGCGGGAGGTAGGATTCAGGCAGGAGCACGAACCCGGAAACTCCGCTTATGAGATCTGTTTCCTGAAGAGGTCGCAGGAATTGATCTTGACGTCGAGAAGCTTCTCGATGTTCATCTTTGCTGCAATGCCTTTGGCTGCGCCTGCAACGGAGGTGATTACTCCGATGTCGAGTTCTTCGCGGATTTCACGCATGACGTGTTCGTCCGAGAGGTCCATGGTGTCGACGCCGACTTTCTTTGCGACGTATTCCTTGGCTTCGCCGATTCTCATGTTCTTTGAGAATTCCATCCTTGCAACGAGGTCGCCTGCTGCCCTGATCCCGGTCATCCCGGAAGCCATGATGTGTGCGATCGGCATACCCAGCGGGTCGCCGACCCCTATCTATATGCCGTCTACGCCGGCAATCTCGACCATTGCCTTGCTGGCTCTGGTTACGGCGTCAATTGGGGGAGTCTCGAGCATCGGAATTCCGCCGACACCCATTCCCATATCTACGTGGCAGGGGATAGGGGAAGCTTCCACGGCTGCCTTCATGAAGGTGACAGCGCGGGCAAGGTTCCAGGGGGAGGTCTTGCTGGTGTTGGTGTTGCACACAGGCCCGAAAACGTTTGCTCCTGCCTTTGCAATCAGGGGTGCCTGCTGATGCGGCCAGAGCCCTGCAAGGGTTTTGCCGTCGTACTGCAGGTTGCCGTGCATCCCGAGGACGCATTCCCCGGCCATACCGGCTTCGATATACATGTTCGGGAACTCCTTCCTGAGCGCTTCAATTGCGTGGAGGGTCCCGTACATGTCCGCGTCCCCGGCTGCAGCGGTAGTGTCAAAGTTTACCCCGTCTGCCCCGCTTGCCATGAGCTTCTGCATAACCCACACAGTGTCCCTGGTGAGGTGTTCTGCGGCGTGCTCCATGGATTCCCAGGCTTCCTGAATCTTGAAAGCCTTCATGAGGTCACCCGGATTTTCGAAGGGCCCGTCAGGAGTGTAGTAAAGCCCCATGTTCGGCATTGCCCCGTAGAAGAGCGGCACGATCATGTTCTGCTGGCAGACTTCCATTGCCTGGGTCTCGTTTGCGACAACCGGCTTAACAGGTTTGTAACTGTAGTCGATGTGACCCAGTTCCATGGTGTCAGCGCCAAAAGCCCTCTCGTGCATCATGCAGCCGACCAGACGGCTGGAGGGAATCCCCACACCACTGTTACCCTGGTCCCCATCAATCCTGAGGGTCCCGATGTCGTGGGTAACAGGAACTTCCATACCCTGTTCCACACTTACGGCTTTACCCGGCATCATCAGGATTTCTGCAAGCTTGTCGATTTCGTCCCCGGAAAGGGTAGAGATTTCACCAAGGTCTGCGGCATCAGCTGTTCCCGCCTCGATCTCCTCGATGATCTTTTCTTTTGTCAGGAAGACTCTCTTGCCGTCTCCCATCCTCAAAGCATATTCTGTAGCCATTTTTTTCACCTAATATTCAGTATTGTTGGATCTGGAAAGCTGTGTTGTGTGCTGAGGACTTAGAACTGGGACACGAAGGTCCTGGCCTGCCAGAGAGCAAACACTGCCAGAACCAAAATCAGGACCATCCACATGATGTCCCCGGCAGGTATGAAGGAATTTGCCCAGTATGCGTTGTACGCTTCCATAGCAGCTGCTGTTTGTACCATTTTTAACCTCCATTACACATATCTCAGACAGGCATCGGACCCTCTCACTTTCCCGAAGTCCGTGATTACGTATTTGTGCAGAAGGAAGTCTTTTTTGTAGATACCTTCAGAATCCACCTTCTGCTCCAGGTCTTTGAGCATTCCGCCGGAAGCCAGTTCGATAATGTCGAAGTTAATGCTGTCCCGGTTGTAGTTTCCCTGCATGTTATACTCGCCCTGGACCTTTGAGACGACCTCATAGTTCCAGTGTTCCTTCTCATCCAGGAAAAGCTCCAGAATCCTGAATTTAATTGGACGGTTTCCCATTTCACTCACCTCTCAGAGTTTCAAGTTCACTCGTGTCTTCCGTAAACATAACGAAACTACCAATAACACAGAGAGTACCTCCGACAAGGATAGTCCACTGCGGGACATCTCCGAAGAAGAGGAAGATGAAGATAATGGCACAGAGTCCGTAGAGGTTTCCAATACCCTGGCCTCTTCCGACACCGATAAGCGGGAAGGACTTGTACCAGCAGACATAACAGAAACCAAAGGTAATTCCTGCAAAGATAAGGACCAGCAGGGTCAGGGGTTCAAAGGCCTGGAATGCAAAGGAATACATCGGATAGCCGACAAGTGCAAGCACCGGGACGATAATGATCCACCAGATAATGTTTTCTCCAACAAACCTGAGGGTCAGCCCGACATCAGGCTCGGCAATGTCAAGCCCCTTACCTGCGATTGCGCCTTCAATACCCCAGCCGGCAGCAGCCATCAAACCTCCGAGGTATCCGATCCACTGGACGTTGCCTGAAGAAAGTTCAGTCAAAAGCCCGCCACCGAAGATCGTAACTCCTCCAACAATAATGACTCCTATACCGATTGCAGCCCTTTTGGAGATCTTTTCCCCGTACCAGTAGTAAGCAAGAATCGAGCCCACCACAGGATAGAGAAGAGCCGCAACAGCTGCGAATGCTCCGCCAATGAAGCCCATGGCAATGAACGAACCGAGAATCGCCATCGGCCCTCCGAAGATCGAGGCAAGGAAGAACCACTTGGAACACGGATGGAATTCCTTCATGGTCCGGACCAGTTCCCCGAACTTTCCGAGCGTACCGTTCCAGAGCATGAGCGCCAGCATAACCGTAAGCGCATTAAAGGCGGTAATCAACACCGCAGTTACAACAAGGGACACGCCATCCCCGCTCGTTTCGGCAATAGCTCCATACATTTCATCGAACGGGTTCAGCACCCACACAACGGTTCCCGGGAGATACCAGATACCCCAGAACACAGCACAGAAAAGGGCCCACATGTACCCTTTACTAATTTTTCTTTTACTTTCCTGTTTTTTCAAAGCTTTCAAATCCACGAAAACTCCCTCCAGTTTTCAGAGTGACTGCAGAAACTTCCTCACGGCAGGATTCCGACCTGCCAAAATTCCCGCAGCCTAAAATGCAGCCTGCGGACCTCTACAATGGGAATTGTATATCCGGGAATTGTTTGTGCTTCATCAAATTGCAATTTTTCAGTTTGCCGTTTTTCAATTGCAATTTTTCAGTTTGCCGTTTTTCAATTGCAATTTTTCAGTTTGTCGTTTTTCAATTGCAATTTTTCAGTTTGTCGTTTTTCAATTGCAATTTTTTAGTTTGCCGTTTTTCAATTGCAATTCTGGAAATTCCCGTAGAGCTGCTGGTATGACCGGCAGGAGCTTTTCTCTATATCCATGGCCATAGGTCCCGCAAAGACTGCACAAAATAAAGATTTGCACGGAAAAGATGCATCATGGATGCATCTTCTGTGCTTCAATACTGTTTATTCAGGCTACGAGTGCCTTGATCTTGTTGACTGCATCGGTTGCGTTTTCGCCGTAGATGTCAGCCCCGATCTGGTCTGCCCAGTCCTGGGTAACCGGAGCGCCACCGACCATGGTCTTGATCTGGTTGCGGACGCCAGCTTCCTTGAGCTGTTCTTCGACCTGGATCTGGGTGACCATGGTGGTGGTCATAAGAGCAGAGGTTGCAACAACAGTAGCTTTGAGTTCTTTTGCTTTTTCAACGAATGCGGAGACGGAGACGTCCCTGCCGAGGTCCACAACTTTGAAACCTGCGATGTTGAGCATAGAAGCAACGATGTCCTTTCCGATGGAGTGGATGTCACCTTCGATGGTGCCGATGACGATTGTTCCGAGACTCTTGGTCTCTGACTTGCGCCTGTCCATTTCGGGCTTGATAACTTCCATGCCTTTGGCCATTGCCTCGGCAGCTGCAAGCACGTGGGGGAGGAAAAGGGTACCCTGTTCGAACTGGTCTCCTACTTCCTGCATGCCTGCGGTAAAGCCCTTCTCAATGAGTTCTACAGGGTCCATCCCTATGTCAAGAGCTTCCTGTGCGGCTTCTTCTGCCATCTCTTCATCGAATTCGGTGATTGATTCTTTTGCTTTAGCAATGATTTCTTCTACGTTTGCCATTTTTAGATCTCCTGAATATCCTGATTTGAAATTACTCGCCTCTGAAGGCTTTGTCAGCTCTGTCCACGACTGCCTGCATGTTCTTGAGGATATCTGCATCGATCGGTTTGACTACGTGGTTCTTGAGGACATCTACGACTACTTCGTGTGCAGCGGATGCGAGATCTTTGGAACCTGCGGCTTCCCAGTCTCCGAACATCTGCCTGTCGATGAGCATCGGGTCGGAGGGGTAGTTCACAAGCTGCCTGGTCTGCTTGAGGGCAAGGAAGTTGTTTCCGATACCAACTTTCTGGATGGACTCAACTGACAGGGTCTCGGGGGAAACGGGGATTCCCTGCATTGCCTTCTTGGTCATCTTGATGATGTCGTTGTCGATTACCAGCTGTTCCATGGAGAAGGTCATACCAAGCTCAAGCATCCCGGCACCGTAGAGGGTGTTTGCACCAGAGAGGGCTGGAAGAAGACAGGTCATTGTCTTTTCGTGGCCAGCCTGGTTATCCGGGACCTTGGCGTCTGCCTAAGTGCCTGCGACGAATGCGGGGATGCCGTAGAACTGTGCGAGTTTTGCAACTGCTGCACTGATCAGACCGAGTTCAGGGGACCCGACAGGGGCAGTACCCTTCTTCAGGTCGAAGGTAGTGGTGGAACTTCCGTACCAGACCTTGGTACCAGGCACTGTGAGCTGGGCAAGGACGATACCGGAGAGGACTTCTGCGTTGTGGGTAACGAGAGTTCCTGCGAGGTAGACCGGGGAAGATCCGCCAGACATTGCCATACTCAGGACGTTGACAGGGATTCCATGGCGTGCACCCTTCATGATGACCTGGCAGGCGTTGACACTGAGCTCAAGCGGGCTGGTCGGGCAGAGGAGCATGGAGAAGATCGGTTTCTTCCTTGCTTCTTCTTCGTCGCCGCCGTAGTAAGCTGTTGCAATGTCCCAGTAGTACTCGACGTTTTCACCGACAGGGTCGATGTGGTGGAAGTGCTTTGCGGTGTTAGCGATAGAGGTAAAGGTCTCGTGGACGTCCTGTGCGCCCTTGCCTGCCCAGTCCCTTGCGGAAACAGGGAGGGAGAAGTAGTCGATGTTTTCTGCCCAGTCACAGAGCTTTGCGATGTCTGCAATGTCCTGTTCGACAGAGTCTACGGTCCTGTACTGTCCGTCTTCGTACCTGCACATCTTGACACCGGTACCGAAGCAGGTCCAGTGTACCTTTCCACCGCATTCCTGGACGGTGTTGTACTTCTTGTCGCGGCCCCAGAGGACAAACCTTGAGGGTGCGAGCTGAAGAGCTTTATTTACAAGATATTCGGGGATTTTGACGACCTGGGTCTTTTCATCAACTTCGCAACCGTTTTCCTTGAAAACCTGCCTTGCTTCCGGGTCTGAGACCTGAATCCCGGGTTCCATCAGCACTTCCATTGTTGCGTAGTGGATTGCCTTGAGTTCGTCGTTGGTAAAAAGATTAAGTTCTACGCCGTTAAGGGCGTTCATGCCAGCAACTGCATTGTTCTGTGCCATTTTTTAACCTCCAATAAGGATAAAAGAGATAAAGTGAAAATTCTTATTTACAGTAAGAGTTCTTTTGCCCTGGAAACGGCCTCGCTTGCGTTTTCAGCATAGCAGTCTGCACCAATCTTCTCAGCCCATGCCTGGGTTGCGGGTGCACCGCCGACCATGACCTTTACACTGTCCCTCATACCCTCTTCCTTCAGGAGTTCGATAACTCCCTTCTGCCCGGGGAGGGTGGTGGTCATAAGAGCGGACAGGCCGATCATGTTTGCGGAAACTTCCTTTGCCTTGTCGACGAAGTTCTTGATAGGCACGTCTCTTCCGATGTCGTGCACTTCAAAACCTGCGGACTGGAGCATGGTAGACACAATGGATTTCCCGATGTCGTGGACATCGCCTTCCACAGTCCCGTTCACAATGACACCCATCTTTGATCCCCCTGTATCTTCAGGCATCAGGTCCTTAAGGGAGTCAACGCCGGCAGCCATTGCGTCTGCAGCCATCATTACATGGGGCAGGAAAAGTTTTCCTCTCTCAAAAAGAGTACCTACATCATTCATGCCTGCTGCAAGTCCCTTTTCAATGATTTCGGAAGGTTCAATGACTCCTTTTGCCTTCTCTACGGCTGCGAGCACTGCATCCTTCTTACAAGAGACGATCGCATCAGACAGTTCCTGAAGCAATTCTTCGTTGCTAATAATTGCATCCTCCATTTTTATTTTTAAGAAGTACTTTCGGAGACGACCCAAAGCCCCGAAAAGATCATGATTAACCATGAAGATTCAGGCGCTTAACTCATGCTTCGCTAGTGGGAAAGGTCCACACGAGAAGATCTTATGGCCATCACAGGTGGGAGTTTGTGATCACCACACGTGGAAATCATGACAAAAAAGTCATGACCATCATATTCTGGGGTTCACGAGTTTTTAGCTGGGGGAATTTTTTTCAATTGCCATTTTGATTCCCGACTTGGAACTCAGTTTTACAGAGGTCTCCAAAACAAATGTTATTTTACTAATATAAATATTTTATCAAAAGGAAAATTCAAAAATCCGACATAAATATATAGTTTTTGGTTGAAAGAATCCGAAGGATATTTTCCGGATGAATAGAACATGAATAAAACGAAAAATATAAATATAAGAATTAAAACGCGGATGTTTCCCAGGAGACCAACAATACAAACCAATTGATAGGGGATAATAAGGATTTAAAATTGTAAGCAGGATTCAGAACTGGAAGATCCCTCAGTTTTAAAATGACCACAATAACATACCCTTTACAGACACTGTTTTTTCAGGTATTTATACATATTCCAGAAAAACCCGGAAAAAACGTTCGTTTTCGATCGATCTTTCGAGCCAGTGAAGAAAAAAACATAATTTGCCCCACCGGGAAAATCTCAAAAAACGAAAATATTATATATAAGTTTGTCACTTTGAAAGAAAATTTCACCCTGTGGAAGAAACAGTGACGCCACAAATACCAATATGTGACTGCGGGAGGACTGAATAAATGAGAATATACCCTCATAAAAGAAATATAAAAAAATAGTTATTGCATGGGAGAGAGAAGAATCCGTACAAAAAAAGAAGAAGAAGAAGAAGAAGAAGCGAGGGGGATCGCTTATGGATAATTGTTGGGGCAAATTGTCCAGGGGAAATTGTCCAGATCAAATCAGTTATGGAGAGTCGTTTTCATCGTAACCTGAAACACAGAGCCTGTAAGCCCTGTTAACAATTTCCAGCATTTTCCGATCAGCACGTTCGATTTCAATTCCGAAAGAAAGGGCGAGGTATTCGGCCAGGTCAAAAACTTCTATTTTCCCATACTCCCCGTCCAGCCCGGCTTCCACAAGGTTCTGCATGCAGCCGGCGCAGTTCGTGATGATTACATCACAGCCCAGTTCCTCCGCAGCCCTGTAGCGGTCCGAAGCCACGGCCAGGGATTCGGAGGGATAGTTGATCCGCACCCCACCGCCAAACCCGCAGCAGGCTGAATTTTCAGGAGTTTTGTTTACAAGAACCGTCCCCGGGATGCATTCCAGCAGTTCCCTGGCTTCCCGGTACACCCCCATTCCCCTGGTAAGGTGGCAGGGGTCGTGGTAAAATACCATGTTTTCGAGAACCTTTTCGGGCCTTAGTTTGCCTTCCCGGACCAGGCGTTCCAGGTACTGGGAAATCTGCAGGACTTCAAAACCCGGGTCTCCGAACAACCGGGGATAGATATCTTTGAAAGCCTTGAAGCAGCCGGGGCAGGCAGTTACCAGAATTTTCCCTCCCCTTTTCCGGACTTCCTCGATATTCTTCTGCCCCTTCCGACGGAGAGGGCCGGGATTACCCGCACCTGCGGAAACCGCTCCGCAGCAGTACTCCACCCCGCTCAGAACCGTGTAATCGACCCCTGCTTTCTCAAACAGGGCAAGGGCAGCTTTTGCCATATTGGTGTTAATGTAGCCGCCTGCACAGCCCGGAAAATACACCACAGAGCCTTTTCCGTCCCGGTATTCGGGAAGCTCGCTCATTTCAGCTACCTTTTTTATCAGGTTATTTTCAGCATCCGGGTCCATCAGGGTCTGCCGGTCCGTAAGGCCGTGTTCGTCCACCCACTTTTGCCGGGCAGGGGAGATCAGCATTTTGATTCCCAGCTCCTCGGGACAGGCTTCCCCGCAGAGCCCACAGGTAAGGCAGCCAGGAAGGGAATCCGGGTCAATTTCAGAATTTCCTTCAAGGTATCCGTATAAACGTTCAAGCAAATCGAGATCATCGTAACGCGGGCATACGTCCAGGCACTGCCCGCACTCTGTGCATTTTGCCCTGTGATTGTCTACAAGATCCATTTTTTAACTCCACATCATTTCAAGATTTAGGGATTTCAGAATGGCAGAAATTCAGAATTTCGAAATTTAAGGATCTACTTTTTCAGACAAAGCCACCCTTCAAAAGTTTATCGGAATCCCGGAGGGATTATTTAAAGGCCTTGCAGCCCTACCAATCTTCCCAAAAAAGATCGGGCAAATCTCCGAAAGTGCAATATTCAGTATATATAGTTCAAGATCCATATAGACATTCAGGAGTTAATATTAATATCGAGATTAGAGATTCGAGATTAAAGGGAGGGATTGGAATACTCAATGAGCTGAAAACCAGCGTTAGAGAGAGAATAACTCCCCTTGCCCGCCAGATCCCCCTTGCCCCAAATACCCTGACAATATTGGGTTTTGTGGTAAGTGTGGTTGCAGGGGTGACATTTGCCCTGGGCAGGCCTTTTGAAGGAGGGCTCCTGATCCTCTTCAGCGGGGTCTTTGACATCCTGGACGGGGGAGTCGCAAGGGCAAAGGGAATCACCACCCCCTTTGGAGGATTGCTTGACTCGGTTTGCGACCGCTACTCCGACGGGTTGATGTTCCTCGGGATCATAGCAGGGGCTGTAAATGGAAAACTTGCGCTTCCACCCATTCTGGAAATTGATATCTGGCTCTGGGCAGGCTTTGCCCTGATAGGCTCCTTCCTGGTAAGCTACACCCGCGCCAGGGCAGAATCCGCAGGCTGCCGGAAGCTCAGTGTGGGGGTAGCCGAACGCACGGAAAGGATGCTCATCCTCGCCTTTGGAGCCCTGACAGGCCTCTTAAGCTGGGCAATTGTGCTTATAGCCGTGTTTTCCCACATAACCATAATCCAGAGGGTCCTCCGAGCAAAAACTCTCCTGAATGGCGCTTCAGGCTCCGGTTTACGGGAATCTTGAGCTAGAAAGGAGAGGTAAATAGCAAAATAAGGACAGCTTTTCCTCACAACCCAAAACATAAGAAAAAAATAAGGGTATTTCCCCGATTCCATGCCCATACCGACATACATTTATACAACATATTTGATTACAATAGTTTACGATGGCAAGCAAGCTATGAATTGCCATTGAAGAAGCAAATTCTACTCTGCGGGGCCGTAGGGTAGCCTGGTCCATCCTGCAAGGCTGGGGGTCTTGCGACTTGAGTTCAAATCTCAGCGGCCCCATCATGACTCTTATTCGGATTTTAGACTTTTTTTCATGTTTTTATTCGTTATTACAATTCTTGTTTTGTTGCGTAGTTTCCATTTTTCAGATCATATTACAGTTTTTGAGTCTATTTTTTGAAGTTACCACAAGGTATGCGAATTTACTCTTTCAGACCCCACGTTCTCACCGTCCGCGAAGCGCGGACGGCGTTTCCAAAAGATGAGAAAAAGAAAGAATAAAAATACACACGGTGTTACATTCCATATCTTATGTTTCCTGTCCTTAAGGCCTATGTGCCCGACTTTTTTATCAGTATTCTTGCTTCTCAGACTCCGTGTTTGTGTATTGATTGTAAAGGGGTGTGATTCCTTCGTCTTTTATTTGATATTCAAGGACAAGCCGCCCACCAAGGCGGGCGGTGAGAGCCCTGTTTATTCAAAAAACAATTCAAAAACCTTGCAGCTTTGAAGGAAGGATTCAAAAAAGATTAAAGATATGTTTCGCAAATGTCACTTTCTCTTTTTCCCGTAAAATAAGTAGAAAATGAAAAAGATACAGAGTACCAAAAATAAAAAAAATATAAGAATTGATTCCCCTGGTATGACTTGAGTAGATGAGCTTGTAACTAAAGTGCTGGAACTATTAATAGTGCTCATGATGCCTGAAAGGATCGGGACAGTTAAAAATATTTCTATAAACTTTTTTGCTGGCTTACTTTTCTTCCCCTCCCTTTTCCTTTTCCCGCTTGTAATTCTCCCGAATTTTCTCAACCATTTCCTCATTGCCTTCGACAACGAAGGCCCCCATATACCCGCAGTCCTTACAGTGATAGACCGCCCCTGCATACCCGCCGACCTCGTAGTAGAGATCAGAATTTCCGCAGACAGGACAGACCTCTATTAACTTTTCCTTTTTCAGAGAAGTTCCCCCTTTTAAGAGCAAGAAAAGACAAGGATATTCTTGCAGCTAATTGTTAAAATATATATATGAAGCAGGTTCCAAATAAAGCCTTATCAGGCAGGAAGAAGAAACATGCCAGAAGGCATACAAAATTCGGACCTGGAGTTTAAAGCCTTACAGCCTCTTCCAGCACATACCGGGAATCAGATTCAGATTCAGATTCTACCAAATATTCATATCACCAAATATCCGTATTCTACCAAATCCATATTACCAGACATCCTTATTCTAGCAAATAATGACCCAATAGTTTACAGGGAGTAAAAAATGAATGATCTAACTCCTGCAATGCGCCAGTACTACGAAGCAAAGCAAGCATACCCCGATACCCTCATCTTCTTCCGGATGGGAGACTTTTACGAGTCCTTCGGAGACGACGCGAAGACAATCGCAAAAGAACTGGAAATCACCCTGACAGGTCGGGGAAAGGATAAGTCCGGGGAAAGGATGCCGCTTGCAGGAATTCCTTACCATGCCATTGACACCTACCTCCCGAGGCTAATCAACAAAGGGTACAAGGTGGCAATCTGCGAGCAGCTTGAAGACCCGAAACAGGCAAAAGGGGTCGTAAAAAGGGGCGTTGTCCGGGTGGTGACCCCGGGGACAGCCATAGATTCTTCCATGTTTTCCGACGCCTCGAATAACTACCTGATGGCAGTAGCGGGCAGGGAAGTTGGAAAAAGCGGGAACAAAAAAGGTGGGAGTGGGAAGAGCGGGAACGCGAAAGGCGGGAACGCGAAAAGCCCCGGGGAAATGGAACTGGGAGTCTCCTTTCTGGACATCTCCACGGGGGAATTCCTGACCACCCAGTTCAGGGACTCGGAGGGCTTTGAAAAGCTTATGAGCGAACTTGCCCGCATGCGCCCTGCAGAGTGCATCCTGCCCCCTTCCCTGTACGGGAACCCCGAACTTGCAGGCCGGCTCAGGGAGCAGACCATTGTCCACGAATTTGCCCCCGAACTTTCCGAAACCGGAGACGCGGGAGAGATGCTTAAAGAACACTTTGGGGTTGCGACCCTGGAAGGGATGGGCTGCGAAAACCTGGAGTTTGCGACATACTCCGCCTGGGCAGCCCTGGAATACGCGAAAACCACCCAGATGCGGGACCTTGCCCACATAAACACCCTGCGGACCTACTCGAACTCCGAGTTCATGGTGCTCGACGCAATAACCCTGCGCAACCTGGAAATCATAAAAAACGTGCGGGACGGCGGGGACGAAAACTCTCTTTTCAAGGTGCTGGACAGCACAAAAACCCCCATGGGAAGCCGGGCCCTGAAAAAATGGCTCTTAAAACCCCTCCTCTCCGTTGAACAGATCAACCGGCGGCTGGACGCCGTAGAAGAACTGGCAGGGGATGCCCTGCTCCGCTATGACATCCGGGACTGGCTCTCCGAGATCCGGGACATCGAACGCCTGGTTGGCCGCATCGTGTACGGAAACTCCAACGCAAGGGACCTTGTCGCACTCCGGAAATCCCTGGCAGCCGTCGTGCCCGTAAGGGACTGCCTCCGCGAAAAGACACGAGCGGAACTCCTGGCAGGGATAGGAAAGGAGCTTGCAGCGTTCTCCGAACTCGAAAACCTGGAGGAGCTAATCGAAAAGGCAATCGCAGACGAAGCTCCCTTAACGGTCCGGGAAGGCGGGATGATCAAAAAGGGCTACAATGAAGAGCTGGACGAGCTCCGGGACATCTCAAGCAACAGCAAACAGTGGCTTGCCGCATTCCAGCAAAAAGAAAGGGATAAATCCGGCATCAAGTCCCTGAAAATAGGGTACAACAAGGTCTTTGGCTACTATATCGAGGTTACAAAAGCCAATATCGCCCAGGTACCTGAGGACTATATAAGAAAACAAACCATGACCAACGCCGAGCGTTTTTTCACCCCCGAGCTGAAGGAAAAGGAAAGCCTGATCCTTTCTGCCAACGAAAAAGCCGTGGCCCTGGAATACGAACTCTTCGCGAAAATCACGAAAACCGTTGCAGGCTACGCAAGGGAACTGCAGCAGACAGCCGAAAACACCGGGGCTCTGGACGTGCTTGCCAACCTGGCAGAGGCTGCCGAAAATAACACCTATATCCGCCCACAGTTGACCGAGGACTGCACGATTCTGATAAGGGACGGGAGACACCCTGTCGTGGAAAACACCGTCCCCGGGGGATTTGTCCCTAACGATACCGAAATGGACTGCAAGGAAAAGCAGTTTTTGCTGGTCACAGGCCCGAACATGGCAGGAAAGTCCACCTACATGCGCCAGGCCGCCCTGATTGCCATCATGGCCCAGGCAGGCTCTTTTGTCCCGGCGTCCCACGCCTCCATCGGGACCGTAGACCAGGTCTTTACGAGGATAGGGGCTTTTGACGACCTGGCAAGCGGGCAGAGTACTTTCATGGTGGAGATGGTGGAACTTGCCAACATCCTGAACAACGCAAGCCCCAAAAGCCTGGTCCTCCTGGACGAAATCGGGAGAGGGACGAGCACCTACGATGGGTACAGCATCGCAAAAGCCGTGGTTGAATACCTGCACAACCGGGGAAAGGTAGGGGTAAGGGCCCTCTTTGCCACGCACTACCACCAGCTGACAGCTCTTGAGGAAAAGTTAAAGCGAGTCAGGAACTACCATATCGCTGTAAAAGAAGAAGGGCACGAACTCGTCTTCCTGAGAAAAATCGTGCCCGGGGCAACCGACCGGAGTTACGGGATCCATGTTGCAAGGCTTGCAGGGGTCCCCGAGAAAGTGATAGACAGGGCAAACGAGATCCTGAAGGAACTTGAACAGGAGAGCCTGCTGGAAGAAGATGCGGAAAATTCCGGAAACGGGAAAAGGAAAAAGAAAGGAAGGGCAGGCCTGCGCTACACCCAGATGATGCTTTTTGACCCGGGAAGCCAGAGCGAAGGAAACGGAAATGTCCCGGGTCCGGTGGAAAAAGCCCTGAACAAAATGAACCCGGAAACAATGACACCCATTGAGGCCCTGAACAAGCTGTGCGAACTGAAAAAACTGGCCGAAAGGAGGGGGTGAAAAGACATGGAAAGCCAGGAGAACATGGAAAACCAGGAGAACATGGAAAACCAGGGAAACCGGATCCGAGTCCTTGATAAAGATACCATTAACAAGATCGCAGCAGGGGAGGTGATCGAACGGCCCGCGTCCGCCATAAAGGAACTGGTAGACAACGCAATCGATGCCGGAGCTACCGAGATCCGGATCGAGGTAGAGAATGGGGGCAAGAAATCGATTCTTGTCCGGGACAACGGCTGCGGGATGAGCCGGGCAGATGCCCTCCTCGCATATGAAAAACACGCAACGAGCAAGCTGACGAAAATCGAAGACCTGGACACCGTGACCACCATGGGTTTCCGGGGAGAAGCTCTCTCCTCCATTACTGCCATCGCAAAAGTGGAAATCCTGACCCGCCCCCCCGAAGAACTCGCAGGCACGAAGGTCGTCGTCCACGGAGGGAAGGTACAGGAAAGCTCGAATGTCGGCACGGCTCCGGGAACAGCAGTGCACGTAAAAGACCTCTTTTACAACACCCCGGCAAGGCAAAAGTACCTTAAAAGCGACAGGACCGAACTTGCCCATATCGCAGATGTTGTCATGAAACTCGCCCTGGCAAACCCCGGGATATCGTTTACCCTCCTCAGTGATGGAAAGCCCGTCCTCAGAAACCCCGCTTCAAGCGAGCTCCTTAATAGTGTCGTAAACCTGCTCGGCCCCGAAACTGCCAGGTCCATGCTCCCCATAGAATCTCTTGAGGGAGATGTTGTGATCCGGGGCTGCATCTCAAAGCCCGAACTTACGCGGGGGACAGGAGATCAGCTGTTCCTCTTTGTAAACACCCGCCCCGTGACCTCAAAAGCCGTAAACGCAGCCATCCGCCAGGGTTACTATACGAAAATCCCAAAAGGACGCTACCCTGTGGCTGTGCTCTCCCTCACCCTCGACCCGCAGGAAGTGGACGTAAATGTGCACCCTCGAAAAGCAGAGGTCCGCTTCAGCCGGGAAAAAGAAATCAGCAATGCAGTGACTGCAGCCGTGGAAAAGACCCTTTCAAAACACGGACTTGCCCCCGAGATAAGGAAAAAGGAAGTAAATGCCCTCCAGAAGACCCTGGAAATCCCGGACCCTGCCGGGAAGCCGGACCATTCCGGAAAGCCGGAATTTGAAGGGAAAGCGGAAACTCTGGAAAATCCCGCAAAAGAGGCAGAAAAGACTGCAGAAGTACCGGCAGGCGGCAGCAGGCTGTTCAGGGAAAAACCCGAGACTTACAGTTATCCGGTAAAGGATACCGAAAAGAAGCTGAAAAAGTCTGAACGTTTCCTGGATTTAGCAGGCGAAAGCGAGGCAGGAGAAGCAGGGAGGGAAAGGAAGCCGGAACGGGGAGAAGAAGAGGGAAGGGAAGTCGGAAGAGAAGAAGGAAAGAAGGAAGAAGGGGAGCAAAAGCCGGGGAAAAAAACGAATAAAAAAGTCAACACCGAACCCCTCGAAGACCTCCGGATAATCGGGCAGGTCTCGAAGATCTATATCCTTGCCGAAAGGGGGGAAGACCTTGTGATCATCGACCAGCACGCAGCCCACGAGCGCGTCCTCTACGAGCAGATCCTGAAGATGAAAAAGTCCAGGGTGCAGGAACTGATAACCCCGATTACGATAGACCTGACCCCGAAAGAAAAAGTGCTAATGGAAGAATACATCCCCTACCTTGAAGAACACGGTTTCGGAATCTCGGAATTCGGGGACAACACCTATGTGGTTACCTTCGTTCCGGACTTCTTCGGGCGTCTGGAAGACCCCGGCATTATCCACGATATCATCTCGGAGCTTCTTGCGGGCGGAAAGGTCAAAAAGGACACGGGGATTTCGGAAAGGGTCTGCAAGACCATGGCATGCAGGGCTGCAATCAAAGGAGGTGCAGCCTGTTCCTTGCGGCAGATGGAAGACCTGGTGGAGCAGCTGAAACAGGCGGAAAATCCCTACTCCTGCCCCCACGGGAGGCCCACGGTCCTGACCTTTACGAGAGGGGAACTTGACCGCATGTTTGCCAGGATCCAGTGAACCTGGGGGTTGCGCGCCCCGACATCCAACAAATAATCAAACTCCCCGGAGGAAAGGTTTATTATGACAGGATTGAAAAACGCAATCAAGTGAGATATATACCAGGTATATAGAATGACAATTCCTACCCATGTCAACAATTGTCAATCTGAAATGGATGATTAGTATTTGCTAAACATTTATATAATATAACGGATGATTTAGGAACAGGTGTCAGGCATAGAATTGACATCGATACAGGCATCATTCCAGGCTATTTTTCACACACCAACCCCCCAACATGGAATGGATCCCCTCCATTTCCAGAACCTGGATAACCCCCCAACTTCCAGAAAAAACGAATAAACCCCCCAACACTCCCTGGAATGGTGCCACCCCTTTTCTTAACTCATTTTCTTAACTCATTTTTTTAGAACTGTTTTTGGAAGTCTTTTTTTACCGGGATGTTTTCTCAGTCGGGATAAATTCCGAATAGATTCAGGACTGGCTAGATCCGGGATAAATTCAGGGCATTTTCAAATTTCTACATCAATATATTTATACCAAAAAACCCTGAGTATCTTCCATGATAGATCCCGTTAACAATTTTGACATCCCCGAAGAATGGATCGCAAGGGCCGGGATGCCCAGGGAAGAAGTGGAGGAAAAAGTGGCATCCGGAATGATCGTCGTCCTGAGCGACGGCTCTGTCCTGAAGCGCGGGTACACCACCGGGACCACCGCAAGCGCCGCAGCAAAAGCCGCGGTCTTCTCCCTTAAAAAAACAGTTGACCACGTTTCCGTCCCGACCCCTGTGGGGCTCAGGGCTTATCTGGAGGTTAGCGAGGCGGGTTCAGGGCGTGCCGTTGTGAAAAAGATCCGGAACGACCATGAATCCGATATCACCCGCGGTCTTGATTTTGTGGGGGAAGCCAGGGAAGCTGACGGGATCCGCATCCTTGGAGGAAAGGGCATAGGGGTCGTAAAGAGGGACGGACTCCAGGTCCCGAAAGGGCAGCCTGCGATCAACCCGAAACCCATGGAACAGATCAAAGCCGCGGTGCAGGAAGCCGTGGAAGAACTGGGCCTTAGGGGAGCGGAAGTCACGATTTCGATTCCCGAGGGAGAAAGGGTAGGCAAAGAGACCCTGAACAGCAGGATAGGAGTGGAGGGAGGGATTTCCGTGCTCGGAAGTACCGGCTTTGTCGAGCCCTGGAACGACCACCTTGGCGAGATGAAAGGAGACCTGATACGCTGTACTGACAAAGTGGTGCTTACCACCGGGCGCATAGGAATGCGCTATTCCCACATGCTCTTTCCGGACTACACCGTGGTGATGATAGGGAGCAGGATTTCCGAAGGGCTCGAGTCCGCCTCGGGAGATATCGTAATCTGCGGCCTTCCAGGCCTGGTCCTGAAATGGGGCAACCCTAAAATGCTCGAAGGAAGCGGCTACGCAACAGTCGTGGAGATGCTTGAAAAAGCCCCGGACCATGAGCGCCTGAAAGAAGCCTTCGAGATGGCGGTCGAAAAGGGAAAAGGCGCAAGGATTGTGGTCATCGACAGGGACGGTTCGGTCCTGATGGACAGCAAGAATGGGAATTAAGAGAGAACTAAAATATAAAAACTGACAGAGGGAAAAAACATGATAGTGGTAGGAGTCGGGGTCGGACCCGGCATGCTTACGGAAGAAGGGATCGAGGCGATTCGGAATGCATCGATCATTTATGGCGCAAAGCGGGCTATTGAACTTGCACAGAAATACATCACCTGCAAGACAAGCACGATCAAGGACTACAAGTCCCTCCACCTCCTGCCCGACGACGCCGTGGTCCTGTCCACGGGAGACCCCATGTTTTCGGGCCTCGGGAAGTTTGCAATGGAAAAGGACACCGTGATCCCAGGGATCTCATCAATGCAGGTAGCCTGTGCCCGCACAAGGGTGAACCTGACAAACCTCACAGCGATTACCGCCCACGGCAGGGACTTCGAGCCCGCAAAAGCCGAACTGATCCGGGAACTGAAGAACGGGAGGAATATCTTCCTGCTCCCGGACGCAAAATTCGGCTCAAGGGAAGTTGCAGAAGTCCTCAAAGAAATGAGCCTTTCCGCGGAACTCTACACCTGCGAAAACCTCGGCTACCCCGAAGAAAGGATTGCAAAAGGGACCCCTGAAAACCCGCCGGTTGCAGAAACTATCCTCTACGGGCTTCTGGTCGTGCAGAAACGCTAAAAGAACTGGCTGAGAGGGCAAAAATTGAACCAAAATCAAAAAAACTCAAAGCCAGCTAAAAGCCAGCTCTAAACCAGCTAAAAGCAAGCTAAAAGCCAGCTAAAAGCCAGCTCGAAACCAGCTAAAAGCCAGCTAAAAATTTCCGTTACTGCAATATTTGCTGCAAGCATTCATCCGAGTAGAAGGCGCATGGTTATGTAAAACAGGAGGTCTCCGAACACAACTGCGGCAACGAAACCTGCCGTTATCGAAAGCATGAACGGAAGGCCGGGGGTCACCCAGACCTCGTTTCCGATCAAACCTTTTTTCACGTATTCTTCAAGTTCAGGCTTCCTATTTGCGTCGAAATCGAGCCCTGCCCTGGCAAAGTTTCTTTTTAATTCTCCGGCTTCATTCATCTCGAACTTCTCGAGCAGGCCAAGGTGCTCTTTATCCTTCAGGGAAGAAACCGCCGTCCTGTACCCTATGAACATGTAGTGAGGTTTTTTGAGCATCTCAGGCGAGAAGTGCAGGAGGTTGTAGCAGAACATCCCCAGGGGCACGATGATTGTGAGGAGCAGGGCATTTCCGAGCACCGTGAACGTGAAAAGTCCGATGGGAGGAAGGCCGAGCATAGGATAAAATTCCCCGCCCAGCCAGAAGACCGGGTAAGTGGGAAGAAGGATAGAAAGCACGATCAACCCTTTTGCGTCCCCGCCTCCGAAAGCTCCGAACTGGAAAAGGATGTAGACGGAAACAAACACGATTACACCGGAAATAAGGAGGACTTTGAGATAGGGAACCCCGCCCGTCGCAAGCTCATAAAGGACAAAGACCGAGCCTGAGGCTAGCATGTATTTCCAGACCTTATTGGAGACCCGCCGGGCCTTCAGGTCGGAATAGCATGAGTAGAACAAAAAGGGCATGCAGAAGAGGATTTTTAGAATTTCGATCATGTAAACCGGGATGAAGCTTTTTTATTGTATAAAGGGAAGTTTATCGCATAAAGGAAAATTTTTGCCGTATAATGGAATATATCAGTGTAATGATATTACCACAGTAGAGATGTTAGAGAACAGTTATATAGCCTGCGGTCTGGCTGAGCTTCGATACCTGGAAAAATGAGATACCGCAAGAAATCCATCCTCACCACGAAATAACTGTATAACCGGCTCGGAAAGCCCAAAACCGGCAAGCAGGCGATAAGCTTATACGTAAGAAGTTCTATTTTATGGATGCTCAACCCTTAGGGGTTTTCTTATACACCATGGGCTCGTGGTCTAGTCGGTTATGACGTCGCCTTCACACGGCGGAGGTCCTGAGTTCGAATCTCAGCGGGCCCACTTCTTTTTCATCTTTATTTTCTGATTTTAAGTGTAATTTGTTGAGTCAGGAACTATAAATGAAAAAATGCATAAGCAAGCGGTTCACATTCAAACTTTGATCCAGGAGAACAGCAGGTTAATTAAGTTGTGAATCGCCATCAATTGGACAAAACTCACTTTTTATAACCGAACTTTTTATCGTACTTTTTATGGTCAATCATATCAAGCACCAATAAGATGATTTCAATACCTGAACTTCCTGCTGTAAGGGTGTAAAGCATCCTCCAGAAATTAGGAAGTTCCACTCTAAACAGATTTGTTATTTCATATTTGGTATTGTATTCCGCAGGAATCAGTTTTTTAGCAATAGGTTGTCCATAGTGGATATTTTCCTTTATCAATTCCACTTTCTGAAGGAAAGCATTAAGGATTATCTCTTCCTGCTTTGATTCAGGTGCCTTACTCGTAAGAGAATTGTATGCATCTGCTGCTTCCGGAGTCAGGATTACCCGGACATATTTCATAGTTCAAGTCCCTGAACCACTGCCTTTCTCAGGTTTTCATTCCTGCTGTGAATCCATGTTATTCCTTTAATCCCAACAGCAATTTTATTGCTCTGCTCCAGATATTCCAGAATAACTATCAGAGTATTGTGGTTTACCTGTCTTGGCAGCATTTTTTTGAGCTCGGCAACTGTTACAACGCTGTTTGGGCTGTTTTTAAGGGTGTCTTCGACCATAAGAATGGTATTGAGAGTTGGGGAAGGTTTTGCTTTATCGGAGTTTAATGCTTCTGCCATTTCTTTGCCTCCAGCAGGTTTGCAGCAGTTTCTGAGATCTTGCTTTTCAAAGATGGTTACGTAATAAAAAGTTATTAACTAATAATTAATTGATATTTGTAAATACTTATGTTTTCCGGAGTAAGATCCTTTCCCGTATCATTCTATAGGAGCATAAATTTCAGTCAATATCTCTTCAGGCTGAATTTCCCGAGGATCATTCATATACACCTCACGGACAGGACCAGCAATTCTTTTACCATTTTCCGTAATCCAGGAAAATAGTTTTTCATAAGTGAGAGTGCACTCTTCGTAAGGGCCCTTATGAACGATCTTTGCCATTTTTCCTCCCGAAAGTTCATACACCCTAATTTCCTCATCCCCGGTACTTTCAACAAATTCCGAGATAGGGAATGCAACTTCCATATCGGCATTTACCTCTATGTCGGCTTTTTGGGCTTCTTCAGCTGTGGTCTCGTGGCAGAGGAAAACAGGATAGCCGGTAATCTGAATATTTTTGCTGAAAGCAAACTCACAAACTCTATGAAGCATTACCGGAATTTCTCGATAAGCTCCCTTCTTGCGCATACCAAGTACAGGCTGGGGGCTAAGTTCGACAATAGTAACCTCGGGCATCAAAAAACTCCTTAATCTATTAAAAATGTATGAACGATTATGATATAAAGTTAGGGATTATTGAGCCTAATTCAATTAGCTTGTCTGTCAACTCATACTATCGCATCCCCCAGCCTTCACACGGCGGAGGTCCTGAGTTCGAATCTCAGCGGGCCCACTCTCTGTATTTTCTTTCTTTTCTGATTTAGAGGTTTTATAGACGTCCTTTTCTAATGCTTCGATTCTTGCTTCAAGGGATAAGACCTAATCTTTTTAAAACAGGAATTAATTTTCCAGTTGACTCAGAAGGAAATATAACTCAGATAAAATATTCTTGATACTAAAACAATAATTACAATTCAAACTATTATTCCTCTGAATACAACCCGTATCCTTGAAAAATTATTTCTGTGGCATTAGGCTTTGATTTCTGGCTCTCTTTTAGAATCAGAATCTTTTTTAATTTTTCTAATCACCAGCCAGGCAATTAGGGCAATTATTCCAATTATAGGTGCTATAATAATCAATAGTAAGGCAGCAGTAGCCCCTGGAGAAATCATGTCTGCACGAACGACTGATGGTAAAATGGATACGCTTAGGCACAATGATATTATGATAATATTTGCTTTTTTCATTTTTTACCTTTAACTTTCTGTTCTTTTTTAGTCATTTATTTTTCTGCTATATAAAAATAGTGTATAATACAGGACTATTGCTGAACTGATGATTATCGCGAATACTGAAGGACTTTGTGACAGGGAACTGCCTGCGCCTGCGTATGTTGGGAGAACTCCGATTATTAATGCCAGTGTCGTCAAGCCAAATGAGAAGCCTGGTCTTCCTGGAAGTGTATTTGAGATTGCTACCAGAGTAATCGGCATTGTAAAATTGAAGAGGAAAATTCCGAGTATTGCTGCCTCTGGTATTGCTGCTCCAAATGCGAGTAGTGGAGCAGATATTAAAAGAGATATGACTCCTGCCTTTTGCCAGCCGTATTTATCTCCTATAATTCCACCGAAAGCTTTTCCCAGGACTATACCTGAGGTTAGTGTTACTAATAGAAAAATGTCTGATTTCCAGGGCAAAACGACCACTGAGCCGATTACTGATCTTGCTACGATTGTCATTAGAAGTAAGAGTATGATTGATTCAAAATAATTTGTGTTTATTATCTCGTCCGTGTTGTAATTTATTTCCGGATATTTCGTATAATACATGAGGGCGCAGAGAATAGCGATTATTATTAGCAACGGCCAGGTTGTAAAGGATCCGCTTTTTCCGTAAAGTGTTCCTATTAAAAGTCCCAATGCTCCGGGAGCTACAAATATCCCTGGTGCTGCTGCCTTATTTTTTGTCAGGTTGAGACTTATTGTCCCGCCGCCTACATGAAATAGGGCATTTCCGATACCTGCAAGGATTATTGCATACAAGGGCGATAGAAAAGAGACAGGTATTGCTGATGCTGTTATAATAGAACCGGAAATTGCTGAGAGTTTTGGACATCTATACTTATCTACCAGAAGGCCGACTAAAGTCTGGGAGCCGAAAGCAATAACATTATACATGACGACTAGCTGGATAAAGTATTCATTAGTTATTGATTTTGAAGATAATAATGAAAATGCCACTGCAGCACAACTTGCATCGATTGCTGCGTGGGATAATCCGTAAACTGTGAGATTTTTTGTAAAGTCAGAAGGCATAAGCTATTTTGGTTAATTTTGATATATAATTCTATGGCAGGCCGAATAGTATTATGCCTGTTAAAAAAGAAGCGAGGTTCATTATTATTGAAAGGATTAAATAGGATTGTTTTTCCTGATTTGGAAGAGCGTATTCCAGTATTTTCCACTCAATGTAAACAATCAAGACTTCAAGAATGATTACCAATGAAATATTAGGCTTTATGATATTGAAAATATTGTTTGTCATTACAATGTAATTTGCAATTGGATTTGTTATTACGTTGACTAAAGAGACTACTAAGAATGTGTTTTTATTTCTGTAACCGAGAAGAAAAGTAACAGTCTCTTCTATTAATATTGTTAAAATCAATGCTGTTAAGAAGCTAATAATTATCATTTAATCACATATTTTGCTTAATGGTTGTACAACTACCGAGTCTTCATTAAATTCGTCATCAAGAGATGCTAAACAGTGGTTTATTCCAGTACAATGTCATAGATGTCTAAAAGGGAGATAACTTCAGGGATGGAAAATATTGTCTTTTTTAGAAAATTGTTATTTGGATTTATATCATAATTTTTTGCATTCTTGAACGATGTAAAGCTAAGGTTCGAATTTTTAAAGAGAGTGTTCTTAAGATCGGAATTTTCAAAATTCGCATTTGTAAGATTAGTATTCACAAAATCACAGTCATAAATCTGGCAATTGGTAAAATCGGTATTTTCTAAATTCATGTCGGAAAATACTGACAGGGAAAGAAAAGAATCTTCAAATCCAAAAGCGAGTATAAAGTCATTACATTTCGAAAAATCCAATCCCAGAATTTTGCAGCTCTTGAATCTTATATTCTGAAATTTTGTGTTATCCAGATCGACGTTTGATAAGTTGCAGTTTTCAAAATCACAATCAATAAACCTTGAATTTTTGAAAGATACGTCTGTAAGATCAATATCTTTAAAGGTTTCCGCTTCAAACTCTTCGTTCTGGTATTCCATGATTTAAAGATATTGTTGCTGTTTTATATGATTTCTTCTCACATGGAGGAAATCTTTTCTTTATCGTACTCATATTTGTTCCGACTTCCTTTCGGAATTTCGATAATCACACTTTCAACCTGCCGTTCAGTCATACCAACACTCCCTCAAAATTAACAAAAGATCCGCAACGAAAACCTGTATTTAACTCCGGTTATATGATGTAACCAGACATTAGCATGGCTCTTCGCCGTTTCACTGCCGAGATGGCTCGTGCAGTCGTCACTGGCATCACGTCGCGGGACCCCCCAGCCTTCACACGACAGAGGTCCGGAGTTCGAATCTCAACGGGCCCATCTGGTTATTCGGATTCTTCTGATGGTGTTTGTTCTTCTCTAGTTTTTTGTCAAATGCTGTAATAAATCAATTTCAGGATTTCATTTCGGGTATTTTACCACCTTTCAACAAAAGCCAGAACATAAATAACAATTCCCCCCAACCCGCAACCTGGCTAATTGCCGCATCGAAGCTGGGAAAAAGAAATTTGCCAAAATAATCTATTAGATAGCTTAAACCTGCAACCATCAACAAGACGCCCAGAATTCCGGGAATGTAGTCCGACTTGAAAACTAAATAACCGAGGAGCGCAAGATGGAGGCCAAAAAATACTAATCCAATAGCCCATCCATCACTAAACGCATTGAGAAATAGCATCACCTGAGCATGCAACTGGTCTGTTTCAAATACTGTCAGGTAGTCAGCACCACTTAAAAGGTGCAAAACAGTAACAAGATTAAGTAGAGCCATTCCAAAAACAGCCGTATATACCAACCTGAACCACGCCGTAAGCAACGAGAGACTCTTGTTTACTGGTTTGAGTAAAACATAAAGTGCCTAGGCCACCACCACATCAAGAATAATAATGATTAGATAGCTGCAAATACCGGTGCGGAATAGCAACTCATCAGCCATAATATTAGTTGCTGTTTCTGTGGCATCTCCCGGCACAATAAGACTCGGGCGAACAAAATATTCAGTGAAGATAGCGAATATAGTCATGATTAGAAGCCCGAACCCTGCGACTATTGCAGCTTTGCGCTGTGATATATCGGTGATGCGGTTTGTCATTTCAGTTCCCCCCAATTTACTTTGACCTGGTCATTTTATCTCGTTTATATCTGTTTTGGCAGACCCGGAAACGATTGAATATTGATTGAATCCTTTAACGATAAGCCATACCGCAAATACCATTTCTTGCACGGCTATCGGAAGAAATAAAATTTCAACTCGATTAATGCTGAAAGGTTGTAATAAATAATATACCCACAACAATATGGCTCCAACAAAACCCCAGACTGATAACCATCGAGGAACGAGTTTTGATTGATACAATACAAAATTTAAAATCAGAGCAGATAGGGTAAAAGCAAGTCCAAACCCAAGCAAAAAGGTCCAATCACCTGCTGCTAGTAATATAGTGCCAAAGGTTTGATAACAGGAAGCATCCAGAGCTCCCGCCTTTACAAATTCCTGACTTAATGTCAATAGTGTTAGTATGGTGATTACATTAACAATAAAAAGTACGCCCTCAACAATCCTGGCACCAGCGTACCCAAGAGCTAAAGCTTCATTATACTTTTTTAGAACTGGATATATCACAATTCCAATACCGGCAACTGCAACGCTATCTATTAAAACAAGGAAGGCCCCTATTATCACCTGGTTTTCATTTTCAGAAGCACTGGTAAGATAATCTGAACCACCTAGAATCGGGTCTAATAAAATAACACCAAGTGAGTATGCAACTGTCGCAATTATAAATAATACTCCAACAATTATTGCGGTCTTTCTGTTTGAATTCATTTTGTTCACCTCTATTTCTTGTCAAATGCTGTAATGAATCACAACGATTCCAAAACTGGTAACCAGTTCACCCAGAATATTTATCCGCAACAAGGTAGGTTATCTGAAATATTCACAAGGTTCTCGGGTATACTACCGGACCAAATTATTTCATCGAGCAATATGGAACCGCTGAGCACGCTGGCAACAAAAACGATCAAAAACGCTGCTCCTAAAAGCCTGGGAGTATTCCTATCCGAATTCAGTTTTTATTCCCCCTTTTATTTGTTATTATGTTCCAGAGTTATGACTGCGTTTCCCTTTTTGTGCCCTTTTTCGACATACCTGTGAGCTCCGGCAATCGGTTCCAATGAATAGCGTCTATCAATGACCGATTTTATCTTTCCCACCTCAATAAGTTTAACAAGCTCAATAATCTCAACAAGCTCAATAATCTCAACAAGCTCTTTGAGGAAGATTAGACACTGGAAATGGTTTAGATCCCCTTTGCCTTAGCTTTCATTCTTTACCATATTCGCCAATTCCACGAGTACCAGTACCCAGGTAAGTCTTCGATTCAACATACCTGAATGTTTCCAGTTCTTCTTTTTCGAACTTGGCACGCTTCTCAAGAGCTTCTATGCCTGGCCATTCCTCGATCCCGATAAAATCCCACTCTTCGCTGGACCAGCGGCAGTCAATCATCATCAGGAGTTGCATCCCGAGCTCGTCCATTTGCTCGCGGTCCTTACGCATGAACTCAGACTTTTCCTCTTCAGATAGGTTATAATATGCTTCTTTGATTTTGGCGAAATACAGTCTGATGATGGGTTTTTTCTCAGCCACCTTAACACTTCCCCCACTTTAAACAGCATAACTGCTCATATAAAAAATAGCACATAATATACATATAAGTTTACGAACTCATTTTCAACATCATAAGACGCATTCACACGGGGGAGGTCTTGAGTTCGAAGCTCAGCAAGCCCATTATGAATTTTGCTCATTTTCTTCGTCTGTTTTTTGAGAGATGGTTTTTTGCTCCGGAGTGCCCCGGCTATCCTTCATAGCGTTTTTATATATCCCATGGCCTCTGTAATAGTTTACAGTGTAAAACAATGTGAGGAGTTTCGATTTTAGCGGGGGGGAAATATTTTCAAAATTTCCATTATAAAAAAATAAGCAGTGTATCACTATTTTCTACAAAGTAGCACATTCAGTACTTCCTCTCCCCGAATATGGCAGAACCCACACGCACCATCGTGGCTCCTTCCCCGATAGCAATCCTGTAGTCGTTGGACATGCCCATTGAGAGTTCTCGGATATCGATGTTGTCCCGGTTTTCCTGTTTCATTTCATCAAAAAGGGTCTTCATCTTCCTGAAATAGGGGCGGGTTTCTTCGGGGGGTAGAAAAGGAGGGATGCACATGAGGCCTTCCAGACGGAGATTCCCGAGAGAGTGAATCTCATTTATTGCCCTTTTAACCTCATCCGGTCCGAATCCGTATTTTTGTGACTCGTTGCCTATGTTAACCTGAAGGAAGACCTTCTGTACTTTGTCAATATCCCTGGCTCTCCTGTTAATATCCCGTATTACCTTCAGGGAGTCAACTGACTGGATAAGATCAAAGAGATCTACGGCTTTTTTGACTTTATTTGTCTGCAGGTGGCCTATAAGGTGTGTCTCACAGGGCAGTATATCATCACACTTGTCCTCGTACTCCTGAACCCGGTTCTCTCCGATGATAGTGGCTCTGGCACGAATGGCTTCATTTATCCTTGCAGGTTCAATCGTCTTGGTGACACAAACTAGTTTTGTGTTCCCAATCTCCTCAAGGGTCAACTTTGTATTTTCATAAACTGGCATTGCTGTCCCTAAAACTGTTTTTATTCAAAAGTAGTATTTAAATGGTTCTAATTGTATTTTAATGGAGTGAGCATATAAAAATATTAAAAATGAAAAATTAACTGATAATAAGACTGCCTATATCACTTATGTAAGATTGCTCACATTAATTTTTATTTTGTTCGAGATATCGGGATTTAGCTTCCTGGATTATATTGACTGCTGCTTCGAGACCTTCCCAACCAAGAATCTTCACGTGTTTATGTTCTAAATGCTTATAAGTTTCAAAAAAGTGAGTAATTTCTTTTAATAGATGAGGAGGGACCTGGTCGATTGATTCTATGTAATTCCACAAGGGATCCCCTTTTGGGACACAGAGTATCTTTTCATCTATTCCCTTATCATCTTCCATGTCAAATAATGCAACAGGGTGTACATCTATTACACATCCCGGAAATGTGGGTTCCCATGTTAAAACCAGGGCGTCCAAAGGGTCACCGTCAAGTGCCAGAGTATCAGGAAAAAAACCATAATCACAGGGATACATCATTGAAGAAAAAAGCATTCTGTCGAATTTAATCACTTTCCTTTCTTTATCGTACTCATATTTGTTCCGACTTCCCTTTGGAATTTCGATAATCACACTTTCAACCTGGCGTTCAGTCATACCAACACTCCTGATTATTTACTAACTGCTTTGTAATGATTGCAACCATTAAGTGTTCTGATAGGATTAATGATATTATAATATGATCTATGATATTGCAATATGATCTAACTTACAATGGTTGATCACCCTGGAAAATAACAACAGCGATGAACGGAGTTGAACGATGGAACATGAAGGCATCACCAGACAACACCACAGCCTGGGAAGAGTTGCAGCCCTGGCCGTGTTTTTCCTCCTCATAGCATATCTGATTACACTGGTTCTTGGATTTCTCTCACTCGAGTCGCCCCAGGACCCGATAGGTGATCCTTTTTTCTCCATATTAGAACTGCTTATCGTCGTGATGGCGCCGTTGATGGTCATTGTCATGGTCGCAGTTCACACTTATGCATCTCCAGAGACCAGAATGTATAGCCTTACGGCGCTTGCGTTTATGGTCCTTATGGCAAGCATTACCTGTAGTGTCCACTTCGTTATCCTTACTGTAAGCCGTCAGATCGAGTCTGCGGGATTCCCGGAGGCTTCGCTACTCTTCTCCTTCAAGTGGCCATCCGTAGCATATACAATGGACATACTCGCCTGGGACTTTTTCTTTGCCCTCTCAATGCTCTTTGCCGCACCTGTATTCAGGAGAGGCGGGCTGGAAAAAACTGTTCGGATTCTTATGATTGTCAGTGGTGTACTGAGTCTTGCGGGGTTAATAGGGGTACCACTTGCAAACATGAATGTCCGAAATATTGGGATCATAGGCTACGCCGGAGTCTCTCTCTTTGTGTTTCTACTCTTGGGGGTAGTTTTCGGGCGCACCCGAGAAGTACCGGAAGAGACCGGGTAAAGTCCGGTTCTCAACCGGGAGCCTGATTTAAAGCAGGAAGTAGTTTCAATTCACGTCCCCGTTTCCATTAATTGTAAGCATAATCTCCCTGAAACTTGCCAGCGAAGCCTCCATATTCTCGATGATCTCGGTTGCAAGCACATCGGGATCCGGAAGGTTGTCCAGGTCTGCGAGGCTTTTGTCTTTGAGCCAGAAGATATCCAGGTTCGTTTTATCCCTTGCTACAATTTCATCATAGCCGAATTTCCGGAACCTGCCTTCGGGAGCTTCTTCACCCCAGGTCTCTATACGGCTGAAGCGGTTTTCCGGGTTGTAGCATTTGATGAAGGCTTCAAGATCCGAAAACTTCATCGGATTCTTTTTCAGGGTGTGATGCACATTTGTGCGGTAGTCGTAGATCCACACTTCTTTTGTCCAGGGCTCTTTTGCTGCGGGTTTTGCTTCAAAGAAAAGCACGTTTGCCTTTACCCCATTCGCATAGAAGATCCCTGTCGGCAGGCGCAGGATTGTGTGCAGGTCGGTGGTCTCAAGAAGTTTTTTGCGCACGGTCTCCCCTGCTCCGCCTTCAAACAGCACATTGTCCGGCAATACCACTGCTGCCTGCCCGCCGGTTTTGAGGATGGTGTGGATATGCTGCACAAAGTTTAGCTGCTTGTTGCTCGTGGTTGTCCAGAAGTCCTGACGGTTGTAAGTGAGCTCTTCTTTTTCCTGCTCGCCTTCTTCGTTTGTGAAGGTCATGCTGCTCTTCTTTCCAAAAGGCGGGTTGGTGAGGATGTAATCGTAACGGTAACCCGGATCGGCTATGAGAGCATCGGAATTGGAGATCATAGGCTCCCCGTCTATTTCCCCGATGTTGTGCAGGAACATATTCATCAGGGCAAGCCTGCGGGTCCCTGCGACTATCTCGTTCCCACCAAAGGTTTTGTTTTTCAAAAAGCGGCTCTGTTCCCGGTCCGGCTGGTGCTGTGAGGTAAGGAAGTCATAAGCTGCTAAAAAGAACCCGCCTGTCCCGCAGCAGGGGTCTCCGATTGTCTTCATGGGTTCTGGCTGCAGGCACCGGACCATGACCTTGATGAGCGGCCTTGGGGTGAAATACTGTCCGGCTCCGCTTTTTGTATCCTCTGCGTTCTTCTGCAAGAGCCCTTCGTAGATCTCTCCCTTGGTATCCACACCCATCATGACCCAGCTTTCCTTGTCGATCATATCAATGACCTTGTACAGCATGGCAGGATCGCTGATCTTGTTCTGCGCCTTGAGGAAGATCTGCCCGAGCATCCCCGGCTTTTTCCCAAGCTCTTCCAAAAGCCCCTTGTAATGAGTATCGAGCTCTGCTCCACGCTGCTGTTTCAAATTATCCCAGGTATATTCCTCCGGGATGCCAATATCCCTGTTATACGGCTCCTTCCTGTACTCCTGAGCCATTTTCAGGAATATGAGATAGGTCAACTGTTCCAGATAATCTCCATAGCTCACGCCCCCGTCCCTCAGGACGTTGCAGAAGCTCCAGACTTTGGAAACGATGGATGAGGTATTTTCAGACATGGTTTGAATCCTTGAGATGAGAGTAATATTTTTGATTCGGGCTGCTTGGTTTTTCAGGAATGGTCATATGGAGAATACCATTCTCTAAAAGTGGCTTTAATATGTGTTTTCGGAAATGTTCCCGATGTGTTAATTGCAAGTGTTCCATAATTTCGCTGGCTGTTTTAGGCTCCGTACAAAATTCGATTATTATATCCTGTTTGTCAACTTGCGCGGTAGCTTGCGCGGTAACTTGCGCGGTAGCTTGCGCGGTAGCCTGCTGGGTAGCCTGCTGGGTGGCCTGCTGGGTAGCTTGCGGGGTAATTTACAGTATCATTTAACCAGCCGGTGATATCATTTGATCCTGTGGTTTGTATTTTTGCTCCCTCAATTGAACCCTCAGTTTTCTCATCGGAGTAGTAGGAGTGATCATATTAACAAATCATCAATCCAGCTCACTTCTTCCTATTCCCTACTCTCTCAACCCTCGTATTTCCAGCAATAATTACTTTTTTTTCAATATAGAAACTTAGATAATTCCTGGTGTTGAAACGGGAGGATGATAATTTTAATTATAACCGTACATCATCCTCATTTTCTTCCTCTGTCTCGTCCTCATATTCATCAAATGATGAATATATTTCTGAAAACGATTCATTTAGCTTCCATCGTTCATCAAGAAATGATAGCATTATTTCTTCCCTTTGTTTGATATTTTTTATCTTCCATGAATCATTTTCATTGGCAATTTCGATCTCAGAAAAAGATCCTTTCTTGTATCCCTCTTTTTTCTTGTCAAAACTTGAATTAAGTAGTTCAGAATTTTTATATTTACTAATTAAAACAAGATTTCCTAAAGAATGAGTCCAACGTTTAATGTCAATTTTATCCATTTTTGCGACATTTTTTTTCCACTTAGTACCTTCAGTGGTTTGGGGCAAAATATGTTCAACAGATTTTGACTTTGACCTAGCAAATGAAAATGATACCTTACGATCTTCAGAGCCTTTAATTTTTTCTTCATACTCATATAGGAAGTAATTAAGTGCACCCCATGAGTAATATCCCATCTTTTTGCTGGATTTAAACAATTCTTGTATCTCTAGTTCAAACCTTTCTTTATCTCCGTAGTAATCAATATACCAAGCAAGCAACGACAAGGCATGACGTTGAGTTTCTTCATCTGAATATGATGAATGATAACCTAAACAGTGTCTATAAATATCATTTTTCCCTGTATCAGAACGTCTTCTGTTCATAGAAAAAAGCCTGAATGAAAAAATTTCAGTCAATTTTATCAATTTTAGAAGAAATGAAGGATTTTCATTCATTGAGGGCATGAATGCCAAAATAAGTGGTCTAACAGCACTATTGCTAAGTTGATTCAATTTCTCAAGATATGATTTGATTTCATATCTTAATTTTTTATTCTCAACCTCAGGAAAAGCTTTGTCTTCAGTGGGGTAATTTATAAACCTCCAATGAAGAGAGGCTGTAGCCAATGAATCAATGTATTTGCTTATCTCAGTCATCATTGATTCAGGATTTTCAACCATTTTGCCGATAGTAAATTCTTTATTAAGAATCTCATCTTTCGCTTTGTTATCTTTACTCCAACCCTTATAAATGATCCAGTGATTACTTAAAAATGTGTCTTCATCCAATACTTCATCGGGAAGTGTGAGGTTTCTGAGAATTATAGACCATTTTTGGTTAATCTGCTCAGAAAGTTTTGTGACAGTACTTTCGTTTTCCTCTTCAAGCTTAATTTTAGAAGTCAAATACAGAAGCCTATTCTTTACAATTTCAAGGTTTGAAAGATCCACCCCACGATTATTCATCGTTTCAAACACAATACCAATTTCAGCTGTATCCGAGATAATGTATTCATTAAACAGCAGTTTTTCTTCAATAGCATTAAGAAATTCTAATTCTCGATCCTCATTTTTTGTAAAGTAATCACTGATTATTTTTTTAGCGGCTTTGAGGTTACGGGTATAATGGTTTTCATCCAACGAGCTCAGATTTTCTATTTCAAGGATAAGTGATTTGAAGTAATTTTCGCTAGTTTTATCTATTGCATATCTAAACAAGTAGCTATTTCTGTTAACAATATATGTCTTCTCTTTTTCTTTTGCATCTTCTTCATTTTCATTATTTTTTAATTTCTTAATGAGGTGAGATAAGATGAGAATAAGAGTGGTTATTCTTTGTTGACCGTCAACAAGATGGTAAATTTCAAAATTATTAAGGCCTACTTTTTCAGTTTCATTTTGTTTTTGTATTGTGATGGTACCGGTATAGTGGTGACTATCAAGCCTTATGGCGTGATCAATATCAGTTAAAAAGTCTTCGATTTGCTTTTTTTGCCAACTGTAACCCCTTTGGTACGAAGGGACAACGTATATACGTGTATTGAAAAAATGTGTTAGTTGTTTTAGTTCCATAATTTCACCCTTTGTTTTCATTACTTTTTGTTTTCTCCACCTTCACCCTCTCTAACAAAACCTCAGCCGGCTCCCAATCCTCTGCCCCTCGAACCTCTGCCAGCTCCTTTTCATTGAGCAACTTCCCTTCAAACGCCTTTTTCAAAATACTCTGCCGCAGTGCTTCGGCTCTTTCCAGATTATCTTTTAGATCCTGCTCTATCTTATCGCAGACTGAAAGGCGGGTTTCGATTTCCTGGACGATTGATTGTTGTTCAGAAGTGGAACAAATAGGAATTATTAAAGATTGTAATTCTCCTGAATTGATGTTATTAACTCCACTTGTTGATTTTGCTTTTGACTCTATTTGATAACGCAAATCTATTGAGGAAAGACAATTTAACAGGTACTTTGAATTAATTAATGAGCTGATGGGCCTGAGTCTAATTAAATAACCTGCATACAGATACTTTTCATCTTTTGTGCCAACCAATGCACATTTCCCCACTAAATCAACACTCCCATTAGACCGAATTGTAAGAATGTCCCCAGTTTTCAATCGGTAATTTTCAATTTCAGTAGAATCAAATTGAGCATATTTCAAGTCAGAATCATTAATTAAACCATCTGAAATATTTGGTATGCGAAGTACTCCTATGCCATTTACGTTGTAGTCACATTTTTTTGAAGTTCCATATTTAGGTTCTTCAACTAAATTACCCAGCCTAATCCAGCCCCATCCTTTAGGTAAATTTGGCAATTCAGTTTCTGTGAAAGGAGTGGTTTCCTTAGATTTTTTAGGTTTGGTGGGTTTTTTATCTTTCTTTCCCGCATCCTCCCATTCTTTTACCGACTTTTTCCATTCTTCCAGTTTTGTGTTATAACCTTCTTCCCGCTCAACCCGGATCTGCTCCAGCAAATCCCTAGCATCCGGCAAATCAGTCTGCTGCTCCCGCCATTTTTTCGTAAGCTCTCCCTCAAAAGCTTTCTTCAGCACCGCCTGCCGATACACCTTGAGCTGTTCCTGTGCCAGTTTGAGGTTGGCAATGCCGTTGTCCAGTTCGCTGAAGAGTTGCTCGATTTTGGAAACTATGGCGCGTTGTTCGGGGAGAGGTGCAAGATTAATTTTTGTGACCCTTATATCCTCTAAGTGAAAATTTTTAAGTAATCCACCTTTAATATCTTGGCTTATATTTATTGAGTTTAAATAATTTTCAAGAGAATAAAGAAGGAATTTTGTATTAATAATCGATTTATAGTTTTTTAAAAGAGCAACGCTAACAAATAAACTAAATTCAGGCTTGTTTGGAACAGTTGCCATTCTTCCAATTGTTCCACTTTTTGTAATTAAAAGGTCATTTGGTTCAGGATAACATCTTTTTATTAATTCTTTATGCGTTTCGTAACTTATATGTTTACAATTATAAAAATTAACTTTTTCATTATGAATATCTTTAACCGAAATAAATGGGATTCCGGTTTCTGTATATTCTGGTGTATGATGAGTGCCATCGACTATTCTAGAACAAACTTGACCTAATTCAGTTTCTATCCATCCAACTTTTTCTTCCATAGTCATGCTATTTTTCAGCAACCCTTCAGACAGTTCTGGCATCTTCAGAAATTCATCTTCATTGGAAAGTTTAGATTGTGTATGTTTTTTGCTGGAGTTTTTATTGGGATCTGAAGTGGCGAGATATTCATTACCTGATTCCAACAGCACCATATCCTGATTTTTTATTATTGGAATACTGTTGATGCTTCTATTTTCAAAATAATCCAAAGGTAAATAACAGTAAGATTGTGGTGGTCTAAAGTCCTTTTTTAATTTGTAGGGATTAATTGGCTCAGAAAATTTATCAAGATTGGTTATTTCTATTGCATAACCAATATCTGAATTTTTGAAATACTCAAAAAAGTCATTTTCAGGGATTCCTCCATATTTCTGGCATTTATTCCAGAGTTTTTGAGGAGAATCGGCAATGATTCTGGCAATCTCGAATGATGCAACTATTTTTTTGACAGGGGAACTCGAATAAATGAATACTTTACCTATATTCTTTCTCTTGAAAATGGATTTTCTAAATTCGAATATCTTTTTACCAGCTAGAATTTCATCAACATACTTTGGTTTAATTGACAGTAAAACGTTCATTGAGTTTGCCACCATTTTTTAGGGTTAGATATTGTTCATGGTTTATTTCAGTTATCGATTGTGGGGCACTTTTCAAAATACCATTTTCGATTAGATAATTCAGATTCAAAGGATTTGGCAAGTATAAGTGATGCTTGAAGCGGATTACGAAAACTGATTTTTCTGCCCATTTTTTAAGTTCTTCTTCAGAATATACACTTCTTTTACCTACTATTCTTTTAAGCTCATCTAAATTACTAGTTCGTATTGGTTCCTGATCAATTATTCCGAGAGAAGTTATCGCTTTTTGATCATGTGAACGATAAAAAAGAATTATGTCTCCGAGTCCCAATCTTGAAGAAAATCGTGATGAAAGATATGCCTTTTTAATTGCATTGCCAGGAATATTGATTTCAAAATAATCTGTCAATTTCATTTGCCTTCTTTTGTATTCAGGAAATAGAATATCATGAAATTCGGGAAGAATTGGGATCACAAATTTATTAACACTTTCACTATCTTTAAAGCAAGGATAGTATTTTCTAGCAATTTCTGATGACCGTAATTCAGTCGTTTCCGGAATAAGTTTCTTTAGATATACCGGTTCATCATTCTTTGCCAGCTCTCCTACTTTTTCAAAACCAAAGTTCTCAATGAGATAAGATAAGGTGTCATCTTCAGTTTCAAAATGAGTTAAGTAAATTTCAAAAATCTGATTATTTATGCAATACTGAAAAGCTATTTTGAGGAAGAGTTCACCCATTTTAGAACCTGAGAAATCGACCTTTAGTGTTGCAATTTTGACTCTTTTTGTGGCAGGAATGGGATTATGTGTTTCAATAACTTCATTTTCTTCTTTTAACATGAGGAAAGCTTTAACTTTGTTATCCTCTTCATAAGTGTAACATTCACGACTTTCTTTGATACACTTATCATACCATTTTTTAAAATCCGCATCTCCATAATCTGATTTCAGTGAGTCAAAAAACGGTTGATTAATATCAATTTCATGAGCATAGCATTTCCTCAATAAACTATGATTTGGGAAAAAACGTTGATATAGGCCAGTAAAATAATCGAGAGCTGAATCTATTGAAAACACTCTATCATCAAGATTCAGTAAATTGGCTTTTTTTCCGATCCCTTTATCTTCTGTTATAAGGAAATCTACAAGATTTTTCTTAAGTGAAAAAAGAATTTCGTTGTCATTTTCATCATGTGAATTTACGGGAATACCTACTAAATATGTAAACTCATCATCTGGAGTAGGGGGTGAAGGAAGCCGAGGATAACCACGAAGCTTCGATAAAGTTATTTTCCTTCTTTCAGCATCATTATCATTTTCGATATCCTTCAAAGAAGCAGGATGGATAAACTCCTGATGACCATGTTCTCGGATTATTGTTAACAATGCTTGAAGATTGGGAGAAAGCTCTTTTGGATCTTGAATGTGAATTAAAATATTTGTATCATATAGAAGTTTCATAACCTAACTTTGACAGATTTCGATAACTAATACAGTGCTAAGTTGCAAAAAACA
>JAENYU010000055.1 GCA_016841625.1 Methanobacteriota archaeon
AACCACTTTACATTCGTGCCTTAGAAATCCGAGAGAAAGTTTTGGGTTCAGAACATCCTAACGTAGCAACTTCTCTTTATAATTTGGCTGGACTCTACGTGTCCCAGGGGAAAAACCTCAAAGCTAAAGAATTATTTGTTCGATCAATAAACATTGCGGAGAAATCCAAGGGAGAAGACCATCCTGATTTTTTGAAATTATTAACAAATTATGCTAAGTTACTGATTAAAATGAGAAAAGGTCGCGAGGCATCAAAAATATTAAAGCGTGTTAAGTCTATACGTGCGAAAAATAAGAAGAAGTCTTAAAAGAAGTTGTCGCAATCCCTCAAATATTAATCTTTCAAGCCTTCGGTTTCTTTTTTTTGATATGAGTTGTTTTATCTCTTCATTTTTATCTTGGGTAAGCCGGGCTTTTGCCCGGAACAAGACAGTCTCGATACGGCTAATACGGTTGCTTCGGTTTAAGTTTAGCATCCGTACCTCTTTATAAAAACCCCGGTTTTATTCCCTTCTTAGGAGCACGAAAACCGCCCCTACAACTGCTGTAAGCACCCAAACAACACCCACAAAAGGAGTACTTTCTGATTCAGGAACTGAACCTGTATCTCCTTCTCCCGCCTCGCCTTCAGCCCCATCTTCGCCAGTCTCATTTCCTTCCTGCCACTTCCCCTGCACCTTCAGTTCCTCAATCACGGCATCCCTGTCGGACACCGGGCGCTTTCCGGGGAACTCCACGGACACTTTGAAGAGCCGGTCCTCAAGGTCCAGGTCCTTCAGCATGAGGAGCACTTCTTCATTTTCCTCGAATTCGGGCTGGTCTTCGGTCCAGACATATTTTCCGTTTTCGGTTCTAACTTTTATGGTTTCGGCGGGCATCGGGTTATAAAGCCACTCTTCGACTGTGATTGTGAAGATGGTGTAGTCGTAGTGAAGCTGGATATCGCTTACAGTCCCGATTGCTATCCGGTCCGAGTTGTTAACCTGATAGGGGATTTCGGCGGATTCCGGGATCAGGGAGGCGGCTGCCGGGCTTGCTGACAGGGAGAGCAGGCAGAGCAGGCAGAGCAGGCAGAGGGTCAGCGCGATTAAGAGGATGGGGGGTTGTTTCATAGTTTCAGGTTTCATAGATTTCTCCGATACTTCCTTTCCTGTTTCAGGAAAAATATCCTATCCCTTACTTATTGGTGGCCAATTTGTTAATGACGCCATAGATTCAAAGTGGACACTACGAGACCTTCTAACATTTAAGTGTTTCAAAACACCAATCATATAACACTGGACGACAGGATCATCAAAAAAACAGAAAATAATAAACAGTCTCCAAAATGTTCATTAACATATGACAAATGATAAGTATCGTCTGTTTTATAACTCTCTAAAAGATCTTTTAAAAAGCGTTAATAAATATTTTAGTCCAGTTTGATGCGGATTTTTGCGGAAACGCCATCCCAGGAGAGGCCAAAATAAAGTTCGAGGCAATGCCCACATCTGATCTTCCATAAGGTGAAAAATAGAACCTGCTGCAAGGGTAAGGACCTTGATATCTCCTCTTTTATCGTATAAGTATAAACCTGTCAGAAAGAGGGTAATAGAAAATAACAATGTATGAGCTATTATCCGTCCGTTTGCAATGGTAGAAGAAAAGATAATCATTCCTAGAGGTTTATCTATTAAGTCTGGAAGGAGCGATCCAATGACCAGATATGTTGGATCTATAATGGTCCTTAATTGTGGTATGAAAAATGCAAATCCGAAAAATACCCCCAGCGTGACGCCAATATGTCCAAAAAGAAGCATTAACATTAAAAGGTACTTTAGTTACATATAAATATGGTCTAAAGATCTGTTTCTTGCAGAACTTTACCAAAATAGCAACGTTTTGACCTAAAGTGCGCCATAGTGAACTAGCTGGAATGGACCATTGGTTCCGAGTTGACCATAGTTGAATGCAGATTGTCATTGTAATTTTTTGCTCATTCTGCACAATTCTAAAGGGCTCCGCAGAGCCCTCCATAAAAATATCCTATCATATCCTGGAAGCCTGGCATAATCCTTTCACGTATGGTTGTCGGGTTTAATAATGGATCGGATTAGAACCATACCTTGAACCATGTGGTTTTTCATCTTCTACTTTTATTTTATACGATACAGTTGCACCAGATGGTTTTTCGTCTTCTACTTTTATTTTATGCCAACCACACAAACTGCAACCTTCTTTGTAATGCATGATATGTTTTACAACACAGCCAATCCCTATTGTTGCTAAGACACAAGTCACTATTTTCATGCCTTTATGCATATTTATTCACCCCCAGTTATTATTGTACCTTATTGTTTATGAAGATACGCAAACAAGCAGAAAGTCGTGATAAACCCAGGTTTGACAGATTCTACTAAATACTATAGTCAGGACTTACGCACTTGAGGAACAAAATCAATGACAATAGACGTTGTGGCCAAATTCACTTTTTAGGCAATTAACGGTTTAGTGCTATTGATTTCTCAGCTCAACCGCGTAAGTCCTACTTAGTAAAGTCATAAAATGCTTTGAAAAGTGCAAGGAACTAAAAGAAAAAAAGGCAATAGAAGCCCATCAGATTCAAAAACACTATAAAGAATCAGATGCTATATACGACGAGTAGTCCTTGATTAAGATATACATGTTTTTGGTGTTCACAACATGGGTTTAGTTGACTTTTTTAAAAATAAAGCAAAACACTCTCAAAAATCTCCCAAATTAAATTATTCGATAACTGGGAATTTTCTATCAATCGGTGATTTTACGGGGGAATATCATCAATCACCAAAAGGCAAATTCATTTTAGCGTGGAAAGATCAAAATGAAAACGGGAAATATATTTTATTAGAACGCGGAAAGGTAAAACTTCAAGCTAAAATGAGGCACCCTAATAATGGGATGGTTTCAAACTCGGGAGTGTTTATTCTCAGCAATAGGACTCCTAAGGGCATGTATGGAGTATTCCATATAATTAATGCAGATGGAGAGACTCTGATCAAGCAAAGATGTAAGGCAAATACAGGTCATACTGGCATTTCAGATGACGGACGTTTTGCTGTTTGTCAGGCTTTAGAAAGTACCAATAAGACGGATAGCTCTAAACTATTTTTCTTTGATATAAAGAACAGAAAACTGTTATGGAAAAAATTGCCTGAAACAATCGGACCTGAGCTTAATTGGGCAGGAAGCTACCGCTTTGATACTAATAAAAAAGTCCTGTATTTGATACACGATAAGAATAGAGCTTACCGTTACACTTTCGAAGGGACTTTCATTGATTCTAAATTATATAGATATGACTGCATCAATGTTGGAAATGATATTGAATTTCTTGAAGCCGTTAAAGAATTGAAAGTAGAGCTTTCTGCAAATACTGATCCCCGAGAATATGATGCACTTATAACTCCTCTAAAAAAAGGATTAAATAGGTTTTCTGACAAAGACACCAAATCAAAAATTCATAGGGTTTTAGGGGAAATCCTCCATTTACAGGGAAATGACGCCGAGGCAATAAAACATTTTGAAACCGCATTGAAACTTAATCCGAGGGTGGGAGTGAAAAGGACACTCGAAAAATTAAGGAAAATCGAGTAACTCGACTATGTCACATTACAAGGTAAAGCGCCATCATAAATCTCATATAACAAATAGATTGTCCGTAGTGAAATCGATAACAGCGATTGGAGTAACTGTCTAATCTGACAAAGTCAAGTTAGGTACGGTCTTTAAAAACCAACTCCAGGACAACCTTCCTGCCTATGGTAACGATGAAATCAATAATCAAAAAAGGTAATGTGAAAAGTACTTTCATTTATTTGTGCATGCACTCGAAGAATTTAATGTTCTTTTTGGACCAGAGTCCTTCTTTTCTGCATTAAATTCATTAATACCTTTTGCGGTATTCTCAAGCAGCTTGAAAGCGAGGTCCTGATCCGGCCAGAACGCCAGCCCGCAGTCCGGATTCGCATACTTTATGCGATCCCCAAGAACGGAAAAAGCCGTTTCAAGCCTCTTTTTTATGACATCCGGAGTCTCGAGCTCAGTTACGATTTTTTGCATGTACTCCTTTTCCTTCCAGGCATTAATTCCATACTTTTCATTGACAATACCTATAAGACTGGAAATATCGGTTCTCGATATTCCTATTCCTACATAAGTATTTGAATCCTCCAGTACTTTTCTGTCCAGAAGATCCAGGTAGGAAGGAGTTCCCGCATACTCAAATCCAATGACATTGATAGGGGTCTCACATATAAGCTTATACTTCAAGGGGGAATACAGGTGAATCTCCACGTCAGCTCCCTGCTGCCGAGCATAGCTGGAAGCAAGAGTAAGAGCGGAGATGATATCAGCGTCAGAAAACTGGATCCTATCATTTATCCCGAGGCTGGGTTCATCAAAAGCTATAACCTTAATTTTGAAATTATTTGCAGTTTTAAATGCCTGTTTAATGAATTTCTCAATATCCAGTGCAAGGATCTGATATGCGTCCACAAAAGCTGTTGCTCCGAAAGCCTGAAGATACATATCCGTAGGGCCTGCAATACAAACCCTAACTTCAAGAGTTTTTCCTGTCTCCTCTTTATATTGTTTTGCAACCTCTTCAATTATTTCCAGCTCAAGGATCTTTGCATTTTCTTCTTTTAGCACATAAGGTTCATAACAATTCTTTTCTTCTTTGATGATGTCCAGGAACTGACCTATCATATCTCTAAACTGGGGATATGTGGGAACGTGTACTCCCACATCAATTTTTCTCTGGAAAGCCTCCCTTATCATGGAAAAGAGTTTTTCGTCTTCATTTCGATTTTCAGCTGCAGCCTTTACCCACTCCCTCGTGGTACCCCCAGGTGTGGGAAGGCTTCCTTCATCGATAAAAATAATCTCCCGCATGCCTGGTATATATGAAAGATGAAGTTTTATAGATATTGGAATTGCTCTAACGATACTGTAAATTTCCTAACTTTTGGATATAAAACGAAATGTAACTATTCAGCCTAGCAAAAATCGGTTTTTTCCTTCTAACTTTTTATTTTATTTTTCGGAAAACAAAAACTGCCCCTATCACTGCTGCAAGCACCCACACCGGACCAATGAAAGGAGTACTTTCTGATTCCGTGGCTGGACCCACATCCTCTTCTTCTTCTCCTTCTTCTTCTCCTTCTTCTTCTTCTCCTTCTTCCGGCTCGCCTTCAGCCCCATCTTCGACGGTCTCATTTCCTTCCTGCCACTTCCCCTGCACTTTCAGTTCCTCAATCACAGCATCCCTATCGGACACCGGGCGCTTTCCGGGGAACTCCACGGACACTTTGAAGAGTCGGTCCTCAAGGTCCAGGTCCTTCAGCATGAGGAGCACTTCTTCATTTTCCTCGAATTCGGGCTGGTCTTCGGTCCAGACATATTTTCCGTTTTCGGTCCTAACCTTTATGGTTTCGGCGGGCATCGGGTTATAAAGCCATTCTTCGACGGTGATGGTGAAGATGGTATAGGCGTAATGCGGTTCGATGTCGCTGACAGTTCCGATTGCTATTCGGTCCGAGTGGTTTACCTGGTAGGGGATTTCGGCGGCTATCGGGTCCAGCAGGGCTGCTGCGGGGCTAGCTGTCAGGGAGAACAGGCAGAGGGCCAGTGTGATTAAAAGGATGGGTGATTGTTTCAGAGTTTTAGGTTTCATAGAATTCTCCGATGCTCCTTAATGTTTCACAAAATGTTTTCTATCTCCTACTTATTTCTCAACTTATGTATTGATTTTTTAAGCTAAATTTTCATTTGCAGTTTAGCTTGTGTTTTTTAAGAGAAAAGAGATTTATTCTGGAGAATTGGTAAAAAATTAAAAAAAGGACAGAAAAAAAGGCCAGAATGATGACCGGTATCTTTTCTTCTAGGCTTTTATTCCATTCTCCTGATTACGAAAACCGCCCCTATAACTGCTGCAAGCACCCACACCGGACCAATGAAAGGAGTACTTTCTGATTCCGTGGCTGGATCCGTATCCTCATCTTCTCCTTCTTCCGGCTCACCTGCAGTACCATCATCTTCACTGGTCTCATTTCCTTCCTGCCCAATGAAAGGAGTGCTTTCTGATTCTGTGGCTGGACCTTCTCCTTCTTCTCCTTCTTCCGGCTCGCTTGCAGTACCATCATCGTCTATTTCATCTCCTCCCTGCCACTTCCCCTGCACTTTCAATTCCTCAATCACAGCATCCCTGTCGGACACCGGGCGCTTTCCGGGCTCTTCCACGGACAGTTTGAAGATCCGGTGCTCCAGGTCTATGTCTTTCAGCATGAGGAGCACTTCTTCATTTTCCTCGAATTCGGGCTGGTCTTCGGTCCAGACGCCTGTTCCCATTTCGGTCCTCACCTTTATGGTTTCGACAGGCAGGGGGTTGTAGAGCCATTCTTCGACTGTGATTAGGAAGATGGTGTGGTCGTAGTATGGGGTGATTTTGCCGACCGTTCCAATTGCTATCCGGTCCGAGTGGTTGACCTGGTAGGGGATCTCGGCGGATTCTGCGATTAACTCGGCTGCTGCGGGGCTTGCGGTCAGGAAGAGCAGGCAGAGGGAAGGGATGATCAAAAGGATCGATGCTTGTTTCACTGTTTCAGGCTTCATGGAATTTCAGATGCTCCTTCATGTTTCAGGAAATATTTCCTATTTCCTACTTATTTCTCAACTTATTTATTGATTTTTTAAGATACATTTTCATTTGCAGTTTAGCTTGTGGTTTTTAGGAGAGAAGAGATTTTATTCTGGATAATTGGTAAAATAAATCGAACGAAGGCCAGAAAAAGATAATAGGTTTCTTTTCTTCTAAGCTTTTATTCCACCCTCCTGATCGCGAAAACCGCCCCTATCACTGCTACAAGCACCCACACCGAATTAACGAAAGGAGTACTTTCTGATTCAGGGACTGAACCCGTATCTCCTTCTTCCGGCTCGCCTTCAACCCCATCTTCGCCGGTCTCATTTCCTTCCTGCCACTTCCCCTGCACTTTCAGTTCCTCAATCACAGCCTCCCTGTCGGACACCGGGCGCTTTCCGGGGAAATGCACGGACACTTTAAAGAGCCGGTCCTCAGGGTCTATGTCCTTCAGCATTAGGAGTACTTCTTCGTTTTCCTCGAATTCGGGCTGGTCTTCGGTCCAGACATATTTTCCGGTTTCGGTCCTCACCTTTATGGTTTCGACGGGCATCGGGTTATAAAGCCATTCTTCGACGGTGATAGTGAAGATGGTGTAGTCGTAGTGAAGCTGGATATCGCTTACAGTCCCGATTGCTATTCGGTCTGAGTGGTTTACCTGGTAGGGGATTTCGGCAGCTTCGGGGATCAGCATGGCTGCTGCGGGGCTAGCTGTCAGGGAGAGCAGGCAGAGGGCCAGTGTGATTAAAAAGATGGGGGACAGTTTCAGAGTTTTAGGTTTCATAGAATTCTCCGATGCTCCTTCATGGTTAAGGAGGAATTTCCTATCCCTTAATTAGTCCCTAACTTATTTATTGATTTTTTTAAGGTGCGGTTTCGTTCGCAGTTTAGGTTCATGGCCCTGGAAATGAGCTAAAAAAAGTAAATATGTAAAAATTAGGTCAAAATCAGGTCAAAAATGAGGCTCGAAAAGAGCCTGCAAAAGTAAGATCGGTTTACTGATGTATGATTTTTGGGATTTACCCTGGATTTTACGGGCCGGACCCGGGTTTCTAAAAAGACTCTGTTCCAAAATCTAGTGATTTTTGCATTTCTTGATTGAAATTCTGAATTCGCAAGAAGAATCAAGTCTTTAATCAAAATCAATATTCGAAATCAAAAGACCTTGATCCATAAGTCTTATCACAAGAATTGTAACCAATTAGAAAATCCAATGATTTTTAATTTTACATTTATACTGGATTTTGGTACTGAGTCGAAAATAAAACTCTTTATTTATAATTTAAAAGCAGCAACACTTTATTCTTTTTCACACTTTCTTCTAATTTCCCTTGACGACGTCCCATCGTCTTCATATTCGTCCACCGGGACAACCTCACAAAAATCAAGAATCTCAGGTTTGGTGGAAATTTCAACGGATTTCCTGCGAAACACCATGAACCGTACATTCTTTTCCTTAAAAAGCCCTAAAATGGTGGCTGTGTCTGTTACACCATCATAATATTTTGCGTCAAAAAGCCTGTTGAAGGTATCTGCCCCTATGATGAAGGTGCTGTTCGGGAAAAGGGTGGCTTTTTGCAGGAAAAGCGGCGCATTGGTCAGATAAACACTGCCCATGAAAGCTTCATCCTTGTATTCCCTTAACGAATCGAGTCTCCGGTTCAACGAAATAAAATCTATGGGCGGCTTGTCAACGTTCGTCAGAGAAATTTCAAAGTGGATGGGCGTATTATACTTCTTCGACGCCCACTTCGCCATGAAAACATGGTTCTTGTGGCAGGGGTCAAAAGAGCCAGAGAATACGAGTTTTATTTCTTCAGGCTTTATCTTTTCTGGAGCTTCTGCCTCATTGATTGACTCATTGAAACTGATTCTTGCCTTTCCTACTGTTTCATAAGGACTGTCAGAGCTGCAGCTCTGCTGTTTCAGGAGATCTCCTACAGCCCCGGAAACTGAAGCATATTTTTCAATAACTTCTTCTATTCCCTCTATTTCTTCCATTTCCCCTCTTTCTATCTCTCCCCCGGCTCGAATCCCACCCGACAAATCAAATTCAGGAACGCCGCAGTAACGGGCGAGCACATTGAAAATCAGGCATGCAGAGAGCTTTTCTTCCTCTTCCCTTGTCCGGTCCGCTGTCAGTTCAAGGGTTCTGACCCCGGTTTCACGATATGCCTGTATGGCAACATGGACCTCGTGTTTCCTGCCTTCCCGCTCGTTTGCCGCCTTTAGCTTGCAGGTCGCTCCGATCCCGATTACGTCCGAATCTGCGGAGCCGTCGGAGCCGTCGGAGCCTTTTGACAATTCCAGGGCTCGCTGGTAAGCAACCATCGCCATTAATCTTGCAGTTTTCTCCGAGCAGTACTTCTCAGGTTTTCTTCCGAGGAAGCGGTCCATCGCCTCCATGCCGTATGGGACAACTGCATCCAGCACTGTTGCCGAGCCGCTGCCGTGGCGAAGCAATTCCCCAATAACTTCGGCTCCGCCGCCGGTTATTGCCAGAACGACTTTGCAGGGGGATTTGTGGATCTGGAAAATGCGTTCAAGAAGTAGACTGTTTTCATCTGCAGCCGATTTATCTGCCATCAATAGGGTGGATACACTTAATGGGATTATAAATATTATTATTCAGGCAAAGCTGGTGTTCGAAATTTCAGTGTTAGGTGTGTTCAGCATCCAGGGTTATTTGGGTGATATTCCTTGACCCCGGAAACCTTTTTTCAATTTGGTTGTGATAGGTGCCTCCGCCAGCTTGCCTGGCGACCCTCACTAAAAATACCAACTGAATAATGCAGGAAAACCCAAAGGTTATGTTTTCCGGAAAATAAACTCCACCTGTAGATAATATGGCTAAAGTCAAAGAATTCAAAGTTCACTAAGAGCCTATCCGAAAAGTAAAAGGACTGCTATGTATGGTAATTTGTAGTAGTGACAAAACGAAAAACGGGACATGACTACGAG
>JAENYU010000018.1:0-77285 GCA_016841625.1 Methanobacteriota archaeon
ATCTAAAATTAGGAAGGCTCGATTTTGCATTACCCACTTGAAAAGACGAAGAGCCGAAATTTCAGTTGGGATACTTCGGTAGGGATGCTTCAGCCGGGATGCTTCAGCCGGGATACTTCACTAATGATACCTGGAAGCATTTTTCAAATCCGGACGAATTAAAAATCGTGAGTTGAAGTCCTTATATCTTTGAGAACCCCGGGCCAGAATTTTGAATAAAAAATATATTTTTTACTAACGTTTATTTTTGCGCTATACATTTTCACTATTTTGAGGGGAGAGACAGCCGCTTCACCTAATTAAGCAGGATGCCCCTTCCTCGACAGCCGAAGACTTGCAGGTGGGGGTAGTTGACATACGATCTTCCAACACTTCAGGATCATAAAGAGATTATAGTTCCATTAAAGGGGAATTATAACAGGAAACTGACCCTAACGTCATAAAAATGTGAAAGAAGAGTTAAAAGTTATATAGAATGAAAGGCAAGCTTGTATTAGTAAACTACATAAAAATAATAATTTATCATAACATAAAGCATTATAAGCCCCAAAATTGACTACTTCAGTAGTATAAATTGGATGGAGTGAAATTTAAAAAACTAAGCTCCAACCCCGAGTATTTATCCCACCCCAGAATACTCGAATCTGACCTGAAAGACCCATCGGGGCTTTGTGCCCCTGAAACCTGAAATGCTCCGGCAAACCCGCCCAGCACCTGCAAGAGACCGGAGGGACAAACATGCTAAGGATTTTACTCGTAGATGACGACCCCGCATATCTGGAACTTTCCAAGGATTATCTCGAATTTTTTTACGAGATTGAAGCCGATACTGCAGATTCTGCAGGCGAAGCCATGCCCAAACTCAGGACCAAAGACTTTGATGCCGTGGTCTCGGATTACAAGATGCCTGGCATGGACGGAATAACTTTTTTGAAGACTATAAGGGAAAAGGGTATCGAAACGCCTTTCATCCTGTTTACCGGAGCAGGCAAGGAAGATGTACTGATAAGAGCCCTGGAGAACGGAGCCAGTTTTTACCTGCAGAAAGGAAAAGAACCGAAAGCCCTGTACGCCGAACTCTCGGAGCATATCCAGGAAGCTGTGGGAAGGAAAACACATCTTGATACCGGATTCGGGCCCATAACAGGATGAGTCCTGACAGGCGTGCCCGGAATATGAAAGAACGGGCTTTTCAAAATGAAACTGAAAATTGAATCCCGACTAAAAACCACGGGTCCGAGCAAAAGAAAACACACCAACGAACCACATTCCTTGTTGCTGACCTGACATTGCACTTTTCAAAACCCTGCCGATATCCTTGATTTCAAATTCTGTTTCCTTTCGGTCATGAAAAGGCCGGCCTGTGGCCGGGGAATACGCTGGTCATTTAAGTAATTGGCTTCAAAACCCACCCTGAATTCCTGAAAACAAAATCAAAAGGATTAGGCAGGCCTTTTCAAGGAAAAAACGGAAAAAAACGGCCCACTGCTAACTCAGGGAACTGAAAGACCGTACAACGTAAAAAAGAAGCTAACTTCAGTCCCTGTAACATGCCTCAACACTCCTTCCGGAACAAAATATCCGACCTTTTTTCGAAATCGGGATGCGAATTTTCTCATAAATTTTCATACGGATCCAGGATTTTCATGTAAAATCATTACCATCCGGAAAGGCCTGTTTTTCCTATTTCCGGCTCCTGCTTGCTTTCATCTTCCCGAATTATGCCGGCAGATGACGCTGTTTTATCCCCTCGACCGGAGGGTCCGGATTTCTATTATTATTATTTTTAAGAAATTATCTGGAAGTTTACACTGCAAACGTTTATAGTCTGAAAATCTATACGGGCACTCCTTCTTATAACAAAATGGTGGAATGTTAGACGACAAACGGCATAATTCAAAGTAACTCAATAAACCTGAAAACGACAGTATCCGACCTGACCTCGGGCAGCGGACATCTTTTTAAAGTTCTTTCAGCTCTCCGGTGATCCCTCGATGTCAGAACCCTTGCTAGTTAGCGGTCTGAGCCTCCTGCTTCTTGGGACGGTCCTCTCCTTATTGTATCGCAGTAGAACTTGCCGGACAGGCTCCCTGGGGCTGACCTGTCTATCCTCATGCCTGCTCGTGGTCTTTGCGGGGGAAGTGCTCTATGGGGGCCGGGAAGTGCTGATCGAAAGCTACAGCTTCCTCTCTCCCCTGGAGTTCAATTTCCTCATAGACCGACTCTCTGCGGGCTTTGTGCTCCTCATATCCCTCGTGTCCCTGGGAGTCTCGCTTTACTCCATAAAATATGTAGAGGACGATAAAAGCGAGGGGCGAAAAAGCCTGCACGTAGCCCTGATGAACCTCTTTATCTTCTCAATGTTACTCGTCGTGCTCTCAGCAAACGGCTTTTCCTTCCTGCTCTTCTGGGAACTCATGTCCATTTCTTCTCTTTTCCTGGTAATCTACGAATACGAAAAGCCAGAGAGCAGAAAGGCGGCCCTCTTTTACTTTATCATGACCAGCCTGAGCACGGTCTTTCTCTTCTCGGCCTTTATAGGCCTCTATTCCCGAACAGGTTCCTTTGACTTCCGGGGGTTCGGGCTTCTGGACCCAAAAGCCGTGTCAGGGATATTCCTTGCCCTCTTCTTCGGCTTTGCAATCAAGGCCGGAGCCGTGCCTTTCCATAAGTGGCTGCCCTATGCCCACCCGGCAAGCCCCTCGAACATTTCGGCCCTCATGTCGGGGGTCATGCTCAAGGTCGCAATCTATGGGCTGCTGCGTTTCCTGCTCGCGGTCGAACCGGAACTCTGGTGGGGGGTCCTGGTCCTTGTCTTCGGCAGTGTCTCGGCTCTTCTGGGAGTGGTCTACGCCCTAAAGGAAAACGACATCAAAAGGATGCTCGCCTACAGCAGCATTGAAAACGTGGGACTTATCCTGATAGGAATCGGGCTTTACCTCATCTTCAGGGTCAGCGGACTTGCCGGGCTTGCCGGGCTCAGCCTTGCGGCCGCAGGCTTCCACTGCCTGAACCACGCCCTGTTCAAGAGCCTGCTTTTCATGGCCGCAGGCTCTGTCGTACACGAGACCGGCACCCGGAACCTGGAGGAAATGGGAGGGCTTGTAAAACGCATGCCTCGGACCGCCCTCCTCTTCCTGATCGGGGCGGTCTCGATTGCCGCCCTGCCTCCCACAAACGGGTTTGTGAGCGAGCTTATGCTCTTCCAGGCCTTTTTCTCGTCCTCAGCCCTCGCGGGAGCAAATGCCCCATTCCTGAAGGTACTCCTCGTCATCAGCCTCTCGGCCCTTGCCCTTACAAGTGCCCTTGCAGCTACCCTTTTCGTAAAAGTCTTCGGGATTACCTTCCTCGCCCAGCCGCGGACGGAATGCGCAAAACAGGCAGGTGAGGTCCCGAAAATCATGCTGCTCGGACAGGCTATCCCTGCGGCCCTCTGTATCCTGACAGGCCTCTTCTCCTCCCGGCTCTTTGCCCTCTTCGGGTTTCCGGTCGAGGTCGAGGTCCCGGACATGCTTTTTGTCGGCGGGATTTTGACGGGCGCCTACCTGCTGGTCTGGCTTTCCGTCCGGAACTTCGGCCCCTCCTCAGGCCCGAGGGTCAGTGAAGAGACCTGGGGTTGTGGAATCCTGGCCCAGCACCCGACAATGGAATACAGCTCGGCAGGCTTTTCCGAACCTCTTGTCCTAATCTTCAAAAAGATCTACAGGACCCAGCTTTCCAGCAGCAGGACCTTTGCTGACAGCCGGGAATGCGTCTTCGAGCACGGGACCGCCGAAATCCGGCTCATGAAGTTCTTCGATGAATACCTCTACCTGCCCGTGGCCCAGGCAGTTGACCGGGTCTCAATGGAGGTGTCGAGGCTGCAGAACGGGAGGCTGGATACCTATGTACTTTACGTCTTCCTCGCAGTGCTCGTGCTCATGATCTTTACGAGGTGGTTCGCATGACTCCGGACTTTCCAAACCTGTCTTTCACCCTGTTCTGCCTGCTGAACACCGGGTTCGTGCTCCTGGTCTCCCCCTTCTACATGAGCCTCATCAAAAAGGTCAAGGCCGCCGCCCAGGGGAGAAAAGGCCCGCGCCTTCTGCAAAACTATTATGACTTACGCAAACTCCTGCACAGGGAAGTGGTCTACTCACCCACTTCCTCCGGGGTCATGAGGGTGACCCCCTACCTGAACCTGGCAGTCCTCCTGCTCGCCTCCCTCTTTGTCCCTGTCATCTTTATCCCGGACGCTCCGGCAGGGATAGGGAACATCATAGTCTTCATTTACCTGCTCGCAATCGAGCGCTTTTTCACGGCGCTTTGCGGGCTTGACGCTGGCAGCACCTTCGGAGGCATGGGAAGTTCACGGGCAATGAGCCTCTCGGCCGTGATCGAGCCCACTATGGTTATATCCTTCGCAGCGCTTGCATACGTCCTGAAAACCGTGGACCTGCACGAGATGTTCGCCATTACTTCGGCTTCCGCAATTCCGGTAAGCCCGACCCTGGTTCTGGTCTCCATCTCCCTCTTCATAATCATCATAGTGGAAACCGGCAGGCTCCCCGTGGACAACCCGGCAACACACCTCGAACTTACCATGATAAATGAGGCCATGATCTTGGAACAGTCCGGGAAAAACCTGGCCCTCATAGAACTGACCCATTCGGTTAAACAGACTCTCCTCATGGCGGTCCTGATCAACATCCTTGTCCCGGTCGGACTTTCTGGCGGGCCTAATATGGGAGACCTTGCTGTTTCTGGCCTTCTGGTATCGGGTCTGGCTTTCCTCGTGAAGGCGGCCCTCCTGGCAGTGGTAATCGGGCTTTTCGAGTCCTCGCTTTCGAAAATGAGGCTCTTCAGGCTGCCCGTTTTCTACATGATGGCCTTTTTCTTCTCGGCCCTTACCATCCTGATGGAGGTATTCGCATGATTTCCCCACTCCTTACAGACCCCCTATTTCTCGAAGGGGCGATCAAGATCCTCTTCGTCTTCGTGCTGGTCACGGCGGCACTTGTCATTTCCGCAAGAAACCTCGCCTCGCTTCTGACCACTTATACTATCCAGTCCCTGCTCCTGGCCCTTATAGCCGGGCTGCTCTACCTGATAGAGGGAAGTCCGGTGCTGCTATCGATTGCGGCCCTGACGTTTGTCAGCAAGGTTTTGCTTATCCCCTTCTTCATAAACATAGTTGAGGAGAAAGTCAAGATCAGAAGGGACATGAAATTCAACTACCTGGAACCTACGTCTTCCCTTATGGTCAGCATCGCTCTGGTCCTGCTGGCCTACGTTTTCCTCTCGGGCTTTTTCGCCCTTGACAGGCTGTTCTTCTTCGGGGCCGTAATCGGGCTTTCCCTGACCCTCATGGGCATGCTCGTCATGTTCAGCCGCAGGAAGGTGATTACAAAAGTCCTCGGCTACCTTACCATGGAAAATGGGGTACTCCTCTTCGGGATCTTTGTCACGGAACTGCCCTTCATCATCGAGGTGCTCATTATCATCGACCTGATCATCCTGGTCCTCCTGACAACCATCCTGGCGGTCGGGATTGATTCCACGATCGAGGAATACCACCAGCGTCTCCTGAAACTTAAAATCTGGTCAGGGAGGGAATACCTGTGATTCTCTACAATTACCTTGCAGTCGGAGCCCTGGCCTTTGCCCTGATTTTACTCTCGAGGTCCCACAGGGCGATGAACGCCTTTACTGTCCTGCACTCACTCGCATACCTTGCACTCGGCGCTTTTGCCCTTGCCAGCGGGACCCACGGGTTCGAGGCTGGAAACAGCTATTTTTACCTGGACAGGCTCAGCCTCTACGAGGCCCTGGTTGCGGCTCTCCTCTTCTGCTTTGCCTCGGTCTACTCTAACGGCTACGTGGAAAGCCTTATGGAAGCCCGGGAACTGAACCGCAAAAACCTGAAAATCTTTTACATGGCGTTCAGCCTCCTGCTTACGACCACGACCCTGGCTTTCTTCTCCGATTCCCTGGCCCTTTTCTGGATCTTTGCCGAACTGACAACAGTCTTTTCAGCGGTTCTCGTGGCCATCCTCTCAGCCCGGGAAAACATTGACGCCGCCCTAAAGTACATCTTCATAGCCTCAGGAGCCATGCTCTTTGCCTTTATCGGGCTGATTTTCCTCTTCAAGCTCTCCGGGGAAGTCCCCGGCTGCGGAGGGGGGACCCTGAACTGGACCGTGCTGATGGCAAACGCGGGCTCCCTTTCCCCGAAAATGCTGACAGCGAGCTTTGTTTTCATTTTCATCGGTTTTGCGGCCAAGTCAGGCATAGTGCCCTTCCATACCTGGCTCCCGGATGCCCATTCCAAGGCCCCTTCGGCTGTGAGCGCCATCCTTTCAGGGGTCCTTTTGAACGTCGGGACTTACGGTATTCTCAGAATGTACGCCCTGGTCCGCCAGACCGAGGCCGGCCCCCTGGTATCCGGTTTCCTGATAGCTTTTGGCCTGCTGACGGTCGCGGTCGCGGTCCTGAACATGCTCAGGCAGAAGAACATGAAGATGCTGATTGCCTTTTCAAGCGTGGAACATATGGGAATAATCCTGCTGGGGATCGGAGCAGGCAGTCCGCTTGCCCTTTTCTGGACGCTCTATTATGTCCTGGCCCATTCCCTGACCAAGGCATCGCTCTTCTTTTCGGCAGGCATCCTGCACCGGCAGTACGAGAGCAACCTGGCCGGGGACATGCGGGACGTACTCCAGCTCCAGCCCCTCGCAGGCTGGGGTTTTATTGTGGGAAGCGTTGCAATCGTCGGCCTGCCCCCCTTCCCGATCTTTTCGGCTAAATTATCCATCCTCCTGGAAGCTGCCCGACTCCCGTATGGAGGTATACTGGTCTTTGCGGTCCTGGTCTTCCTGGTGCTGGCTTCGGCGGCTTTTGCGAGGTTTTTGCTCGAAGCCTTTACCAGAAGGAGTTCGGGATCTGTTTCGAATGGACTTTCTGAAGAGCCGCTTCAGCCCTACCACGTCAGGTTGGGGATGAAAGTCCCGATAGCCGTCATGCTCTGCCTGGTCCTTGTACTCGGGGTCTATTGCCCCCCTTTCCTGGAAAAACTCCTGAACGGCATAGTGCAGGAACTCGGATATATCTGAACGGAGGCCTGAGATGAAAATAAACACAGAAAAAGAGCAGACTATGGAAGGAAAGCAGAATACGGAAGGAATGAAGGAAAAGAAGGGAATGACAGCCTCAGAATACATTACAGGCCTGTTAAGGGATATTTCGAAAGAGCCGCAGATAAAGAACGGAAAAAACGGCGAACTCTACATCCCCCTCCCGGAAAAGGAGTTTCAGGAAACCGTGCCTGTCCTTGACAGGGAGGAGTTTATCCTGCTAGGCCTCTTTTGCGTCCAGGACTTTGAAGGGGAAAATGAAGAAAAAGGAGAAAATGAAGAAGGAGGAGAAAAGGGAGAAAATGAAGAAAATGAAGAAAAAGGAGGAAAAGGAGGAAAAGGAGAAAAAGATAAAGCGGAAGCTCCGGCCTTCACCCTCTTTTACGCCTTCCGGAAAAGAGGCTTTTCCGAAGTATTCGTCTTCCTGCACCCTGTGAAAACGGAAGCGTCTTCGATTGCCAAAACCTTCCCCTCGGCCTGCTGGTACGAGCGGGAAATCAGGGACGGCTTCGGGCTTGACTTTCCGGACGCTTTTGATAAGCGCAGGCTCTTTTTGCATGAGGCATACCCTGAGGGCTTCCACCCCCTCCTCAAGTCCTTTGAGAACGGCAAAATCCGTACAATTGAAAACCCACAGGAAAATTATCCGTTCAAACGGCTGGAAGGCGAAGGCGTCTACCAGATCCCGGTGGGCCCCGTCCACGCAGGGATTATCGAGCCCGGACATTTCAGGTTCAGCGTGATAGGGGAACCCATTTTCAATCTGGAAATCCGGATGTTTTACAAGCACCGCGGAATTGAGAAACTGGCAGAGGGAAAGCCCCCGGCAGCCTGCCTCCCGATTGCCGAGGCCATTAGCGGGGACGAGTCGGCCGCAAACTCTGTCGCCTTCTGCACGGCCGTGGAAAAGCTGGCCGGGCTCAGGGTCCCGGAGCGGGCCGAGTACTTAAGAGCCGTCCTGCTTGAACTTGAGAGAATCCACTCCCACCTCGGCGACCTGGCAGGCATGGCCACAGATGTCGGTTTTCCCAGGATCACCTCTCCTTTCCTCATCCTGCGGGAGGAGATCTTCAGGCAGAACGATGTCCTGACAGGTTCCCGGTTTTTGAAAGGGGCCGTGGATATCGGGGGCATGAAGCAGGACATTCCGGACAAACTCCTTGAAAAGCTGGCCTCCTACCTGGAAAACTTTGAGGGCCGCTTCGAGAAAGCCTTCAGGACAGCTATGAGTTCTTCTTCCCTTATCGACAGGTTCTCGACAAGCGGCGTGATCAAAAAGAAGCTGATTACCCCCCTGAACCTGACCGGCCCGATTGCCAGAGCCTCCGGGGCCGCCTACGACGTCAGGACGACACACCCCTACGGCATCTACGGGAAAATACCCCCTGAAAGGAAGGTCCTCTCCACCGGGGATGTCCTTTCCCGCTTCGAGGTCAAAGCCGCCGAGGTCCGGGCCTCAAGAGCCCTTATCCGGAAACTGGTTCTGGAAATTCCGGCAGGCCCGGTGCTCTGCCCGCCCCCCGTTGCCGGCATCCGGGACGGCTTCGCCCTTTCAATGGTGGAAGCCCCAAGGGGCCAGACCCTACACTGGGTCTACGTGAAAAACGGCCTCGTTGACCGCTACAAGGTCCGGACCGCGTCCTTTTGCAACTGGAAGGCCGTTGAACACGCCGTGCTCGACAACATCGTCCCGGACTTCCCCCTGATTAACAAGAGCCTGAACCTGTCCTATGCGGGCACCGACCTCTGAACCGGAGATGCAGAAACTTACAGAACAAGTTTAGATTATTGAGGAAATAATATGGTAAACCCTCTGACCTTCGTATTCCGCCCTAAAGTTACCGAAAAGTTCGACTTCGCCGACTCCGAACTTGAAGAAATCGGCTCCACCCTCAAAAAAGAAATCCACCATACCCTGGGCCGCAGCCTGGCCCTCCGCGAACTCGACACCGGCAGCGACAATTCCACCGAAATCGAACTCAACAACCTCTCAGCCCCCCATTACGACATCTCCCGTTTCGGCATATCCTTTGCAGCCTCCCCCCGCCACGCCGACGCCCTCATAGTAACCGGAGCCGTCACTCACAACATGGCCCAGGCCGTCAAAAAAACCTACGAAGCCATGCCCTCTCCCAAATACGTAATAGCCGTCGGCGACGATGCCTGCGACGGCGGGATTTTCAAAGACTCGTATGCAGTGCTGGGAGGCGTCGATAAGATTCTGCCCGTCGATATGAAAATACCGGGGAACCCTCCAAGTCCCAGGGAGATTTTGAAAGGGCTGCTGGCTTTTATGAGGCAAGGTTCGAGGTGAAGAAAAGAGGAGTGTGGAGTTCTTTTTTTAATTTTTTGGGGAGGAAGGGGGCGTTTTTAGAGAATTAAAGGGATCTGAAATTTACCCCCTGTCTTTTTTGATTTTGTTATTCCTGATCACGGGTACGGTTTTAGTTTTGTTTTCGAGTACCTGGGGGCTCAACGACCGCGAAGCGGGCGGCCTTTTCAGAAAATATAATTATAAGTTCTACTAATAACGGCGGCTGTGAAATAAACGAAATACCGAGATTCCGAAGCCGTATTATCTCCGCAGGTGGGAGCCCCCTTCCTAGATTCCGAAGGAGAATGGAGGGGTAATCTCCTCTTCACACCGCATACCTGACCACGTCCTCGATCGTGTCCACGAACTCGACGTCGATCCCTACATTCTCCTCGATGTATTCCTCGGTGTCAACGAATTCGGGTTTTCGTTCAACGATTGTGAAAATGCCCACGTCTTTTTGGACGTAGGTGTAGCTGACAAGCTGGTCGTTTTCCCTGGGGAGGAGAATCAGGGTCTTGCCCCCGGCTTTTGAGGCTTCGGATTTTTCGAGCACACCACTGATGGGGCCGACGTTACCTTCGCTGTCGATGGTGCCGGTGAGGGTTACGGAATCGTTCAGGGTGCTGTTTTCAAGGGCGGCGATGGTGAGGAGGGTCATGAGGGCGCCGGCGCTGGGCCCGTCCACGGCGGGGATCGGCTCGTTAGCCGTGATGCTGAAGATCGTGTCGGTGCCGGTGAGACTCTTATTGGTCTGGCTCTGGGCAACGAAGACTGCGGTGTTGGCAGCGTCCTGGAAGACCACGCCCATCAGGGGAGTTGTCTGGACGAGCACGCGGCCTTTCCCTTGCCTGACTTCGACCGAGACATCGATCAGGGCGCCATCTTCAATGACCTTTTCCGAGACAAAGGGCCCGTTTCTTTCTTCCTCGACCCTCTGGACCACAGCCGGAGCCTGCAGGGTTGCAAAGCCTTCCTGGCCCACAGGACAGGCCTGGAACGTCGTTTCAAGCTCAACAACCCGGTTCCGGTAGAAGTCGACCTGAGAAGCGTAGGACTGCATTGACTGGTCATCCTGCCGGACCTGTGACTGAAGGACCTCATTTTCCTGCTCAAGGGAATTGATGTTCTCCTGCATTTCCCGGATCTGCTCTGCACTTTCCCCGTTTCCAGGAGTCTGCGGCTGGGCGAACCAGACGAAGTAGGCGTTCAGGGCCAGTGAAAAAATCAAAAGTAATGTCAGAATTTTCTTTCCCATACCACTCTACTATTGTTGCCGATGTGATTTAATTTCTTGCCTGAGAACAGGTCAAAGGCAAAGAACGAATCAAAGGCAAAGAATGGATCAAAGGCAAGATACTGCCTTTTCGAGGTCTTCAAGGTCAAAGGCAAGATAAGCTTTCTCCCGGAGCCCTGCTTTTCCATCGATTTTCCTTGCGACAAGCCCGTAAATTTCATTCCGGGAAGTATCTCCCCATTTTACGAGAGGGGATTTTCTTTTCAGGGCTTCGAGGAATTTTTCTGCTGAGTTTTTGTTCAGGGTTCGCCATTTGCACTCAATAAAAGTGATCGTATTCTCAGCCTCGTCTACGGCAAGAACGTCGATTTCCTCATTCTTATGCCACCACCTGCCAGTGCGAAGCGCCGAAGGAAGGAGGAAGGGCACGAATTCTCTCTCAACAAAAGTCTCAAACTTCCTGGCAAAATACATTCTCAGGGCTTCAGGGTCAGCCCTGAATTCCAGGCTGTCCCTTTCGATAGCCTCTTTGTTTGCGGAAACGAAATTGAACCAGAAGTCGAAGACCTGGTCTTTTATGAGGTAGATACCCATTCTGGAACTCCCGAAAAGCGAAACCCTGCGCTCCAGAAAACCCAGGCGGATCAGGTTTTCGATATATGGATAGATCTTCCTTGCTTCCATGCCAACGAAATTGGCAATTTCGCCCGGTTTCGAGTTTCCGGAAGCAACAGCGTCCAGAATGGAAAAATAAGTCTTGAGTTCCCGGAATTCCTGTGAGATAATGAAGTAGGGTTCGCGGTAGAAATACCCGTACCTGTCAAAGAACTCGTTTTCGATAAATTCGTCCAGAGATCCGTATTCCGAAGCCTTGAGCAGGTACTCGGGAACCCCTCCCAGAACCATATACGTCTTCAGGGCATCTTCAAAAGGCATATCCAGGAACTTACAGGCATCCGCAAACGGAAGCCCTTCGAGGAGAATATCCCGGGAACGCCTTCCATAGAGAGGAGAAGCATAAGAAAGCACCATTTCACTCATGAGCCCGAGCATTGAACCGGAAAGCAAGATGCATATATTTGATTCCGAAAGGACAGAGTCCCAGTACTTCTGCAGGGTGCTGAGGATGCTCCGGTCATTTTTGATCAGATAGGAAAACTCATCGATGCAGAGGTAGAAACGCTCCTCTGGCAAATTTTTCATGAAATAAGCAAAAAGCTGATCCCAGTCCCTGAAGTCCAGGCTTCCCAGAACTTCGTCCTGCATGAATTCAGCAAGCTTTTCCCTGAAGCGCATGATCTGGATGTGGGGGGATACATCTTCACCGACATAGAAAACTCCCGGTTTGTCTTTGATGAACTCGGTCATCAGGCGGGTCTTTCCAATCCGGCGGCGGCCGTAGAGGACAACAAGGCTTCCTCGCTTTTTCTGCCACTCCTTTTCGAGGAGAGAGAGCTCTTTCTCACGGCCGACAAAAGTACTAATCATGATTAGTACTAATCTGGATTAGTACTTTAAAGTATCGACAAACAGCCTCCCTTTGAATTGCGATTTTGGAGCCCGGATGGAATTCAACATTTTTTATTTCGTTTGTACTTAAAAGGAAAAGCCGTTCACTTCGTGAACGTGGCTGCTGCCGGGTCATGCCTACGAAATGGGAACCCTGCACTGGATGTCAGCACCTAAATACGAACACAACCCGAAGTCAGTATGAAAACAGGTCCAAAAACAGGGTTCGATTTCCAGAAAGCAATCCGCTAAAACAAAAAAAGACCTTAAAAGAGATCGAGAAAAAAGTTAGAAGAAAAAAGTTAGAAGAAAAAAGGTAAAAGAAGCCTATAGGGGGCTTTTTTACTTTCCTTCCCTTGCCTTCCTGTAGCCCTTCATGGCTTCGGCAAAAGCCCTGAACGGCGGGGACGGCCTACCGGGCCTGGACTTGAATTCAGGGTGGAACTGGGAAGCGAAGAAGAAGCGCTTGTCAGGGATTTCGGAAATCTCCATCCTGTTCTTGTTTTTGCCGGAGAAGACTATGCCAAAGGACTCGAGGCGGTCAACGAATTCGGGGTTGACTTCGTACCTGTGGCGGTGGCGTTCTATGATGTAGTTGCTGCCGTAGATCTTTTCGGCAATGGAGCCTTTTTTGAGGATGGCTTCATAATCGCCCAGGCGCATTGTGCCGCCAAGATCTGCAACTCCGGTCTGTTCGGGGAGGATGTCGATTACGGGGTAGGGGGTGTCCTCATCGAACTCGGTGGAGTTTGCACCTTCAAGGCCGGCAACGTTTCTTGAGAACTCGATTACGGCAAGCTGCATGCCCATGCAGAGGCCGAGGAAGGGGATGTCATTTTCGCGGGCGAACCGGATTGCCATGATCTTGCCTTCGGTCCCGCGTTCGCCAAAGCCCCCGGGGATCAGGAGCCCGTCATACTGGCGGAGGTTTTCAAGTTCTTTGGGATCGTTTTCAAAGTCCTCGGCATCGACCATTTCGATGTCGGCTTTGCAGCCGCACTCGATTGCCCCGTGCTTGACAGCTTCGAAGATGCTCAGGTAGGAGTCCTCAAGATGGGTGTATTTCCCGACGATTGCCAGCTTGACCTCATCCTTCATGTTCCTCATCCTGGCAACCATCTCTCCCCAGGCAGGGTCTTCAAAATCAGATTCCAGCTTCAAGCGCCGCATGAGCCGGGTGGTCAGGCCCTGTTCCTCGATCACGAGGGGGACTTCGTAGATGTCGTCGGCATCGTGGGCACTGATGACCAGGTCCTGGGCCACGTCACAGAAGAGGGCGATCTTTTCCTTTGCAGCTTCCTGCAGGGGGGTCCTGGACCGGGTAACAATTACATTCGGGCTCAGCCCGAGAGCCCTCAGTTCCTTCACGGAGTGCTGGGAGGGCTTGGTCTTCTGCTCCCCCTGCAGGTCTTCCATGACCAGGGTCACGTGGATGAAAACGATGTTTTCGGCTGGCTCTTCCCTGTGCATCTGACGGACGGCTTCCAGGAAGGGCATGCTCTCAATGTCTCCCACGGTCCCGCCGATTTCCACCAGACAGATGTCAGCCCCACTCCGGGCCGCAACTTTTCGGATCCTGCTCTTGATTTCGTTTGTGATGTGGGGGATGATCTGAACGGTTTTCCCGAGGTAATCGCCTCTCCGCTCCTTTGCAATAACCGACTGGTAGATCTTACCCGTGGTGAAGTTGTGGTCCCGCGTCAGTTCCGTATCAAGGAACCGTTCGTAGTTCCCGAGGTCCAGGTCCACCTCGCCCCCGTCTTTCAGCACGAAAACTTCCCCGTGCTGGTAGGGACTCATTGTGCCTGCGTCAATGTTGATGTAGGGGTCGATCTTGATAGCCGTAACTTTATAGCCTTTGTTTTTCAGGTTCCTGCCGATAGACGCGATGGTGATGCCTTTTCCAAGCCCGCTCATCACACCACCAGTAACTACTATATACTTCATGGGTCAGCTTCCTCGACTACTTTGGAGATTAATAAGGATTAATAAGTCAATTGGGAATATTAAAGGATAACACCGATTCAGAGAATGGCATCGATTCAGAGAATGACATCAATTCAGAGAATGGCATCGATTCAGAGAATAACACCGATTCAGAGAATAACATTAATAATGAAATCAGTGTTGTGGGTAACATTGCTGGCAACATCCATATAATTTTTAACATCATGCCTGCATAAGAACACAATACCAATAGGCTCATAATATAAAAAAATAGGCTTTAGTCCCTTTCCGTATTCACATATATCAGCCTTTGCTTAGCCATTTCAGACCTTTTTCAACGATTTCAGACTTTTCTCAACAATTTAAGACGTGTTTCAGCCATTTCAGTCTTTTCTCAGCCATCCCTGCCATTTCAGCCATCCCTGCCATTTCAGCCATCCCTGCCATTTCAGCCATCCCTGCCATTTCAGCCATTTCCAGCCATTTCAGCCATTTGTCAGCCTTAATAAATTGTTCCCGGCTCTTATTTTCCCCAGAGACCCTCATCTTTGCCGGGGCTTTCGAATTGTTTCCAAAGCAGCCTGAGATTCAGAGGAGGCTCAGCCGTCCTCCATAATTTTCAGCAAGAGATAGGTTATGCAGGTGACAAAAAGGATCGAAAACGTCAGGGCCTGGGTGAAACTGACTTTGAACCCGATTCCCTCAGGCAGAACGAAGTAGATGGAGAAAAGGAAAACGAGCAGCAGGAAACCTCCAAATGCCATACTCAAAGACAACTTATCGGCTTCTCCGACTGCTTGCCGGGTTTTGTTCCCGGACTTCCGGGTTTGTGTCCCTTCACTTACGAAGAGCTTTTTCAGGAACGGGACGGAAAAAACCCCGACTCCGGACCCGCTTCCCCTGGGGTTTGAAGTCTTCTTTTTAGGGGCATCCCCTCCAGGCCTGTAAGGCCTGAGCTCATCATTATCTTCCCAGATCTGGATTTCATCCTCCGGCTCTTTTGGCTTTTCCTCTTTTTTCCCTAGCTGGGCGGGAAATCCTTTCTTCTTCGAACCGTAACCTGCGGTAATGAAAATCTTCCCGTCAGTGAGTACCTTTCCATCCCGCGGGATTCTCGCAACCGCAGAAACGTATTCCTTGTGCAGGACATAGGGGTTGTCCCTCAAAAAAGTAATGTGCCCTTTCAGCTCATCACTAACCGAGAAGTGGATGTGGGTTGGAGAACCCTGGTTTGTGACCAGGATTTCGAAGGTCTGCTCTTCCCCGGGAGCCAGGGGGATTTCAATTCCCTCGATCTCAAACTCTATAGAATTATGTTCCTGCCTGTTAATTATAACATTCTGGATTATCTGCTGCAAGTTCAAAACCCCTCAAATCAATTTCTGAGGTCAGGAGGAAGCAGGTTAGGAATCCCCTCATCTATCGGGTAATGCTCACCGCAAGCAGGGCAGTAGAGGGTCCCGGATATAACCTCTTCTTCATTTTCTTCCACCACGTTCAAAACCAGGTCGCCTTTGCAGACCGGACAGGCCAAAATATCCATCAGATCTTTTTTCACTCTGTTTTCACCATCAAAGCCACTTATAAGGATAGCAGGAAAGGGATTTCCCTTTTGATTAAATTATCTATTTATCCGTTATTAAATTAGCTTTTCTAAAATCATCTTTTGTGTCTTAATGTCACCTGTATAACTTACAAATTATTTACTATTTGGGGTTTTTTGTTTAATTTATACGAAAATACCGGAAGAGATTACAACTTTATGAATATATTAACATAAAATGTTTTTTCAAAAAGTATATAAAATTAAACATTCCATCTAAGTTAAATATTTTCTCTCAAACGTTCATATATTAGCCAAAAATATATAATAAGTTACCTGATTTTTCCGGAGAAAACGGGCCCTCGATAACATATTTAAAAAAAGAGGAACTGGCCCGGAAATCCTGGAAACCTGCAACAACCCCAAAAAGAGAGGAAAGTTGGTTACAAAATGACACAGAATGCACAGGATAGAAGCATCGACCCTGCCACCCGGATCATGCTCAAACAGGCTGAAAAGGAAGGCATCGAAACCGCCTGGGACCGCTATGAGAAACAGCAGCCCCAGTGCAGTTTCGGACAGCTTGGGATCTGCTGCCGGAACTGCAATATGGGTCCCTGCCGGATAGACCCCTTCGGGGAAGGTGCGGATAAAGGAGTCTGCGGAGCCACGGCAGACATCATCGTCGCAAGAAACCTGCTAAGGACAATCGCAGCAGGCGCAGCCGCCCATTCCGACCATGCCAGGGACGCCGTGCTGACCTTCAAGAAAATGAGTGAAGGGAAAGCCGGAAGCTACTGCATAAAGGACGAAGCAAAACTGATCGCCCTAGCGTCCGAATACGGCATTCCCGTCGAGGACCGGAGCAGGGAAGAAATCGCATCCGAACTTGCCAGAGCCCTGCTTGAGGAATTCGGAAAGCAGGAAGGTCCAATCCGGTTTACGCAGAGGGCTCCCGAAGCACGGCTTAAACTCTGGGCAGAACTCGGGATCGAACCCCGCGGAATCGACAGGGAAATCGTGGAATGCATGCACAGGACCCACATGGGAGTGGACAATGACGCAACCCACATCCTCCTGCACGGGCTCCGGACCAGCCTTTCGGACGGTTGGGGAGGGTCCATGATCGCAACGGACGTCCAGGACGTGCTCTTCGGGACCCCCGAGCCGAAGAAAACTACCGTGAACCTCGGCGTCCTCACCCGGGACAAGGTTAACGTGATCGTGCACGGGCACGAACCCATCCTCTCCGAAATGATCGTGGAAGCTGCCGAAGCCCCCGAACTCCTTGCCCTGGCAAAGGAAAAGGGAGCTGAAGGCATCAATGTAGCCGGAATCTGCTGCACCGGAAACGAGACCCTTATGCGCCACGGGACCCCCATTGCCGGGACCTTCCTCCAGCAGGAGCTTGCCGTGATTACGGGAGCCGTGGAAGCGATGGTCGTGGACGTGCAGTGCGTGATGCCGGCCCTCGGGGCACTTACGGGCTGCTACCACACGAAGTTCATCTCCACCTCCCCGAAAGCCGACTTCCCGGGGACCGTGAGGATGGAGTTCCACGAAGAAAACGCCTGCGAGACCGCAAAGGAAATCGTACGGACAGCGGTCGAAAATTTCCCGAACCGGGACCCTGGAAAAGTCAGGATCCCGGAAGAAAAGCAGGAATGCATGGTCGGTTTCAGCGTCGAGGCCATCCTCAAAGCCCTCGGAGGCACCCCCGCCCCCCTCATAGACGCAATTACCGGCGGAGCTGTCAAGGGCATCGGGGCTGTTGTGGGCTGCAACAATGTCAAGGTCAAACACAACTACGGGCACGTCAACCTTGTTAAGGAACTGATCAAGAACAACGTCCTGGTAGTCACCACTGGCTGCAACGCCATTGCCTGTGCCGAAGCCGGGCTCCTGATGCCCGAAGCTGCTGCCCAGGCAGGAGACGGGTTAAAAGGCATCTGCGAAGCCCTGGGCATCCCCCCGGTCCTGCACATGGGTTCCTGTGTGGACATCAGTCGCATCCTGGTACTCGCCTCGGCCGTGGCAAAGACGCTTGGCGTGGACATCAGCGACCTGCCGGCAGCCGGGGCAGCCCCCGAATGGATGAGTGAAAAAGCCGTCAGCATCGGGGCATACGTGGTCTCATCAGGCGTGTACACCGTGCTCGGGACAGTGCCGCAGGTCCTTGGAAGCGCTGCAGTTGCCGGGCTTCTTACAGAGGGACTGAACGGGGTGGTCGGAGCAAGCTTTGCGGTGGAACCCGACCCCTTCAAGGCCGCAGACCTGATGCTTGCGCACATCGAAGAAAAAAGAAAAGCTCTGGGCCTTGAGCCCTGAAGAGGTGTACCCTGATGAAAGAAGTAATGGTCCGTCCTGAACGCTGCATGGGCTGCCGTTCCTGCGAGATTGCCTGCGCCGTCGAACACTCCGAAAGCAAGGACCTTTTTGCAGCCGTCATGGAAAAACCGACACCTCAGAAACGGATATATGTTGAATATGTCCCCGAATACAATGCAGCCATTCCCATGACCTGCAGGCACTGTGAGGAGGCCCCCTGCACAACCGTCTGCCCCACAAAAGCCCTGAAACAGGACGAAATCACCAGGGTGGTCACCCATAACTCGGACCTCTGCATAGGTTGCTGGACCTGTTCTATGGTCTGCAACTACGGCGTGATAGGCCGACAGAAAGAAGCAAGAGTAGCCGTGAAATGCAACCTCTGTCCGAATAGGGATATCCCCGCCTGCGTGGAGGCCTGCCCCACAAATGCCCTTGTTTTTATTGAGGTCAAGAAGCTCGCGGGGGTAAAACGCACAGAAGCTGCCCTGAAACTGGCAAGGGGAATGCAGGGAAAAGCCCTCTGAAAAACACAAGCTTTTCCTAAGAGCACCTGGAGCCAGAAAATATGGAAGAAAAAAACCCTCAACCGACAATCTGTCCCTACTGCAGCCTGGGCTGCGGTTTTTATCTTAAGCTTGAAGCAGGGAAAGCCGCAGGCATCCGGTATATGCCCGAACACCCGGTAAACGAAGGAAGCCTCTGCCCAAAAGGCAACACGGTCCTGGAAGTCCTGAACCACCCCGACCGCCTGAAATACCCCCTGAAAAAGACCGAAACCGGCTGGGAAAGGATAGAATGGGAAGAAGCCCTGGACCTTGCGGCGGCAAAACTGAAAGGGTCGCTGGAAGAATACGGGCCCGATTCCCTCGCTTTTTTGGGTTCTGCAAAGTGCAGTAACGAAGAAAACTACATATTCCAGAAAATTGCCAGGCTGCTCGGGACGAATAATGTGGACAACTGCGCAAGGCTCTGCCATGCTTCCACTCTCACGGGCCTTGGAAAAACCCTGGGTACGGGAGCCATGACAAACCCCATTTCGGACCTTGCCTGCTCGGAGTGCATTTTCGTTATCGGGTCAAATTTCGCAGAAAACCACCCCGCCGTTTCCCGCCGCGTCCTCGAGGCAAAGGAAAAAGGAGCTTTCGTGATCGTAGCCGATCCCCGTATGACCCCTACAAGCTGGCTTGCGGACCTTTCCCTGCGACTTGTCCCCGGGACGGACGTTGCCCTCCTGAACGGGATGATGCACGTAATCGTTTCCGAAGGGCTCGTGGACAGGGAATTTGCCCGGGAAAGAACCAAAGGTTTTGCCGAACTTGAAAATGTACTTCAAAGGTATGACCCTGAAACTGTCTCCCGCATTACCGGCATCCCCTCTGCAGAAATAATAAAAGCTGCCAGGGCTTATGCGCGTGCAGGGACAGCTGCAATCGTCTACTCCATGGGGATCACCCAGCACATTTCCGGCACGGACAACGTCACAGCCTGTGCGGACCTTGCCCTTATCTGCGGGCATATAGGGAAAAAAGGGGCAGGAATCCTTCCCCTGCGAGGCCAGAACAACGTACAGGGAGCCTGCGATATGGGAGCCCTATCCGAATTTTTTCCGGGGTACGGGAAAGTCGGGGACCCTGAAGCAGCAGGGCGCATGCAAGCCCTCTGGGGAGCAAAAAAGCTTCCCGAAAGCCCCGGGCTGACAGCAACGGAAATTGTTGGAGCCGCAGGGAAAGGAAAAATCAAAACCCTGTACGTGATGGGAGAAGACCTGGTCAACTCGCACCCTGATTCTTCCCGGGTCAAACAGGCCCTGGAGAACCTGGACTTCCTGGTGGTGCAGGACATCTTCATGAACGATACGGCCGAATATGCTGACCTGGTCCTTCCTGCCGCTTCCTTTGCTGAAAAAGAAGGCAGCTTCACCTCTACGGAACGGCGGGTCCAGTGGCTGGAGCCAGCCCTTATGCCACCCGGCGAAGCCAGGGCTGACCTGGAGATCCTTTTCAGGCTTGCGGAAAAGCTCGGGCTGGACTTCCCATACAGGGACGCCGGAGAGGTCCTGGAGGAAATTTCCGCTGCCGTCCCGGCTTACGGGGGCATCGCAAAAGAGAGACTGAAAAAGGATTTCGGGCTTATCTGGCCCTGTCCAGATGCCGGCCATACCGGGACCCCTGTCCTGCACACGGACAGCTTCATGACCCCTGACGGGCTTGCCCGGCTTGTCCCCGTAGAACACAGGAGTCCCGCGGAAACCCCGGGTCCCGATTATCCCTTCCTGCTCACCACCGGACGCACGGTGCTCCACTATAATGCAGGTTCCATGAGCAGGCGGTGCAAGTCCCTGCTTAAAAGGGAAGCCGAACTCTATGTGGAAATTCACCCTGCCGATGCCAGGACGATGGAAATCAGGGAAGGAAACAAACTTGTCCTGGAATCCCGGCGGGGAAGTACAAAAGCCACAGCAAGGCTGACCGAAAGGGTAAGCCCAGGAGTGCTCTTCCTGCCCTTCCACTTCCCCGGGACAAACGTCCTGACCGCCGATGCCCTGGACAGGGAAGCCAAAATTCCCGAGTTCAAGGTTTCGGCCTGCAGGATCAGGAGGGGCTGAGAAATGCCGAAAGCCGTTTATGCGGACCTATCCCGATGCATCGCCTGCCACGCCTGCGAACTTGCCTGCGAGCGGGAAAACGAAAACTCGAGGATTTCCTTACAGGTCGTAAGAGACCTTGCTGCAGTTCCCGTTTCCTGCCGCCAGTGCGAAACCCCCCTCTGCGCTGTCGTCTGCCCCGGAGAAGCCCTGAACTACGGGGACAGCGGGCTTGAGTACGATTCCGAAAAATGCACAGGATGCAGGCTCTGCGTCCTTGCCTGCCCCTTCGGGACTGCGGAATTAAGGGCTGGCGTTATGGAGCGCTGTGACCTCTGCCAGGGAAAAGAAACCCCTGCCTGTGTGGCAACCTGCCCCGCAGGGGCTCTCTTCTGTGCCGAAGCCGAAAGCATCGGAGGAAATATCAGGGCCAGAAGAGCAGAAAGGATTAAAAAAGCCCTTGCATCCCCGGCATCTGCCGGCAGGAGGGTAAACAGATGAAAGAAAGCACAAGGATGCTCGTACCTGAGGAAGAAAAGTGCATTGGGTGCAGGGCCTGCACTTCAGCCTGCCCCGAGAAGCTGATTACCTTTTCCGAAGAAGGAAACATGCGAAGTATAAGCTTCCCTGCGAATTGCGGCACAGGCTGCGAACTCTGTGAACTCTGCGAACTCTGCGCCCTTGCCTGCCCTGAAAATGCGATAAGCTTCATCTTCCCGGAAGGAGAGAGCGAAAACGTAGAAAAGCAGACCCTTGATTTCGAGCTTGTGTCCTGCCAGAAATGCGGGACTCCCTTTGCAACCATAAGGGAACTTGAAAAGGTGAGAACAGCCATTTCGGAAAAAGTTCCCCTTCCTCCCAAAGGAGACTTCTGGGTGGAACTCTGCCCCGGCTGTCGTCAGGAAGTATTCAGAGAAAGACAAGCTGAGGCCCTCATTAGAGAAAGGACGGTTTAAAAAACTCGAATAAACCCGGCAGTATTTACTCTGCCAGTTTATTCCCCCCTTCTTTTATTCTACCCTAACTTTGACATGTCTAGTATTTTCTATCTTATTTTGGCAGTCGAATTAATTTGACACATTTGTATGGCTATTGTTGAAGAACTTCATACTTTCGTGGAAAATACGTTATAAATCACTGGATTTTGGAACTGAGTCAGATTAACCGATGCATAGCTTTTTTAATATATTTTTTGTGTCGGTGGCCCCCGAAAACGTTTTAAGATCAGCATCAAAGACATAAAACATAAATTTTTCCATAAAGAAATGGTATGCATTGAAACATGCTTTGAGGAAGCTATGAAGACTATAGAAACAGTATTCGAAGAGTTTCTTGATGCACAGCGCCAGCGCCTGGATCCGGAGACATATAGCGACTATGAAGACGTGATTGATCTCTTCTCAAAGTTTCTTAACGGCTACGGTAACCTTTACCTGGGCAAAGGGGACGAGGAGTTTTTCAATGCCCTGCACGATTAAGCAGGCAAGGAGTACTGTGAAATCTTCAGTCCCGAATACATCGGAGATTCCGAAGTGGAAGGATTCCTCAGCTATGATCTGGTCCGGAATGTGCTTTTAGATATTGATTCCCTGAAAGCCGCCGTAAAAGTCATTCACGACCTCATTGAATGGATGCACGCAAATGGCTACATGGCTGATGAGATCTATGAGGAAACCGAAGAGGATGTCAAGGAACTCATGCCTGATGTGCCCGCAGCCAAAGAACTCGCCCTACTCCTCTTGAAGTATGTTGATTCCCATCCTGCTAAAAAATACACAAGGAGACTCTCTGGCTACTTCGAGATTGAAAAAATCGAGCCCGGCAAACTCTGGCTTTATGAGTACTACACATTAGGCCAGACGGTGGGCCCTGTTATCGTTTCCCGGGAAATCAGTTCAAAAGCAAAAGTCGGCTGGACCGTCTATCTTGCTGTAGGAAAAACAGGCGAAACCTGGCAGCCCCTGCTTGCAGGGCTCGCATACCCACGCTTTTCCGGTGAGCTTTGAACTTCAAGCTTTGAACTTCTTAAAATACACCGGCTATTTCCCGTGTCATTGGCATCTCAAAATACTAATCCAAAATAGTACTAATCGATTAGTACAGGTGGTATGAAAGTCCAATGCTACTTGTTTGATGTTTCTTTGATATAGCTTCCGGCATGGTTATTGTCCATTCCTGCCATTACCTTAATTTCTAACTTATCCTTCGTATAAGTTCAATTGTCAGCTTCCTCATAGGGATTATTATAAAAGTGACAGGATTCAGGGGAACTGTTTATGAACGATGAAGAAATTCTCAATCTTATCCGGACAAACCCGGAGGCTGCTGTTTCCTTAATTGAGGAGCTCGAAGCCAAAAAAGAGAAACTTGAAGCCAAAAATAAAAAACTTAAAGCCAGAAAAGAGAAACTTGAAGCGATACATGGAAGCCTTGACTTAAGAATAGAAGCGCTTGAAGCCAGAAAAAGAGCTCTTTTTATAAGAAAAGAAATTCTTGAAGCTATGAATGGGAAACTTGATCCCATAAGCATCGAGCTTAGGAAACGAATATTGCAATGATCTATCTATACCTTCCTCCAGCTTTAGAGTAGGAGCCATGAGTGAAAAACGGCCATAGCTCTTTTAATATATTTTTTGTGTAGGCGGCCCCCCACCAACCACCCTGAAAAATGCACAAACGGACCGGGACCGCCTGAAAGAACGATTTGAATAAAAAGGGACAGCCGTTTTTTGAGGAAGTTTTTCTCGAAAAACGGGGCAGCCGTATTAGGTGTATTCGTGGGTTTTTGTCACGCTCGCCGAGGCGAGCGGCCTTTCCCAAAAATTAATGATTGAAAAATAACATCGACAAAAAACGCATAGCTTATTTAATATATTTTTTGTGTCGACGGCATCTCAAAGCTCGAAATTCACTCACAAGATTTATGTCGGTTATGATCTGGGTTCAGCCTTTTAACAGTAGCCGTATCCAAGGTTGGAGAGGATTTCATGGACTGAGGATTCAACTTCGGATTCGGGGATTAGGGGTATCATCTATTATTTTGTAACTTTGCTGAATATTTTTACAATTCTGTCCAACATGGATATTTCGATCTCATCATCTTTTGATGAATGATTTGCTATGTTTTCTAATGGGGAAGAATAAATTTTTTGCATTGAACTTACCAAGAACTCAGAAATGATATTTCTCTCTCCATCACCAAGTTCCTCATTTAACACTCTCCGATAAGAGTCTAGGGAAAGAGCCATCGTTGATTTGAATGCATATTCTTCGAGCAGTTTCCTCTCTCTGTTGTAGTTAGATGAAGTAAACCAAACAGCTACAGATGCAGGTACGAGTAGTGATATTTTTGACAGTAGCACTGTAGTTTCATTTACCCCTGTAAACAATTCGTAAAAAACAGCTCCTGCTGCAATAAATAGTATAATTATTGAAGCGAATGTTGCACGCTTCCAGAAAATTTCCGACTCTCTAAGTTCAGATTTTCTTTCACCAAATGTTTTTCCCAGTGCACCACCAACAGCAGAACCTATCAAGTCATCTACTCTTTCCTCTAATTCTTCATTTTTATTAATTAATTCTTTTGTTCTTTCATCTGCTTTAGATAATTCTTCTTTTTGGGTGTCAATAGTAGCAGAAAACTCTCTTATCTTTGTTGATTGTGAATCAACTTGATCAAACCTTTTATGAATTTTATTAGTAATATCAACACTTGTCTTGTTTTTTTCTTGCATCTGCTGATCTATAGCCACATGCTGGTCGAGCAGTTTCTTACTTTTAATATGGTTTTCCTCGATAGTTGTGATCTGACTTTTAGTCCTTTCATAAATATTCGTCGCCCTATCAAGTTCGACTAATAATGAATTATATTTTTGTTGAAGTTCAGTGAGCTCTTTTAACTTTTCTTTGTAATCAAATAATCCAGTAGCTTTCGTATCAAGGTTTAACGTTATGAAAACATCGTTTTTCAGATTTTGAATTTCATCCAACAAGCTTGGAACAACGTTTCGGTTACCATTTATTCTATTGACAAAATCTAGCATTTGGTTTAAACGTCGAAACAGATCTTCTCTTACCTGATAACTATAGTTGTCTAAAATACCACCGTCGATGCTCTTGATCAACAAGCTTCTCAGGTTTTCAAAATCGACAACAGCTTCGTTTAATGTGTATTCATTTTGCTCTGTTGAAAAATTTAAATCTAATATTTTTTGCTGCAATCCCCTAATATCTAAAAGCGGCTCACGGTTTAACAAATCCTTTATTTCTTTTGATTTAGCTTTCATAAATCATCCTCATCAATAGGAACTTTTATTTTTCCTGACATGAGTTTTGGAAGAAGTGAATCTCTAATTTGAGAAAGAGTTTTACATTCAAATATATTTTTTTGTATTATGTACACAAAATCCGAAACTATTTCATTGTATCTTTTAGATGTTGACTTATTAGGAATTACAACTGGATACTTGATCAGAGTTTTCCAGTTTGCTCTTGGCATCTTTGTACCTTCGGAAGTTTGAGTTGCATACTCTACGAATTTTTCACTAGATACCATTGAAAGGACAAATGAATAATATTCTTCTTCTGGAAAAATCACGAAAATATCTGTAGAACAAACGCCATCAATAGGGACTACGCCGACTTTGTGGAAATAGGGTCTTATTTTCCCAAAAAGAATGTCTCCTTTGTTGAAAGTCCTATTGGTTCATATGACCCCACGACCTAAATGTATTATAGGCGGTTCATATGAACGATATATATGTTCTAACGAGTGGGATGACGAAGGAACAAATGTTTCGTCTTCGTTTGATAAACGGATTCAATTTTGCCCCAATAATTGCAGATGCAGTAGTTGATCTGGGTAAAGGTTTCTTTCAAAATGAGAATTCTGGGATTTGTAACGGTCAAATTCTTTATCTTGCCATATCTGATGAAGAAGGTCCTGGCAAATCCATTCTTGATTCGAAGCATGTAGAGGTTATCCTGACATTAGATGCTCCTGAGGACATGGATGTCTACGAGAAATTTGGTTTATCAGCATACAGACAACATGTATTGCTCAGGATCACACAAGAGGCCAGAGACCAGAATGCTATTTTAACGATCAAATATCTTGTAAAACTTCTCAAAAGCAGTTACAGCACTGTAAAAAGGGACATAAAATGCTTCCGAGAAAGAGGACTTTATGTCCTCTGAGAGGTATAGTCAAAGACATTGGACCTTCATCACATAAATCAAAAATTGTAGAGCTATATCTGAAAGGATACACGTCAACTGAGATCCAGAGATCAACAAGACATTCTTTACAAAGCATAGAACGTTATATCAAAGACTTTTCTCGTGTCTCTATTCTTACACAGAGAGAGGAATCAATAGACAATATCCGATTAATCGTTGGAATCTCAGAACGGTTGGTAAAAGAGTACCAGGAACTTTTCATAAAATACAAGGACGGGGACTATAAACAAAGAGTGGAAGAACTGATAGATAACATAACTGTTTATGATTTGCCAATGAGTTTCAAAAAAAATGCGGGGATGAGAATGTGAAAGAGGACTGGTATAGAAAAGCATATGGTCCTTCTGCGGCAAAGACCTATGAAACAAGCCTGTTCAACCTGATAACGACTGAATTTGGATACATTGGCGGTCCTGATGTAGTCAAACTATTTGCTAAAAAAATTGTTGAGTTGAACGACCAATACTATCTACGAGAAGAATTTGTTCGCCCAGGTCAAATGAGATGGCTTGTGTTAAAGGCAGGACAGAAGTATTCAAAGAGTAAAAAGTTGAGCGATATGCAACTTATCCCTGTTACATTAACCTTGATAAGCCCTGAAGATATTGAGGACAGAATCACGAAGGTAAAGAAAAACGAATTGATAGAGAAACTGATAGTTAGGTTATGCACTGAAACAAAGGAACAAGGAGGCGTGCTTACAGAAACGGATATCGCTATATTGTTAAGGGTGTCAGGTGCCATGATTTCCAATCACGTTACAAGTTATGAAAAAAGGACAAAAAAGGTCATTCCAAGGGCCGGTACTGAAATGGACATGGGAAAATCCTTAACTCATAAGAGATTAGCATTCCATAATTACAAGAAAAAGATTCCTACTTCAGAAAATGCGCGTTTGATAGATCATACTCCGGAGTCGGTAGATCGATACATCAAAGATGGAACACGTATAGAAAAGCTCTATACAGCTGGATACAATGAATGGGATATGGCATTTCTTACAGGGCTCCCAATATATGTAGTCAAGGAATATGTAGAGATAATAAAATCATATGAAGAAGAAAAAAAGAAAAAAATTGATATTGAAAATAAGTAACTAGAGAAATGAAAGGGTCATATGAACCTATGTTAACTTATTACTCTTCACTTCGCTTGCATTTCCCCAATCAGAAAGAAATATTGACTTCCTGGGTACATGTTCCAATCCAAAACAGGGAGTTTAGAGATTCACATCTTCGATTTTCACATTTTTTCTTTTTTCTTTCGCCATATCTCCTAAAGTTCCAACTCCCCACCCCTCTGGAATCTCCCCCAATTCCGAATCGACCATCCTGCCGCCGCTTGACCTATAAGGGTTCCCATTTTCATCCGGGAACTCGAAATCGATGAACCAGCGTTTGAAAAGGGCCTGGGCGATTTGTTCGAGAGTGGAGTTCATCTGGCGGTTGACGTCTATTTTATTATCGAGAGTTCCGAGGATGTTGGCGATTGCACGTTGTTCGTTTAGAGGAGGAATTGATATCTTGAATTTGTAGCAGTCACCAACTCTTATGTGGCTGACAACTGAACCAGATCCTTCATGCAACCCAAATTGGTGGCGTAAGGCTTGAGACAAAAAAGCATAAAGAAGATATCATGAATCCAAAAGATTTGGGTTTGCTCGGTACTGCATGATGCGTTGGCCAAGGAAGATTGTATCATATTGATCAACATAGCCGACTTCACCAATGGGAGCTTCCCTTGTAAGTAAAACGTCACCAGCTTTCACTTTTGCACGTCGAGTCCACCGTTCGTATGTATCTGCTTCAACGTACCGGCAACTAGTGAGATCAACCCTTCCATATCTAATATTAGTGGTGCGAATCATTCGGTACGGGGTTACATAATCAACAGTTGGAGCTGTTTTGTTGACGCAGTCAACAATTAATTCACACACATCTTGCACTTCAACAACTGGCCAAGGCTCAGAGCTCATACACTTACTCCTTTCTTCAGGAATCATCCCAATCTCGTTTTCTTTGAATTTCGTTTTTGAATTCAAAACATCCCACCCTCTGATTCATCGTTATCCAGATCTTTGACTATTTTTACTTCTTGTACGGTTTTATTTATCTTGTGTATGTTAAATTTTTTATTACGCTTGTTCCAGCAATTAAAACTAGTAACATAATTCCCATCTTGAGATTTTATGGTGGGTCTCCATTCTATATAATAATCATCAGTTGTCTTATATTTACCATAATTCGCAAAAATAGGATTGTAGCAAACTTTGATCGATAAGTCCATTCTTAACGTTTCTTTAGGAGTTATTATGGTAGTGTTCCCATCTTCTATCTTTTCAAAATATTCTAAGTGCTTATCCATAAACTCTGAAGTTTGAAGAATAAATCTTGTTGCTTCTCCAGGATTCAGGTAATCAAGTTTTTTATTCTGATCGTTTCCTGTCGTGAATTGATCTTTGAATTTAAACTGGCAGTCTATGTCCAGAGAGCGTGCAGTATTTTTTGAATAGTTTGAAATGATTGCATAAAGGTCGCCGGATTCTAAAACAAATTGCCTATCAGTTGGTTCCTTGTCTCTTGAAAGAACATTTATTGAAATAATGGGTTTTCTTGAATCCCTTATTTGGAGAAAAACGAAGGCTACCAAAAACAGGTTTCCAAGAGCTATAATTATATTGGCATAATTACCCAATTCGCTTATATTAACCATCTAACACACTCTCTTTTTCTGAGGACTTCTCCTTACAGCATTTCTGGAAAGGCCGCTCTCCTGCGTCGAGCGTGACAAGACAGGTTAAATGCGGCTATTCCGGCTACCCTGACTTCTAAATTTCATTAGAACTGACCTGACACCGGTTTTAAGTGTTTTTTAAACTGCTTCATTGCCCGATCATTTCCCCGAACGTTCGCTTTTTTTCCGAACTAATTCTTGTCTTTTGCTTCTTCGACTTCTTCGGAAATTTGTTCTTCCAGCATAGAGATGTTCAGCCTGAGGCTTTCTAATATAGTTTCGGGAACATCCCCATCCTTTTCTGCCGATTCCAGTGCTTTTTCAAAACAGGACTTTGCCATGGCAGGGTCTATGGAACTGTAAATAACTCCCATAAAAAAGTGCAGGTAGGTGAAGTCCGGGTGCTTTTCGCTGAGTTTGCTATAAAATTCCTTGATTTTTTCGAATTCCTGGTTTTGGGCAAGTTCGTAGATATAGTATTCAAGCAGAGTGGAAAATTCCGGGCCGTTTTCGAGCAGGAAACTGTACTTTTCTTCATCGGACATTAAATCGAAATCTATTTCCTGTTTGGATTTACCGGTGTCTTCTTCGGGAAAAACTCCAATACCCAACGCTTCGGGAAAGTTTTCTTCCGGACTCTTCAAAAGGAGAAGCTCTATATCCTCGTCGGACATCCCGCGTTTTTTAGCAAGCTTTTTGAAGTCCTTTTCATATTTTATCGCCTCGGTTTCCGAATAAAGGCCCATCACGTAAGCGATCCACTTCACATAAGCCTGATCGTCTTCCATCCAGGTCCGGTTCTCAATAGACCATAAGACATAGTCAATTACAAGCCGGAATTCGTGGTGTGTTATCGATTTTTCACTTAAGGAACCGATCAAATAATCAATAATCAGTATTTCGAGGTCCTTGCTAAAAAAGGAAAGGTCCAGTTCGTAGTTTCGCTTGATGTTCTCAAGTGCCAGTATGACATCTTTATCCTTTGTCTTGCTGTCACCTGCATAATAATACAGGGCAGTCGAATACTCTATAGCACCCAGATACATACTGTATTCGGGTTCCCTGTACTCCAGGCTCTCAATTTCCAGAATTTCCGGGGTATCGGGTATCAGGTATTCGGATAATGAAATTCCTTCTTCAACAGTCTCATTATTTTCGTCAGAAGTCATAACAATGCTCTCCGGTGCTTGGTTCATTTTTCTTTCAGCTTTTCCCGGCTGCCTTTCTTCTGTATGCTGACTTTACATTTCCCTGCCATTTTAATGTTCTTTTCGGGAGTCTTTTTTTAATCAATTAAATTCTTTTTGGCTCTTCGTTGTCTTGTGTGGAAAACCATCACAAAAACCAACATGGACTTGAAGTGAAAAATCAGGCCGAGTACCACATGCTTGTACTTTGCCGCGTCCATGTTTTTCCGGAGCTTGTCCGCTGTCTGCCGAGTTTTTCTTCAAAACCGAGATTTGCGCCGTTTGAACCTGTTGTGTTTTTTGCTATGGGTGATCAGTGTTATATTGAATGTACCTTGAATAATATTATACTGTTATAAATGTGTTGATTTACCGCTTCTGATTCCGAATTGTCTCACGCTCGGCGTTTTCTCCCGTCCCAAAAAATTTCCCTCTTCAAGACTATCTCGCCGGAAACTGATAAGTACTTTTAAAGCAGAGTTTCATACCTTGCAGCAGTGCCCTTTAAGCTACTGCGCTGCAGCAGCACTTTAAGAGATTCCAGAATGGCAATCTCCATGAAGGTTTTTATTATGGCTATGTCTAAAAGAGATAAGGAAAGAAAACAGAAGGCTCGCAAAGATAAAGTTGAACAACTTGAGAAAATGGCTTCGTCAGGCAGTGTGGATGCCAGGAAGAAGCTGGCAAAAGAAAAGAAGAAGAAATAAGATAGGCTTAATTTAATTTCTATCTATCCTTTTTTCAGCCGAATACCCCGCAGCTTGCTGCGGGGATGGGCACTTCCCCGAGAACCGTTGATGATAATACGATTTATCAAATCCATTTTTTTGTTAACTTCTGTTCGAACTAAACCTTATTAGGTTTATTGTCTCCTTTTACGGAATTTGGAACGGGGACGCGAACATATCCCATTGCTTGCAGCGGGGAGCACCAAAGCTTTTGATTTTTCACAAGTTTTATGCACCCGGGTTTTCGCAGGTGGGTTCTTTTTTTTGCTATTCTCTTTTTGGTGTTTCATGGAAAAGTCCGCTTGAGCGAGCAGAGCGAGCGAAACGGACACCGTGCTGTTGCACTTGCAGTGCAACTCTCAGTAAATCTCAGATTTTCTGTGATCCCGAGGCGCAATTTGGGTGGGAAAGGCCGCTCGCCCTCGGCGAGCGTGACAGGCGTGACAGAACAGCGTGAAGAAAGCTAATACGGTTGCTTCTGTCTCCGAAATGTTATTTAGAACTGGTCGGACCCCGGTTTCTAAAATTTTCACTCCTTTTTTGAACCTGCTCCGTTACCCGGTTATTTTTTACTCGAAGTTTTGGCTCTGCTTTTGCCTTTTCCGCCTGCTCCGGTTTTTTCTCCGTTTTCTCTTATTTTTCTTACTTTTCTTCCTCTTCCTCTTCCTCTCCTTCCTCAATGAATTTTTCCAGGAGAGCTATACTTGCTTTCAAGTCCTCTTTCGTTTCTTCGGGGATTTCGTTTAATGTGTTGACAATTCTCAAAGTCTCTTGAAAACAGGATTTTGCAAAGGTCGGGTCTCTTTCGAGATAGATGGTTCCCATCAAGAAGTGAATGGGGAAGAAGTTTTTCTCATTTTCACTGAACTTTTTGTAAAAGTCCCGGAGTTTTTCAAAATCTTCTTTTTCCGCGAGATCAAAGATATAGGACTGCACGAGTTCGATGTATTCCGAGCCCTTTTCGAGCAGGAAATCGAATTTTTCGTCGTCGGTCATTAAGAAGAAACCGGTTTCAAGGTCGTCTGCCGTAGTGTCCTTATCTAAGACCTCACATTCTTCCAGGCCTTCGAATAAGCCTCCTTCTTCGAAGAATTCATCCGCGTCTCTTTTCAAGAGGAGCATGTCAGCCTGGGCATCGGTCAGGCCCATTTCGCGGGTAATCTCTTTGAACTGCTTTTCGTATTCTTCCTCTTCCTCTTTTGAAAAAAGGCCCAGGACGTATGTGGTCCACTTTACATAGGCCTGTTTGTCCTCCACCCAGGACCTGTTGTCAATGACCCACAGGACATATTCAATGACCAGCTTGAACTCATGGTGGGTAAGCGAGAATTCTTCAAGGATTTCCACCAGGTCTTCAACAATTAGTATTTCAAGATCGCTTTTGAAGAAAGAAATATCTTTGTCGTAGTTTCGTTTGATGTTCTTTAATGCCGATATGATATTTTTATCCTGCAATTCCCTGTTGGTGTCATGATAATAATTTGCAATTGCATATTCAATCGTGCCCAGATACTCGCTGTATTCATGCTCTATATTGAACAGGCTTTTGATTTCCAGTATTTCCGGGGTGTCAGGCTCCAGGTATTCGGACAATGAAAGTTCTTCTTCAACAATTTCACTATTTTCTTCAGAAACCATAAATGATGCCTCAATCTTTTGAATAAGGTATATGTATTAAACCATTTCTCTATTTTTCCATTGCCTGTCCTCAACTTTATGGACGATTGGACTTACGCACTTGAGGAATGAAATCAAGTGCATGTGGCTTTATATATATTATTGTGATTTATACCGTTAAGTGTTTTCCACTTTTGTTTTTCAGTTCAACTGTATAAGTCCTAAAGTACTAACGTTTAAAAGTACTGACGTTTAAAAGTACTGACGTTTAAAAGTACTGACGTTTAAAAGTACCGACGTTTAAAAGTACTGACGTTTAAAAAAGTGTTAACGTTTAAAAGTCCTGACGTCTTGGAATAAAGGAAAAGTCGCCCGACTACGCCAATCGTTGTGTGTTTTTCTTATCCCTTACCTCCCTGCTTTTGAGGTAAAGTCCAGAGAAACTGATATGAGGTAGGGTGATGAAAGTACAGAATTTGAGAGATCCTCTTATGAAAAATTTACTCTGTATTGCACTGCTCTTATTTGCTTTTTTATTTGCTTCCGTTTCGGCTGCTTCAGCGTCTGAAATAGTTCTTGACACTGAACACCACCACCTTGGGGATAATTTTAAAGAAGAATTGACCCCGGCTGATCCGGATGGTCTGGTTTATACGGCAACTTTTACCCTGGACCCTCTGGCAGACATAAGATACACTGAATTCACGGTGGCAGTCAAAAGCGTTGTTCCGGGGCCGACAGATGAATTTTTAGATAAAGTGTACCTCAATGAGATCGAAATCGGGGCTCTGAATGACTATATCCCGGAAAATACTGCGGATTCTGCTGCAGTGGACATTTTAATTCCGGTTCACCCTACTTTTTTCAATCCCGGGAACAATACCATCAAAATCAGCGCCGGGAGTAATGCGGACGGCAGTAATTACGACGACTTTGAGTTTTACAACCTTTCGCTCCACCTGAGTGAAACCGAACCCGTAACCCTGGAACCACCTTTAAAAGTTGTCTGGACCTATAAATTGCCCGGGGAGTTTGACATATGGGAGATAACGACCAGGGTATTTGCTGCTGATGGCGTTCTCTACCTTTATGATCCATATGAGCATTTCTTTTATTATCCATATGGTCTCATAGCCCTGGACGCGGAAACAGGGGAAGTACTCTTGAGTAAGGAACGGTGCGAGTACCTGGGATATAAGGACGGGGTTTTGTTTTATCAGAACTCTTCGTATAATATTGAGCCAATGGATGCAAAAACCGCTGAGCTCCCGGGGCATAAGGATGAGGTTTTGTTTTACAAGAACTTTTCACATTATATTGAGGCGCTGGATGTAAAAACCGGTGAGCTGTTATGGTGTAAAGAATATCACGAGTGGGACGCTTCAACTATTTTTGGAAATACTTTATTTGGCTCCATTTATCACGACAGTCTCTGGCATGTGGCTGCCATTAATGCTGGAAACGGAAACCTGGAGTGGGAACATGAATTCGACTATGAGGTGTCAAATCCCGTTGTGAGTGGAAACTTTGTAATATCCAGATCTAATTCCGATTTAATTGCACTCGATGCTAAAACAGGAAAAGAGGTCTGGAAATACACAAATTTAGATTACATCTCCACCCCCTTCATCTGCAAAGACCTGGTCTATGTTGTGGCCCAGGGGGACATTGTAGCGTTATCCGTCGAGTCGGGGGAAGAGGTCTGGAGAACAAAAGCCGGTAATGGGGCTAACATCCTTGAAGTAAAAAATAATACATTACTCGTCGATTCCGATAATCCTGTTCTGTTAAATGCAGGTACAGGTGAAATTATGAAAGATAATTATTCAGAGGTGCCTGTTTCACATTCAGGAATTACTGATAAATATATATATTCCACGCCCGGGTGCAAAATACAGGTTTATAATTCCAGTACTGGGGAACCCGTATGGAGCAGTAGCAGAATAAAAAGCAACTTGGTTTCGAGGCCAACCCTTTACAAAGACAAATTGTATCTGGTTTCAAGTGAGGGGAAGCTGTACGCTTTTGAGCACGGGGAGGAAGGTATTTTCTTTACAAAAGGTCTCGAAAACTCTGCTACCCTTTATTTCTTCCCGGCCGCCGTTGTTGCAATGCTGGTTCTGCTGGCAATACTTCAGAGAAAAATCAAGAGCAAGGCCCTTATCTTTGTCTCCTGGGTGCTAGCTTTTGAGGGGATTCTTTATCTTATTATTTTCGCCACAGACCCGTATACTGGCTCGTGGAATGCGTCGATGATAAAGGGGGTACTGGTTTTTATGGGCTTCTGGTCCCTGCCTGTAATCCTTCTGCTTGGTATTGTATTTCTTGTCTATGATCACTGGAAGAGGAGGAAATGAAGAAAATATTGAAAAAATCAACCGGGGTCTGAAAATGGAATTAAACTCTGATGAAAAGCCACCCGGCTGCATCAAGTGTAGGTGAGCGCGGATGAGTGTGGATTCCGGGAAGTCGTCAGCTTCCCGGGGTAAAATTAAAAAAAGAGAACTCCGGGGACGGAGTGCTTTGTAAATTCAGCTCATTTTAGCTCATCTGCAGTGGGTCTGCTTTCATGTATTCCCGCAGCACGGTTGTCGCATAACTTCCCTTGGGCAGCATGAACTCAAGCACAGCTTTTGATTTTCCGGGGTTCAGTTCGTCTTCCGAGACCTCGAACCTGGGTTCAACATTCAGCAGGATTTCCCGGCGGGTGCCTTTCGAGCTCATTTCCGGGATTTCTTCGATGTTGAAGCCTTTGAGAGGAACTTCAAATTCTTTCAGGACTTCCTGCTCGATCTCACCCGGTACTCCGGATGCGAATTCGGTGACATAGCCGGGGAGGGGGGCGGTTATGAAAGCTCGCTTGCGCTTGAGCAGGCGGTTCATTGCGTTTACCTTTTCGGCGCTAACTCTCTCGGTCCGGGAGCTGTCCGGAAGCCCGGCTTCGTTTTTGAAGCAGACGATATCCCCTACCACGGCAAGGTTCAGGGGGAGACCCCTTTCAATCCGGCGGCAGAGGATAGTGTTGTATATGCAGGACTGGTAAGCGTGGGCGAACATGCGGTAGAGGTTTTTCGGAAGCACCAGGAAAGAGCCTGCAAAATCTTCGGGGTTTGCTATAAGGTGGTTCATCATTGCCCGTTCGTGTCCCAGGCGGAGGGGGTATTTATCAAGGCCGGTCCTGAAGTCCCGGGTCTCTTTTACGTACTGACGGGCAGCTTTTGTCTCTTCTGGCTCGTCGGGAAAAGGCTCGGCAATGTAGGTCATGGCTGCTTTTTCGAAGTCGTCTTCCACGATGGCTTTTCCCACCAGGTGGGTCACCGGGCGAATAGAGCCGAAACGCTGGATCCCGAAAAAGTTGGGGACGCCGCCGGCAGCCAGAAGCTCTTCCGTGGCTTTTGCAAGAAGGGCCCGGGTCTCGTCCAGGGGAAAGTCGATATTCCGGACTGTGATTATGAACTCGTTTCCGGTGAGGTCTCCGAGTTCCACGGATTTTTTTGACCTGCCCAGGACTTTCATTTCCACGTCTTTCAGGTGGACCTTTTCGATCTCCTCTGCGTCCACGTTAAAGATGCTAATCTTCTGGGTTGTCAGCGCCCGCTTGTCCTTTGTGCCTGCAACGGTGATCCGCTTCTGGCTTATCCTCAGGATCTTGGCAAGGGTCCGGGTAAAATGGTGGGTGTCCCAGTCGCGTTTGGTGACTTCGAGGACCAGGTGCTTTCCTTCCGTCCCCTCCTCCCGGTTCGTGATCTCTTTTACGATGAAGTCCTCCACTTCCTGCCGGAGTTGTCCCCCGAGACCTTCGGTGTCCGTGGAGTAAAGGTTGATTCCAATCCGTTTTTCGATATTGGGAACTTCCATGAGCTGTAAACACTCCTTGAGCGGTTATTGGAAAAATTAAGGAAAAATAAAGAAAGGGTCGTTTCCGTTGTGGTTTATGAATTGTTGAGTTGTATTAACGTTGTATTAACGTTGTATAAACTTAATGCGTAGTGGATTTGTGAATATATGAACTTATTGACCTGCTAGCTATTGACATGCTGGCTATTAACCTGGGACTGTTAAGGATGGGTTCCGTAAGCCCTGAGTTCATCATGTGGCTTCCGATTACCCTATGGCTTCCGAGCTGATGTCAATAACCCGTACTCCGCTTGTATTCACAAAAGTCCAGCTGTCCACGGGGGTATCGGGGTTTTCTCCTGTTACGAATTTTGCCGGGGCAGTGGTCCCGGGGAGACCGCCTGCGTAGAGGCTGGAACTCGGGTCAAGCATCAGCCAGGAGCCGTAGTCGTCGGTCAGGTAGTAGACGTCGACGTTTCCGTAGTAGGCTCTTACCCCTTTGATTATGGCATCTGTCGTTCCGGTCTCGTTGCCTATGTAAGCCGCGGCAAAGGCGTGGTTGTCCGTGAGGTAGAGCCTGGTTGTGCCTCCCACGGCTTCGATAAGGGAAGCCAGGAGGATTGCCTGGTCTTCACAGTCCCCTGCACCTATTTTCAGGGTCGCATTCGCGGGTTCCCATATGTCGTTCCCTCTCGGGTCGTTTATATACCCTATATCCACACTGACCCGGTCAAAAAGGGTGCAGACCTGGTAGATGTTGAAAGCTCCCGGATATTCCTCCGAGCCTTCTGCAGCAGCTTTCCTGACGGACAGGTCTTCGGGTTCCACAAGCCCGTTCATGATTCCGAAATATGGGAAGACGTTGTATTTGTAGGGAGGGTCGAGTTTTGGGGGCATGGGCTTTGCTTCAACCGTAAACTCTTCCAGGAACTGGGGTTCGTATTCGTGCCATTTCCCTTCCGAGGTACTTGCAAGCAGCCAGAGGACAATGTTCAGGGTGGGCCTGGCTTCCCCCTCAGGCATCCTGACAGCGAGCATCCCCATGCACTGCTCCTCTTCCGGAGCGAGCAGGGCTCCGCAGTCCTCGGAATACACCAGGTTTTCAGAATTTTTGACCGAGATCCCATACCTGTCAATAAAGATAGGGTTCTTGCCCTCGTTTTTAACATTTACCCTGATATAGCTCACCGCGCCCTGGTAAAATTCAGCGGTCTGGTAACTGGTGCTCAGGGAAAAACCCGGGTCCCTGGGAGTCCTCAGGACCGGAGTCTCCTCATTTTCCCGCGGGAAATAAGCCGGGACTTGCGGAACGGTGAATGAACCGGGATCGGGGCTGAAAACCTCTTCCTGGTTTTCTCCCGACCTTGAATCAATAAAATTTCCAAATCTGTCCCTGAAGTCCCCGAACCCGGGAACCGAATCCGAAAGCAGAATTCCAACCGTGGCCGCCACGAGACCTATGCATAAAACAGCAAGTATCGAGGCTACGGCTTTTCCTGATAACCTGGTTTTTCCCATGAACTCACTCCCAAATCCGATACTAAAGGAACTTTCCGACTTCCCTGTATTTCCGGAGAATCAATTTATCTCCGGAGAATTATTTACCTGATGAAATTTACCTGGGGAATTATTTACATTAATAATTAATTTGTTTAGTTAATTAATTTATCTGGTGAATCATACCTGGCGAAATTTTCTGGAAATTTCCTGTCCGGCCAATATTCTACCAGATCAATTTTCTACCAGATCAATATTTTATCAGGTCGATTCCACCCAATCAATTCTACACGATGGAATTTCCTTGCTTTTTTGCAAAAGCATTCACAAAAGTTTCAGGTCCTTCGTGACCTTATCTATAAGCTCTTCTTTTGCTGGTCCGATTCCGAGGACTGTGACCGTGCCCGGGGGGATTTCTGTCAGCCCTGCATCCTGGATCAAAGCTGTGGGCAGTCCTTCACGTCTTGCCTTTTCCTTGAGTTCGTAAAGGTCTTTCAGGGTCGGAACTTTGAGGACAATCTTTTTCTGTCCTCCAGCCTTCCATTTTTCAAGGTCACTCTTGCTTGCCCATTCCGAAGCCGAAACCGCAGCATGGGCCACCTGCACCGCAAATTTCCCTTTGGACAATTTCAGGTCGTCCCGGGTAACTATGCACTGTTTGTATTCACTCATCTTTTGCCTCGGGCCTAATCAAGGTCAACTTATACTTTAAATGTTTCCGGTACCTTTTTACGGTCCCCATATAACTTTCCGTGTTATTTTCCATATGACTTTCATATGGCTTTCCATATGATCTTCCATATGAACTTCAATATGTACTGTATCTTTTGTAATCAATTTCATAAAATATTTTTCATGTATTCCATGATATCTCCGGCGGGATTTATCCCCCATGCATCGAAAATGCCTTTCCCAGAAGGCGTTCCGTTGACTTCCAGGATTTTCTGGCAGTTTCTGTTTCTGCCTCCCTCTTTCATACTTTTTTCTGCCATATTTTCTGCTATCTTTTCGTCTTCCGTTCCTGTCGCTTCTTCCACACCCTCTATGATGTCCACGCCCGCAAACACAGCCCCGATGGCTTCAGCTGCTTTTTCTGCAAGAGTTTTCTGCTCTTCGGTCAGCACGCAGCGGTCTGCGCTCCCGCCCTGGCTGAGGTTGTTCACCCAGGAACCGGCAGGAGCCCTGCGGTAAATAGCCCCGACTGTTTTGCCTCCGACCACGAAAGCCCTGATGTCCCTGCCCGGGTTTTCAATGAAGTCCTGGATGTAGAGCATACCCCTTTCTGCAAGCAGGGCTTCCAGAGCCGTTTCCACGGGAACGGGCTGGCATTTCCGGTCCGAATAGAGGACTTCGCCGTTCCTCACCCTTACAATATCCTTTCCCTTGTATCCGAAAACAGGTTTTATGACCGCGTCTCCGAACCCTGAGATCACCTTCAGGGCAGCGCTGACGCTCTGTACGGCTTTGGTTTTGGGCACAGGGAGCCCGGCTTTTGCCAGGAGCCAGGATGAGTGGTATTTGTTGGCGGCGTTCTGGATTGCTTCGGGAGAATTGATTACCGGGATTCCTTCTGCTTCAAGCTCCCGCAGGATGTCGAACCTGAAAGAAACCCCTTCCAGAGTACCTGCTCCGACGTCCCGCACGACAACGGCGTCAAGGTCGATAAGGCGGGTGTCCCCTACTTTAAAATCAGTTTTTGAGTTTATGCTGACCTCTGCGCTCCTGAGGTCAAGAACAAGAGGAGAAAAACCTTCTTTCCGGGCTGCCTCAATCAGGGCACAGGCGGTCCAGTCCTCAGGGTCGGTGACTACAATCCCTATTTTTTTCATAGGGTAAAATCTGACCTTTTCCTGATTAAGTTAACGATAAAACAGGAGCATGATGTTTAATAGTTCTGACAGACTCAATTATTTTTACAATTTTTCGGCACTTTCCTGAAACTTTTTTAGTTTTCTTCCTCTCCTACTTTTTCTTCCCCTTCTTCTCTCAGGCTCGTGTTTTTACTGTTGTTTCTCTTCCCAGGGTTCAAGTCCCTGCTTTTTCCGGTATTCGTTGATCGCCATGTGGATGGCTTCCCTGGAGACCACCGAACACTCCAGTTTTCCGGGAGGCAGGCCCCCGAGGGCTTCGGAAACGGCTTCGTTTGTCAGGTCCCAGGCTTCTTTCAGGGTCTTCCCCTTAATCAACTCTGTTGCCATGCTGCTCGACGCAATTGCCGCCGCGCAGCCGAAGGTCTTGAACTTCACGTCCTCGATTCGGTTGTCCTTTATCTTCAGGAAAATTTTCATGAAATCCCCGTGAGGGTTTCCGGCTTCCCCCACCCCTCCGGCATCTTCGATTTCTCCCACGTTTCGTGGGTTTGCGAAGTGGTCCATTACCTTTTCATTATACACCCGATTTCCTCCTGAATTATAATTCTAATGCTTCCCTCAAGCTAAAAATCCCACTGCAAGCTAAAAACTCTCCTGTAAAATAAGAATCCCCTCCAAAATAAAGCTCTCTTGCAAAATAAAGCTCTCTTGCAAATTGAAACCCCTTACAAACTAAGCTCTTCTGCTCTCACATACCGGCCGCAGGCTTGTAGAACGGGGACATTGCTCTCAACTTCTCGATGATTTCCGGCAGCACCTCGAGTACGTAGTCTATATCTTCTTCGCTGTTGGCGTCCCCAAGGGTCAGGCGGAGGGTTCCCCTGGCAATTTCCGGGGAAAGCCCTATTGCCGTGAGTACGTGGGAAGGGCCAGGGGCACCCGATGTACAGGCGCTTCCCGTAGACCCGCAGATCCTGGCCTGGTCAAGCATGAGCAGCAGGGATTCCCCCTCGATAAACTCGAAGCTGAAGTTAAGGTTTCCTGGCAGGCGCTTTTCCGGGTGCCCGTTTAGCCGGGTATGGGGAATTTCCAGAACCCCTTTCATGAGCCGATCCCGCATCTTCCTTATTTTTTCGTTGTGCTTCTCGATGTTTGCGGTAACAAGTTCGATTGCCTTTCCCATACCGACAATCCCTGCAACATTTTCCGTCCCTGCCCGCCGTCCCCGTTCCTGTGCGCCTCCGTGCATGTAATTGTCAATCTCCACCCCTTTCCGGATGTAGAGGGCTCCCACCCCTTTAGGCCCGTAGAACTTGTGCGAGGAAAGGGAAAGCATGTCCACGTCCGAATGAGTCCGCTCCAGGTCCAGGGGGACTTTCCCGATCACCTGCACGGCATCGGTATGGAAGGAAATCCCCTTCTCGGAGGCGATTTTCCCTATCTCGGGCACAGGTTCAAGGGTCCCTATCTCGTTGTTGGCGTACATAACCGAGATCAGGATGGTATCGTCCCGGATTGCGGCTTCCACATCCGCCGGGTCAACAAGCCCGTCCTTGTCCACAGGAAGGTAGCTCACGTCAAAGCCCCGGGTTTCCAGGTACTCGCAGGGGTAGAGCACGGCGTGGTGTTCGATCTGGGTTGTGATTATGTGTTTTCCTTCCTTTCGCCTGGCAAAGGCAGTTCCCTTGACAGCCCAGTTGTCGGACTCCGTGCCTCCTGATGTAAAATAGATTTCTTCGGGATCGGCACCAAGGCCTTTTGCAAGCTGTTCGCGGGCAGACTCCACCACTTCCCTAGCTTCCCTTCCTATGGAATACATGGAAGACGGGTTCCCGAAATTCTCCTTCAAAAAAGACCGCATAGCTTCAGCCACCTCGGGTTTTGTGGAGGTGGTGGCTGCATGGTCCATGTAAACGAATCGTTTCTTTCCCATCAAAACTCCCAATGAAAATAGGGGCTTTTCGTAATATGAAGGTATTGTTTTTTAGGTCGAAAGGCGGAAAGTCCCCTTCCTCGAATCCGAAGGAGGCAGGGAGGGGTAGTTCACACCCACATCCCTATACCCCAAACCCAGAACAAATTTATATTATGAGATTTTCCTGTAGCCCACCGGAGTCCGGTGGAGGAAAAACAAACCTTGCTAAAACAATTCTCAATTATCCTGAGCATCTATTTCCTGGGCGAGCTGCTGCAAAAAACGTTCAGCCTGCCGGTGCCGGGGAACGTCATAGGCATGCTCATCCTCTTTTTCGGCCTGTCTGCGGGCATTGTCAAACTCGAAATGATCGACAAAATAAGCGGATTTTTGCTAGATAACCTTGCTTTCTTCTTCCTGCCCGCTGGGGTCAGCCTGATTACCTGCTTTACCCTGCTGGAAGGAAAGTGGACGGCTATTCTTGAAATCTCCGTGCTATCAACCGTTGTAATCCTGGCCGTGACAGGGCTTACCGTGGAACTTGTGAAAAACTACCTTAATAAAGGGCAGGTTGAGCCAGTAAATCCCTACAAACAGGAAGTTGCGGTCGAAGCATCTTTGCCTGAAATTAAAACCGGAACTGCGGTAAATACAGGGGCATCCGAGCTTGTGCAGATGCATGAGCATGATCATTTGCAGGAGAATTTTAAGGAGCAGGTGAGCTAAATGCCGGGCATGCAGGAGTACCTTGCCGAAGAATTCATTTCCACGCCCCTTTTTGGGATTCTGCTCTCCCTGATCGCCTACCAGGTAGGCACTGTACTGTACAAAAAGGTCAGGGTATCAGCTCTCAACCCCCTTCTTGTGGGCTGCGTACTTGTAATTCTTCTCCTCATGTACACGGGGATCGATTTCGAGACCTATAACCGGGGAGGGGACTACATCTCCTTCTTCCTGGGTCCTGCAACCGTTGTCCTTGCCGTCCCCCTCTTCAAAAAAATCCAGCTCCTGAAAAGCGACGCCCTCCCCATCCTGGCCGGCATAAGCGCAGGCAGCATTGCGGGAATGTCAAGCATCCTCCTCCTCTCCCATCTCTTCGGACTCGATGAAGTCCTGAGCATTTCCCTTGTCCCGAAGTCCGTTACCACCCCCATAGGCATGGAAATCTCAAGGCAGCTCGGCGGCCTGCCTGCCGTAACCGTGGCTGCAATCGCGATTACGGGAATAATAGGGGCTGTCCTGGGGCCGTTTATCTGCCGCTGCTTCCGTATAAAAGACAAAGTTGCGGTCGGCGTTGCCATCGGCACAGCTTCCCACGCCCTCGGGACCACCAAAGCCATAGAACTCGGGGAAACCGAAGGGGCAATGAGTGGGCTTGCAATAGGGATCGCAGGGTTGATTACGGTTTTCCTGGCGCCTCTGCTGATTTACGTGTTCGGGCTTCTTTTCTGAAGCCCGAATTTCGCTTCGGGATCAGAAAAATCTATGATTTTTCTTTTAGTTGCACTGCAAGTGCAACAGCATGAGGTCCGTTTCGCTCGCGATGCTCGCTCAAGCGGACTAAAACCATATTTCCAAGTCTTACTTTTTATAGAGTACCGGCGCTCTCACCGGGTGTGAAGCAGCCTGCCTTTTCCAAAAAGGGCATCTGTATGACTGAAAGGTATATTCAGATGACTGATAAAAGGTATCTGTATGACTGAAAAGTACATCCAGATGACTGATAAAAGGTATCTGCATGACTGAAAAGTACATCCAGATGACTGAAGCGAGGTGTCGGAAAAAAGAAAAGTAAAGGCGTTTCCCTTTTCAGGGCTCACCTGAAATTCGTGTACATCTGCATCTGCACATCTCCTCTCTCGATCTTTTTCCGTAGCATCTCCTTTGTGAGGCCCACGTAGATTTCCCGGATCTGGGGGATGAGCATGGAAAGTCCGATGGCGTCGGTCAGGAAGCCGGGAGTCAGGAGGGCAAAGCCGCCGACCAAGACGAAGAGACCGTGCAAAAGTTCGTTGCCGGGCATGTAGCCCTGGCTGTTTGCTTCCTGGATCTGGCGGAGTACGAGGAAGCCCTGGCTTTTTGCAAGGTAAGCGCCAAAGGTCGCGGTTATGAAGATGACCAGCACTGTGTTGAAAGCGCCGATTACGTCTCCTATCTTGAGCAGGAGGTAGAGTTCCACGAGGGGAATAATCAGGAAAAGGGAAAAGAGTTGTAGAAACATGTTTGTCATTTTCTGGGGTTGTTTAAAGGTTACCAAACAATTTTTTACGGTTTTTTGCCTGATACCGGGATCTTACCCTTATTAACCCCTCCATCTATATTGTTTTTTTGGAGTTTTTCATTTTTTTGAGGCATTCCTTTGAATCAGGGCAACAATTAAGCAACAATTTAATATCTCAAATCAGGGCAAAGGCTCTTAGATATATCAGCATGCTGACGCCGATCAGCAGGACTCCAACATAAAGCCTCATCCCCTGCGGCGAGAATCTTCTTGCAACAACCGGGCCCAGCTGCCCTCCCAGGATCACACCCGGAGCTACCCAGAGCATTGTATCAAAGATAAGTACCTTCTGTTCTACCAGGCCAGCAAGGAAATCCGGGGTCAGGCGAAAGAGGAGGGCAATAAAGTTAACAACAAAGATTATGGGAACCGTGGAACCTACAGCTTCCGCAGGTGACCTGATTTCTTTATGTTCCATGATGCAGGGTGTGATAAGTTTTCCAAGCCCGGTTGCGATCAGTCCTTTCAGGAAGCCGGCAACTACTGCACGTTTCCAGCATATGCGGTCATGGGTTACGAGTTCTTCCGGGACTTTTCCCCTGTGGTAAAGCCAGTAGTGGTATATGAGGTAGCTTCCGTATCCCAGGATGAAACTTGCAAAAAGAAGCAGAAGTATTCCCACCGGAGCAAAGGGTACCAGCAGAGCCCCTAAAATAGCTGCCGGGATCGTAATTTTCAGGTACTCTTTCACTATGTACCAGTTAACGGTTTTCTGTCTGAGGTTCCTGAGTACGCCGGAGCCGAACCCGAAGACCATGGTCAAAAGTCCGAGCCAGAAAGCCGTTTTCGCGTCAAAGCCGAGCCATATGATGTAGACCGGAATCCAGAAGTTCGTGCCTGAAATGCCTGCGGACATAGCAAGGATTGCAATAATAACGGCTACAGGGAAGAGATAGTAATAGGTCAGGAAGTCCGGCATGGAAATTGTTTTCTCCTGTGAATATGTCAGGATCTTTTTATCCTGCAAATCTGTTAGCTTTGAGACATGTTAGCTTTGATAAGTGTTGGCTGTGAAACGTTTAAGGTATGTTTCAGGTATAATGCTTTAGTTAATTAAAAGTGTTTTATTGTATCAAATATATCGAAAACAGGGTTTATTTGGGGTTTTTAGATGAAAAAGATAGGAATGATCGGCGGGATGAGCTGGGAATCCTCCCTTGAATACTACAGACTCATCAATGAAGAGGTAAAAGAAAGGCTTGGCGGGCTGCATTCCGCAAGGTGCATCCTCTACTCGGTTGATTTCGGGGAAATTGAGAAAATGCTGGCTTGCGGGGACTGGGAAGGGCTGGAGACCTGCCTGGGAGAAGCTGGCATGGAACTGAAAGAGGCAGGAGCGGATTTCCTCCTGATCTGCACGAACACCATGCACAAACTTGCGGAAAAGGTAGAAGCAAAGGCCGGGCTTCCTCTGCTGCACATCGCTGATGCTGCTGCCGGGGCGATTCAGGCTGCAGGGCTGGAAAAAGTCGGGCTCCTGGGCACGAAATTTACCATGGAGGAAGCCTTTTACAGGGAAAGGCTCGAAGAAAAATTCGGAATCAAGGTACTTATTCCTGAGGAAGGGGACCGGGAATTCGTGAACATCGTTATTTTCAATGAACTGTGTCTGGGTATTATAAAGGACGATTCAAGGGAAAAATTTCGGGAAATCATCGGAAACCTGGTTTCAAAGGGAGCCGAAGGCATCGTGCTCGGGTGTACTGAAATCCCGCTGCTTATCGGGCAGGATGATGCGGAAGTTCCCGTATTTAATACAACGAAGATCCATGCGCTTGCAGCGGTCGAATTTGCGTTGAAATGAGTTTGCGTTGAAATGAGTTTGCGTTGAAATGAACATGCTTTGAAATGAACATGTTTTGAAGTGAACATGATTTGAAGTGAATTTGCTTTGAAGTGAATATGCTTTGAAATGAACATGATTTGAAGTGAACATGATTTGAAGTGAATTTGCTTTGAAGTGAATATGCTCTGGAGTGAATATGCTCTGGAGTGAGCCTGCGTTGAGCCTGCGTTGAACCTGGCATTTTCCGCACGCCTAAAAAACTTCTTGATGAATTCTTATCACTTTTTTAAGAACAGTGGGCTGAGTCTGTATATTATATAAAAATAGTTATTAGCTGAACAGTTACCAAAATATTTAGATATTTATGAGAACTATATAAATAATTATTTATAGATCGCGGGAAAACCTATTTTAGAGAGGTGCATCACCGATGGACTATTCTAGGGCTGATGAACTCGTATCTGCCGTGATTGCAAAGATAGGGCCGGACCGTGAATCCCTTGATTCCGCCCTGGATTTTACCCTCGATTTTGCTGCCACGCAATCCTTCCCTCCCGAAATGCTGCTGGAACTGGCTGCGGTCTGCGAACAGCAGAGCATGTACCGGGAAGAATATGTGTTTGCAAAAGCCTGTGCCAGGCTTGGGTCCGGAAAAACCCGGGAAAATGCCTTTTTTATCACCGGTGTGATGGCCTATATTATGGATTATTTTGAGGAAGCCGAATACTACTACCGGCTGGTCCTGGAAGAAAACCCGGCCCATACCGCTACTCTCTGCAATTACGGATCCCTCCTGACTGACCTTGGACGCTTTGAAGCCGCAGAAAGCCTGTACAGGAATGCGCTTGCAAGCGATCCCACCCACGCCAGTTCCCGCTGCAACTATGCTTTTCTCCTTGCCGAAACGGGGAGGCTCGGGGAAGCCGAAGAGCAATACCGGCTTGCCCTTGCCTCCGACCCAGGGCATGTGGGAGCCCACTCCAACTACGCTAACCTGCTCTCCGACCTGGGCCGAAACGATGAGGCGGAAAAAGAATACCTTGCCGCCCTTGAGCTTGACCCGGGGCATGTGGGCACCCGCTACAACTACGGGATTTTCCTTTCTACCCTCGAAAGGCTCGAGGAAGCCGAAGTCCAGTACAGCGAAGTGCTTTCCCTGAACCCCTGGCATATCAATTCCCTCTGCAACTACGGGAACCTCCTCTCGCGGCAGGGCAGGGTTTCCGAAGCTGAAGCCCAGTACCGGAAAGCTCTTAAACTGGTCCCCGAAGATGCCGACCTCCACTGCAACTATGCCCTGCTCCTGCTGGACTGCGGGCGCAGTACCGAGGCTGAAAAGGAGTTGAAAAAATCCCTGTTCCTGGATTCCACGAGGGTAAATCCCCACTACAATTACGGGCGCCTGCTTGCAAAGAAGGGGCGTGTGGAAGAAGCCGAAGCCCAGTATATGGAAGCTCTTGCCCTGGACCCCGGACATACCGGGACCCATTACAGCTATGGCTCCCTTCTGAAAAAACTGGGGCGAATAGAAGAAGCAAAACAGCACTATGTCCTGGGCCTGAAAGATAACTATGCTCTTGAAAACGAGGGCAACCAGTGGATTTTCTTTGATTGAATTCGGGATGGCTTATTTAATCTTTTATTTTTACTTTCCGTTTTTACCTTCTGTTTTTACTTTCTGTTTTTACCTTCTGTTTTTACTTTCTGTTTTTACTTTCTGTTTTTACCTTCCGTTTTTACCTTCTGTTTTTACCTTCTGTTTTTACCCTTTATACCGTATATACAATTCATAACTTTTATTCATCGATGGAAAGTGCCTGATTTTATGGTTTTGATTTCTTTATTTCAATCGGAACGCCTTCTTTAAGAATACTCATTTGACTCTCTGGTATTTTCTCCATTGATATTTTTCTCCGACAATTTCAAGGGCGGTAGCTTGATTATCTCAATTCCGTTAACTGTTTTATATTGAGGAACAAAGGGAAAGGAAGTTATATTATTGTTATAATCTTATATCTGACACTATAAAATCTATTCAATAACTTACTAATATATTCAAGTCTATTGAAAATATATTCTGAATGTGTGTCTTAGTACCCGCTACGAAATAACCTGTGCAACTTATTATTTATTGGAATTTCAATTGGCAACCTTGATCTTGAAAATCAAGATGTCCAATCGGAAATATGCAGAAGTTGTTCTGTGACGGGGCCTTACAACCCTACCAACCCACAAACTTTAAAAAATTCCCATTTTTGAGGTCGGATAATGGACTTCAACGCTATTGACGAAATTGTATATTCTGTTGTTGAAAAAATCGGATCGGACCATAGAAACCTTTGCTTTGCAGTTAATTTCACCCTGGAATTTGTTGAAAAAAAATCCTTTTCCCCCAAACTTTTGCTTGACCTTGCAGATGCCTGCAAAAAGCAAAAGATGCCCCTTGAAGAATATGTGTTCGCAAAAGCCTGCTCGAGACTGGCTTCCGGAAAGCTCCGGGAAGATGCCTCTTTTGCTGTAGGTAATGCGGCTCACTTCCTGGGTTTACCCTGCGAAGCCGAAGCGAACTATATGGAAACTCTCACAAAAAACCCTAAAAATGCGGACGCCAGGTCAGCATATGCGGACCTGCTCATGGAACTCCGGCGGATTGACGAAGCTGAAAACGAGTATCATGCTGCACTTGCATTCGATTCCGGGCATGTTAAGGCAAATTCAGGCTATGCATGCCTTTTAGCAGAACTCGGACGGGTAAGTGAAGCCGAAGAGCGCTATTCACGGGCACTTGCCTCATGTCCGGACTATGTCCCGGCAAGAGGCGGGTATGCGAACCTGCTCTTTGAGATGGGGCGTATCCGGGAAGCTGAAGAGCAATACAGGACTGCGCTTAAACTTGATTCTGAAAACCCTGTGCTGCACCACAACTACGGGATGTTGCTCTCTTTCCTGAGTCGTGCTTCCGAAGCGGAGGCCGAGTACAGGAAGGCTATTGACCTGAACCCGAGTCACAGGAGGAGCCGGTTTAATTACGGGAACCTCCTTGCCCGGGAAGGCAGGGTGTCCGAAGCCGAAGAACAGTACATCGAAGCCCTTGCTCTTGACGAAAACGATGCAAAGACCCACTGCAACTACGCAAACCTCCTTTCCCGTTTCGGGAGAAGGTACGAAGCTGAAATGGAATACAAAAAGACTCTTGACCTTGACCCCGAAAGCGCCGAAGGGCACTACAGCTATGGGAACCTCCTTACCGAGATCGGACGTCTTGTCGAGGCCGAAGAAGAGTACATTAAGGCCCTTCGCCTGAACCCTTATTACCCCCCCTTCCATTACAGCTACGGCCTGCTCCTTAGAAAAATGGATAAATTCGATGAAGCGGAAAAACAGTATAATAAAGCTATGCAACTTGACCCGGATATCATGGACAAAATTCTGGAACCCTGGATAATCCTCGACTGAAATGGTTTGACTTGCAGGGTTTGACTTGCAGGGTTTGACCGAATAGGTTTGACTTGCAGGGTTTGACCGAATAGGTTTGACTTGCAGGGTTTGACCGAATAGGTTTGACAGAACAGGTTCGACTTGCAGGGTTTGACCGAATAGGTTTGACTTGCAGGGTTTGACAGAACAGGTTTGACCGAATAGGTTCGACTGAAAGGTTCTACCCTTATATGCGCTTTCAGACGCTTCACAGGTTCTTTCAGATATCTCACAGGTTCTTATTTCAGGGCAGAAAAATCAAAAATTAAATAAAAGGTTTCACAGGGATTTGATCAGGGAATACCCCTGTTCTTCGTTCCGCATTTCGGTCTTCTCGTTTCCGAAGACAAAGAGCTTAAGCTCTTTTTTTCCGGGCTCTCTTCCTCCGGGCTCTCTTCCTCCGGATTCTTTCTTTTTGACTCCTGTTTTTTCTATTTTTACTTTTCCGGCCTTTCCGTCTCCGAACAGGGCAAAGGCTCCCGAGTTCCTGAGCCCCACATAATCCGGGCAGGAGAAAAGGGAGAGCAGTTTTCTTTCGAACCACCATTCGTACCCGTCCCTGAGGGCGGTGTGGGCTCTGATGATCCGCTTTAAACCGTTCAGCTCCAGGAAGCCGTCTACCAGGTCAGGCCCGTATTCTTTTACCGTGTCCCCCCTTCTCGAAGCGCTAAGCCCTGGTTTTTTCGAAGGGTCGTTCCAGAGGTAGGGAAAAGCGTTTTCTTTCGTGATCTTCTCGATGTCCTCTGCTCCGGTGATGCCCCCGTGTACGCAGAAGGTATGTCCCGAAAGCACGGCCCCTACCGGCATTTTTTCATATGTCCGGCTGATACCTGCAAGGAACAGCGGGTCGGATCCGATTTCCTCAAAAAAGCCGTAGTAGACGTTCATCTCCACCGTTTCGTGGTTCCCGCGCAGCAGGAAAACGTTTTTGGGGCCTTCAAGTTTTAACCGGAAAAGCCTTATCAACACTTCCACACCCTGCGGCCCCCTGTCCACGTAGTCCCCGAGAAAGAGGAGGGTTTTGCAGCCCATTTCCTCTCTCATCTTCAATATGAACTCAAGGGCTTCCAGGTTGCCGTGGATGTCCCCCACGAGCATGACAGGTTCCTCATCGATCCGGAGCACACTGGGTTCGGCATTGAAAATGCGGTTCGCTTCCGGCAGGAGGGCACGAAGGGTTTCTTTTGCGACATCTTTATCAGTGACATCTTTATCGGCTACATCTTTATCGGGAAATTCTCCTGAAAGCACTGGATCACCCCTGAAGACAAGTTGTCTGAAATCCTCTTTTTTGTACGGTGAATTAAATGTTGAAGTACGACGAATTAAGTGTTGAAGTGCGGTGAATTAAGTGTTGAAGCATACATTAATTTAATTTTTGCATCAATAAACGTTTGGTTATGGAGTGAGTCATTGATCAAATATGAAAAAACGAGCGCAATATCCATTTTTAGAAAAAAATGTATAGAGTTCTTGTGCTTACTGTTTTCAGTAACTTACCCCACGACTGAATTTTATTCGGTGTAATTTAATATGGCTAATTATTTATAGAGAGTCGAATAAATTCACTTAAGAGGGAAATTTCCGGAGGTTTTTCCCGGGAGTTTTATCCCCTGGAGGTTTTCTCGGCATGGAGATGGACGCTGTCGATAAGCTTGTTTTTGATGTAATCGAACGGGTTGCATCGAATAAAGATGATCTCAAAAATGCTGTTGGATTTGCCGTTGATTTTTCCGGCAAACATTCGGTTTCTCCGGAAACCCTGTTAAAGCTTTCAGCCGTCTTTGATACTGAAAAAATGTATAAGGAAAAATACGTGTTTTCCAGGGCCTGCGCCGAACGCGCAAGAGGAAAGCTTCGCGAAGATGCCTTTCTCAGGGCAGGAAATACAGCGTCGGCTCTCGGGGAAAAGGAACTTGCTGCGGGGGCATACGAGGAGCTGCTCAGGTCAAGCCCTGAGAATATCGAGGCTCTGAGCAGGAACGGGGCAGTGCTTGCAGAGTTCGGGGAACTGGAAAAAGCCGGGGGACAGTACGAGAAAGTCCTGGAACTTAACCCTTTCCATGTGGACACGCTTTGCAATTACGGACGGCTCCTTCAAAGGCTCGGGAAAATGGAAGATGCCGAAGACGCTTACAAAAAAGCCCTGATCCTGAACCCGAGGCATGTGGAAAGCCACTGCTGGTACGGGGTGTTGCTTTCTGATTTTGGACAGAGGATCGAAGCAATCTATCATTACGGGCGGGCCCTCGGATTCGATCCGGATCATGTGGAATTGAACTTCCGCTATGCCCTCCTTCTGGATCTGGAAGGGGATGCCCTGGAGGCGGAAACCCATTACATAGCGGCTCTGAAGGCAGCCCCGAAGAACCCGGATATCCACCGGGCTTACGGCAGGTTGCTTTCCAGACACGGGATCGTCCACGGGGCCAGGAAACACTTCAGGTATGCCCTCAAACTGGACCCCGATGACGTGGAAACCTATTGCGAGTATGCCCGGCTCCTTGCAAGTTTCGGCCACCGACACGAAGCTGAAGTCCAGTACAGGAAAGCCCTGGAACTTGACCCGAAACATATGGATACCCTTTGCGGATACGGAGACCTCCTCCGGGAAAAAGGGCAGCATTCCGAAGCCGAAGAATTATACCTGCAGGCTCAGACATGCAGCCGGGGTGAGTGAAGCTGGATGAATAAAAATTCAGTGAATGCAGGTTAGCATTCGATAAATTTAAATTAAAAACAGAATCAATACTTTGCCGTCAAGAGAGCCTTAATTTGCTGCAGTATTGCTTTTGGTAGGGCCTCTTAAATCAATACAGCCTTAAAGGCTCAATTCCTCTTTTTTCCATGAGGCAGGCAGGGATGTCGAGGGCCTGCCGGACCGAATCTATTATAATCCCGTCAGAACTTGCAACCACAACGTCGCTTTCGGGTTTTCCACCTTCTTCTTTCAGGTCGAAATCGACGTGTTTTGAGGTTCGGGCATCGCCTGGAATGCCTCTTTCCTGCATTATGTGGCGGATAAAGCCGGCAAGTTCCCCACTCCGGCTTATCTGGGCGTCGAGGAGGAAAGTTGCGGTCTTCGGTCCGGTTTCGGAGAGGAAATCCAGAACGGTTTCGAGGGCTTCCCCTATGTCCTGGACGTTTTTTGCTTTGCTGAAATAGAAGCGGGTGTCCCGGATGTAGCCGTCGTCGCAATACCACATGGGCTCTTTTTTTAGCAGGCTGTCCATGGTGAGAAGGACGTTGTACCCGTCGAGGAGAAGGTCCCGGTTTCCTGCTTCTTTGCACCCTATTTTTTTCTTTGCCCTGGAAACGACCCTGTCCGGGGGCATAACAACCCTGGTGAGGATGTGCCGCTCTTCGGCGCTTAGTAGGGAGTGGTCGGCTACGAAACGGATAGTTGCGAATTTCGGGTAGCCCCAGCGAAGGATACTCCGGACGTCGTTTGCGGGTTTAAGTAATTTTTCTTTTAAAGAAAAGGTTGAGTCATCCTGCATGGCCGGTCCCCTATACGAAAGGAAGTTCTTTAAGAGAGTGAGGCTATATGTTATATATACATATTTACACAATTAATTATGAATTTTGTTGAGTTAGCGGTCAATTTGCCTGTGTATCTGCCGGTTTATTCCCTGGATTTCTAAGTTTTAGCCCGGTTTGAGCTGCGGGCCGTTTGGATTTCAGGCTGGAGGGTTAGTATTATGGAAGTGTTGTGGCTGGATCAGGAAGAAGTTAAAAGTGTCATTGATATGCGTTCTGATATGGAAGTGGTGGAAAGTGCCTTCAGGCAGCATGGCCTTGGTAAGGTGCAGATGCCCCCCAAGTCCTATCTTTACTATACCGAATACAACGGAGACCTCAGGACCATGCCCGCCTACCTTGAAGAGGAGAACATCACGGGCGTGAAGATTGTAAATGTCCACCCCGGAAACCCGGCGAAAGGCCTCCCCACAGTGATGGCGCTGATCGTCCTGATCTCCCCGGAAACCGGGGCTCCCGTAGCAATCATGGATGGGACCTACCTGACCGAAATCCGGACAGGAGCAGCAGGCGGAATTGCCGCAAAATATCTCGCCCGGAAAGACTCCAGGATTATCGGCATGGTAGGAACGGGAAACCAGGCAAGGAGCCAGCTTACAGCCCTCTGTGAAGTCTTCGAACCCGAAATGGTAAAGGTCACCTCCAGGACCCTGAAGAGCGGCGAAAAGTTCAAAAAAGAAATGGAAGGCCTGGCCTGCTGTGATATCAGTTTTGAGGAAAACGTTGAAAAGGTCTGCGACTGCGACATACTTGTCACGACCACTCCTGTTCGAAAACCCGTCGTAAAAGCCGAATGGGTCAGGGAAGGTACCCACATAAACGCAATCGGAGCCGATGCTGTCGGAAAAGAGGAACTTGACCCCGAACTCCTCATACGCTCCAAAATAATTGTCGATGACGTGGTGCAGGCCATTCACTCGGGAGAGGTCAATGTCCCGCTTTCCAAGCACTATATCTCGGAAAACGACATCCACGCCCAGCTCGGGGAAGTGATAGCAGGCCTGAAGCCCGGCCGGACCAGCGATGAGGAGATAACAATCTTCGATTCAACAGGGCTTGCCATTCAGGACGTCGCAACTGCAAACCTTGTCTATGAAAGAGCCGTCGTGAAGGGCCTTGGCAGGGAAGTCCGGATGTTCTGAAAGGCTTTTTAAAACCTATTTTAAAGCCTTTTTTGCTTCTCTTTTTTATTTCTCTTTTTTACTTCTCTTTTTTTCTTCTCTTTTTTACTTCTCTTTTTTACTTCTCTTTTTTTCTTCTCTTTTTTACTTCTCTTTTTTACTTCTCTTTTTTTCTTCTCTTTTTTTCTTCTCTTTTTTTCTTCCTTTTCTGATTTTCTTTTTTACTTCTCTTTTCTGCTTCTCTTTTCCGTTTCTCTTTTCTGCTTCTCTTCCTCATCTTTCACAGGATGCAGGCAAAGTTTTATATTCGATTTTATGTTATTTATTTACAACATAATGTTGTATTTATCCAACTATATGTTGGAAATTACTAACTAGTTTTTCTGCCTTTTAGAAACCTTTAAATAACAAGAATAGATATCTATATCTAACTCAATGTTATAAATAAATAACATTATGTTTGAAATATGCAATATAAGGTTATAAATATTCAACAAATTTACGAATCGGTTTAACGAATCGGTTTAAGAGGTGCTTAAAGTGGAAAACATAGAAAAAAGGTATAAATACAAAATTTTCACGGGTCTGGTCATAATGATTTCCGGGATTCTGGTTGCAGCTTTTCTTGAAGTTGACATCCTGATTCCCATTGTGCTGATCAACACAGGTCTGATTATTTTTGTTGCAACGGTGCTCAGACTTTTCAAGAGTGGGGACCTTCCTGACAAAGACGAAAGGACAAAGAAGCTGGCTGCTTACGGGATTAGCTATTCCTGGCTTCTGACCCTGGTGGTAATTACGGTCCTGATCTGGGTGGACTACTTCAAACTGCTTGAACTTACAGCAAGAGGAGTGCTTGGAATGCTGCTTTTCTTCATGATTATTTCCGCAAATGTTTTCAGGTGGTATTTCATGCGCAAGGGCGATGTTGAGTAAATAAGGTCAGGAGGACACTTTGTGAAAACCAGAATAAAGGAATTCCGGGCCCGGTATGATCTGACCCAGGAAGCCCTTGCAAAGATAGTCGGGGTAAGAAGAGAAACAATCGTTTTTCTTGAAAAAGGAAAGTATAACCCCTCTCTCAAGCTTGCTTATAAGCTTGCAAGAGTTCTGGAGACGACAATTGAGGACTTGTTCATCTTCGAAGACTCTGATCTGGAATGATCCGGAGGGCTCATTCTACTTAAATTTATTTATATATTAGTTTTTATTTAAATTCAATTGTATTATACTCTGTTAATTTAAGTCTATCCCGGATTTATTCGAGGTTGCCTTTAAGGCGAGGTATCCCCCGATATTTGTTCAGTAACTAAAATTCATAATCCATAAATACTTGAAAACAAGTTTGTTATTTGTTGAGTGGTTAACTGTTTTGGAGATTTATGCATAACCCCCCAAGAACAGTTGTACCTTGCCCCAATGGTATGATTAAAAAATAGTTTTGTCCCAAACTACTCCCTATGTACTCTCCCTGAATACCGCTCAATAACCTCTTTTTTTAAAAACAGGTGTCTGGGTACTGCATGACTCTGCGGTACTCGTCTACTTTCCCTTTAAAGCTTAAGTCTATCCCGGATATATTCGAGGCTGCCTTTAAGGCGAGGGGTTCCCTGATCTCTGTTCAGTAACTAAAATTCATAATCCATAAATACTTGAAAACAAATTTGTTATATGTTGAGCGGTGAACTGTTTTGGAGATTTATGCATAACCCCCCAAGAACAGTTGTACCTTGCCCCAATGGTATGATTAAAAAAATAGTTTTATCCCAAACTACTCCCCAGATACTCTCCCTGTATACCGTTCAATAACCTCATTTTAAAAAACAGGTGTCTGGGTACTGCATGGCTCTGCGGTACCCGTCTACTTTCCTTTTAAAGCAACAGTTTTTTGTTTGAATCTTTTCGTTTGAATCTTTTCGTTTGAATATTTTTGTTTGAATATTTTTGTTTAAATATTTTTGTTTAAATATTTTTGTTTGAATATTTTTGTTTGAATATTTTTGTTTGAACCTTTTTGTTTAAATGCAAGTCGTTTAATTTATTTATGCCCCGACGATTTCGTAGAGCTTATCCATATCGAGGTGCTGTTCCACCACTCTGGCGAGCTCTTCGTAAGCATCGTCTTCGGTCATGACTTCTTCGAGCTCGTATTCGAGGCCTTTTTTCTCGTAGAGGTACTTCATCAGGGCGTTCCTTATGTTCTCGTTTTCGAAGAGCCCGTGAAGGTAAGTCCCGATAACAAGCCCTTCTTCATCAATGGCGCCATCGTCCCCGAAAACCGGGCGGCTGGAATCCGTGGCACCCATGTGGATTTCGTAGCCCCTGACATCTTCCCCGTCAATGGAAGCCAGGATCGGGCCGTGGGCGTTGACCTGTTTCGTGACCTGGATGGTCCTCTTTTCGTATTCCCCGAACTTTGTCCTGATGTCCAGGAGCCCGAGACCTTCGAACCTGGCTTCGACCCCGTTTTCGATACCCGAGTCAAAGATAGTCTCTCCAAGCATCTGGTACCCTCCACAGATGCCGAAAATTGGGATTTTTCCCTTGAACGCCGTGATTTTTTCGGCCATGCCGCTTTTCCTCAGGTCGAGCAGGTCGTTGATGGTGTTCTTGGTGCCCGGGATTGCAATCGCGTCCGGGTTTCCGAGCTCTTCGTCAAGGTCCACGTAGCGGATGTGAGCAAGGTTTTCCAGGGGTTCGAAGTCCGTGAAGTTCGAGATCCTGGGAAGGCGGATGACCGCAATTTCGATTTTCTTTTCCGCTTTCGAGTTCTCTTTGTCCCCCAGGGAGACCGAGTCTTCGGAGGGGATGTGGAGTTTGAAATAAGGAAGCACGCCAAGTACCGGAATTCCGGTTTTTTCCTCAAGTTCCTTTAAGCCCGGCTTCAGGATTTCCAGGTCGCCCCTGAACTTGTTAATGATTAAACCCTTGACATTTTTCCGCACGTCTTCTGGCAGGAGGACTATGGTCCCGTAGAGGCTTGCAAAAACGCCGCCCCTTTCGATATCTCCCACCAGGATGATCGGGGCCCGGGTAAGCCTTGCAGTGCCTACATTTACAATATCCCTTTCATAGAGATTGATTTCGGCAGCCCCGCCTGCCCCTTCCATAACAATGATGTCGTGTTCGTTCCCGAGCCTTTCCAGAGCCCCTTCCAGGACGCCGTTCATTTCCTCGATGGAATCGTAGTACTGGCCTGCGCTCCGGTCTGCGTAAGGTTCCCCGAGAAGGATAATCTGGGAAACGCAGTCCCCTTTCGGTTTCAGGAGGACCGGGTTCATGTCGGCAGTGGGTTCGGTGCCGGCAGCTTTTGCCTGGATCGCCTGGGCAATCCCGATTTCCTTCCCGTCCTTTGTAATCCAGGAGTTCAGGCTCATGTTCTGGGCCTTGAAGGGGGCAACCCTGTACTTTCTGGACAGGATCCTGCATATGGCGGTCACAACTGAACTCTTCCCAACATGTGAAGCGGTTCCCAGGATTAAGACGCTTTTCGTATCCATTTTTACCATATCCGTCTGCTCGAACACTAATTTTGATTTTGAGTATTGTAAATTTTATTAACGTAACAGCATCAATGATTATTTATGAAATAACATCAAAGAATATTATTATAAATGTGCAGTCATAATAAAAGGTTTACGTACATTGAGAATTAAATCAAGAAAACTTGTTTAATATACATAATTACATTCTTATACTTCTGCTCAAGGATATATAGTTTCTGACGCCTGGCAGGTTTTTTTGATTTCCCTGAAATGGAACCTGTCTTTTTTGCATATTATTTTCCCTTTCTCAATCTTTGTTTCTTTCGTTATTTGCTTCCCTAAGGCCTTCTGTTTTTTCAGATCCCAATTCCTTCTTAATTATTTAACCTTCTTCTTTCCTGGCGGTGATTGAATTCAATTCAGGATCATCAATTCAGGATCATCAATTCAGGATCGTCAATTCAAGATCGTCAATTCAGGATCGTCATCGTTAATTCGGGATTGCACTTCTTTTAAATAAGATCAAAGCAAACATTTGGTATCGAATCCGGGGAAAAAAGACCATGAAATCCGCATTTTTCCTATTCATTTTGCTTATTCTCATACCGGTACAGCCTGCCTTTGCAGCCGAAACCCTCCTGGTGGGGGATACGGGTACACCCCGCATATCCGAGCTCTACAGTGACCTCGAATCTTTTGACGTGACCGTTTATTCGGAGGAGCCGGATGAGGAACTGACCCTTGAAACCTCTCTTGTCAGGACTGAGAGTAACACCGAGGATATGCTTGTAAAGAAAGTTTTTTCTGTTGATGAAGTTCCCGCAAACACCAGGGTAATAAAGGTGGGGTTATGGGATGTAAAGGGAGCTGAGGACGGGGCGTACGTCCTTAAAGCCCGCTTACTCCGGGATAAGGAGCTACTTTCAGAATCAGAATACAAATTTGTTTACGGGCGTCGTTCCATTCCCAAAGTCAGGATCAATGACCTGGTCCCCAATTCCGAAGGGATCAGTGTGGTAATCTCTCCCAATGAACCGGTACTCTTCGATATCGAGTACATGCTCGTGGACGGTTCGGACGTTGTGTACACGACCAGCACCGAGAAAGTTGCCCTGACAGGCTCCCCTGAAGCCTTCTCCGCAGCCTGGGGAACCCTGCTTGAAAACAACAGGGAATACCTGGGAAGGGTAAAAATCCAGGTCTATTCCCCAAGACGGGAGTTTGTCGCATCTACGGAAAGTTTCACAGCAAAGGACGACGCAGAAATTACGGATATTTACGAAGACGAGACCGGGGCAAGTGCAACCGTGTTCGGCAGGTCCCAGGTGCCTTTCGAAGGAAACCTGGCATTTACGGTCTACGAGCTAGGGGGGAATGCCAGTTCCGAAACAGCCTCAGCTTTCGATTCCTCCCGGGAAAGAGTGCCCGTGTTGCTGACAGACGATGATGAGACTGTTGAAGTTGCCTGGAAGGAGAGGCTTCCCAGAGGCATTTACAGGCTCAAGATCGAACTAACAGGCAAAGACGGGGACTTGATCGAACGCCGGGAGACAATTATCGAGTCTGACCTGTCATCCTACTCTTATTTGAATGGAGCTGAAGGAAACGATTCAGGCTCTGCAGAGGCAGGAAACGGAGCTACCGAAGAAGACGGTGCGGGAGGTATCCCGGGCTTTTCTGCCGCTGCGGTACTGGCAGTCCTTGGCATTTCTACGGTTCTTTTCAGGAAGCGAAGCTAAGTGTAAGGCCGGCTCAAATATCTAATTTCAGCGCTTAAGTTTGCAGCTTAAGTTCGAAGACGAAGTTTGCAGCTTAAGTTCGAAGACAAAGTTTGCAGCTTAACTTCGAAGACAAAGTTTGCAGCTTAAGTTTGCAGCTCAAGCTGGTAAGTTAAGTTTGCAGGTTAAACAAAAATCAGGTTAAACAAAAATCGGGCCAGGTAGAAATCAGGTAAACGAACAAACAAGTAAACCGTGAATTCCCATGCGCTACGAACTGTTTATAGCCCTCCGTCAGATACGGTCCAGGAAGTTCCAGACCCTTCTTTCCGTAGGAGCGATAGCTCTGGCCGTGATGGTACTCACCATTTCCCAGGCGTTCATGGTAGGTTTTACCGATGAACTTTATGGCACCACGGTGGACAAACTCCCCCACGTCTCGGTCTCCCCGGCAGAAGGTGAAGACTATATATACCTATACAGGATCCTCGCCGAGGACATAAGCATGATCGAGGGCGTCACAGCGGTTTCCCCTTTCCTGACAGGCAAGGCTTCCTTTAAGTTCAAGGACAATTCCCGGAACGCCGAACTGAGGGGCGTGATCCCTTCCCGGGAGAATGAAATCAGCGAAATCGAAGCCGATATGGTGGAGGGCGACTTCCAGGAACTTGAGTTTTCCCGGAACACCGTGGTGCTGGGCTCGAAACTTGCGGATCGGCTTGAAGTCAAAGTAGGGGACTTTGTGGACGTTTCTTTCCCTGATGCAAATCCTCTTTCCCTCAGGGTTGTCGGAATTTTCCATACCGGCTCCCCTCTGGACGAGTCCCTTACCTACTGCTCCCTTGAGACTGCCCGGAACTTTTACGACGTATCAGACGTGGTAAGCGGGATCTCTGTCCAGATAGACGATTTCAACAAAGACAGGGAACTAGCCGCCGAAATCGAACAGACCGGTTATGAAGCCAAAGGCTGGACCGAAACAAACCCCGAGATCCTGCGCACCCTCGCCATCGAGGGGACCTCAAACAGCATCACCCTCGGTCTTATCGTGGTCATAGCTTCCTTCGGCGTGGTCAGCACCCTGAACCTCTCCGTAATCGGTGCGACCCGGCAGATAGGCATGCTCCGCGCCATGGGCGCCTCTGTCTCAAGTATAAGAATGATTTTCCTCCTCCAGAGCGGCATACTGGGTTTCCTCGGAGCCTTCTTCGGGACCCTTATCGGTATCATCATCTCCCTCTGGATCGGAGAATACGAATATCCCGAAGGCGTGGAGTTCGCTGAACAGTTCGGAGGTATCAGCTCCATCCCGGTGGTCATCCGCCCCGAGGACGTCATCTTCATCATTATCGCCGTCTTCCTGCTGAACCTTATTGCGGGTATCTACCCGGCGCAGCAGGCTGCAAAACTTGACCCTGTGAAGGCGATCAGTTCAAGGTGACCTTCTGCCGGAAACTCGAATTTCGGGTTCCAAACTCCGATTTCTTTTGATCATTCTTCTAAAAAATAAACTGCTTTAAAAAAATTTAACCATTGTTACTACATACAACGGCATTGTAATGTTCCATGTGAATAAATAAGTCAACCGGGTTGAAAATTTATCCCCGGTAATTATATATCATTTTCTTACTCATGTTAACTTACTTCCTATAGCATAGCGAACAAAAAGGACCTTGTGTAGGGATTCTCATCAACTGACCACTGGTGAGAATTTCTCATTTATATTTTATTTCGTAAATATATGGATATTTGATCCAGATCCTCTTTTTGATTTTGTTTTTACAGTTTTGAAATCGCTTTAAATGGCGAGATTTGATTTGATTTGATTTGATTTGATTCATGATTTTACAGTATCAGGATTTTGATGTTCTTTCCGAAAAAGACCCCGTGCTGTTGCACTTGCAGTGCAACTAAAAGAAAAATCATAGATTTTTCTGATGCCGAAGCGGAATTCAGCTGGCAAAAATCGGCTGGTACAGCCTGGCTTTAAAAAATATTTCACTCATTTAAAAAGAATTTCGGAAACTATATATATAATCCTGATATAAATTTATATGCTATTTTGTTGCATAGCGCGAACTTTGAGTGGGGGATTCCTGACAGCTGATCACTGATTGGGAATTCTCATTTTTTTATACAGTTTTCTCATAATTTTTCTTTCCTGATGCTTTATTAACTTTCCCTTTATTTTCTGTTCTCGTTCCTTAGCAGCTCTGGATTTGGGAAATTCCTGGAAGTTCGGGCATTGTACTTATATCAATTATTTACATCCAATACAAATATTTATATTCTTTCGTAGATATTTATAAAGTGATGGAGAACAGCAAAGAATACGAACTTTACCTTGATGCTATAGATGGAAACGCGACTGCCTGGTACAGGAGAAATGCCGTAAAAAGTCTTTCCAACTGCAGGACCGAAGAAGCCCTGTATTACCTGAAAGAGATCATAGTGGACAGGTACTGCCTGCTGCCCGATTGGCTCAAGAAGGTTGCGAAAGAAAATTACGTATCTTTGTGCCTTGAGTTTCTATGAGGACAGGAAAAGAAGACGATCTCCAGAATCATCCCCTAAAATCATCCTTTAAATCACTTTCCTGACTATCCCTTCCCGAATATCCATCACTCTTACCTAGTCCACCGGAACCTTACAGTGAAGCTTTTCTCTGGCGTTTTTGCCTCTCACTTTGGGGAAATCCTTATGTATCTTGCTGGCTTGCAAGTGCAGAGTTGAGCTTGCTTGAGGTGTCGTTTTGCAGAATTTACGTACGCCTTCAGGCGGTTTTTTCAGCTTAAGCCAGAAAAGTTTAGGCAAGGTAGAGTTATAGGCTGAGCAGAACCTGATCCGGAACTTTGTGATTTTTATATGGGTGAAGCAAAAATGGAAAAAAGGGCTTATCTTTTTATTATGGCAGGGGCGACTCTCTGGGGAATCATAGGGTTCTTTGTCCGGGGGCTATATGCTTTTGGTTTCAGCCCCCTGCAGGTGGTGTCCCTCCGGGTCTTTGCCGCAGCCCTGATCATGATCATGTACCTTTTTTTCACCCATCCCGAACTGTTGAAGATCAGGTTCCGGGACTCGCTTTATTTTGTGGGAACAGGCATCTGTAGCCTTGCGTTTTTTAATTTCTGCTACTTTACTACCATGAAGGAAACTTCAATTGCAGTTGCCGTCATTTTGCTCTACACTGCCCCGGCCTTTGTAGCGGTCCTTTCCCGCATTTTTTTCGGGGAAAAGCTAGGAGCAAAAAAGGTCTTTTCCCTGGGGCTGACCTTTGCCGGATGTGCTTTCGTGACCGGGTATTTTCCTGACTTCGGGGCTTCCTCTTCCTTTTCCTTATCCGGGTTCGGGCTCCTTACCGGCATAGGATCGGGTCTGGGATATGCCCTTTACAGCATCTTCGGGAAAGCAGCCCTTGAAAAGTACCATACCATGACGATTACAACCTACACATTTGTTTTTGCGAGTCTTGCCCTGCTTCCAGTAAGCGGGCTCGGAACCATGGCAGGGATCTTTACTTCAGGAAGTTTCTGGCTCTACCTTCTGGGGCTTGGGCTCTTCCCCACGGTGTTTGCCTATCTCCTTTACACAAAAGGCCTGGAAGAGGTCGAGTCCAGCCGGGCATCCATTGTGGCCACCGTGGAACCTGTGGTCGGGACTCTGGTTGGGGTCTTCTTTTTCGAGGAAATGCTTTCCTCCTGGCAGTTTGCAGGGGTCCTGCTCGTGCTTGTGGCAGTGGTGCTGATCCAGGAGCGGAAATAAAGATTTAAATAATTTGAATAAGTTTTTTCTAGAAAACCCTGTTTCCGGGTATTCGGGTCATTTATTTTTGCCCGACTTGAAATTATTAAAATGATCAGGGGGGTAAAAATGTACGTACTTTGTTTAAATAGCTGGTCTGTACTTTTAAAGATAGGCTGTCAGGTCGGATGCAGGCACTGAGCTGGCAGATACATAAGCTGGTAGATACTAAACTGGTAGGTGCTAAGCTGGTAGATGCTAAGCTGGCAGGCGCTGAACTTGCAGATGCCTGCCCAGTAGATTACGAGCTGGGGGATATTGAGATGCGGGGAATATAGAGACGCGGGGAATATGGCTGGAAGTCTTAATGAAGTTGAAGTTTCATAGAGTCTATCATACTGATTATCAATTGAAATGAAGAAAATAGACTGAGAAAGTGGTTACTCATGCAGTTGAAACTAGAGCATTTTGACATAAAAATCGGGCAGCATAAAGTGATGTTCAATGCTGCCGATGCAAAGGAACTGGGAGTGAATCCGGGAGACAGGGTGCGTCTCAGGAGTCATGAGAGCATCACGGCCATCGTGGACACCACGGAAGATATGGTGGAGCCGGGTACCCTCGGGGTTTTCACCGAGGTCTATGAGCACATGGAACCTGGCTGGGATAAGCCGGTGGAGGTTTTCCCGGCGCTTCGCTCTAAGTCGGGCGCGGTGATCAAGAAGATGATGGACAAGAAGCGCCTGACCCGGGAAGAGATCTACATGGTCGTAAACGATGTTGTGGAGGAAAACCTCAGCGATATCGAGCTTTCGGCCTTCATGACTGCTTCTTACATCCACGGTATGAGTGACGACGAGATCGAATGGCTGACAAGGGCTATGATCGATACCGGGGATACGATCGAGTTTGATACCCACCCGGTGATGGACAAACACTCCATCGGAGGCGTGCCCGGGAACAAGATTTCCCTCCTTGTAGTCCCGATCGTAGCCGCAAACGGGCTCCTTATCCCCAAGACCAGCTCCAGGGCTATTACCGGGGCAGGAGGGACCGCGGATCTTATGGAGGTACTCTCGGGGGTGGAATTCACTTCCCAGGAGGTCAAGGAAATATCCGAGAAGGTAGGAGGTGCCCTTGTATGGGGAGGGGCCACGAACATCGCCCCTGCTGACGATAAGCTCATCAGGGCGGAATACCCGCTTTCCATTGACCCCTACTGCCAGATGCTCGCTTCCATCATGGCAAAGAAAGGGGCAATTGGGGCGGAAAACCTGGTAATAGACATCCCCACGGGGCCCGGGACCAAGGTCCCAAATGTGCAGGAAGGACAGAAGTTCGCAAGGGACCTGATAAACCTCGGCCACAGGCTCGGGATGAACGTGGAATGTGCCATCACCTACGGCTCGTCTCCCATAGGCAGGACAGTAGGCCCGGCGCTGGAGGTCATTGAGGCTCTGAAAGCACTCCAAAACTTTGAAGGCCCGAACAGCCTGATCGAAAAGAGCGCGGCGCTTGCGGGCATCCTGCTCGAGATGGGAGGAGCTGCCCCGAGAGACCACGGCAAGGAACTTGCAATGGAGACTCTCAGGAACGGCAAAGCCTTTGCGAAGATGAAGGAGATCATCGAAGCCCAGGGTGGAGACCCGAACGTCACCCCTGAAGACATCCCTATCGGAGAGTATACCGCTGACATCTGTGCCAGCACTGACGGCTATGTGATTGAGTTTGACAACAAGTGGATCGTCGAGATCGCAAGACTTGCCGGAGCCCCGAGCGACAAGGGCGCAGGCGTCAGGATCCACAAGAAACTCGGGGAATCCGTAAAGAAAGGTGACCCTATCCTCACCGTCTATGCGGAAAAGGAATTCAAGCTCGACACTGCACTGGTTACTGCCCAGCGCTCGAACCCGATAGTTGTCGAGGGCATGCTGCTCAGGAGAATTCCCGGAGGGACCATGGGCTTCGGCGAGTAAAATTGGCTTTTTTTTCTTTTCCTTCTTTCTTTTCCTTTTTCTTTCGAATCCCAATTTTTCTATTTTTTCCTTTTTCTTTTCCTTTTTCTTTCCCTTTTTCTTTCGAATCCCAATTTTTCTATTTTTTCCTTTTTCATTCCCATTTTCTGTTCCTTTTTCTTTCAAATCCCAATTCTTTTTCCTTTTCTCTTTCTTTTCCTTTCTTACAGTGAAATTTTAATACCTTGTAGGGGTTTTAGCACGAATATGAAACGGATAGTACTGCTCCGCCTCGGACATCGACCTGAAAGGGACAAAAGAATAACAACCCATGTCGGGCTCACATCCCGGCTGCTGGGAGCCGAAGGGATGCTCCTTGCCTCAAACGATCCCGGGATCGCAAAAAGTCTTGATGACGTTGTCGAACGCTGGGGTGGGGATTTTTATGTTAAAAATGATGTGAACTTCAAACAGGAGATCCGGAAATGGAAAGAAGAAGGTGGGAAAGTCTGCCACCTCTCTATGTATGGGGTCAACCTTCCGGACGTCACCGCCGAACTCAAGCAGTGTGAGAAACTGATGCTTGTCGTGGGCGCGGAAAAGGTCCCTCCTGAGATTTACCAGCTCGCTGACTGGAACGTGGCAGTGGGCAGCCAGCCCCATTCCGAGGTAACGGCTGTGGCCCTTACCCTGGACAGGATTGCGGAAGAGGACCCGCTCAAAAAGGAATTACCCCATGCGAAACTGACAATCGTGCCCATGGAATGCGGTAAAAGGGTAATTGAAAACGTCAGGGACTGAAAACCTGCTTTCCGGCTGATTAGATTTTGTGTTTTGCCTTCGATTTATCCCCGCTGGAAATCTCCGGGAGGGGTAATAATTCCGTTAGTTTTGATGGTATTTATTCATACATATTTACAGAGAAATGTTAAATATGAGTTCAACATAATGTAAGATGTCTACAGGGGCAGACAAATTCCTCCAGAGTTTACTTCAGAGCCGAATTTTCCCGTTTACATTCCTACCTGTAAGGGCAAACAGTCGAGGACTGTAAATCGTATCGGAGAGGGGAGGTGAGCTGGAAATCCAGGGTGGAGGGGTCAGGAAAGTTTCCTTTTCAAACCTCTGTTTTCCCGGACACCCCCTCATTTTCTTTCCATCTTCTCTCAATTTTTCTCTTCTTTTTCATTTGGTTTCTTTTATTTTGGTTTCTACCGGCTTCTTTCATTCTTTTTGGACTTCAGGCACTTATCCGGGCATCAGTACAAAAAGAAATACTTATTAAATTTGGGGAAAATTGTAGATTCGCAAAAATAACAACCCTTGAATTTGCAAACTACCTTCCCCACAGTGTGAAATGAGCAGACCTTCAGGAGAGAACGGATGAGTTCGAATGATATTAGTTTCTTCTTTAGACCCAGGTCAATTGCCCTCGTAGGCGCTTCTCCAAAACCCAGCAGCCTTTCCTACACCATACTCGACAGCCTTGAAAAAATCGGGTTTGAAGGAAAAATCTACCCTGTAAACCCCGGGTATGAAGAGATCGGAGGGTTCAAATGCTATGCTTCCCTCGCGGACATTGAAGAAACCGTTGACATTGCTGTTATTTCGGTCCCGGCGCCCGGCGTCATTGAGGTTATGAAGGAGGATTTCGGAAACGTCAGAGGGGCTGTGGTCGTCAGTTCCGGTTTTAAGGAAATAAAGGGGGAAGGGGAAAGGTTTGAAGCCGAACTGAAAAGACTGGCAGATATTAAAGGAATCAGGGTTATAGGCCCGAACTGCCTGGGGATCTACGACACTGTCTCAAAGCTGGACACTTTTTTCTTAACACGGGAACGAGTGAGGCGTCCGGATAAAGGCGGGCTTTCAATCCTTACCCAGAGTGGCTCTTTTGCTGCCATGATCGTGGACGAGATCGCTTCGGAAGGCATAGGAGTCGCAAGGATCGTAAGCTACGGAAACAAGGTTGATGTGGACGAGACCGACTGCCTGGCTTTCCTCTCCGAAGACGAGTCCACGAAGTATGTGGTGCTCTACGTGGAGTCCGTGGAAGACGGCACGCGTTTTCTGGATGTCGCTTCCCGCTGTACTAAAAAGAAGCCCGTAGTTGCGGTCAAGGTAGGGAAGAAGGATGCCGGACTCAAGGCCACGGCCTCCCATACCGGAGCTGCGGCGAGCAGGTATGAAGCTTATGAGGCTGCCTTCCGGAAAGCCGGCATCATCGAGGTGGACGGCTATGAGGAACTCAAAGACGCCTGCAGGGTCCTGAACTCCTACAGCCCGGGGCGCGGGAACCGCGTCCTTATCATCACAAACGGGGGCGGAATCGGGATAGGGATTGCCGACGCCTGCGAAAGCCTGGGACTTTCCGTGCCGCAGCTTTCCGAAGAAAGAATAAATCACCTGAAATCGAAACTCCCGTCCTTTGCAGGCGTGGGGAACCCCATAGACGTTACCGGAAACGGCTGGGACGACCATTATGCAGATGCCCTTAAAGAAGGGTTCGGGGCCGAATACGACATTGCCATCGTGGCTGTGCTCTGGGGGCCTCCCCTGCTGAGCGAAGGGATTGTCGGTAAGCTGAAAGCCGTTGCAGACGAATACGACAAGCCGGTACTTATCTGCAGTCCGGGAGGGAATTTCACCCGGAAGATGTCCGAGGAGTTCGAAAGAAAAGGCCTCCCTGTCTTCGCCACACCGGAAAGTGCGGCAAGGGCTGCGGCGATTCTGGCCGGAGGCAGGAAAGTGAATGGGCGCTAAAAACCCAAAAATTGCGGAAGTTTAAAGGGTGTTGGGTCTGAATCGGGACTGATTGAAGATGAACCTGATGCCGGACACGAACCTGAAACTCTGCCCGAGCCCGGGGCTCTGCCTGGGCCAGAACTCTGTCTGTATCGGGAACTTTAACTGATCAGAGTCCAGATCCTGAGAAAGAATACATTAAAATAATAGCGGAAAGTAAGGATCTATGACTCATATGGACATAATAGCGCAAGATCTGTATCTGGCAGCAGGCTGTGCCTTATTCCTTATTTTATCGCTTTTATTCATCCACTTTTACAAGATCAGGTTGCTTTCCCACTCCCTGAAACTCTGTAACTGGATTTGCGGGGTGGCGATAGGCTCGGAAAGTCCCTGGGTCAAGATGCTCGTGCTGAACCTCGTTTTTTTCATAAGGCTTCTAATGTATCTTGCAATTGTCTCTCTGGAACATGTGGATAAGCTGACAACAAAGGGTTTCTTGAAGCATTATGTCTCCGGTACCAGAGTCGTATTTTCGGAGTGCCTGTCCTCATTTAGCAATTCTTCCGAAGAGATTGAAAAGTGCATCGGTGAACTTAACCCTCTCACTCCTAACACAAAGAGAAAAGAGGATCATCCCCGAAAGTGAGACTTTTTCGGTTCATGTCCCATAAAGCAAATTCTTCATGCACCCTTTTTCAGAGCCCTTTTTCATAAACCTTTTTCATAAACCTTTTTCATAAACCTTTTTCAGAGACCTTTTTCAGAGACCTTTTTCAGAGGTATCTTTTCAAAACTCTCTTCTTTCATAGTCCCCATTTTTCTTTCTGTGGTCCTATGATGCAGTAATACTCCTGGTTCAACTCGAATTTTTCGCTTACCGGGCAATTTCCGCAGATGCATCCCAGGTCTTTCCTGATGCACCTGTTTTTCCCGACTCCGGGGAAACAAAAACCGATTTCATCCGCACAGCTGTCCCAGGTCGGGCATTCCCTGCAGATGCAGAGTTCCTGGATCTGCTTCCTGCTAGCTTCGATTTCTGTCGGGCTCATATCCCTGTATTTCTTAACGGTTTTATCAACCATTTGACCATCCCTTATTTCGTAATCCTTTCTCCGTATTTTTCATGTTGGCTTTATTTGCGTATAATGGTGTGCACTGAATTCCGGTTCTTATGCATTTTTCGCTTAAGGTTAGCTGTTTCTACACCCGGAGATACGTCTCATTGAGTTTTTTAAGTTAGTCCCCCGATATCGCGGGCTCTCACCGGTCAAGCTTGCGAGACCGGCTTTTCCCGGATAATAAAAATGAATGAGAATAATTAAAGTGTCTGACCATTGTGGGGTTCCTGAATAAGCTGAGAGCCATTGTTATCCTGATTGCTTATTACCTGTGGCTCATCAGAACCTTTTTTCCAGATCATTTGGCTGTTCTTCAGGCACTGACTTTGAAATAAATTAAAAATTATGTAGTTTTTCATCGTTTTTCTTTTAATTTGAGGCTCCGAATCAAGGCCTGAAACGACCTTGAAAACTCTTTAAGGTTTTGGGTAAAAAAGTCAATCTCTTTGAGAAAAAATGTAATGTTGAATGATTTATATATAAAGAGTTTATATTTTTACACAGGCAAAAATTTATACATTGAAGGATACTTTATAAACGGGGAGTTTTATCCGGGCTGGAAGCTTTGGTCTCTGTCTTCCAGAAGTTTTGGGGTCGAGTCGTATGAATATAACCTTGATAGGCATGGCAGGTGTTGGGAAAAGCACGATTGGAAAGGCGCTTGCAAAACGCCTGGGCTACACATTTATTGACATCGACTCGCTGATCAAGGAAAAAACCGGCATGTCTTTGCAGAACCTTATCGACACGCGTGGGGATTCCACTCTTGTAAGGCTGGAGGAGGAAACCGTGCTCTTCCTTGATTTGAAAGACAATTCCATCATTTCTCCGGGAGGGAGTGTGGTTTACTCCGAAAAGGCAATGAATTTCCTGAAAGAGAACTCAACTATCATCTTCCTGGACGCTCCTTTCCGGCGTATCATAAAAAGGATTAGAAACCCGCATAAACGAGGGCTTGTGGGCTTTAAGGATAGGAGTTTAAGGGAGCTTTACGAGGAACGGCTTGTCCTGTACAGGAAATATGCCGGCATAACGGTGAAGGTAGGAGGCAGGGAAAACGTTTCGGACGTTGTGGACCGAATCCTGCTGGAATGTTTTGAAAGAACGGTTTGAGTTCCGGAGCTTTTCTGCAGTTTGCTTCAATGTCTTCAATTGACTTTATATTCTGTGTTTGTTTTCATTTTCATGGAGTTTTTCAGCGGTTGACTTTATTATCTATTAGTTCCTCCTTCTGACCAAAAATCCCCACATAAAATCCCTATATATTTATCTCTGAAGGAGGGAAGACTCTTTCCTTGACAGTCGAAGGAGACAGGGAGGGGTAGTTCACTTCTTTATCGTTTTCAGGCCCGGGGATTCGGGCATAAGAGGAGATATACATGACATCAAGTCGTTTCATTATCACGGTTATCGGCAGTGACCGGGTAGGGATCGTTGCCCGGATCACTACGGTGATGGCGAATTTCAACGTGAACATCGTCGATATTAGCCAGACCATCATGGATGGAATCTTTACCATGATTATGCTGGCAGAAGCCCCGGAGAAGAACTGCGACCTGGCGGCTTTCCAGGAGGCCATGGAGACCGAAGGAAAGAGTCTCGGAGTCGAGGTCAAGGTGCAGAATGAAGACATTTTCCGCTTCATGCACAGGATCTGATCGTATGGAGGGGGAAGGAGGGGTATCATGCTAATTAACCCGAATGAAATCCTGGAAACCATCCGGATGGTGAAAATGGAGAACCTGGACATCCGGACCGTAACCATGGGAATCAGTCTCCGGGACTGCAGCCACCCGGACATTGATATGTTCAACGAAAATATCTACGAAAAGATCACGGCCAAGGCAAAGAACCTGGTCCGGACAACGGAAGAAATCCAGAGCCTATACGGGATTCCCATCATTAACAAGCGGATCTCCGTGACTCCCATCGCCATCGTAGCCGAAAGCTGTATGGCGCCGGATTTTGTCTCGGTTGCAAAGACCATGGATGAGGCTGCAAAAGAAGCCGGTGTTGACTTCATAGGCGGTTTCAGTGCCCTTGTGCACAAGGGAGCAACTCCCGGGGACCTTAAACTGATCCATTCAATCCCCGAAGCCCTTGCCTCCACGGAAAAGGTCTGTTCCTCCGTAAACGTCGCAACCACCAGAGCCGGCATCAATATGGATGCAGTCGGCCTGATGGGAAATGTGATCAAAAGGACTGCCGAGCTGACAGCCGACAGGGACGGGATAGGCTGCGCAAAACTGGTGGTCTTTGCCAATGCCCCCGAGGACAACCCCTTCATGGCAGGGGCCTTCCACGGCATTGGCGAGCCCGAATGCGTGATCAACGTCGGGGTTAGCGGTCCGGGTGTCGTTAATGCAGCCCTCAGGGAACTGGAAAACCCGAACCTTACGGAGATCTCGGAAACGATCAAGAAAACCGCCTTCAAGATCACCCGCATGGGCGAGATGGTCGGCAGGGAAGTCTCAAGGCGGCTGGGGGTGGAATTCGGTATCCTTGACCTCTCCCTTGCCCCCACTCCCGAAATTGGGGACAGTGTGGCCGCCATCCTGGAAGCCATGGGACTCGAGCGCTGCGGGACCCACGGAACAACAGCTGCCCTCGCCCTCCTGAATGATGCCGTAAAAAAAGGCGGGGCAATGGCTTCCTCCTCCGTTGGCGGCCTGAGCGGGGCTTTCATCCCGGTCAGCGAGGACGCAGGCATGATCGAGGCCGTAAACGTCGGAGCCCTTAGCCTCGAAAAACTCGAAGCCATGACCTGTGTCTGTTCCGTTGGCCTGGACATGGTTGCCGTCCCCGGGGACACCCCGGCGTGCACGCTCTCTGCAATAATCGCTGACGAAATGGCAATCGGAGTAATCAACAAAAAGACAACAGCCGTCCGGATCATCCCGGCCCCGGGTAAAAAAGTCGGGGATTCCGTGGAATTTGGAGGGCTCCTCGGCATGGCTCCCGTCATGCCTGTGAGCAAGTTCAGTTCCGAGACCTTCGTGAAAAGGGGCGGCAGGATCCCGGCTCCGATCCAGTCGCTGACAAACTGAAAATTTGTTTTGAAAATAGAAGGGGAAATGAGAAGAAGTTTGCAGTTCCCCTTTTTTTGATTTTTGTATTCCTTTTTTTGATTTATTGTATCCCGGTCTTTTTCCGCTTATTTCTCAGGCTGGCGGTGAAACAGGAAGCTCACCCGGAGTAATGTCACTTTCAGTCGCCCTGGCACGCTCTTCCTTGGTCATCTTAGCAAGGCGCTCAACTCCCTTTATGTCAAGTCCGAGACCCTTAGCCACACGACCTCCATAGTCGGGATCGGCCTTGAAGAACAGGGCTGTCTGCCTGAGCTGGATGCGTTTCTGGGCACCTGAGAGATGGGACACGATGTTTCCTACCAGGTTCTCCCTGTCCTGTTCGGTCATGACGTTACGATAGAGGTTGCCTGGCTGTACAAAGTCATCGTTGGGGTGATTATAAGGCGTACGGGCTGCAGTCCCCGAGATCTCAAATGGAGGCTCCAGAAAAGCAGGATCCGGGGCAGGGCCGTCAAAGCTGTTGGGCCAGTAATTGGGTCCGCTGCCTTGATTGCCGTCAACACGCATGAAACCGTCCCGCTGGTAACTGGTCTCAGGGGAGTGCTTTGGCGCATTCACGGGGATCAGGTTGTAGTTGGGCCCAAGTCGGTGGACGTGGGTGTCATGATAGGAAAAAACCCTTGCCTGCAGCATCTTGTCCGGAGAAATGCCAATGCCTGGCACCAGGTTTGCAGGACTGAAGGCTGCCTGCTCAACTTCGGCAAAGTAATTGGCCGGGTTCCTGTTCAATACAAGTTTTCCTATCTTTATAGGCGGAAAATCGCCGTGAGGCCAGACCTTGGTAATGTCCCTGATGTCAAAGCGGTAATTCTCGGCCTCTTCCGGGGTCATTATCTGCATCTCAAGGGTCCAGGAAGGATAGTCGCCTCTTTCGATCGCTTCATATAGGTCTCTTGTGGCGTGGTCCGGGTCCGTTCCGCTTAATTTATCCGCTTCCTCGCGGGTCAGGTTCTTTACACCCTGGTCCGTCTTGAAATGGTACTGTACCCAGAAATATTCGCCTTTATCATTGTACCATTTGTAGGTGTGGCTTGAGTAACCGTTCATGTTCCGGTAGCTGGCAGGAGTACCCCGGTCAGAGAAAAGGATGGTGACCTGGTGAATTGATTCCGGAGTGAGGGAAAGGAAGTCCCAGAACATATCCGGATCTTTGCAGTTTGTAGCTGGATTGCGCTTCTGTGTGTGGATAAAATCAGGAAACTTCAGGGGGTCTCGAATGAAAAACACAGGAGTGTTGTTCCCGGTCAAATCATGGTTTCCTTCTTCAGTGTAGAACTTAACGGCAAACCCTCGCGGGTCACGGGCTGCATCCGCCGAACCTTTTTCTCCCCCAACAGTCGAAAAGCGGGCAAAGACTTCGGTACGCTTGCCGACTTTGGAAAGGAACTTAGCTTTTGTGTACTTTGTCACATCAGCAGTCACTTCGAAGTACCCGCCGGCGCCTGCACCTTTGGCATGTACCACACGTTCCGGAATGCGTTCCCGGTCGAAATGGCTGAGCTTGTCCAGCAGATGTACATCCTGCATAAGAACAGGGCCGCGTTCCCCAGCAGTAAGGCTGTTCTGATCATCCCCCACCGGGATCCCAAACCCGGTAGTTAAAACCCTGGAAGCTTTCTTTTCATTCATTTTAGTACCACTCCTCTATTACATGGGGGAATTTATTCAGAATATATTATATATCATCTCTAATAATATGTGTGTCATCATATTAACAGGAGACTGATGGCATCCAGGCGGTTTAATTCATCAGTCATCTGAATGGCAGGTGCCCGGTGGATTGAAGCTGTAAAAATACGGGACTTATACATTTCATATCCAGATTTATGCATTTCAGTTATATTAAATGTGATTTTTATGGCGGAATCTATATATAACTGATTAAATATGCTTATTTTGCATATTAAAATGTATCCACTATGTCTTATCGATTATATGGGGCCGAAATAAGTAGAAATACTCTCTGCTGGCACCGAACTTATTCGGGCTTTAATACCAATTAAATTCACCGAGGCTGGATCATGGAAGGAAAAACATACGGACCTGATACACTTGCCCTGCATGCGGGGTTTACGTCTGACCCTGCAACAGGAGCTCATGCCGTACCGATCTATCAAACAGTAGCTTATCGCTTCGAGGATACAGAACACGCTTCGAACCTTTTCGGGCTTAAGGAATTCGGGAATATCTATACCCGCCTGACCAACCCTACCACCGATGTCCTGGAGAAGCGGGTCGCAGCTTTTGAAGGCGGGACCGGGGCTCTGGCCGTTTCTTCAGGGATGGCGGCAATCTCCCTTGCGCTGCTGACCATAACAGAACTCGGGGACGAGATCCTCTCGGCTAACAACCTCTATGGGGGGACATACCAGCTCTTCAACCATACCCTCCCAAAACTGGGGAGGAATGTGAGTTTTGTCGATTCCACGAAGCCGGAAGAGTTCAGAAAAGCGATCACTGAAAAGACAAAAGCGATATATGCCGAGACAATAGGCAACCCCAAGCTTGATGTGCCTGACCTTGAAGCCATTGCGGAAATTGCCCATGAGGCGGGAATCCCCCTAATCGTGGACAACACGGCAGGGATCGGGCTTATCAGGCCCTTTGATTTCGGGGCGGATATCGTTGTCATGTCCGCAACCAAGTTTCTGGGTGGGCACGGGACTTCCCTGGGAGGGATTATTGTGGATTCGGGGAAGTTCAGCTGGGATTCGGGGAAGTTCCCGGGGTTCACGGAACCGGACCCTGGACAGGATCATGACAAAAAATGTCGTGACTACCAGCCTGGAAGAGCCCCTCGAAAGTGCGGCCCGGAAAATGGAACAGCACATGATTTCCGCCCTGCCCGTTGTAGATGAGGAGCAGAGGGTCATCGGGATAATAGGGGATGAAGCCTTAAACAGGTTTATCAGCGGCCTCTAAAGCTTGCACCATGCTTGCACCTTTAGGGGCTGCAGCATGTATGTACCTTTAAGGACTGCAGCATATCTGCACCATGTGCACCGTTGGAGGCTGCAGCATATCTGCACCATGTGCACCGTTGGAGGCTGCAGTATGTCTGCACCCTTAAGGGCTGATCTTATCAGCTGCCGTCCCTTTTCGACCAGTTTTCAGATCTGCGGCGTCCATCCAGAGTTCCTTCATCGTTTCCCTGATTTCTCCTATCTTTCTTATTTTTTCTTCATCGTTGATTATGTCAAGTTCGTTGAAGGATTCGAGGGCTACTTTTGCTGCGATCGAGGCATCGTTCAGGTACCTGTTGTTGGCATCAGTCATGATGGTCTGGAGGGATGACGTGGCCTGGAAAACGGCGTTTTCCATTTCTTCTTCCTCGGCGCTCTTTCCAATTTCCTCAAGGGAACTGGCAATGCTACCTGCCGCACTTTGCATGTTCTCCATCATTGCTGCAAAGGCCATCTCTTCCAGCATGAGTTCGATTCCAACCGCGGCATCTTCTAGTTTTTGCTGGGCTGCGAGTTTTCCCGTATCTCCCAGGCAGGAGATGCAGGTTGCAGCGTTTTCCGAAACGTCTGGAAACCTCAGCCTGGCAACCGATTTTCCGATTTCCCCTAGCCCGATTGCAACGGCGATAATCTCCCTCTCCACGTTCCTGAGGGCGGCCGTATTCCCACTTTCCCCTAGCACGGAAGCGGCAAGTTTGGCAACCATTTCCATCTGCTGCTCCGCAGCAGCTTTTCCGATGGTCCCGAAAGAGAGCAGGATACTGACCGTTGTGCTTTCGCTTTTCTGTTCCACGGAACGCTGTAAAATCCTCTCCAGAGCCCTGATGGCATTGACAGCAACATTTTCCATCCCCTGCATGGTGGCGGCTTTTCCTATCGCCTTTATGGAAACTACCGTCCTTTCTGCCTCCGGCTCTTTCCTCTCATTTAGATAAGCCGTCCCGACTTCACTCAAAAAATCAAGGGCCTGGCGAACTCCTTCGTCAAAATTCTCTGCGACGGAAGTCATCCCCAACTCTACCATATTGTTTTCTTCCTTTGAAAGCATGACCTGTAACCTCTTTCCGACCACAATTATTGTTATTAAAGCAGGTTTCCCGTTTGATTTGCACCGGTTCGTTCTTATTTTCCTTCACTTTTTCATTTTAATTATTTTCTAATTCTGTTTTCTTTTCAGTTTTCAGTTATTTCTATATCAACAAGGCCAATTTACAAAGTTCAATTTACAAGGCGGCCTTCTGAATAGTGATATATGTAATAAAGAGTCAGGAAAACAAGAATTGTAAGCAATGCTTTGAAATCTATTTTCTTCAAAAAATCCATCACTATCAAATCCCCCGCATTTTCTGTTATATTCCTTTATTTTTCACTAGCCGAATGTTCCTTTATAACTTTATGGCATCCTTTGTTCAAATATTTTCAGGTTATGTATTTTCGGGCAGGAATATTCCGAGAAAAAGGATTCCGAGAAAAAGTATACCAGACGGGAGTATTTTGAGCAGGAGTATTCCAATCTGAGTATTCCCAGCAGAAAATCCCTTACAGGAGTGATCCCATGTACATTAAAAAGTTAATATATTTCTTAAGTGTGCGGAAGCATAAAATAGCAAATATACCGGTCCGAACAACCCTCTTCGGATCTTTATCTACCCTTAGTGCTGAGCTGTTTTGCAGAGCTTTGAAACGGGCTGTTCTACTTAAGTGAGGCTGGTGAGACTTTGCATAATGGTTTTTTTGTGTAAGGAACCTGTAGTAAAGGAGCTTGTCTATGAAAGGGACTCTGTGCAGATACCCCCAGCTATCCGGCTCTAAATAATAGCTACAGGGATATTCGCTACAGGAATATTTGCCATAAGGGGTATTTACTACAGGGATTATGCGAATAACTACAGTGAACTTACCCCTGATCCCTTCAGATGGCCTCTTTTCTGTTTACTCTTACCGGGCTTTTCCTGGAGTGTTTATCAGGCTAAAGCGCCGGCTGAAAAGTGATATATGTAATATAGAATTGCAAACACAAGTACTGCAAGTACTGCTTTGAAGTCCATAATTGTGATCCTCCTTTTTCCTGGAGTGTTTATCAGGCTAAAGCGCCGGCTGAATAGTGGTAGATAAAGTAAAGCACGCAGAATACCAGTAACGCAAGGATTGCCTTGAAGTCCATAATTGTGATCCTCCTTTTGAAACTATCAAGAAAAATCCGTTTTGTAAGGTGAAAAATAGTAGTGAGGAGCAGGTATATAAAAATGTCGTTTTTGTGCCGCTATTGCTTCCTTTTCCGGGCTTTTTAGAGGATTTGCAACTCTGATGTCTGGTGTCATTTAAGGGTTAAATACTTGCTTTATTTTTTAATAAGTTAGGCAGAGCGAACGGATCTATATTATCTGGAAAGTGACTCCAGCACTTATTTTCCAAAAGAAATTTTATATATATTCCAGCAGGATAATTGAGGGGGGATTAATCATAGGTAGAGATCTCTTGAGTATCCATTTTATTTCCCTGATATTGCTCGGACTTCTTCTATTCGCTGCAGGGTGTGTGGAAGAAGGCGCTGAGGAAGGAGGGGAAACAGGTGAAGTTAATGAGACCGGGGAAGCCGGGGGAAGTTATACTCCTGCTGATTGGAGGGACTATGAACTTGTGGATACCCGGACAGGGGAGACTTTCAGAGTAAGTGATTTCAAGGGGAAGTCCGTTCTACTCGAAACCTTTGCAGTCTGGTGCCCTACCTGCCTGAAACAGCAGCAAGAAGTCAAGAAGATGGTAGGTAGCGGAGGAAATGGAGTTGTCCACATTTCCCTGGACGTGGACCCCAATGAGGATGAGGAAATAGTAAGAAACCATATGGAAAGCAACGGCTTTAAATGGTACTCGGCAGTGGCTCCCCCGAAAATGAGCCAGGAGCTTATAGATGAGTTTGGGTTAACGGTTGTAAATGCTCCTGCGGCTCCTGTGATACTTGTCTGCGAAGACCAGTCCGCCCGCCTGCTTGAGCAAAGGGGAGTGAAACCGGTAGCTCTTCTGGAAGAAGAGATTGAGAAGGGGTGCTGATAAGTTGGGTGCTGATAAGTTGGGTGCTGATAAGTTGGGTGCTGATAAGTTGGGTGCTGATAAGTTGGGTGCTGA
>JAENYU010000018.1:77295-82072 GCA_016841625.1 Methanobacteriota archaeon
TGGGTGCTGATAAGTTGGGTGCTGATAAGTTGGGTGCTGATAAGTTGGGTGCTGACAGGGTTGGTTGTAAGGCTTAGTGCTAATAATTTTGGCTGCGTGGACGTTGATTGCTCGATAATTAAATGTTGAAGTTTTCGGGGGCTGTAAGGCCAGATAAGCGGTAGGCTTCGGATTCCACGGAGAGTTTCAAAAAGGAAGCATTGCCAGGCAAGCTGGGAATTTCCCGTGTTAAAGGGGGGGAGCACTAAACGATAAATTATTTGTTGGAGATATCCAGGGCTTTTTTGCTCGGGCTGTTGACTCCTTTGACAGCGGTCTGCGTTATCCCGCTCTACCCGGGATTTTTAGCATACCTTTCGAACCAGCTGGGCAAGAGTCCTGGAAAGGAGGGAGAGGAACGCAGCCGAAAAATGCTGGTTTTATTCGGGCTGATTATCACGGCAGGAGTCATTACCTTCATGCTCGTCCTGGGGTTCGTGTTCACAACGGTTTTGCAGGTTTCCCTTACAAAAGTTATCGGTGTTGTGTCCCCAATCGCATTCGGAATCCTGATCTTTATCAGTCTCATCCTGATCTTCGATGTGGACGTGGCAAAGTATATCCCCAGGGGTCGGGCTCCCAGGGCGGGAAACCCCTATGTTACTGCTTTTCTTTACGGTTTCTTTTTCGGGGCAATCGTTGTCCCCTGCCAGCCGGCATTTATCGCAACCCTGTTTGCAATTGCGGTTTCAAGCCCGTCCTTTGGCGTAAATATGCTGCGTTTTCTTTTTTTCGGCCTGGGAATTGGCTTTCCCCTCCTGCTTTTCTCTGCCGTGTCCACCCGGTCGAGCAGGCAGATCATCGGGTTCCTGGTCAAAAACAGGAGGAAAATCAACCTGGTTACCGGGGTTGTCATGCTGGTGGTTTCTGTTTACTATCTGCTGTTCGTGTTCAGGATATTCGGGTGAGGTGTTTTCAGGAAAGTTTGGACAGGCATAATGAGATCAGGCAGGTGAGATCAAAAGAATGAGTTCAGGAAAGTTTAGACAGGCATAATGAGATCAGGCATAGTGAGATCAGGCAAAGTGATATAAGGATAATTGAGGTCCGGGAAAACTATTGTAAAATTCATTATTTTTATTCACGGGGGGATTATGAATGCTTATGCAAAGGGACAGGCGACTTGGGATACTTTTGATGTTTGTGCTTATCCTTGCAGGCATCTTGAGCAGCTGCTGCATCGAAACCGGGGAAGAGGAAGTGATCGGTACGACTCCGGAAGGGATGGAAATAAGGGTCAGCCCGGACGGGGAGAAGTTCATCGTAGAACCGGATAAGCTGGTTTCCGGTGGCCCTCCGAAAGACGGGATTCCGTCAATTGATTCCCCGAAATATGTGAGTGTGGAGGAGGCTGATGCCTGGATCCGGGACGACGAACTGGTGCTTGCGCTCATTTACAGGGACATAAAAAGGGTTTATCCGCTCCAGATCATGGTCTGGCACGAGATCGTAAATGACGAAATCGCAGGGAATCCGGTCCTGGTCACATACTGCCCTCTCTGCGGTTCGGGGATCGCGTATGAGCGCACTCTTGAAGGGGAAGCCGTTGAGTTCGGGGTCTCGGGGAAACTCTACAATTCAAACCTGGTCATGTACGACCGGAAGACTGACTCTTACTGGACCCAGATCGACGGGCTTGCTATTGTCGGGGAAATGACCGGCACCAGGCTGAATCCGATCTCTGTTGACACGGTGGTCTGGAGGGACTGGAAAGCAGCCCACCCGGATTCCGAAGTCCTTAGCCAGGACACGGGCTTTGACCGGCCTTACGGTCGGGATCCCTACGGGAACTACTATGAGGACAGTTTTCTCTTCTTCCCCGTGGAAAACGAGGACGACAGCAGCATGCACCCGAAAACCGTGGTCTTCGGTATTGAAGTCGACGGGACTTTCAAAGCATACCGTGAGTCCGACCTGATTGAAGAGGGAGCTATCGAGGACACCGTTAATGGCGTCCCAATAAAAGTCGAAAGGGACGAGGCAGGCAGCGTAACTGTCACGAGCATGGAAACTGGAGAGGAAATCGTAAAGGAGAGAGACTTCTGGTTTGCCTGGTATGCGTTCCACCCCGAAACCGAACTTTATGAGACTGAATGAGGTAAGTTGAATGAGGTAAGTTGAATGAGGTAAGTTGAATGGAGGTTTTGTGTCTATGAAGCGAGTGGTTCATACTTTATATGTCTTGATTTGCATTTCTGTCCTTTTGTTCGCATCTGGCTGTGCGGAAGAGGAAGGGGATGAAGGAACAGACGACGTTCCGGTTCCTGAAGACGTTCCACTTCCTGAAGAAATCCCCACTTCTGGAGCTGAAGATGCTGTGGAAGCCGTGGAAGGAGTTGAAGGTGCCGAAGGTGCCGAAGACGAAGGAATCAGTGTTGAGGTGCTCGAAGCCCCCGAATCCGTGGAAGCGGGGCAGAGTTTCCAGATCCGCTGGAAGGTAAATAGCCCTGTTGAAACGGAAATCCCACATACCGCTGTCCACTACGGCCCCGAATCCAAAAGCGGGGAGCTGACCTTGCAGAGCTATCCTTTCCTGACCGTCCCAAAAAACGGGTCAATACCTGCCGAATTCGAGGACTCGCTGCTTCTTGAAGAGATAGGGGCGGTGTATTTCAGAGCCCATGCGATTGTTGACGAAACCAGCTACTGGTCTGATGAGCAAGCCATAGAAGTGCTTGAACCCGGGCCTGGACCCGGGCTTGACAACGAATCCGAAGGAGTTCCAGCCGGATCTCCGGGGATCAAGGTGCTTGACTATCCCACGGACGTTGTGAGCGGGGAATACTTTACGGTCCGCTGGGAGGTTACGGGCGGATCCCCCGGGGAAATAAGTAATACCTCAATTTTAAGCGGGTCCGAAAGTGGGAATGAAAGCCTGGCTGACTACCCGACAAAAAGTTCTCCCCAGGGAGGCACCACTCCCAAAGAATTCGAGTTCAGGTTGAGGGCTCCTATTTCCGGAGACGTTTATTTCAGGACCTATGCTGTGGTGGACGATGCCGAAGTCTTCTCCCCTGAGTACGGGATTTCGGTAAGCGAGGCTTCAGGGTCTTCCGGGTACTGACCGATTGCTCGATTGATGTTTGATCGCATGAAGGTTGGTCAATTGATTGATCGGTATATAGCAAATCTGTGAACGGCAAATTTATCAAGATGCAGAAAAAAAGCAAGCAGTTCCGGCGCGCCCCGGTAGAGCAGGACTCTTTCAGGTGCGAATTGATCAGTTTCAGGGAAGCCTGCAGGCTTTCCAGGCTACTCGCCCGGAAAATCAAGGATTCCGGCTTCCAGCCTGACCTGATCGTAGCCATCGGGAGGGGCGGCTATGTACCGGCGAGGATGGTCGCGGATTTCCTCCTTTTCAATGACCTGACCTCCATGAAAATCGAACACTACACCCGGGCTGCGGACATGCAGGAAAAAGCCCGGATCAAATTTCCTATCTCCGTGGATATAAGTGGAAAAAAAGTGCTCATCGCAGACGATGTGACCGACACCGGGGAGACCCTTTGCCTTGCTGTGGACTATGTGCAGAGCCTGAACCCCGCAGAGATCAGGACCGCGGTGCTACAGCACAAGATATGTTCCGCCTTCACCCCGGATTTCTATGTCCAGAAAATCGTCAAATGGCGCTGGATCATCTATCCCTGGGCCCGCTACGAAGACCTTGCAGGGTTTGCGGAAAAGGTAATTGGAAACAGGACCATGGGCCTCTCCGGGATCGCAGCCGGGTTTAAAGAGAGGTATGAAATCGAAATCAGGGAAGAGGAGCTTCTTGAAATTCTAGCTGACCTGGTTGAGAGGGGAGAGCTTGAAAGGGTTGAGGAGGATAAGCCGGGGTGGCGGGTTAAGGAGAGGTAAGTTGTAAAGGATAAAATTTCAGGATTTCGCTGTCATTTTCTCACAATGAGGCGTCCATATTTAACAGTAAGTACATCTTATGTGCTCAACCTTTAAAATAATTATTTTATGTCTCTCGAAATTTGTTCTGTAAAGGAACCTGTAGTGGCCAGCTCTCAACCTGAAGAGTTCTTCCTTGATCTCGATAACTCTCTTTGCACTGGAAGGCACGGGGTCGGTTGTTAGTTTTTTGATTATTTCCATGGTCCGGTAGTCTGTATACAGGTTGGATTTCTCCAGGAAAGAATGGGGGTCAACATCAAGAAAAATTTCAAATATGTCTGACTCATGGTTTTTCTTTAAGCCCAATTTTTCTTCAAATTTTTTCAGGGATTTTAGTTTTCCTTCCGCTTCATTTTGAAAACTTGCCTTCAGGAGTTCATTTTCTTCCCAGGTAAGTATGGTGTCAACGTCAACCATATGTTCCCTTATTTCCCCAAGCTGTTTTTCGATGAAGTTAAGTTCCTCCAGAACCTATTTCTCAAACTCCAGTGTTCCCATACTTAACTGTTTAATTATCTGTTATTTATAGATATCTTGAAAAACTTGCAGTGATATTCAGCTATATCACTTCTGATTCTCCAGTTTCTTGGACGTGGTTCCATGGGATGGATCTTGTTTTACGTCGCTCTCTGGTCATTCCTCGTTCACCCTCCGTTCTCTGCCGGGAATCAAAAATATAACTATGGATTTTCAGCATTTTCGAGAAAATAAATTATTCCACAATGTTTAACATGTTTTAATATTGATATTGATAGACTGTACAGATATCTGTCGTTATTTCGTTTTTATCCTAAATTTGACAGATTTCGATAACTAATACAGTGCAAAATTGCAAAAA
>JAENYU010000019.1:0-48510 GCA_016841625.1 Methanobacteriota archaeon
CACTGTTTCTTCCTATGCCTGGGACTTCGACAACGATGGAACTGTTGACAGTACCCAACAAAGCCCGTCATATACATACGAATCAGCCGACACCTACACAGTAACCCTCACAGTTTCCAATGCAGGTGGAAGTGATTCAGAAGTAAAGACCGACTACATATCTGTAAGTGAACCACTACCGTCAGCACCTGTTGCAGCATTCGGTGCAACACCTACTTCGGGGGATGCTCCTCTGACTGTTCAGTTTACAGATGATTCAAGTGGCACTGTCTCTTCCTATGCCTGGGACTTCGACAACGATGGAACTGTTGACAGTACCCAACAAAGCCCGTCCCACACATACACAAGTGAAGGAACGTACACCGTTACCCTGAAAGTCAGCAACGAATACGGGAAAAACACGTCAGAGAAGATATCGTACATACAGGTAAACCCCGTCCCCTTTCGTGTGGCAGAATGGTGGTGGTGGTGGCAGAGTTGGTGGGGGAGGTTCCCCCGAAGATAAGAAAAATGTCCAGTTTAGAGAACTCGACCAGCAGTTCGTGGTAAACGGAGTTCGCATCAAGTTCGAGTTTATACAGAAAGCCACCTCTGTCGGATACGTGGAATTCGATGCCAAAAAGAGTGTTGGAAAAACCACAACCATTATCGAGGAACTGAAAGGCAGGTCAACCCTGACGCCTACCGAACCAGAAGGAGAAGTCTACAGGTATCTGAATATCTGGATCGGAAGCGGCGGTTTTGCAAACCCTGATAACATCGGGAATGCCGTTGCGGGCTTCAGGGTGAGCAAGACCTGGATCTCCGAAAACGGCGTAATTGTGGACTCAATAACTCTTCAGTACTTCGATGAGGACTGGAACTCACTCCAGACTGTAAAAGTCAGTGAAGATGACGAATACATTTACTTCGAAGCCGAAACCCCCGGCTTCTCTCCGTTTGCGATCACAGCCAATAGTGAGAAGATAGTGATTGAGGCTGAAAGCGAAGAAGAAGAGGAATTGCAAGCTCCCACAGGAACAGAACATCGGAAAAGAAAGGCACGATCTTCCTGATAGGGTTCATAATAGTAATCCTGATAGGGGTAGTCGTGATGCAAAGAAAGAAAAATGATGAAGAACCGTAAAAAAAGAAAAATAACCTGAAAAGTAGAAGACTAAAGAGTCTTCTGCTTTTTAGACCTTACTCTTTTTGGAAAGCTCCGAAAGATTTCTTTTCACATCTGCTTCCACGTAAGTTCACACCTTTTTTTACCAAAACCCGAAACAGCTCGGAATCCGGGGAGACGGGAAACAGGAAAAGTCTTAGGACCTGTCACAGAACAACTTATGCACAGGTTTTGATTGGATGCCTTTATTTTCAATATCATTGTCATCAATTGAAAATTAACTTTATGAAAAATATGCCTAATCTATTTTATGGCGAGTCCTTACCTGCACGTCTCGGAATGCGTGGAATCGATTCATTTTGCTGTTGAAAAGAGCAAAGAAGAGGTCAACACCTTCAATATAGGCTCCAAAGACACCATCAGCGCCACATGGAGTGGGGAGGTTTTTGTGAAGGAGATAGGGATCTCGGATGTCGAGTTTACGTATACGAGCGGAAGATGGGGATGGAAGGGGGACGTGCCAAGGATGAGACTCGGGATTGATAAGTTGAAGATCCTGAGATGGAATACGGAGTATACTTCGGAGAGGAGCGTGAGGGAGACTACGAGGAATTTGCTGGATGGTAAATGAAAAACAAAATACCGGATCGGTATAATACCCTATAACTTTTAAAATTGCTAAAGTTTTATAAATTGGATGGGATAATATTAATGATATGAAGGCTATTTTGCATATGTCAAAATTTGGGGGGGGGAAGAGCCACTTTACATTCCAAATAAAAGCCAAATTAACGCAGTTTTAATAAAAATGAGCATAGTTACAAAATAGCTGTGCGAAAAATCAAGTGAAACTCACAAAATCGAGTTCATTAAAAGTAAGCTGCCTGTGGGGGAAGGCTTTACGTCTCGATTCCTGTGAGAAGACCGTATACTCAATGCCTTAAAAAGTAGTCTTTCTGATATGCATCAAGACCAGTTTATAGTTGATACTATAGACGCTCTCTGAGCCTGTTCAAAGAAAGCAGCCAGAAAATAAAGAAAGTTCCTGACTAAAACTGGTAATGATAAGTGGGCTCTGATCGACCGGACGCAACATAAAAAATATCACATTCAAGCCCGGAAACAGCCTCAACCTCCAAATACACTACCACATAAGTGAGCGCCGGGTTGTGGTGAAGGAGATAGCCTGCATGCAGGTGAATATGGAAAACTGAACTTCAATTTCAAAAATAGGCATCTTGTGAAATTATTGGATATATTAACAATGATGAAATAGGCCAAATTTTGGGCAACCATGAACTTTTCCGACGCTCTCTGAAAATTAAATCAAATGTTCACAAGTGAGAATGAATGAAAATCGCGATCATCCTCGGCACCCGACCCGAGATCATAAAAATGAGCCCGATTATCCGGGAATGTGAAAAACAGGCCATCGACTATTACATTCTCCACAGCGGCCAGCACTACAGTTACGATATGGACAGGATCTTTTTTGAGCAGCTCAAACTTCCCGAGGCAAAATACAACCTCGATGTGGGTTCGGGCAAACATGGGGAACAGACTGCAAAAATGCTTGCCGGAATAGAAGAAATCCTGCTCAAAGACACACCTGATGTGGTCCTGGTACAGGGAGACACAAATACAGTCCTTGCAGGTGCCCTTGCAGCTTCCAAACTCCAGATCAAAGTCGGCCATGTCGAAGCAGGGCTGAGATCCTTTGACAGGACAATGCCCGAAGAAACAAACAGGGTGATTGCGGACCACATTTCCAATTACCTCTTTGCTCCCACCGAAAAATCAAAACAGTACCTTTTGAACGAAGGCATCCCCGAAGAAAAGGTCTTCGTTACCGGAAACACGATCGTGGACGCCGCCCACCAGAACCTAAAAATCGCAAAACAGACCGGAAACGTCCTTGAAACCCTCGGCTTAAAGGAAAAAGAGTACTTCGCCGCCACCGCCCACAGAGCCGAAAACGTTGACAGCAAAAAACGTCTGGGCGGAATCCTTTCCGGCTTTTCGCAGATCTACGAAGAATTCGGGCTTCCGATAATCTTTCCCGCCCACCCCAGGACCGTGAAAATGATAAGGGAATTCGGCTTCGAAGTGCCCGAAGGCACAAGACTAATCGAACCCCTGGGCTATCTGGAATTCCTGCAGCTCGAAGGCGAAGCAAAGCTGATCCTCACCGACAGCGGAGGCGTCCAGGAAGAAAGCTGCATCCTGAAGGTCCCCTGCGTAACGCTGAGGGATAATACTGAGAGGCCGGAAACGGTGGAGGTGGGTGCAAATTTGATTGCAGGAACCGGCGAGAAGATAATTCTCTGTGCCGGGCAGATGATGGAATCAAAACCCGAGTGGAAAAACCCCTACGGAAACGGGAATGCTGCAGAACTTACCCTTGGGAAATTACAGTAACCGATTACGGAAAATCCAGAGTTCAGGAACTTACAATCATCATAATTGCAAACCAAATTACGGCCAGATTACAAAATCAATCATAAAATCAAATTTGATCAAATCTCATATTAAAATCAGAAAAAATATATTCAAACGGGGGGAAAGTACATGTCAAAAATCTGTGTCCTCGGTCTTGGCTACATAGGCCTTCCAACTGCCCTTCTATTTGCAAACAACGGCCACGAAGTCGTGGGTGTCGACGTAAACAGGCGCGTGGTAGACATCCTCAAAACAGGAAAGATGCCATTCGAAGAAAAAGGCTTCCAGGAGCTTCTGGACAGTGCCCTTGAGAAAAAAGCCTTCAGAGCAGAATCCTTTGTTGAAGAGGCCGATGTCTTCCTTGTTGCAGTCCCGACCCCCTTCGACTCCGAGATGCGTATGGCAGACCTCAAATACGTAATATCAGCCTGTGAGATGATCGTCCCTCACCTGAGAAAAGGCAACCTCGTAATCATAGAATCTACAATTCCCCCCAAAACCTGTGACAGGCAGGTAAAACAGATCCTCGAAAACTCAGGCCTTAAAATGTGCGAAGACTTCTGCGTCTCCCACTGTCCCGAAAGAGCAATCCCCGGAAACACACTCCACGAAATGGTCTACAACGACCGCGTAATCGGTGGCGTAAACGAAAAGTCCACCCAGCTTACAGCCGACCTCTACTCCTCCTTCGTAAAAGGCGACCTCCACCTCACAACCAGCACCACTGCCGAAATGATCAAACTAATGGAAAACACCTCCCGCGACGTCAACATCGCCCTTGCCAACGAATTCGCCCAGATCGCCGACGACTACGGCATAAACGTATGGGAAGCCATCGAAATCGCAAACAAGCACCCCCGCGTAAACATCTTAAAACCCGGCCCCGGAGTAGGCGGCCACTGCATAGCCATAGACCCCTGGTTCCTCACCGAAAATGCTAACAACAGCAGCCTGATCATGATGTCCAGGCAGATCAACGATTCAATGCCCCAGTACGTTTTGAAAATGGTAAAGAAAATGGTTGCGGGGATTGAAAATCCGACAATTACTGTATTCGGCGTTGCGTATAAGGGAGATATTGCGGATACAAGGGCTACTCCGGCAAAGAAGTTTATAAAACTTGCAGAAAAGGAAGGTTGCAAGGTTAAGATTTATGATCCATTTGTGAGGGAGTGGTGTTATCCGATTATGGGATTGGAAGAGGCTGTTGAGGGGAGTGATTGTATAGTTGTGTTGACGGATCATTCGGAGTTTAGGGAGATGGACCCCAGAGAGCTTTATGGGAAGATGCCTGGTCTGAATATATTTGATAGTAGGAATGTTATAAATGAAGAGTTATGGGGGAAAGCTGGGTTTAACGTGAGAAATATTGGAAAAAAATAATAAAAAAGGCAGGGGTGGAAGTTTTATGGCGATGGATGATAAATTTCTTATGGATAAAGAGAAAACGAAAAAAATCTTAATAACTGGCGGAGCAGGATTTATAGGAAGTAATTTTATTAAATATCTGCTCAACAAATATTCGAACCTTAAAATAATAAATTATGATAAGTTAACATATGCAGGAAATCTTTTAAATTTAAAGGAAGTTGAAAAACATCCCGAATATTCATTTGTCAAAGGGGATATCTGCAATAAAGAAAAGCTCATTTCGGTTTTTGAGCTTTTCAAACCGGATTATATTGTTAATTTTGCAGCAGAATCACATGTAGATCGGAGTATTTTAGATCCTGAAGAATTTATAAAAACCAATGTTCTAGGCGTACAGAATTTATTGCAGTTGTCATTAAATTACGGAGTAACAAAGTTCATCCAGATATCGACTGATGAGGTTTACGGTTCGCTTGGAAAGGAAGGTTATTTCACGGAGAATACCCCCCTGGACCCCCATAGTCCATATTCAGCAAGTAAAGCTTCTGCAGATCTTTTAGCTCTTGCGTATTACACTACATTTCAATTACCTGTTAATATTACTCGATGCTCTAATAACTATGGTCCCTATCAATTCCCGGAAAAATTAATACCTCTAATCATTTTAAATTATCTTAAAGGGAAAGAGGTGCCTGTATATGGAGATGGACTAAACGTTAGGGATTGGATATATGTTGAAGATCATTGCTCTGCAATAGATTCTGTGCTTTGGGATGGGATTCCTGGAGAAATTTACAATATTGGAGGAAATAACGAGAAGACAAATATCGATGTTGTAAAAACTATCCTCAATATCCTTGGAAAGACTCAGCCAGATTGTGGAATTTCGGAAGAATCCATAACATATATTGAAGACCGTAAAGGTCACGACCGAAGATATGCTATTGATTCAACAAAAATCCAGAATGAATTGGGATGGAAACCAATGGTTTCTTACGAAGAAGGGATCAAAGAAACCATAAACTGGTATCTTAACCATCAAGGTTGGCTGAATTCAATTATCTCAGAAAAATATCTTACCAATTATAAGAAAGTTTATGGGAATAAAATTATGGCATTAGAAGAATCATAAAATCTGCTCTACATAAAAAGGATTTTTCCATATATTTTTCAGGGAACTTTTTAAATCTAAATATTTTCATAAATTTTCACTGGGGGGACAATTAATGAAAGGTATCATTTTAGCAGGTGGAAAAGGCACACGCTTATTTCCCCTAACAAAAGTCACAAACAAACATTTGTTGCCTGTTGGGATAGAACCGATGATTTTCAACCCTATCCGACAATTATTATCTGCAGGAATTACGGATATTCTTGTAGTCACGAGTAAGGAACATATGGGAGATATTGTAAATCTCCTAGGAAGCGGCGAGAATATGGGATGTAGCTTTACATTCAAGGTTCAAGAATCTGCAAAGGGTATTGCCCATGGACTTTCGCTTGCCGAAGGGTTTGTGAATGGAGGTAGTATGGCTGTGATTCTTGGGGATAATATTCTTACTCACAGCATTAAACCCCATGTAGATGAATTTATGGAGAAAAAATCAGGTGCAAGAGTTCTTCTGAAAAAAGTAGGTGATCCTGAAAGGTTCGGAGTCGCTGCACTTGATGAAGAACATAAAATGATAATTGAGATAGAAGAAAAGCCAAAGAATCCAAAAAGCAGTTATGCAGTTATTGGTGTCTACATTTATGATTACACGGTATTTGATATAATAAGGATTCTCAAACCTTCGGATCGTGGGGAGTTTGAAATAAGTGATGTTAACAATGAGTACATAAAAAGGAGTGAAATGACCTACGGGGTCGTAAAGGGAGAATGGACTGATGCGGGCACATTTGAATCCCTCCACTATGCAAACGAAATAATGCTAACTGCTAATAATAAAATTCGAGTGGATACTAATAAAGCCGAGTCTGCTAACTTTTTTTACTAAAATAGCTATAAAAAATCAATGATGGAACAGATGTTTGGTAGAGAAGAAGAGGGAAACACATGAGAAGAGATTTTCTGGTTTTTGGAAGTCCTTTGATTGAGCAACCTGAAATAGAAGAAGTAGTTGCATCAATGAAATCCGGCTGGCTGGGTACAGGTCCGAAGGTCCATAAGTTTGAAGAAATGTATAAAAAATACAAAGGGTCAAAATACGCAATGGCCGTAAATTCCTGTACTGCCGCTTTGCACCTTTCCCTCCTTGCAATAGGAATCAAACCTGGGGACGAAGTAATTGTACCAACAATGACCTTTACTTCTACTGCTAGTGTCGTAATTCATACCGGAGGAATTCCGGTTTTTGCGGATTGTAAAAAAGATACAATGAATATTGATCCAGAAGATATCAAGAGGAAGATCACTCCCAGGACAAAAGCAATTATTCCAGTTCATTTTGCAGGGCGTGCGTGTGAGATGGACGCAATTATGGATATTGCAGAACGTCATAATCTGAGGGTTATAGAAGATTGTGCTCATGCGATTGAAACTGAGTATCATGGTAAACAAGCAGGCACTTTTGGGGATTTGGGCTGTTTCAGTTTTTACGTTACAAAAAATATTGTGACTGGAGAAGGTGGAATGGCCATTACAGATAATGAAGAATATTCCAGCACAATAAAAATAATGGCTTTGCACGGCATGAGCAAAGATGCCTGGAAAAGATTTGGCGATTCCGGATATAAACATTATCAAGTCCTCTATGCTGGATATAAGTACAATATGATGGATCTTCAGGCAGCTATTGGTATTCATCAACTTCCAAGAGTGGATCATCAATGGAAAAGGCGCCAGGAAATCTGGAATATGTATAATGAGGCGTTTAAAGATTTGCCAGTGTTCACTCCTGCACCGGTTGAATCAGATACAAAGCACGCATATCATCTCTACAATCTTTTGCTTGATATTGAGAGGTTGAAGATAAGTAGGGATGATTTTTTGGATATGATGACAAAGCGAAATATTGGTATTGGAGTACATTATGTTGCTCTACATTTACATCCATTTTACCAGAATGCATTTGGATACAAAATTGGTGGTCTCCCAAATGCGGAGTGGGTTTCTGAGAGAACTGTTTCAATACCTCTCTCTGCAAAATTAACAGACGAAGATGTAGAATATGTTATAGAAGCAGTAAACTCTATCCTGACTCTTAATTTAAGTTAAGGGGGGGGGAGTATCCAATGGATTTTGGAGAAGAGCTTGAAGAATATATAATATTAAAATTGCCTATAAATGAATATAAAAATAAAAAATATTCGTTAGAAGATGGTTTTGAAATAGTAGGATTTGAAGCAAGGGATCAGATTAGGGATGAGGAAAAAAAGCTTCTTCAACGCTATTTTTGTAATTGGAAAATTCCATATTATAATAAGTTAAAAGGTTGGAGAAAAGAATCTCCTCTTTATATTATGTATAATGGAAAACTTGTAAGTGGTTTGTACGTTTGTGGTCAAAATGAATTTAGTGAAGAAGGATGGGGACAATTACATTATTTTTTTACAGATTATAAATACAGGGGGAAAGGACTACACAGTGTTTTGGTAAAAGAAGCTATAAAAAGATCAAAACTATGGGGACTTCAAGGATTGATAATAAATACTGATCGGAATTTATTGCCGGAAGTATATATAAAATGGGGAGCTAGTTAGTGGAAGAAAAATGAAAAAAAATACTCTTCGATGCCTACATCTCTTATAGATGAGGTTTCTAAGTACATTGAAAATATTTATTTTAAACTCTATAATATCTACAAAAGGTAAATCTCATCCGTGGTTATAAAATGTTCTCAAAAAATTAGGTCGTGTCCGTGAGTCATTGATCATGATTGAGAAAACAGACACATTCAGCTTGATTAGGCATATTTACAGAAAGTTCTTCTGCAACCGTTTTTCAATGACTGACCCCCAAGACCAAAAATTATTTAGTGTATATATTAACGATCGATAAACAAGAGACTTTTTAATATATTCTGGGATCGCCAAAATTTACCCTGAATTCCACTGGCAATTAACTGCAATCAATCAAAAACCCAGAAGATAATAAAAAGTATCTAACTGATAAATCTATCCATTATATTCTGGTTTGACCTATTGATTGGAGTGGAGTGTAGCAACAGATTTAGCTCAAATTTATGAAATTGAGTGTAGATCTTTACGTATATCATGACGAATCTGAAATGAAGGATACAAGAATGCCACAAAAGTCTAGATTCAAAAATTTAAAAAATAGTATTTTAAGAAAACGTTTCAAAAATATTCGATTTAGTTCAGGAACCATTACTTGGAAAGAATGTTTGATTATTCTAGTTTCGATTTTTAATGGAAGAAATATAGTGGAAGGAGAATACGTAAAAAAGTATGAATCAGAAGTTAGTAAATATTTAGGAGTGAAATACGCTTGTAGTTTTGGTGCAGGAAGAATGGCATTTTATGCGATATTGAAAGCCTTAGGCATAAGTGAAGGGGATGAGGTTATTCTTCCAGGTTATACTTGTGTGGTAGTCCCTAATGCAATAATTTACTGTGGAGCAAAACCCGTATATGTAGACATTGAACCGGATACATTAAATATTGATGTCAAAAAAATTGAAACAAAAATAACATCTAAAACTAAAGTGATCTACGCACAACATACTTTTGGAACCTTCTGCAACATGGATGCTATCACAAAAATAGCAAAAAAATATAATTTAAAAATTGTTGAAGATTGTGCGCATGCATTAGGCGCTGAGTATAATGGTAAAAAAGCAGGAACATTTGGCGATGCAGCATACTTTACAACCGAACAATCCAAATTAATATCTACAGGCATGGGCGGGTTTGCAGTAACTAATGATGAGAAAATTGCGTTAAGATTACAGAAAATTCAAGGTGAATCTGAATATCATAATGAAAAAATTATACAAAGAATAGCTTTACAAATTGTGCTTTATAAAGTTCTTTATTACCCATATATAGATTTTATTGGGAAGTATATTAGATACTTCCTGAATAGATCTAATTTCTTTATTGTATCTACAACTGAAGATGAAGTACGAGGAGACAAACCAAAGCAATATCCCATTAGATTGTCAAATCTTCAGGCTCAGATTGGGTTAAACCAATTAAAGAACATTGAATTCAACTTAAATCATAGACGTAAACTAGCTAATTTTTACAGGGAATCATTGCAAAAACTTAATTATAAAATTCCAGAGCATAACGATGTGAGATATAAACCTTCTTACATCAGATACTGGTTTATTGTGAACAATCGCAAAAAATTAAAAGATTTGTTTAATAGTGAAGGTATTGAATTAGGTGAGTGGTTCAACAGTCCTATTCATCCTAAAGGTTCTTTTCTAAAAAATATTCATTATGAGCCGGGTTGTTGCCCTGTAGCGGAATATATGGCAAACCACAACGTCAACTTCCCCACACATCCAAATGTATCATTTGCAGATGCAGAACGCATTGTAGAGGTGTTAAGAAGTTATGAAGAAACATAAAAAATTGATTATTTTTTTAAAATTTTTGCTAAAAAGTTTTTATGAATTGATTTCGTTCCCGATCTTTTATTTACCAGGACCCCTGGGTTACAAACTTCGATATAATTACTACAGAAAAAAAATGAAGTATTTAGGGGAGAATGTCAAAATTGATGTGGGAGTATCAATCATAAACCCCGAATACATTTCAATTGGGAGCAACACCTGGATCGACAAGCATGTAATTCTCCTAGCGGGGAAACCAATAGTAGGAGAAAGGAAAATATATCGGAAAACTAATAATGATTATACGGGGGAGGAAGGAGAACTTATTATAGCGAATGACATACATATAGCACCTTTCACTATTATATCTGGAATGGGAGGAACTTATATAGGTGGCGGTGTTGCCGCAGGTTCAAAAATTTATTCATTATCTCATCATTATAGAAATTTATTAGATCTTTCAGATAATTATGATTATAATTTTAGTTCAATGTCCCCTCAAAAAGAACAAGCTTTAATTTCAGGGCCAGTGGTTCTCGAATCCAATTCTGCGATAGGTTTAAATTCAGTTTTATTGCCAGGGGTTACAATAGGAAAAAATAGTTGGATAGGTGCTGGTTCAGTAGTACACAAAAATATACCATCCAATGTAATCGCTTCAGGCAATCCTGCAAAAGTAATAACAAAGAAATTTTGAGAACTATTCTCCCTATTCGGAATCGGCCTATTGATCTTGATTTCGACGTTAACAGATAAAGCGCAAGAACCAACCAATGGAAAAAGAAAAAAAGTGGTCAATCGCCAACAATTTACTAAAATAGATGTAGAGAAATTTGCTCATTAAATTTTACTAAAGATGGCTATTGATATTGTTTTCCCAAGGGGGAATAGTTACGAATATTTAATTCTGGCTCTTCGCCGTTCTCTATGGATAAGATGAAATTCAATTCGAGACCGTTTTGGTTTTTGTAAGGGATACCAACTCAAAAAAGCGAGGAGCCTTAATTCTTATTACACCGTTAATGTGGGGGTTCATGAAGTACCAATTATTTTCATCGATATACAAGGTATGGTTTAAATTACTTACTTGAAAAAAATGGATAACATCCATTATTTTAGCCAGATTATTATTGCCAGAAGATTTTGGGCTTTTAGGGATGGCACTTGTCTTTAGGGAATTTGCAGCCAGATTCGATGATGGGGGAACAGGTTCTGCAATAGTACTAAAAACTGGGTTGTATAATAAATGAGTTTAATTAAATCTGTCACAAGAGGAGTATTCTGGTCTGGAATATCCCAATTTTCAACTCAAATATACCAGTTAGTAGTAATAACTATACTTGCTCGCTTACTGTTCCCAGAAGACTTCGGCATTATTGGAATGGCAATGATCTTCACAGGGTTAGTAAAAACTATTAACGAGTTGGGTTTGAGCGCTGCAATAATACAGAAAAAAAGTATAAATGACAATCATCTATCAACATCATTTTGGATTAGTCTTGGGTTGGGCATAATTTTATTCATAACAACAGTAATCATCTCACCGTATATAGCGGAGTTTTTCAAAAATGATCAGGTTGGACCTGTAGTAAGTGTTTTGTCAATAGGCTTTATATTTGGGCCATGTGGTGTCGTACATAGATCATTACTACAAAAAGACATTGAGTTCAAAAAAATAGCAGTTACTGAAATTAGTGCATCAGTCATGTCTGGCGCACTTTCAATAATCCTGGCACTGCTTGGATTTGGAGTCTGGAGCCTTGTTTTTGGAACAATTCTAAGTAACCTAACACGTGTGGTGTTATTATGGAAGGTCTGCACCTGGCGACCATCAATGACATTCGATTTAACAAGTTTCAAAGAATTGTTCAGCTTCGGAGCACATGTAATGGGCTCTCGTTTTCTTAATTATATTGATTCAAATATTGATTATCTCTTAATAGGAAAATTTTTGAGTGCAACAGCTTTGGGTCATTATACTCTTGCATATCAATTGTCAACATTCCCTCTCACAAAGATATCTAGCATTATTACAAGCGTTACTTTTCCCGCATTTTCAATTGTCCAGGATGATAACGATACGTTAAGATCTGCGTATCTAAAAGTAAATAAGTATATTTCGACAATCACTTTTCCTTTGCTTGCTGGATTGATTATGGTTGCCCCAGACTTTATTCCAATAGTATTTGGGGAAAAATGGGCACCTATGATAGTGCCATTACAAATTCTATGTGTTGCCGGAGCACTAAAATCGGTTTTGACAACAGTAGGTTCTATATTCTTAAGTAAAGGACATTCGGATATTCAGTTCAAATGGAACGTATTTACAGCAATTGTGTTACCTATAGCTATTTTAATAGGAATAAGGTATGGTATCACAGGGGTTGCGATGGCAATAACTATTATGTCATTTTTATTGTTTTTAATTATTCAGAGTGTGGCAAATAATTTAATTAATTTAAATTTTTCTGATTACTTTAAAGCATTATACCCTGCAACAACCGGTTCAATGCTTGTAATAATTTCTCTATTGATATATCAGAAATTAAGTATATACAGTCATTTGGACATATTTTGGTTGATAAGTTCAATAATATTAGGGATTATCGTGTACATACTTGCAATGAGAATAATAGCAAAAGAACTTTTTAGAGAGATTAAAATTTTAATTACTGATATGAGAAAATGAAGTGATAATATGCCAGGACTTACAGGAATCATTAAAGAACAAGGGAATGCACTTGATATTGAACAACTACTGCCAAAAATGTGTGAAATAATAAGGTACGAGGATTGGTACAAAACAGATCTATTTTTAGATAAAAACATTGGTATGGGAAGGGTTAGTTTGGGGATATTAAACCCTGATACACAGCCAATATTAAATGAAAATAAGAATCTGTGTATAATGATGGAAGGGGAAATATATGATTACGGGGATTTAAAAGAGGATTTGGTCTCAAAGGGCCACAAATTTGTGGTTAATAATGACCCAGAATTCATTCTACATTTTTATGAAGAATATAAATCCGATTTTGCAGAAAAAGTAAAAGATTTAAATGGTATATTCCTGTTTGCAATTTATGATCGCAATAATCATGAATTAATTATTTGCAACGATAGATATGGATTAAAGCCACTATATTTGTGTGACAGACATGATTATCTCTTATTTTCTTCTGAAATCAAGGCAATTTTACAAGATGCAAGTTTCAAAAGGAAGATCAATCTGGGAGCAATGGCAGAATTATTCTCATTTGGCTATGTACTGGGAAATAATACCTTAATAGAAGGCATTAAACTACTGCCTCCAGCCTCCATATTTACTTATTCTAATGCAAAAAGCAAAATAAAACAGTACTGGAATTGGAGTGAAATAAAAAAAATAGATGCCATAGATGAAGAAAAAATAGTAGATGAATTAGGCAGACTGTGGCTTCAGGCAGTAGAGAGAAGAATGCAGGGAAATGGAAAAATTAGTGTACCTTTGAGTGGAGGGTTGGATTCCAGAGCAATTGTTTCTGCAATAGACTCAAAACATCTTCCTATCCATACAATAACATTTGGAAAGAAGAATTGTGATGATTATACAATAGCGAAGAGGGTTTCAGAGATATTAAAGATTAAGCATCATTTTGTAGAGATAACTGCAGAAAGATGGTTTTCAGGGATAGAAAAAACAGTTTGGATTACAGAGGGGTTTTTTAATGTAATTCACCAACATACATGGGATGCATTTGATAGAATGAAAGAAAATTCGGACATAATTTTGAATGGATTTTTAGGGGATGCAGTTATTGGGGGAAGTTATCTTCCAAAAATAATCGATGCTACAAAAAATATTGATGAATATCAAAATAATGTTTTCTCTAAAATGAATAAAAGACATGTAAGCATCGAAGATGAAATTAAATTATATAACCCTCAAATCTTTGAGAGTCTGTCGAAATATTCTTATTTCTCTTTGAAGAAAACGATTGATCAAGAAATTAAAAGTCCTGATGAGAATGATTATTTTTTCATAAACAACCGTGGAAGAAGGTTTATCCTGATGGGGACGGTTTCTGTTCAAACAAAACTTGAAAACCGCAAACCGTTTTTTGACAATGATTTTATTGAATTTGTGTATAGTCTACCTAATGAAATGAGATCGAACAGTTATATTTATAACAAAATGCTTATTAAGTTCTTCCCAGCAACATTTAAATCGATTCCGTGGCAGAAAACAGGCATGCCGATAAGCACATCTAAAAGCATTGTAAGAGGATATTGTTTATACCGTGGGGGCAGATTCTTAACTAATAACTTATTACGAAAAATGAGTTTGTCCCCCATGTTTAAAGATAATAAGAATTATGTGGATTATAACAATTGGATGCGAGACAAAAAAGAGCTACGAAATTATATATACAGTACTCTTTTGAGTGAAAAATCAATGAATAGAGGTTATTTCAATTCAGATTTTATCGAAAAAGTCATAGATGATCACATGACGGGGAAGACAAATAATGCTCAAATTCTTGGATTATTTTTAACATTTGAATTGTTCAACAGAATGTTTATAGATGGAGATAAATTATGAATATTTTTTGAAGAAAATATGTATCCCCTTCAATAAGTGGTAATACGTAAATTTTGTGAGTTGGGAAAATAAATCATGTGGTGGCGTCTTAATAGTAGCAGAAAAGAGATAGAACTATGAAACCAGTTGTAGCCCATTTGACAAGCCAGTATTTGCCCCTAACCGAGACCTGGCTCTACAATCAGATAATAAATCTGAAACGCTATGAACCAATAGTAATGGCACAAAGCACAATGAATCTGGATAAGTTCCCGACGCAGAATATCTGTTCCATTCCAGAGCGCAGTATTATTTTGAAAATATTTGAGAAAATCAGCATAAGGCGTACCGGATTATACCCAACCAGATATTTTGAAAATATAATCAAGGAAAAGAATGTTAAATTACTCCATGCCCATTTTGGCACAGAAGGTTACAAATATCTTAAACTGAAAAAGAATCCGAATCTTCCCATGATAACAACTTTTTACGGATTTGATGTTTCTAAAACCCCCAGAATACCGTACTGGAAAAAGCGATATGTTCAATTGTTCCAGGAAGGAGACCTATTTCTCACTGAAGGCAACAATATGAAAAAGGAGTTGATCAAACTTGGATGTCCTGAAAATAAGATCATTGTTCAGCATCTAGGAGTTGACCTCAATATATTCAATTTTACTCCACGAACATTTCCCGAAGATGGAAATATAACAATATTGATTGCGGGGAGTTTTAGAGAGAAAAAAGGAATCCCTTATGCAATCCAAGCATTTGCAAAGGTTAAAAAAGATCATCCAGATATTCAATTGAGAATACTTGGAGATGGTCCTATGAGGAATCAGATAGAATCATTGATATCAGAGTTAGGTATATCCAGTTCAGTTACATTGCTTGGATACAAGCCACATAATGTGTTTTTGAATGAAGCAGCAAGTGCTCATATATTTATGTTACCCAGCATAACTGCCCAAAATGGAGATACTGAAGGAGGTGCCCCGGTAGCAATACTAGAGGCACAGGCCACAGGACTACCGGTGATCTCTTCTTATCATGCAGATATTCCTGAAGTGGTTGTTGATGGAAAAAGTGCATTACTGGCACCTGAAAAGGATGTTCCAACTCTAGCAAAGCATCTCGAATATCTGATTGAACATCCAGATTTGTGGGATCCAATGGGACGAGCTGGGCGGGAACATGTGGAAAAGAAATATGACTTGACAACACAGATTGAAAGATTGGAGAAAATATATGACTGGATACTCCATTAATCAACAAGAATGATATTATTTAGATTCATTCGATCGGCGGGAAGGTCAAAAATGACCAAACTTTAGTGTTTACAGACAGGAATGATAAATTTAATCTAGACTTTTCCGACGCTCCCATTTCAGACAAATGTTTGTTTCTCCGTTTGAATAAATATGTTCAAGTTGCGATGTTACTCTTTTGATCTCCGATATATCAAGTTTTGTTATACGCACATGGCTTGCTTGAGATTCGATGGTAGACATATTTTTGGATCTTACTAATTCAATCTGATCCCGTTCAGAGATTCCTTTCACTCGAAGTCCTATAGAATCATGTTTATTTAATACTGTATACTCCCCTATTTTTAACATATTGTCCGCCACTTGGTCTTGATCATTGATTGGTAGCTGACCATAAACTCGTAAATCATCTAAGTATTGTAAAACCCATGATTCACTAACCCAAATATTTGAATTACCTGGAACCGTATTTTTTATCCAAGTTCGATACTGGAGATCTGAATCTGTATCGTAAAACTTGACATACGGTTGATCACCTACGAACAAGCTGGTCTCACTTCCAGATACTGTACTCCCTAAGCTAAAAACGGGTATTATTAAAAGGAGTATGCTGCAAAAGATTAGACCTTTTGTTCCAAATCTTTCAATTAAAAACATAATACCAAATGTAGCAAGGAAAACAATGCTCATAGCATCAAAAAAAGTAAGCAATCTGCTACCAAGAAGTAAAGGCATCTTAATAAAACTCCCAAATGAGGTTAATGTCCATATGAATGCTCCTATTATGAACCATATAAATACATATTTATTTTTTTTCCATATTCCATATAGACATCCCATTGATCCCAGCATCATAATTATTCCCCTTCCGCTCGTATCAATGAAAATTAGCCACAAAGGCCGTAAAAAATTAGTTGAATTTAGACTTGAGGAAGCTACTTGATAATTCTCAACGGTGAATAAAGAGCTACAATATACGTCAAATACCCTCACTAATGATGAAAACACGGAAGAAATATACATCCAGTGAGCAAACAATATCACAATATACAAAATGAATACTGAATAAAAAGATAGTGTATTAGCATTATTTTTTGAAATTACATAATTTGTTACCCATGATAATACAATTAATATAAAGATTATTGTTGATGTGAATTGATGTGTCCAAACGATAATCCCAATAGCTAAAATATATATCATTACCCAGCTTGTTCGGTTTTGTAGCAAATTCCGATTTTTACCATAGTCATCTGTTATTGTTAATACCATTGTAATATACATTAATAGAATTCCCAATGGCAAGGCGTATGAGAACTGGTAAACATGAGTACTATGATAAAAAGTAGTGGATGCTGTTATAAATAAGAGCATAGCTGTAATTCCAAATCTTGAAGCCCCTGCACGATTTGTTAACGAATAGATAAACAATGCACTTACTGCATACAAAAGACCTGTCACACTCATATATAGGAATACAGGTTCTATGCCTGTAATTTTAGCTAAAGAAACTACTAAAATCTGGTGAATTGGAAAAAAAGAGTATGTAAAACCAGATGGTACATACCCATTTTCTACAATAGGGAGTATAATATTATAAATTTGGTAATGTGTATCACCAGAAGAATAAACACCATTTGGAAATACAATAAAATTGCTAAATAAAATGTTTAAGTTTAGTAGGAATGTTAAGTAAGGTAACAACTTTTTAATAAAGTCATCTTCGATTAATACTGATGCAATAAATAGTACCGAAGTACAAATACCAATAAAAAAATAGTACCATAAAGACTTACTATAAAGTGATTCAAAAAATATTAAATATGCAATACTAAATGCGAAATTAATGAAAAATATAAGTAAGCAGACATATGAAAAGGTAGGCTGAGCTAGAAAAATGGATTCAGAAGATTGTGTTAATTTTTTAGATGCTGTGATGAAAATAAATACACCTAACATAATATAGATAGTCAAACTTGCATAGCTATAACTTTTGAGCTTAAGAAACAAGACAAAAAAAGTAAACGAAGTAAACATTATAAAGTACAAGAATGACTTATTAACAGACAACTTACTGCTTATTTCTAAAACGTGTTCCATGTCAATAGTATCCGTCATAATTTCACTGCCTTGCACCCTTTTCTTAAAACTTAAAAATCCCTGCAGTTATTACATTACAGATTTTCTATTAGCTTCTATTCAGTATTTGCAAATATTTGAATCATAGATCCCACAAAATAATAATTGCAAATTCAAGATAAATATTTAGACCAAATCTTCATAAACGGTCTGCAAAATATTGGCAGATCGATCCCACGTATAGTTATTTACAATGGTTTTCCTAGCATTCTTGCCTATTTGAGTATTATCAGTAACTAATGCTTGCAATAATACATTTTTAAAATCTTGAAAGTCACCTTTATTAAATAAATAGCCATTCTCTCCATGTTTTATTACTTCTGCAATGCCACTAACATCGCTCCCCAAAACTGTTCTTTCCATTGCCATCGATTCAAGAAGTTTTAAAGGAATTATCGTTTCGGTTGATATGTTAGAGGGTCGAGGAATTACAAAGATATCACATATCTGGTAATATACAGGCATTTGTTCATATGGGACTACTGGCAAAAACAAAACCTGTGGGTATTTTTTTGAAAGGGCAATAATTTTAGACTCTTCAGAACCGTGGCCAATAAAAAGAAAAGAGATGTCGGGCTTTTTGGCGATAATAGATGGTATTACTTTAACAAATTCATCCACACCATTAATTTTATCTAAAACTCCCGAATACATAACCACTTTATGAAGCAGATTAAGATCTTTTTTTCTATTTTGTGCAATTTGTCCATAGATTGGAGCAAATTTGTCTAGATCTACACCGTTTGGCACTACTGTTATATTATTTTCATCTATATTATAACAATTAGCAAGCCAAATTTTCAAAGGTTGTGTAAGAGTTATAACATGGTTGCAAGATTTTAATGCATCCTTTATCCTTCTTTCTTCATAAAAAGTACCAATCATTCTTCCAGTGAATGGAATATTTATGTTAGTCCCAGGTATACTTATATCGCTCGTATAATCCATTCTTGCTGCATGAAATTCAATTATAAATGGTTTATTTAATTTTCTACTCAATTTCTTAGCAGTTTGTAAATATAACGATGAGTTGTGAGCATGGATTATATCAAATCTCTCAGACATTGAAGAAATGAATACTTTTTTTGGTAATTTGTAAAGGGTATGTAGATAACGTAACGGACTTTTTGCAAAAACTCCCCGTGGAGATAAAGAAGCTGTTTTAACTGTTATATTTCCAATAATTTCTTCCTTTGATTCAAGTATATCCCCCTTCATTGTACGATTTGAAATTAACAAAATGCTTTTTAAAGGTAACTTAGATAAAATGCCAAATAGTCTCACAGTAGTACCATTATGTTCAGGGTAAGGTGCCGCCGAAAGATGCAATATTCTCAACATAAAATAATTCCCCCCAGTAATTATTATGCATAGTTATAATAATAATAATAACATGAGTTTTACAATTGGATTACGAGTAATATTTGGTTTAAAATCAAGTAAGCATTTGTTCTGAAATATATCATCTATATTTACTCAAAATTGGAATATTTTATCCCATTATATAACTATAGTCATTTGCGCAAAAATTACACTTAAAAATTGGACTGATCAATTTATTCCAGTCCGAAGAATTACGATTTTAAATCGTTATGAGATATTAAGTATAGTATTTGTGTTCAATACTATAGTTGAGTATTGATAAGCTGCATATAGTTAATCACCAAAATATCTTACTAACCTTAACTCAAAGAATTATGAGTCCTGAAAAACCATAAATTAGTTATTTAATAATACTCTATTCAGCCCAGTAATCCCATATTCAATTTGTCGGCTATCAGATATTGTTATAAACTTTGGACTATTCTAACTTTCTCCATATGCAAAGATTCCATTCCATTGGTCATCGGTTAAGGAATGATCTCGGTCTCATGCACTCGTTTCTCATCTTGATACTCAATCCATCATTCAACCCATTGAGCTCTAAATCTTTTTCTATTGACGTGTGGGTCTAAACCTTGATTTATATAAACACGCATCAGAGTTTCGAAAATTCGTTTCCCTTCACAATTTTTTAGCAGCAATTTTAATAAATCCAATGCGTTACTTGTAAATATCTTGCTCCATAGCAACTGTGTATCTCGCACCTTCTTTTCAGCATCAACTAGTGAATTTTTTACAAAATTATGTAGTCTTCTACCAACGATTAATGTTAATACCCAAGTTTGACAGAAGCATACTTTTTATAATGTATAAATGGGCTTCATGCTTCTGTTTTCTTCATACAATTTAAAGTTCTATTTTGTGTCTTTCGACTTTTAATATTTTTTATTTTTCCTAAAGATGCTATGCCTACGCAATATGTTTTTTGTCAGAAAATACTGTACTAATTAGTAGAATCTGTCAAACTTGGGTTAATATTGACGTCCATATAAAGGCACTAATTATCTGCACATTTTTTGTATCGAGCTCATCAAGTGCATATCCACTTTTCAACTCCTTGAAAAGCAATTCAATTTCCCACCTTGCCTCATATAATTTTGCAATATCATTCACATCCAAAACATCTTTCTGGATGTTTGTTATGTATATATGGTACTTTTTTTCCTCACTGTTATATGTCGCAACAAGACGTACATGCATCTCATCTTTTCTTTGCTTGCCTTTTTATGCTCTTCTCTTGAACGCTATTTTTACAACTGCATCAAGATCTTTGCCTGAAAGTTGCTCGGTAAATTCACTAACACGTTTTCCTATGAACTCTCCACGCTCTTTTTCTAGAATTCCACTTTCTATAGAAACAATGACTGGATCCATATTCATCTTTATTCTGGAAACAAAATATCCTCCATTCCCCCCAACTCTTGCAAATAATTGTGTTTTATAAAAACCAAGATCAACAAGAAGGATACGGTCTTTTATCCAAGGACCGATCCTCAATGTTTTAATCTCAGCTGTATTTTCCGGATATAAAGCAACAGTTTTAGGTCCATTAGCAATTGCACTGATCATAACTCCCACTTTTACCTCAGCAGCTACCTTTCTTGCTCTTGTTGCTGGAAATTTACTTGCTAAAGAGTTGTGAAGACGAACAATCGTGCTGTCCTGGATGAAAATATCCTTAAATTTTCCAAGTTTTTCGCTTAGTTTTCTCCCAGGTTCTTTTTCAAGCTCTTCAATGCCGTGAATCACACACTTATGAAGAAACTCAACAAATTCGGGAGTAAAACGATCGTACCAACTACTGTCACTTAGTGAAGTATTTGCTTCTTTTTCATTTCGTTGTCATGATACATATTTTACACCTTAACCGATGACCAATGGATTCCATTCTTATTTTGCGGAAAAATCCTTAATAAATATTATTGGCTCTTCGCTGTTTTGCAGGGGTTGCAAATAATTGGTTAGTTGTAAAGTTGCCATGTTAGAGAGAGAAACATCGGTCTTGAGTGTGGTTTTGCACAACAAATGTCTTTAAATTTTAGATATGTAGATTTCACATTTAGGAAGTGCATATAACTTACCAACTCGAAACAGCGAAGAGCCATATTATTTCTTAACGTGAATCTTATCATTTAAGAACTTTATATACAAACCACTTAATTTTCCACCAATTTGCTGCCAGTTGTATTGTTCTTCCGCTAGTTTCCGAGCATTTTCACCAATCCTTTTGCGTTCAGATTTATTGTCAATTAGATATTCTATTAAACTAACAATTTCATCATTACTATCAGCAACGATCACATGTTCATTGCTGATAGCATTTATTCCCTCAATTCCTTTTTTTGTGGTTATTGTAGGGAGACCAACACTAAAATAATCGAATATTTTTAATTTAGTCCCAGCGCCGTGAGTTAATGGAACTATAGCGATATCTACAATGGAAATTGTACCATATAAATCATCAATAAATCCTAAAGATTTCACATTATCTTCATGAAACTTAGGAAATCCTGATCCCCCGACTAAAAATAACACATCGTTTTTTCCTTTAAATTTAGGAGCGATATAATTCTTTATTATTTCAAAAGCACGTTTATTAGGAGGGTGAGAGAAAGTTCCATGAAACATAACAATAATTTTATTTGGATCAATTCCAAGAGACTTTTTTATAAGATCTACATTGCTTTTTAAGGAAAACAAATCTGGTAGATTAGCCCCAGAAGGAACTACACTTACTTTCTCTGGAGAGATTTGATATTTCTGTAAAAAAATAATTCTGTCTTCGTTACTTACAGATGTGATATGGTTTACAATACATTTACAAACGACTTTTTCCAATAGAATAGTATAACTATAAACTAACAATGTTTCTGTTTTTGAATATTTATTACAAATAGAAAAAGTTTCATTTATGAAATTCGATTCAACATTATGCGCATCGTAGACAATAGGGATTTTTTTCCTTGTAAGCATACACAAAAGTTTTATCGCAGCTGCACCGCTTGGGTGAGTAATTTGTATTAAATGTATATCCTCATCTTTTAAAATAGAGAAAACTTGTTTGATAAATCTAAAATTGAAGTCTTTAAAAATTGATAAGTTTCGGTTAAAAATTTGGAGGTCTTTATAAGAATAAGTACGTGCAAACTGACGATCTTTCTCTCTGATAACATCATTTGACTGCAGCAAAATGACATTGTTCCCTCTTTTTATTAATTCTGTAATCAAATTGGAAAATCTATTCTGACCTCCAGAAATTGGATAAGAGAAACCATAAGTCGTAGGGATTGCCAGGATATTCATAACAAATCCTCATAAACTATTTCATATTTCTTAGCTATATCTAGCCAATTGAATTCAACAGCAAAGTCTCTACAGTTGTTTCGCATTTCATTTATACGTTTATTATTTAAAATCAGTAGAATCGATTCCACAATATTATTTGCATCACATTCCACGACGTGGCCTACCTTGTTAGTGATCCATTCTGAAACTCCACAGTTTTTAGTTATAACAACTGGGGTACCACATGCACATGCTTCTAAAGCTACGTTTCCAAAAGATTCGTATCGATCCTTCGATGGTAGTACAAAAACATCTGAATCAACATAAGCTTCAAGCTTATCATTCCCAAATAATGGTCCAGTGAATAAAATATATTCATTGAGATTTAACTCATTTACAAGAACTTTTAAAGTATCCAAGTAACCATCATCAGGACCAGCAATAACAAGTATTACATTCTCAAAAACATGTTCGGGTGATATTTCTCCTATAACACGTTCAATGCCAGGATTAAAACCACTCTTTGGATAGGGATATACATAAGTTATAAACGTTACTGTAATAAGTATCCCTCCGACAACTTACGATAAATAATTTCTAAATCTCCACAAATTTTTTTCCAATCGAATATTTCAAATAACAGTTCTTTGTCATTTTTTTGAATATTATCAATCTGAATATTATCAATCACATCTTTATTTAATATTTTTAACATAGCGTCAGACAAACTATTTACGTCAGATTCAACTACATAACCAAATGTATTTGGGATCCATTCTGAGACACCACAGTTATTTGTGATAACCACCGGCGTGCCGCATGCCATAGCTTCCAAGACTACATTACCAAAAGATTCATATTTATCTTTTGAAGGTAAAACAAAAACATCTGCATCAACATAAACTTCTAATTTATCAGTTCCGTGTAAAGAGCCGGTAAACAACACATCATCTTCAAGACCATATTTTTTAACAATCAACTTTAAATTGTTTAAGTAGCCATGATCAGGACCTGCAATAACAAGTTTTATATTATGTAAATTATTTTTCAACTGATAAAACGCCTCAGTCAGAACATCTGCTCCCTTTCTTTCATGTATACGACTTAAAAATAATATTATTTTGTCATTTGGATTAATCGAATGTTTATTTCTAAAACATCCATATACAGGTAAGTTATGATATTCTTCAAGATCAAGCCCATTGGGCATGTGAATTATTTTTTCGTTATTTATTCCCGGAAATGCCTGCTTATACTGATCGGATTCAATTTTTGATGATGCGATTATTATTAAAGCATCGTCAATTATTTTTTTACCAAAAAGCAGATCAAAAATACTCTTTTGGATATTTTTACTCATTTTAGGAATTGAACCTCTAGGCTGTAGTATATATGGAATGCCATATTTTTTGGCATAATGATGGACTACGATAGCGAGAATTGTTCTATGTTCATGGATATGGATTATGTCAAAAGTTTTAATTTGTTTTCGAACTATTATTGGAGAATAATAAGGGAGTGGAAGATTATTTTTAAAATATTTTCGTAGATTCTCAAAATAATATACCTTTATACCATCAACATACGATTCTTTGTTAGTTTGTACATTTGTATCATACAGAGACTTATTTGTTGTATATACAGTTACATCATGACCGTTTTCAGCCAAGCACTTAGAAATATTAAACACAGATCGCGCAACCCCACCTGACTCAAATGAAGGTTTAAAATAATTTGAAACTTGAAGAATGTTCATATAAACACCTTGTTTCATTAACTTGAGTTATCAGATTATATTAGTGACTTCTCTTGAGAATCAATTTCACTACTAACAAGTGTTTAATATATAGTGATTATAATCATTTATACAAAGTTTATACTTATGGCGGAGTAAGTTAATTATATAAATTTAATGACTTAAATTATTGTCATAGAGAGTTTCGAAAACCCCAAACGAAAGAAGATTGATTTACACTGCCGTTTTTGCCCCATTTATTTAAAATTTTTAAATTTAGAGAGAGAACTATTTTGTATAGATTCTACAGCCTTCAACGTCGCCATGGTCGTCAAAACATTTGCTTCAAAATCATACTCTAAAGAACCTTTTTTCACCATCTCAAAGAAACATTCGAACTCATTCTTATGCCCTTTCTCTGTTACCATCCTCTTTGCAATCTTCTCTTTCTTCCCGCCCTTGACCAGTTCAAGCTGCTTGAAGTCCGTAATAACTCCGGCCATTCCATCTGCAAAGAACTCAGCACGCTCTTTTGAAAGAGAACTATCTCCATGAGTAGTATATATTATAGTCCCGATTGAGCCATCTTCAAAGGAAATGGTAATTGAGACGTTTTCATTGTCTTCGGGACTTTTGGTTTCGGGTTCGATTTTTTTGGCGTAGACTTCTGTGGGGGATGAGCCTATGATGTATTGCAGGAAATCGATGAAATGGCAGCATTCGGTGATGATGCGGCTGCCGCCTTCGGAATTGTCGTAGATCCAGTGGTCTTTGGGGATGGACTCGGCGTTTACGCGGTAGAGGGCAACCATAGGCTGGGAGCGCTTTTCGAAGAAATCCCTGAGTTTTGTGCCGAGTTCGGAGTAGCGGCGGTTGAAGCCAACCATCACAAGACCACCGTGTTCTTTCCAGGCGGTTCTGACGGCTTCAAGTTCTTCTTCGTTGAGGGCGAGGGGTTTTTCCACAAGGACGTTTTTGCCGTGCTTGAGGGCTTCGATTACCAGAGGGGCGTGAAGGCTGTTTCTCGTTACTATGCTCACGCAGTTGATTTCAGGATCTTCCATAATTTTGTGGTAATCGGAAGTGCAGTATTCAAAGCCATATTTTTTGGCAACGGATTCACAACTTATGCCGCTTGCTGCAGAGAGACCTTTTAATTTTATGCCGTCTATTTTCGAGAGGTTTGGGAGGAGGGTACTTGTTGCAAAAATCCCTGCCCCTATGACTCCAAGAACCGGGATTCCACTCGGGATGGGTTTTGATTCCGGGGCTTTAAGCACGATTTTGTCTTTGATTTCCCTGTCCGTGTCATACTTCAGGACTATCCCGAGGTAGGGTTTCCGCTGTTCTATGATATCGTAGGCGTCTGGAGCCTCCTCGATTGCAAATTCATGGGAGATGATAGGGTCCATGGAGATCTTTTGCATGGAGAGGAGGTCCAGGAAAGCCTGCATATTGCGGTTTTCTGTCCAGCGGACGTAAGGGGCAGGATAGTCCTGGCCAAATTCTTCATAGACACGGTCGTAACGTCCCGGGCCATAGGAACGGGAGACACGGAGTTCAATTTCCTTATTGTAATACTCCTCGCGGGGGATGTCCATCCCTACAAGGCCTACAATTACCACTTTTCCGCGCTCGCGGGTTATTTTCCCGGCAAAGTCTACAGGGTCGTTTGATTTTGTTGCAGCTGCAATAATGGTTACATCGGCACCTATTCCGCGGGAGAACTGCCTGACGCTTTCTTTGATATTGGGAGTGCTTCGAGAAAGGGCAACGTCTGCACCCAGCTCTTTTGCAAGCTTTACCTTTGCTTCGTCAAGGTCTATCCCAAAAACCCGACAGCCTGAAGCTTTGAGGATCTGGACGGTGATTAAGCCGATCAGGCCGAGGCCGACAACAACAACGTTTTCCCCGACCCGTACATCGGCGTTTCGGACTCCTTGCATTGCAATTGAGCCCACGGTTGTGAAACAGGCGTTTTTGAAATCAACGTTATCCGGAACTTTTACGCAGAGGTTTTTTGGGACAAACGCGACATCTGCATGGTTGGCATAGCCTGCACCTGCACAGGCTACCCTGTTCCCCACCTTAATTTCAGAGATATCCTCGCTTACTGCAATCACTGTGCCTGCACTGCTGTACCCGAGAGGCTCCCGCTTTTCGAGCCTTCCCATAGCCTGCTGGAATGCTGAAATAGGGCCGTCCTGTTTGGCTTTGTTGATAACCTTCATGGCAAGGTCCGGCCTTGCCTTTGCTTTTCCGAGAAGAGATTTATCGGCAAGGTCAACTAAACCGGATTCCGTGCCTGCACTTATCACCGAATAATGGTTTCGTACAAGCACTCCGCTGCCTTTGAGGGTGGGGATGGGGACATCTTCAACCGTCAAATCCCCGTCTTTAAGATTCAGGACAACCTGTTTCATGAATAATCTCTTGATGATTGTGATTTTGTGAATTTTATTTGTGAATTCTATGATTTTGCGAATCTGGTTTTAATTTTCAATTTGTTTAGATAGCGAATAGCTCAAACAGTCCAGCACTTCCGAAGTCATAAAAAGGTCAGGGAAATTGTTATCCGGCTCGACGGTGGAAGTTTTGAGGCCCATAATGCCGGCAAGCAGGTTAAACATCCTGGGATTTACATCATTGGAAAACCTGCGTATGGCAAACTGCCTGTACATCCCATACCCGAACCTGAAGAACCTATGGCTCATTGGATAATTTCCTATGTTTGCAGTCTTGAAAGCCGTGAAAACCGAAGCAGGGAAACTGAGCATTGAAGTGCTTTCCCAGCGGTTTGCAATATCTTTGACATTTGATTCGAGCACCTTCAGGGCTTTTTCCGCATTTTCCGAATAAGCGGAATTCCATTTTGTCCCGTACATGAAGCAGGGGACTGAAAAAGCGTATGCCCCGCTTAGATAATAGGCAAACATCAGGCCGCTCTTTGACCAGTCGAATTTTCCGTCAGGAAACTGGACAGAAGAAAGCCATGTGAGCCCTTTTTCAAATTCAGGTTCAAGCCAGTCACTTTCCAGTGAATCTATAATCTTGAGCAGGTAATAGAGGGTTACACCCTGGTAGTGGACACAGGGGATGTCCAGGCAGTACTGGTAATTTCCCTTGTTTTCATTGGTATAGGGAAAAGCCCCGTCTGAAAACTGGTACCTGCAGATATGTTCCGCCGTGGTCCTGGCCACATCGAGGCATTCGGAATCCGAAAATACTTTACCGTATTTTGCAAGAAACGCCCCGCAGGTGGCGTCCACGTTCAGATGGTCTGCTACGTAAACGGATGATTTTTTGAAATAGCCGGGAGAAAGCTGGTTTTCGAGTACAAAATCCCTTGCCCTCCGGGCAGCTTCCGCAAATTTCTCGTTTTCAAGGGCCTTGAAACCGTCAACCATAGCCTCTCCAACAATAGAAGTAATAAGAGCCGAAGGCTGGTCGTATTTCACATGCACCTCGTTCCAGGAACCGTTAGTGTTCTGTTTCCGGAGCAGCCAGTTCAGGAGTTTCTCGACAAGCTCAGTATAATCCGTATCATCGGGATCGTTGATGCGCATCAGCGTTTTGGCACATTCAGCATTGACACGGTTTCTCGCAATGCCATATACAGGGTCCACAGTATAAGCGAGGTCACCTTCAACTTTAATGCTGGGAAGAATTCCATTCCGGATAATTCTTGTAACAAGTGCATGCATCTGTTCATTGAGACTCTGCAAAAATTACACCCTCCCCCTGGACCTTCGTTTTTTCTACACTGCCAATGCTTTCAATGTTTATTTTCAGGGAAGCTGCTATCTGTTTGCGGCTGTAATATTTCTCGACAAAAGCCCTGCCTTTCTGTCCCATTTCCGATCTATTCTCAGGGTTTTTCAGGAGATCAAGTATCACTTCAGCGATAGCATCAGGGTCATTTTCTGCGATTACTCCCCCGCCTGATTTTTCAGCCAGTTTACGGATCTCGCCTTTCCCGCAGCCCACAAAGGGAATCCCACAGGCCATGTATTCATAGGCTTTTGTAGGGACAGCATATTCGAGAGTTTTCAACTTTTTCACAGGGGCAACGCCCATAAGGGATTCGGAAAGCATTTTCGGGATATCTTCCCTAGGGACAAGGCCCGGGAATTCCACGTAACCCGTTAAATCGGTATCTATCGTCAGCTTCTCAAGATACTCTTTTATGTCCCCGGCTCCAGCAATCATCAGCTTCAAATCGAAATGCTCATTGACCTTCTTCATTGCAAGAATTACATCTTCAAGGTCCTGGGCATGTCCTATATTTCCTGCGTAAATAATCCTGTTTTTCTTCGGAACGTCAAGGGGATAAAAGAAACCTGTATCCACTCCATTGGATGTGATCTTTATTTTATTCTCATCGATGTTTTTATAGGTCCTCACAATGTCCTGGCCCAGTTCCTCGGTGGTAACGCAGATCATATCGGTATTGGAATAACAGATCTGCTCGTATGCCCTGCTCATCTTTTCAAAGAGGCTGCCTTTTTTCAAGAAACCGAGACTTATAGAAGCATTGATCCAGAGGTCCCTTACATCCATGACCCATTTCTTTTTGAACAATAACTTAGCAGGAATTCCGCCAAACCCTGTGAAAATCGGAGGTGCGGAAGTAATAATTACGTCAAATTTACGGAAATTGAAAAGTATCCATAAGATACTGTGAAGAGGAAATGAAAGATAATAAGCTATCCTGGCCACAAAGCCCGGGTCCTGGGAATCAGGCTGCCAGGCAAGCAAATTCACCACTTTTATGCCGTTCAATTTCCTGGATTTGGAAATTTTCCACTTCCTTTTGAAAGAACCAGGAGGAAAACTCGGATGTGGAGCAAGGACAGTAACATTTTCACCCATTTTTTGGAGGTGACTAGACATATCAAAGATCCGAGATGCATTTCCAGATTTTTCAGGTGGAAAATGCTGTGAAATGATCAAAATCTCCATAACCCTACCCCAGCAATAATAAACGTCCTGATAAACAACAACCTTTATTGGGCTTCAATTCAAATTTTTGGCTTCCTGTATCATCCTCGCCATCGAATGCAGTATAATCCCAGTAAACGCCATAAACATACCAGTCAGCATCAGAATCATCATCAAAATCGTAGGCCCAAACTGCAAACTACCTCCTCGATAAAATATCTGTAAAAAAATAAGCCCCATCTGAAGTCCCCCAATTCCTATAATAATCCCGGGAACCGTAAAATAATAAAGAGGCTTTCTAAACTCCATATCCCGCAAAACCTTAACCAGAACGCCAACTCCATGTTTCACGGGATTTTCCGTCGAGCAGTCCACATCGTACCGGACCCCAACCTCTACTTCCTTGATACGAAGTCCAGCATTCCCGGCATCAGCAAGCATTTCACTTTCAATTGCCAGGCCGCTGGAATTGAAGCGAAAAAGGTTTTTCGTAGAGCCCGCAAACGCCCGAAAACCACTCTGGGTATCAGTGACATGGAGCCCTGAATTCAGGTTTGTAACTTGATTCAAAACAAACTGCCCTAATCGGCGGTATGCAGGTGTATTTTTCTCGTTGCCGTTCATGTAGCGGCTTCCGATTACAAGATCAGCGTCTCCTTTAAGTATCAGGGCAATTAGTGTGGGAATCTCGCAGGGGTTGTGCTGCCCATCGGAGTCAATGGTCAAGATCACATCAGTATCTGCTACAACTTCAAAACCGGTTTTAAGGGCAGCTCCTTTGCCCATGTTTGTGAGATGGCAAATAACTTCAGCCCCGGCAAGCATCGCTACATCTGCTGTGTGGTCGCTACTCCCATCGTCAACGACAATAACTCTGTCTACATATTCCTTTGTCCAAAGGATAACGCTCCCTATAGAGATCTCCTCATTAAACGCAGGAAGAATTGCCGTTATTTTGTTCGAAGTGGTTTCTCGATTAACATACCCCTCTACCAAAATAAGAGAACCCCCAAAATCCTCAAGCAGGTTATTTCGAACACAGAGATATAGAATATATAATGATGAATTAATAAATTCCTAGATATATAAACATTTAGGGGCAAAAAAGAATGGGGTAGTACATATTTTTGAAAAACAATAAACAAGAGAGCCTTTTGGGGTGGGTCCAGAATAAAAAATAATACCCAAATTTCCCCAAATACTCAAAGATATGAGAACCAATTAAAAACCCTCGAAAAAGGGGGAAAATATTTCATAGAACAAAGTAATATGAGTTAATGGGGAGTAAAAACTGTTGGGGAAAGTACATTGAGATATTTCCTTTTATAAACTGGAATCTGTACTGAGAGAGGAATCTCTGTTCAATTCCTGTATCTGCTACCAGTGCTCATTTTTCCAATCCCCGACGAAGAAATAAAAACGGGATCAAGTTGAAACTGAGGAATACTTGTTGAAGAGGTAAGATGGCCGAATCCAGAAAATTTCCCTCTGACCTGTTCCTTGTAATAGGTCTTGTGGTTCTGACCGACATATTCGTACTCGTGCCTCCGCTCAGTGAGAGTTTTATCCGAACAGCGTTAGGGCTCCCAATTGTGCTTTTCCTGCCAGGGTATGCCCTGATAGCGGCTCTCTTTCCCTCAAAAGAAGACCTTGATGGAATTGAGAGGGCTGCACTCTCTTTTGGGCTGAGCATTGCGGTAGTGCCGCTGATAGGGCTTGGCCTGAATTACACCTCCTGGGGGATAAGACTCATTCCTGTACTTGTGAGCATTTCCGCATTTACCCTGGCAATGTGTGGGGTAGCTTACTACAGGAGGAGGCAGTTGCCTGAGGACAAAAGGTTTGAAGTCCCCTTCAAAGCTTCCGCGCTTGCCCTGAAGGCTGAAATTCTGGAAAAACCTGAAACAAAAGTCGACAAAATTCTCACGGTCATCCTTATATTTTCCATCCTTATTTCGGTGGGAACCCTGATCTACGTGATTGTTACACCTAAAGAAGGGGAGCATTTCACGGAGTTCTATATCCTGGGACCCGAGGGTATGGCTGACAACTACCCGACCATATATACGCCAGGAGACAGCGGAACCGTTATAGTCGGGGTCGTAAACCACGAGTATCGGACTGTGAACTATACCATGGACATCCGGCTCGAGAACGTCTCCCAGCCCCTCCCTGAAAACCTGAAACAGATCCGGCTCGGGCACAACATGACCTGGGAAGAGCCTGTAACCATAACCCCGACCTTCGAAGGCACGGACATGAAACTCGAATTCCTGCTCTACAACGACACTGGAAAAAGCATGCCCTACAGGGACCTGCACCTATGGATCAATGTAAGCGAGACGGCAAAGGAGGTATGAATATGGAAATGACGGACCTTCCAACCGGGAATTAGGAGAAAGAAAGCTTTACAGAAGCCGGGAATCCGAATCTTACCGTTATTGTTGAAGAAAAGGAAGAGCCCCTCAAAACAGAAAGATTGGAAACTCACGGGCTGGAAAGTCCTGATTTCAGGAATAAGGTAATTTACGTGGGGATACCTATCCTGGCCATCGCCTTTGCGGAAATGTTGATTTATTCCGGAAGGGTAAAAGAAGCCATATGGGTGCACACAGCCATCCTGATTGGCCTTTCCCTTTCCATAACATTCATGAAAAACGAAGAGGTTTACAAAACATACCAGGCCCTTTTGCTCCTTCCGATCCTTCGTCTGGTCAACCTCTCGATGCCTATATTTTTTGACATAACCCTTTACTCTTTCGTTCTCATCTATGCCCCCCTTGCATTCCCTGTAACGATTGCTGCTGTCCACCAGCATTTGACACGCGGAGAGGTGGGGATAACTTTCAAGAATATATGGCTGTATCTTCCTTTCTCTATACTGTTAGGCTTTGGGCTGGGAATGGGAGAATACCTGACAATCCGGACAGACTACCTTATCCCCGACCTTTCCTTCCTGAACATCTTAAAACTAACACTTGTAATGGTTTTCTTTGTGGGGCTTGTCGAAGAGTTAATATTCAGGGCGATGCTGCAAACAAGCCTTAGCAAACTCTTCGGGGCGTGGACGGGGATACTGCTTTCAAGCATGCTTTTTGGCTTCATGCACTCCGGTTACGGGACTTCCTACGAAGTGTTATACACTTTTTTTGTGGGGGCCATCATAGGATACATGTTCTACAAAACCCAAAGCCTGCCGTTCGTCACAATGGTTCACGGCTTCGTAAATGTATTTTTGTTCGGGTTCATCCCCCATCTGGGTCCCGGCCTCGGAATCCTGTGATGTATTTATATACATGCCCCTTTCAGCCCACTTTCCGCAGATGTCTTTTCAATTTTCACAATTTTTCCGCGGGACAGAAAGGAGATTAAAAAGGAAGACGAACTGGAAGAACCTGAAGCCGTGTTCAAAAAAGAAACGGGGGAATGGAAATGCCCAACATTGCAGAAAACCCATCCAGTTAACCACCAGGTTACAGGATTTCTGTAATTTTGAAGACAACAGTTGCACTGAAAGTTATCAACAGTGACACAATCCCCATTTTTAAGGAACTATCCAGAGCTTTTCCCCAGAGCTTCGATGCTGAAAGGACCTCTTTGAACGAGAGAAGCGTAATCAATCCGATTACGGCTATGAACCCGAATTCAGGAAGTCCCGGAGCAGTCAGCATAGAGAGAGCGCTGGATGAAATTGCGCTCGATGAGACCGCACTGGATGAAATTATACTTGTTAGCCTGTTAATTCCCCCCTACAAGCTTATTCCCGTTTTTATTATAAAAATGAGCACAATAATATAAAAAACTGCTCCAACCCCATGACAGCATTTCGAAAGACTGCAGGTATTTACTCCCCATTTATAAACAATGAAGAGCATAGTCTTTCTATTGATACGGAAAATAAGAAATATTCCGGAATCGGGGGAAAGAATAATCCAGGGAGAAGAGGAAAGAATAACCCAGGGAAAAGGAGAAAGAATATAAACAGACCTTAACACCGTGGGGGTGCTTTTATGAAATTTACCTTTTTTAACTGTAGGAACTAGGAGAGAGTAAAGACACTGATTGTCCTATTATTTATTTCCGTGATTATTGCATTGACGATTCATTCCGGAGCTGCTGCTGTATCCGACTGGGAACTGACACCTGAAAACCCGGTTGTGGGGGATACGGTGGAGATAAAGGGAAGCGCGTCCCCGGAAGAAGAAATAGACGTGCTGGTATCTTTTGATAGGGAAGTCCAGGTTTCGGATGGAAGATACGAATACCTGCTTGAGGATATGAAAATCCCTTCAGGGTTCAACAACCGTTTCACAGTACAGGCGATAGGAGCAGACGACCTGAACGTGAGGGTAAAGATGATCCTTTGGCTGACAAAGAGTGCACAGGCCATCGGGGGGACTGCTACCGTGTCCCAGTCCAGGGTCCCACCGGGGACTTACAGGATCAAGATCGACGGAGATGCAAGCGGTCCCAGTGTTGAGCTCAAGATTGCCGCACTCCAGCAGATAAAGGCGGATTCAGAGGGGAAATTCCTGTATACTTACAACACGAAATCCATGCCTGCTGGGAATTTTGAGGTAGAAGTGGGAGGATACACGGAGCAGGTCACCCTGAAACAGGAAGAAGGCCCCCTGCCAGGTCTGATTCCGGATACTGCACCGACCGACGAAGAGGAAGTAAATGTGGATGAAAACGGAAGCGAGGAAGAAAACTCATCTCCCCAGGAAGCGGTAAAGGGAGAGAGTGGCTTTGAAGAGGAATCGGATCAGGGCACTTTTCAGGATGAAAACGGCAGCAAAATAATCGGTTCCGGGGGGGAGAAATACGAGTTTGGTGGGTCTTCCATCCTGGGAGGGCTCATGGCAGGAATGATAGTGCTTTTGCTATATTCGAAGCTCAAAAAACCTAAAAAATGATTCAAGAAAGGTTGGGAATTTCCTGAATAAAGAAAGCAGCCCTTCAGGAACTCCTTCAAGTATATATAATCAAATAAATATATATTGTAAAATAATATATATCCCTAGAGACGACTACTACGTAATTAAAAGAGGGGGGGTAGTTAAAATTCAATAGGGGGGAGGGGACGGAGAAGAAAGGGATATAAAAGGGACATCAAACATAATGGGGGGAAGTAGTTGAAGAAGAGATCAGGGATACTAATCGGAACAATTTTGCTCCTGATATCCGTAATCCCTTCAGGATTATCAGCGGCTCTTTCCGAAGAGGAGCCATACATAGCAGTCATAGAGAAAAACGAAGAACAAATTCTTTTTGCAGACCACAATGAGAGTGAAACCGAAGGCAACTGGATTCTCCTGAGCGGAGGCAAAGCAATAAAGCTACCGGAACCATTCACGTTCACGTATAACGGAGTCAACGGGATTGACTATGCAGGGGGAAGTCTTGAACTGAACGTCGAGAACGATACGAACCATGTGATAACTTATCCGTATTCGAACCATTCCTTCTATACTTCAGAAGAGAGCGTGGAAATGGACTTCAAAGGTTCAAGCGATTTTAAAGACCAGGAAGTCTCGGTTTACCTGGTGGACATGAGGAACACCAGCCTGAGTTCAATCTCTGACGCTTACAAAGCCATCAAGGAAGAGAACCCGGATAGTTTTGAAGATATTTTCAATGACACCGTAAATTCGCACACACAGGTTGCAGCCGAAACCCTGGACGAAAACGGGGACCTGCCAGCACCCCTTGAACTGGGAACCCAGCCCGAGGGCCTTCACGGGGTTCTCGTCCTTCTCAATGACTCATCAGAGGATAAGAAGATACTTTCCATGACCTGTTTTGAGGTCCTGGAATACGAACTTGGTATCGAAGCCCCGGAGAGCCTGGATGAAGGAAGCGACCTGGAAATAAGCCTTGCTTTAGAGAATGTGACCGAAACCGACGCCCTGACCTATGGAGCAGTCCTGGTCAAAGCCAGCGCTTACTATGCGGACATAAGGCTTAACTCCAACGGGACATGGGACGAAACGGACGTCATCATAAACAATGTAGATATTATCGAAGAGTTTGATATCAATTCCTCGAACCTCGAATCCAAATTCGGCAGGGATGAACTTCAGACCGAAATCCAGACTCTGATAGGGGAAGGTAACGGAACGATAACGATCGGTGAAGAGAACGAGAGTAAACTGTCCCTGACAGCTTTTGACCTTACCCCCGGGGACTACCTGCTCTTTGCAGGGGCGTATGAAGAAGGTAAGGGCATCGTAGGAATAGACCAGAAAGAGCTGACGATAGTTTCATCCGTAGGAAACGGCAGCTCATCGGATTCCTCCGGTTCGGGCTCAAGCTCCGCTTCGAGTTCCGTTTCGAACAGTGAACCAGCTGACCTCAGCACAAATGCGGTTGAAGAGGCGTTCGCCCTGAGAGAAGCACCATCCGTCCTGGAAGAAGAAACCGAAGCATCCTATTCCGAAGGTAAAGGAGTAGCCGCCGAGGTCCCGAAAAAAGGTATTTCCAAAGAAATGGGCTTTTTCATGGGCTTCGCAGGAATACTCATGATCGGAATTGCGGCGATGAAGAGAATGGGCTAAAGCCAGGAATATCAGAGAGAGTTCAAAGTTCCAGAAAGGCGGGGGGATTTTTGTTACCGCCTTCTATTTTATCTGTTCAACTTTTTTATTCAATATTCTGAAAAATTATTGAAGGAGCGGGGATATCTCCGTTACTGTCTCGGAAGATTTCACGGACGGCAAATTAAAATTGTGAAGAACAGTTAAAATCAAACCATTCCCTCGAGGCCTTCCCGGAGTTCGACCTCGCCTTTCCACCAGCCAGAGATCTTTGAGACGTCGGCGCAGGAGTCCCGGACGTCCCCTGCGCGGGGGTCGGCGTGGACTATTTTGCCTGAGGAACCGGTGAGTTCCAGGAAGGTTTTTGCAAGTTCAAAGATGCTTATGCTCTTTCCCAGGGCAACGTTGAAGACTTCCCCGTCTCCGTGTTCCAGGGCTGCGGCGTTTGCCCGGACCACGTCTTTTACGTGCACGAAGTCCCGGGTCTGGAGACCGTCCCCGTAAATCGTAAGGTCTTTTCCTGCTTTTGCCCTTTCCAGGAAGATGGGAATTGCCGCTGCATAGGGAGATTTCGGGTCCTGGCGGGGCCCGTAGACGTTGAAGTAGCGCAGGCAGGTGGTCCGAAGCCCGTAGTCCTCGTAAAACATCCTGGCAAGGTACTCCCCGTCCAGCTTGGAGATCGCGTAAGGGGAAGCAGGTTCGGGGTACATATCCTCGCGCTTGGGGACGACAGGGTTGTTTCCGTAGATCGCCGCCGAGGAAGCGGTAACGAACTTCTCTACCCCGGATTCCACACAGGCCTTGAGCACGTTCAGGGTCCCGAGGGTGTTTACCCGAAAGGCCTCGGCAGGTTTTTCACAGCTTAAGGGAACGGAAACCATGGCAGCCTCATGGAAGACATAGTCCATGCCGGAAACAGCTTTTGACACCGCGGAGGGGTCGCAGATGTCCCCTTCGAGGAATTCTATGTTTTTGTGTGCAGGGACGTTTTGCAGGAAGCCAGTTGCCAGATTGTCAAAAACCCGGACATTGTGCCCCTCATCCGCGAAATATTCGGCAATGTGGGAGCCGATGAACCCTGCCCCACCTGTAACCAGTACATTCATGGCTTTTAGATAAGGGAGAGGAAAACATAAAATTTTCCGTGTGAGTTGGAAATTTCCGGGACAAATTTTCATTCCGTATTTAAATTTGTTCTTTAAATTTGTTCTTCAAATCTGTTTGAATTTATACTTTTCATTCCGCATTTAAATCTATTCTTCAAATTTGTCCTTCAAATCTGTTTGAATTTATACAGACCCATTGTGGGGGCCTCAAAAAGGGAAAAACTTTTCATAGAAAGGAACAATATGGGTATGGAGAAGTTAAAAACTTGAAAAAGCCCAGGGGGGAGTTTTTCACTAGAAATGGTAATTAGAGCCTGGGGTGGGTTCTTTTCGAGGCTTGGAGTGGCCTGGAGTGAGATATTTTTGAAGCCTGAGGGGATCTATTTTGAGACCTGGTCCTGAGCCCATACTCCGCGTTCTCTGGTTTACAGCTGCAAAAATAAAATGAAAGCGTGACCGTACCAGAGTATCCGGAACCCGTTTCCAAATGAAGGACTTTTGAGACTTAAGGTGCAGAAAGAAGAATGGGGAAAAAATATTTTTAGAGGTTGAATGGCCGGAAATAAACGATTTCTTTCGGACCTGATGCTGGTGGCAGGTCTTGTACTCTTAACAGACATCTTCGTGCTTACACCGGGACTTAACGGGAGTTTCATCAGGGTGGTGCTGGGGATACCCATGGTGCTCTTTTTGCCGGGGTATGCGCTGGTAGCGGCGCTCTTTCCTGGAAAAGAAGACCTGGACTGGATAGAAAGGGTTGCCCTTTCCGTCGGGTTGAGCATTGCAGTCGTGCCGATGATAGGGCTTGGCCTGAATTACACCTCCTGGGGGATAAGGCTCTTGCCAATAATCGTGAGTCTTTCGGTATTTACCCTCCTGATGTGCGGGGCTGCATACTACCGAAGGCGGAAGCTTCCCGGGGAAGAGGTTCTTGCGATGTCTTTCAGGGCTGTGGTCTTCGACCTGAAGGACGAAATCCTGAAAAAACCGGAAACAAAAGTCGAGAAAATTCTCATGGTCCTCATGGTCCTTTCTATTCTCGCGTCGGTTGGGACCCTTGCCTATGCGGCTGTGGCGCCGAAAGAAGGCGAGCACTTTACGGAGTTTTATATACTGGGGCCCGGGGGCATGGCAAGCAACTACCCGACAGAGTATGTGCTCGGCGAAAACGGGACTGTTATTGTGGGGGTCGTAAACCACGAGTATCAGACCGTAAACTATGCGATGGACGTCCGGCTTGAGAACGGGTCCTTAGATCTTCCCAAAAACATGAAATACATCAACCTGGCCCATAACGAGACCTGGGAAGAAACTCTCAAAATAACTCCTCCTTTCGAAGGTACGGAAATGAAACTTGAGTTCCTGCTCTTCAACGAAAGCGAAAAGAAAGTTCCACACCGGGAACTGCATCTCTGGATAAACGTAAGCGAAAAGGCTGATGAGGTCTGAAGATGGCAAGCCCGGAAATGTTAGACGAGACTTATGAACATGAAAGGAACCCTGCATCTTTTCTGGACGAAATTGAAAAATTCGAAAGGAAAAGGGAGTCGGGGAGAAAAATGATTGAAAATAGCGAAATCCGGGGGGAAACCGAAAATGCCTTACCCCGGCACAGGAGAGTTCTTGAAGCAATCCCGATACTAATTATCGCTTTTGCCGAACTGATGATCTACGAGGGAAACCTGCATGAAGCCACAATGGCGCATACCCTGCTCCTGATAACCCTGGTACTGTGCATCGCACTCATCAAGGACCGTGAAATACAGCGGACCTACCAGATCCTGATGCTTCTTCCGGTCCTCCGCCTGGTCAACTTCGCAACACCTGTCTTTTTTGAAGACACGCTCTACTCCCTGGCTTTCATCTACGCCCCTATGGCAATCCCGGCAGCAATTATCGCCGTGCACCAGGAGTTTACCCTTAAACAGATGGGCCTGACTTTGAGGAGACTCTGGCTCTTCCTACCTTTAGCCGTCTTCATGGGCGCGATCCTTGGCTACGGAGAGTACACCATACTCCAGGTAAGTGCAAGAGATGCCCTTATCCCGGACCTGAGCCTTACAAGCCTCCTGAGTCTCGCAGTCGTGATGATCTTCTTCGTCGGGCTAATCGAAGAACTCATCTTCAGAGGTTTTCTCCAGACAAGGCTAGAAACGTTCCTTGGCCCCGCCGCAGGCATCCTTGCTGCAAGTCTCCTCTTCGGACTCATGCATGCAGGCTATGGCAGCCTCATTGAGATCTTCTACGCCACCTTCGTGGGAGTTTTCATAGGCCAGCTCTACTACAGGACAGGGAACCTTAGCCTTGCGGTCCTTATCCACGGCTTTATGAACATCTTCGTTTTCGGGATTTTTCCCCTGATGGGACTGTAAGCTGCCAGGAATTAAAAAAAGCAGTATAGATAAAAAGGCCCCCTCGTTCTTCTGTGTGTTTAACCCTCGCAAGAACGGATACGGGCCTGGATTGAAACTGATCTTACCCACGAGGAATGGCGGAGGGTCATTGGGAAGCTGAAGGAAATAGAATGGAAGCCTGTGTATGCTTCGGAAAAGAGTGGGAGAAGACGGCAAGGGCGCTGCTTAACGGAAAATAATCAAATAATTTAAATAATTACACAGGGTAGTTAGCTAGGGACTAAAAATATTTACATGATATTCCGGCCAGGAGAAGCCGGGGGGAATCAAAATCAAAATCAAAATCATTCCTGGCAGCCGGCCCGAGAGTACGGATAAAGTAATCAAATCAGCACATCTGAAGCACATTTTCTGGAAAACAGCTTCTGGAAAACAGCTTCTGAAGCATATCTTCTGAAGTACGTCTGGAATTAAATGGGGGAAAAATGAATTCGAGAGGTTTTAGAATCCATAATTCTTCAAAAGTATACGGCTCTTCAACAATCGGGGAAGGAACAATCATCCTGGAAAACGTGATTCTGGGATATCCCGAACACAAAATCCTGATGGAAATCCTGAAACAGGACCTGGAAACCGAAGACTACAACTTTCCCGGCTGCACCATAGGCCCGGATTCGATTGTAAGGGCGGGGAGTACAATCTTTTCCAATGTGAAAACCGGGACGAATTTCAAAACCGGCCATAACGTGATGATCAGGGAAAATACCGAAATCGGGAACAACGTACTCATAGGGACAAACGTCATCATCGACGGAAACGTCAGGATCGGGGATAATGTAAGCATCCAGGGGAATGTTTACATTCCAACAAATGTGATTATCGAAGACAACGTTTTTATCGGGCCCTGCGCAGTACTTGCAAATGATAAATATCCCATAAGGAAAGAATACGCTCTCAAAGGACCTGTTCTCAGGAAAGGCGCATCAATAGGTGCAAATGCAACTCTTCTTCCGGGTGTCGAAATTGGAGAGGGCGCTATGGTGGCGGGAGGAGCCCTTGTTACGAAGGATCTCCCTCCATGGAAACTGGCGGTAGGGGTTCCTGCAAAAATCCAGGACCTTCCGGAAGATTTGAAAGAATTGAATAAGATCTGAATGAAATACAAATGAGATTTTAAAAGAGACAGACCTGAATAAAGTCTGAATAAGATCGAAACGAAATCCGAATAAGATCTTAAAAGACACGAATCCGAATAAGATCTTAAAAGACACAGAATAAATTTTAACACAAAAAGAAGATCAACTATGATCCCAGTTGCAAAACCGCAGTTAGGTCAAGAAGAAATTGACGCAGTGACCGAAGTCTTGAAATCGGGTATGATTGCCCAGGGCCCGAAGGTTGAAGAATTCGAATCTGCTTTTGCAGAGTACACCGGTTGTGAGTATGCAGTTGCCGTAAACTCGGGCACTGCTGCCCTCCATGCTGCTCTTTTAGCCCACGGGATAGGGGTGGGGGACGAGGTAATAACAAGTTCTTTTAGCTTCGTTGCAACCGCAAACAGTATCCTCTACACAGGGGCAAAGCCGGTATTTGCGGATATTGAGCCGGATACATATAATATAGACCCGGAAAAAATAAGGGAAAAAATCACTCCAAACACAAAAGCCATTATGCCGGTCCACCTTTACGGCCACCCTGCCGGGATGAAAGCCATCATGGAAATTGCCGAAGACCACAACCTGACCGTCCTGGAAGACGCCTGCCAGGCGCACGGAGCTGCTTATTCCGGGAAGAAGGTGGGAGCTTTCGGAACAGGGGCATTCAGCTTCTACCCAACCAAGAACATGACCACCAGCGAGGGCGGGATGCTGACCACAAACGACAGGAAGGTTGCGGAAAAGGCAAGGATGATCCGGGCTCACGGTTCACACACCCGCTACCTGCATGAATGCCTGGGCTTCAACCTGCGGATGACCGACATTGCAGCCGCAATCGGGCTTGTGCAGCTCGGGAAACTCGACGGGTTCACAGCCTCCAGACAGAAAAACGCAGACCTGCTCTCAGCCGGGCTCAAGGGTGTCCCGGGAGTTTCAACCCCGGGGATAAAAACCGGCTGCACCCACGTTTTCCACCAGTATACCGTCAGGGCTGAAAAGCGAGACGAACTCGCTGCATTCCTGAGAGAGAAAGAAATCGGAACAGGTATCCACTACCCGATGCCTATTCACAAACAGCCGCTCTACCTGGAACTCGGATACGAAGACCACCTGCCGATTTCAGAAAAGGCGGCAGACGAAGTCCTTTCCCTGCCAGTCCACCCCAGCGTAACCGAACCCGACGTGCAGCAGATTATCGCTACCGTCAAAGAGTTTTATGCTAAGGAATAACAATATAGTCAGACATCTAATTCTTAAACTAATTTCGAACGAAGATTTAAAGCACGGAAGCAAACGGGAGAAAGAACAACGGGGATACGCAATTTATGATTGATATGGCGTTTTTAGTCCGCTTGAGCGAGCAACGCGAGCGAAACGGACCCCGTGCTCCCGAAGCGGAACTCGGGAAGTGAGAACTTTGATCAGAGTAGGAGTAATAGGCACGGGAGCCATGGGCCAGAACCATGTCAGGATCTACAGTGAAATGGAAGGCGTGGAACTTGCCGGGATCTCGGACGTTGACCTTGAACGGGTGGAAGCCTTGGCTGCCCAGTTCAACACGAACCCCTTTACGGATTATAAGGAAATGTTTGCCAAAGGTCTTGATGCGGTCAGTGTCGTTGTCCCGACCAAGCTGCACAAGCAAGTCGTCCTTGACGCCCTGGAAGCGGGGATGCACGTCCTTGTGGAAAAACCTATCGCAGACAGTATCGAAAACGCAGACATGATGATCGAAGCCGCAGAGAAGGCGGGAAAGATCCTGATGGTAGGCCATATCGAAAGGTTCAACCCTGCGGTCATCAGGCTCAAGGAGATCATAGAATCCGGAGCTCTCGGCAAGGTCGTTTCCATCTCCACCCGGAGGGTCGGCCCCTATAACCCGAGGATTCGCGACGTTGGAGTGATCCTGGACATCGGAGTCCACGACATAGACATCATCTCATACCTCTACGGCAGGAAAGTAAACCACGTCTACGCCGTTGCAGGCGCAGACATCCACTCTTTCGAAGACCACGCCTCGATCATCCTCCGCCTGGACCACGAGTTCGCAGGGGTCGTGGAAACAAACTGGCTAACCCCTCACAAAGTAAGGAGGCTCACAGCCATCGGCATCAACGGCGTCGCCTACCTGGACTACATCGACCAGACCGTCGAAATCCACGATAATGGCTGGATCAGGCAAGCCAAAGTAGTGGAAAGTGAACCTCTCAAAAACGAACTGGAACACTTCATAGAATGCGCCTCCACGGGCAAAGCCCCGAAAACCTGCGGTGAAGACGGGAAACACGCCCTCGAAGTTGCCATGGCAGCCATCCGCTCATATGAAGAAGAAAAACTGATCAAGATTTGAAAACTGATCAAAATTTGAAGGTCCGAAATGCTTACCTCATTAAGCCTGAAATGTTTCAATAATTAAGTCTGAAATGTTATCCTCACCGAAGTGGTACTCATGAGCAAACTTAAAACTCTCCTCGAAGCCCGCGGCCCGATAAAAAAGATCGGAGTCCTCGGCATGGGCTACGTCGGCATCCCGGCAGCCATTCTTTTCGCAGATGCCCCCTGTTTTGATAAAGTCCTGGGTTTCCAGAGAAACTCAAAATCCTCAGGCTACAAAATCGATATGCTCAACCGGGGAGAAAGCCCGCTAAAAGGTGAAGAGCCTGGCCTTGAAGAACTAATTGGCAAAGTGACCGGAGCAGGTAAGTTCGAGTGTACTCCCGATTTTTCGAGGATCTCCGAACTCGACGCCGTTACCCTTGCAATCCAGACCCCCTTTGCCAACCCGAAAGACCTTATACCTGATTTCAGTGCTCTCATAGAAGGTATCAGAAACGTCGGGAAATACCTGAAACCCGGAATGCTGGTGGTCCTGGAGTCTACCATCACCCCCGGCACAACCGAAGGGATGGCAAAGCAAATCCTTGAAGAGGAATCCGGGTTAAAAGCAGGAGAAGACTTTGCCCTTGCCCATGCCCCCGAAAGGGTCATGGTGGGAAGGCTCCTGAAAAATATCAGGGAACATGACCGGATCGTGGGAGGGATTGATGAGGCCAGCACGAAGCGGGCAGTTGAGCTCTACACCCCGGTGCTCACAGCCGGCAAAGTAATCCCGATGTCTGCCACCGCTGCCGAAGTTACCAAGACCGCAGAAAACACTTTCAGGGACCTGCAGATTGCAGCCATTAACCAGCTCGCCCTCTACTGTGAAGCCATGGGCATAAACGTCTACGACGTCAGGACCGGCGTGGATAGCCTGAAAGGCGAGGGAATTACGCGAGCCATCCTCTGGCCCGGAGCCGGGGTCGGGGGGCACTGTCTTACCAAGGATACCTATCACCTGGAAAGGGGTGTAAAGATCGGGGAAGGGCAGCTGGACTATCCGGAAGGTGCGGATTCCATCTACGTGCTTGCCCGGAAGGTCAACGACTTCATGCCTGTCCATATGTACAACCTGACCGTTGCAGCCCTTGAGAGGATTGGGAAAACGGTCGAGGGGGCAAAGATTGCCATGCTCGGCTGGGCTTTCATAAACGATTCCGACGATGCCAGAAACGCCCCCTCCGAACCCTACAGGGACCTTTGCCTGCAAGCCGGAGCAGAAGTGACGGTACACGACCCCTACGTCGTAAATTACCCGGACGTTGAGATTTCGGCCGACCTGGAAGAGGTTGTCAGGGGCGCGGATGCTGTGGTGGTTTTTACTGGGCACAGTGCGTACTTTAATGCGAAGGCCGATTGGCTGAAAGAGCTGAGCGGGAAGGTAAACCCGGTCATTGTGGACGGAAGGAATGTTATTGAGCCAGCCGAGTTTATTGAAAAGGGTTTTGTGTACAAGGGAATCGGAAGAGGAGACCAGAACGGGCACGAGATAAAGGGATGAATGTGAAACTGTGCAATAATCATTAATAATCCTGAATCTCCTGTTTTTTATTTTTTTGCAGGTATTAAGGGCGAAGTCCCTACATTCCTATTTTTTGATTTTCAACTGGCCGATTTGCGCCAGTCGAGTTGCGGCTCGACGATGCGCGGTCCGTTTCGGTCGCTTTGCTCCCTCAAGAGGACTAAAACAGAGCAGCGTTTAATACCGTATCCTGTGGTTATTTCCCGTTTGCTTGCAAACGGCCTGCCCGAAAAAATTGCACGGAAGAAAAGGAAAGAAAAAGGAATCAGCCGGAAAAGGGGCAAAAAAGGGAAATTCACTAAAAAATGCTTTTAAAATTACCTTTGAATTTTTATTGCAGCAGTCCTCTTTCAGTAATCCTCTTTCAGTAATCTTTTAACAATTCCGAGGGAAAAGCCGGCTGCCTTCGGCACCCGGTGAGAGCCCCGGGACCTGAAAAGCAGTCTGAAAAAGGATTTTCCTGAGAGAGCACATCAGTTTTTTTCCAGCCCAAACTGCGATCCAAAAACCCTGGCAACCGCCTATTTTCAAAACTCATTTTTTATATTTATCCGGTGAACGGGCACCTTCGAGAACTCACCCGAAGCAACCTGGGTCAAAAACAAGAAAACAAAAACTACTTTTGAATTTTATACTTCAGCAGCCTTCTATCAATTTCTAGGGAAAAGCCGGCTGCCTCTGGCACCCGGTGAGAGCCCCGGGATCTGAAAAGCAGTCAAAAAAGGTTTTTCCGGAAAGAGCCCATTAGGACTCGTCACAGAATAACTTATGCATATTTCTGATTGGATATATTGATTTTCAAGATCAAGATCACCAATCGAAGTTATAATTGAATGATAAGTTGCATAGTTTATTTCGCTGCGGGTCCTTAGCTCTTTTCTGACCGAATTGTGACCCTAAAAAACCGGAGCAAACTCCGTTTCTTCACAGGTTTTAAGGCTTGAATTTTTCTTTTATTTGGGCTAACTCATGTTCTATAATTGAAATCCTCTCATCAAGATGGGACCTGAAGTCATCCCGACTTAAGCGGATTTCGGATGAGATCTCCACTCTATTTTGATCGATTTTATCTCCAAGACCATCTATTTTATTCCCGATATTGGAGTTCATCTCTCTAATTTCCGCCCTGTTTTGATCTATTTTATTCCCGATATTGGAGTTCATTTGCCTCATGTATCTTGCGGCGGCATCCATTCTTTCGTAAGTTGCTAGTGTCAGGTCTTCTTCTCTAATGACTGCAAATGTTTTGTATTTCCCGGTGGGCTCTGTGTAGACAACGTCAATATGCTCTACCCGAATAGGGTATTGAACAATGTTAACTTTTTCGACCATTTCCCTGAGAAGTTCTTCTTCTCCCTCGCAGATAAGCTGCACTGTCCCGTTATCAAGGTTTTTAACGTATCCCTTGAGGTTTAGGTCAAAAGCAAGCTCATCAATGAAATCTCTGAAACCTGCCTTCTGGACTTGCCCGGAGATTATGATTTCGGCATGTTTCTTCATGTGGACATATTTTTCGTAATAGAATATATACGTTATTCCGAAAAGAACCTCCCTCCCTTCCACCCAAATGATGATCTAAAAACCCAGGCAAGTTCCGAATTTTAAAACTCATTATTTATTTTCACCGGTAGGCGGGCACTTGCAAGAACTCAACCGGAGCAACCGTATCCGAACCACGCCAGGTGAACTGAAAACCTGGATCAAAAACAAGAAAACAAAAACTACTTTTGAATTTTATATTTTAGCAATCATCTACCAATTTTCAGGGAAAAGCCGGCTGCCTCTGGCAGCAGAGTTGCGCCAGCAGAGTTGCGCCAGCAGAGTTGCGGCTCTGCAGTACGCGGTCCTTTTCGGTCGCTTTGCTCCCTCAAGAGGACTTGAATTTTAAAACTCATCTTTTATTTTTCGCATGTTGGCGGGCAGCTCCAGAAACTAAAACAGGAGAACCTTAGTCAAATTTCGCTCAAAAATATCAAAAAAGGGAGGAAAATACGAGAAAAACACCATTGGAACCACTTTTAATTTTTATAATCCAGCTATCATCTATCAATTTTCAGGGAAAGGTCGGCTGCCTCTGGCACCCGGTGAGAGCCCCGGTACCTGAAAAGCAGTCCGAAAAACGGATTTCCCGGATGAACCCGTTAGCTCTCCTCCAGCCCATCCAGCCAAACTGCGGTTTGGAAATGTCTCTGTTGACGTGCTCCCGGGAATAAAGGGAAAAACCATTAATTTATGTACGAACGGTCATAAACCAAAATACCATGAAACTGCAGGGGAACCAGTGTGAAGTTGACATATACATCAAAAGACTGCAGGAAATGCTTCCGGAATTGAAGAAGAAGTACCCCATCAAGTATATAGGGGTTTTTGGTTCATACGTCAGGGGGGAGCAGAGTGCCTCAAGCGACCTGGACATTCTGGTGGAATTCAACGGGTCCATCACACTTTTTGGTTATGCCAGGCTTGAGAATGAGTTATCGGATAAACTTGGTGTAAGGGTCGATCTTGTATCAAAAACTGCCCTGAAACCGAGAATCGGCAAACACATCCTTTCAGAGGTAGTCGAAGTATGAGCAACCGGGAAGCAGGAGATTACATAGAAGACATACTCGATGCCATGCTGGATATTCAGGAATTCACAGCCGAATATTCCTACGCCCAGTTCGTCAACGATAGAAAAACACAATATGCAGTGATCAGGGCCATAAAAATCATAGGGGAAGCATCCAAAAATGTACCCACGGAGATCAGGGAAAAATACCGGCACGTCCCCTGGAGAGACATGGCCACCGTGCGAGACCAGCTAATTCATGGTTATTTTGGCGTGGATCTTATAATTGTATGGGACACCATACAACAGGACATCCCACCCCTTATCCCGATGTTCAGATCTATCCTTGCCGAAATGGAGTGAAAAAATACCTTTGAATTTTATACTGCAGCCACCATCTACCAATTTTAAGGGAAAAGCCGGCTGCCTTCGGTATACATAATAGAGCTAGAAGTTTTCGCAAGCCCGGACTATTTATCAGTCTGGAACCATATATTGTAGGACCTGCATAAATTATAAACAGAGGTAAGCATAAAGTCCTTAATGATGGGTAATATGCAGTCTGCTGATCTGAAGTCCGTTACGCCATACCCGAAGCTTGAAAGGCTTGAACAGGAGCTTAGGGATTTTTTCTCCGGAGTTGAGAATGTTACGGTAGCCTACCTTTTTGGCTCAACAGTCCGTGGAGAAGCTAACAGCTTAAGCGACATAGATATAGCTGTGCTTATCAAGGACAGCCTTTTACAGGAGGAAGCTTTTGACCTTCAACTTGAATTGATCGGCGAACTTACAGAACTTCTTAATACGAATAATGTAGACCTCGTGGTACTCAATGATTCGCCCCTCCTTTTGACCTATAATGTCATACGTGACGGAATAATTTTGAAATCCGACGAACTTGAAAGAGTCAGGTTCGAAACAAGAATAATGTCCAGGTACCTTGACGAGCGGTATCATATTGAAAGGCATGCAAAAGAGAGCCTGAAAAGAATAGCGGAGAACGGGTTTCGATGAGAGAAGAGATAAACTACCCGAGTTCCGCGTCGGGAGCACGGGGTCCGTTTCGCTCGCTCGGCTCGCTCAAGCGGACTGAGTAAGAAACTTAATAAGGATAGCAAAGAGCGGATTTCGATGAGAGAAGAGATAAACT
>JAENYU010000019.1:48520-79780 GCA_016841625.1 Methanobacteriota archaeon
AAGAAACTTAATAAGGATAGCAAAGAGCGGATTTCGATGAGAGAAGAGATAAACTACCCGAGTTCCGCGTCGGGAGCACGGGGTCCGTTTCGCTCGCTCGGCTCGCTCAAGCGGACTGAGTAAGAAACTTAATAAGGATAGCAAAGAGCGGATTTCGATGAGAGAAGAGATAAACTTTAAACTCGAGCAACTTGGTGAATATGTCAGCATCCTCAGGGAATATCAGAACTATGATCTGGAGGAAATCAGAGAGAACCTTACTTTGAGAGGAGCAATTGAGAGGTATATAGAGATTTCCCTGGCCTGCGTGATTGATATTTGCGAGATGATTATTTCCAGTGAGAAATTGAGGCGGCCAGATACTTATAGAAAAGTTATCCTGACACTTGGCCAAAACGGAATTCTCCCTAAAGACTTTGCAGAAAAACTTGCACCAGCCGCAGGTTTTCGAAACGTGCTAGTCCACATGTATGCAGATATCGATATATTGAAACTTTATTCTCATCTCCAGAATGACATTGATGACCTGGAACTCTTTGCAGAATACATTGCGAAGCACCTTATTTCAAAATACGAGAGATAAGAAACTGCTGCTGGAACAGCTCCTAAAGAACCTTAGCCGAATTTCACTCAAGCAAACTAAAACAGGGATCAAAAATACGAGAAAAAACGCCTTTGAAACTGCTTTTGAATTTATACTTCAGCGATCTTTTAATAATTTTAGGGAAAAGCCGGCTGCCTTCGGAAACCGGTGAGAGTCCAGGTAACTGAAAAACCGTCAAAAAACCGGATTTCCGGGGAGAAAACATAGCTCATTTCCACCCGAACTTCGATTCGAAAACCCTAGCAGCATCTCCTTTTCAAAACTCATTTTTTATATTTCGCCAGTCGGCGGACACCTGCATGCTCTTCCCCAAACAACCGCACCCTTCTCCACCCCGACCCTCTACCCAGCAAGCCGCAAACCTCCCCCACGGAGCTTACGGTCCAGCCGCTAAAGAACCATCTCAAATTCCCGAATCTTCCTGAGCCTTTGCCAGGCACTCAAGAGTACAATAAACCGCCTTTTCTTCCGCGTTTTTCAAAACAAAGAATTCGTTACCGCAAGTGGGGCAGATTTTTCTTACATGTTCCATAAATACATCACCCGGGATTAGGTTTTAAAGAATAAAAAACTGTGGTCAGTTATTACTTCACATTATATAAAAGAATTTTTAAATCGTCCCCATTATTTTTTACCAGTGGTAGGTACCTCCATGCACTCCCCCCAGGCAACTTTAGCATAGCTGCACCAGCCGAGTTCCGCTTCGGCATCAGAAAAATCTATGATTTTTCTTTTAGTTGCACTGCAAGTGCAACAGCACGGGGTCCGTTTCGGTCGATTTATTCCCTCAAGCGGAATAAAATTTTAAAACTAAGTTATTATAGTTAGTCTGTCCCCGGGCACCTTCGAGAACTTCCCCGAAGCAACCGTACCAAAATCTCATAAAACATCCCCAAACCCCTCAAAAACCCCACAAAAAAGTTCTTTGCAAATAAGAAGTCGGCGGACGATATCTAGCCAGTCAAGATCATATTCGAGAATACAAGAAATTTAACCTAAAACACTTGTCTGTAAATTTATCAGTCCATCTCATTGCAAAACTTGGCCTCGAAGATAACCATGAAACTTTTATTATACAAATTCATATATGTTTTCACAAAATTTAAAAAACTTTATCAAATCAATGTGAGAAATGTATCTAAATAATTTCAGGATGAAAATGGAAAAAAGGAGTAATTCTTGTGGAAAAATACGTTACCCATCACAGACGAAAAGGACTTCCCGGTCCTGCTGCCGCCCTCACGGCACTGTTTCTGGCTTTATTAATAGTCTGCCCCGCAGCTGCGTTTCCGAGCGTTAACTGGGACGTCTCCCCCTCAGATCCCTATGTAGGGGACACCCTTGTCATAACTGGAACTACCGACGCAAATACAAAACTTACAGCAGCTGTTTCTTTTGAAAAAACAGTCTCAGTATCCGACGGGGAATATGAGTACGGGATTGATGAAGTGAAGGTCCCGAGCGGAGAAAACAACCGTTTTACCGTAAGGGCAGAGAGAGTGGAGAACCTGAACGTCCAGGTAAAAAAATATGTATGGCTGCCCTCCCTCAGCACAGATGCCACCTCCGGGGTTGCCGTGATCTCCCAGTCCCATGTCCCTCCCATGACCTATGAAGTAAAGATCTTCGGGGCTGCCCTGGCAGGAGAATCCGACGTAAACCTCAAGGTCACGGCTTCCCAGACAATAAGCGCCGACTCCGAAGGGAAGTTCAGCTACGAATACGACACCGACACGATGCCTGCCGGAGATTACGAGATAAACATCGGCGGTGTTTCAAAAACCATAACCCTCAGGGAAAGGAGCTCTTCTCACGGAGGAGGCTCGGGCACCGGGACTGCAACTATCAGACCGAAGAAAAAACCAACCCCCGCCCTTGATCCACTCGGTCCGGACCCCAGAGAGGTGGACAACACCACAGAAGCCCTGGAAAATGAAACAGAAGCAACGCCTGGAAACGAAACAGAAGCGATGCCGGAAAGCGAACCCCTTCTTGATGGGAGCTTCATGTTCTTTGGAATTATTGCAAGTCTCCTGACAATAGCCCTGATCCGGAAAATGAGCAAATAAAAAAATGAGTAAGAAGACGGCTTCAACATCAGCTATGGAGACGAACAAAGCCGCAGACATATGAAAACTCGGGATTGGAATGAAGTTTCTTATTTTTCAGAAACTTCACTTTTAGAAACTTCCGCAACTGTCCCGCCCCAGTTAAAATTTATTTTTTTCCGGACTACATATAGCAACAGAGGAATCACCAGCACTACTAGAAGCAGCCCATTGTTAGGAGGATCATAGCTGCCATCCTCTCCAGCTATTTTTGCCATTACATTATTTTCAGCATCTCTGAAATTAACGGATATAAGGTATTCGTCATCCCCTTCATAGAATTCCTCATAGGGAATTTTGATCGTAGCCCCTGTTCCTGAAACGGAATATGAATTTTCATAGAAGGTTTTGGACCCTAAAGGATCTTTTATTCCTATAGCGATATGTGCTTCATCATTCCAGGACTCTCCTTTTATGTCAGAGCCTTGCAGAGTTAAATAAAGAGTTATTCCCGAGTCCGTCTCCTCAACATATAACGGCATTCTGCTTACAGGAGGATTTACAGGAGGTCCGATTTTAACTTCATTCGTTAAGGATCTGGTAACATAACCCGTGGAAACAACTGCCATTATCTGGCTATCCTCTGCTTTTTGGGAATTTACCTCAAAGTTGTGCTCTAATGTCTCCCCTGGAGCCAGGTCCTTTGAAATATCATAACTGCCTGCGTCCTCATCTTCCAGATAAAGGTCAAGGGAATCTTCCCCGCTGGAAAAATATGTTTTTGATCCACTGTTAACAATTGTCACAGTAACGGTTGCAGCTTCAGATGCCCTTATTTCCGGGAAGTCTATGGACTTTACTTCAAGGAGAGGGGCATCCACTTTTTCATCTGCAACCCATACATCGGACAGAATTAACTCCTCATCGCTGATACTCTCAATATTCAATTTTATTACAGGAGTACCCTGAGCATTTTTTAGCAGCAAGGTCTGTCCGGCAGAGGCATCTGCAAGAGAATATGCACTTGTCTGTGCATTCCCTTCAATAAGAGCCAGTTTCAAAGACGGACTTCCTGAATACCTGAGCCCAAATCCATTCCCCACAGATACCGCTTCATCTTTTTCCAGGGAAATAGAGCTGTGATATGAAGAGATGCCTGAAAATCCGAGAGATCCGGACATTATCTCCCTGATCTCTTGCTGGCTTAACGCCCTATCATAGATGCGGACCTCATCCACCAATCCTTCAAAAAAAGTTGCTGCCCCGTGTTTCGAAGTACCTATTAACAGGTTATGATTGCCGTAATCCGTCCAGATCTCGTCTTTACCAATATCCGTTTCTCCCGCATATTCCCCATTCACATATAATAATATTTTATTTTCGGAAGGATTGTAAACCCCTGCTAAATGGATCCAGTCGCTTTTAATTTCGGGCACTTCCGCAGTTATGCCATAAGCTGGACCTTCTCCATTGTTCATCCTGCCAACCGTAAAACAAATTTTTGAGTCGGAGCCCCAATAAAAACGCCAGTTGTAGTGGCACAAAATATATTTCGTGTTATCCCTTTCACCTGTTGATTTTAACCATAGGGAAAAGGTGTGGTCTCCTTCTTCAAATGTATCTGAAGTCTCAGGTATTTCCACATAGTCTGCCAGACCATCGAATTCTAGGGCAGAGTTGACCATACCTTCTGTCCATTTTGCCCCATATATTGAACCGCGATAGTCCCCTCCGCTGTAATCATAAACATCAGTGCCTTCTTTTTCATCAAGGGGCAAATAAAATACAAGACCTTCTTCCTCAACCGACTGAATTTTTGGAGCTTCTACAACTATTCTTCCTGCTAGCAACTGGCTTATCCTGATTTCCGAACCATCTCCATGTGCAAAAATTTCATCAACTAAAAAGACCAGATAGTTGTCGTCCCCTCTCTTAAATTCGACAACTTCCCCGGGTACCAGTATCCCGGAATCTATAATTTTCCCCGAAGCCACAACATTAACCAGTGCTTCATTGTCCTTTGCTTCTACAAAGTCCAGTTCGTATGAGCCGATTTCTAGTGGATTATATTTGCTTATCTCCCCATCTTCTAAATAGAATTCTGCATTTTCTACCGAGGGATCTATGATACTCAAATCATCAAAATATGACCTTGCAGGCCCACCGTCCTCATCATCCACATATCCGGCTTCCAGGCGCATACGAAGCTGGGTTATGTCTTCAGGGACTGTGTAAAAGGAGTACTGCATATCCGAGGAAGGGTTAAATGTTTTAAGGGTAATCCATTTTTTTCTTTCGTCGTCATACCCTCTTAACCGGACCCTGGTATTGATTGAATTGGTGCTTCTAACCCTTGCTGTAACAAAAAACAGGTCATCTTCATCAACCTCAATGCTTTCACTGACCATATTAGCTTCAGAAGGAGAAGTATATCTATTTGTTTCAAGCATGAGAGAATAATCCCCGCCTGTACTCCCAGTCTGCACAATTTTCCAGTCACTGTGCGGGCTTGTCCAGCTTACAGGTTTTCCGCTATCCCAATCCTCAAAACCGGAATTTGGGACCAGATCCTCTCCCAGATGGCTTGCTGAAGCCCCAGGAACTAAAAAAAGAGCAAGGGTGACCAATACTACGAATATGCATGATAAAGATTGAATTCGGCCTGACACTTTAGAAACTCCAGAAATGTGTTTTTGCTTTAGCAATTTTTCCCTGTATATTAAGGATCAGATATGTGGCTCATCTCTGCTATATCAATGGTAGTTTTAACGATTGTCCAATTAGATACGGAACAAATAATTTAAATATTTTTATGGTGATATGATTGTCCAATACCCCTATAGATGAGGAACAAATGATTTAAATATTTTTATTGTGTAAGAGACGTAAATTCCCGTTCAAGCTAAAAAGAATATATCGAAAATACCTGTATGAAGTGAGAAAACAATATGAAAGCATTTATTCAAAAAAATAGAGAGATATTGTCAGAGATAACTGCCAATGTATTTATTGCAGGTATTCTATTACTCATACTACATCATTTTACCTCTCTAATTGTAAGCATCTGGATTGATATTTCACTATTGTCTATCATTACTTTTGCATCGGGATTTAGCTGGTTTTTCATATTCATACAAAAGGACGAAGAATTTTTCAAAACAAAAACAGAACCATACTTCAGAAACGTCTTTTTAGCCGGATTATTAATCATCACAATTGGGATTTTAACATTTGATTTCATCGAAAACAACCAGTTATTAAGCTCAGTTGTATCTTTTATCGCTTCAATTCAGTTCTATCTCGTTTTACTTACAATTGGCTCTGGTTTTTTTACCTTTTACTTTAACAGGGAAAGGCTAGAGGAAATCGAGGAAGACATACGCCAAGAGGAGCTTGCGGAGAAGAGGCGAAAGATGGAGTTTGCTGGCAAGTATCCACTGATAAATCAGATTTGGGGGGTACGGTGGATTGGGAAGTGGATGTATAAAGAGGGAATTTTTTATTCTTTATTACTGGTTTTCATTTCTGCATATGGAAGTTTTTTAATATTTCACAACTTAGAGACTCCTGAATTTTTTCATGACGAGTGGTGGCATGTATCTGTAATAACAAGCCTTCAAAAAGGTGGTGGTTTTGAATTATGGAATTATTTGATAGATGAACAAATATACGAATACCCTAATACAAAAGTATTTACTCTTACAACGTATTACATCTCTAAAGTATTAGGAGATGATGAATGGGGATTAAGGTTTTTCACAGCCTTAATGGGAAGCGCAAATATACCTCTTATATATATAACATTTAAAAAAATAATAGGGAAGCATGCTGCATTACTTACATCTTTAATGTTTTCATTTAATATAATTGCAATATTTTTAGCTAGATTTTTGCGACCTTATACTCTATTTTTATTTTGTTACATGATTGTATTTTATCTATCTTATTTAATTCTCGAACAGATGATCAGAAAAGAAATTTACAAAACATTTATAACTTCACTACTTATAGTATTCTTTTATAGTATAGCTTTGGACTCAAGAGAATTTGCAAAAATACTATTGCCAATTGTGATTTTGTTTCATCTATTTTATATATGTAATCAATATAGAAAAATAACAAATTTTAAAAAAAATCTCAATGTTATAATTCCTGCAGGGATCATTTTCATATTCTTGATGCTTGCAATGGAATTTTTAGACATAATTAACTTGTCTATTCTTCCGCAACAAATCGGACAGTTTATCTCAATGAATAAGATAAGAAATCCTACTATCATATATTATGTATATCTCTTTGAATGCCCCATTAAGGGGAAATTATTGGGGTATATACTTTTTGTCTTAGGTATTAGTTTACTTCTAATAAAGTCATTAGTTAAAAAAAGATATGACTATTTCTATTTTTTATTGAACACTCTTATTCCTTTGTTTACCACAATTTATTTATTCGATAGATTTGAGGATTTTAGATATATATACTATATAATACCTTTCGTTTATGGATGTATGATGTTTGGTTTCACCTGCTTCATTGATTCACTAATAAAAATCACTACTATAAATAATACATATTTGAAAAAATATTTATCAATTATAATTCTAATAATTTTTGTAATATATCCAATTATTCCAGGTCTAACTATTAGTGGTGTTACCACAAAGGCTCCTTCTGAGTGGCAAGATTCAGATGGGCAGCAATATCTTCATCGCAGAGCAGTTGCACCTGAGATAGAAAAAGCATATAATTATGTCAACAAAAATATAAACCCCCCTTATGCACTGGTGGTTAGTGACCCAAGAGTAAAATACTTAGAAACAGTTAAATCAAAAAGAGTCTACTCATTTGATCCGTTTAATGAGAAAGATGAATTCTATAATGTGACTACTATCAATAAGTTAGATATGACAGGCAACTCAACATTGCGATTAGATGAAATGCTGGCGCAAAATGAGAAAATTGTTTTTATTGTACCAGAGGTTCACATGATTAATAAGAATTTTTTCACATTCTTATATGAAAATACTACAAACGTGGCAAGCGATGCAAATATTAGTATGTATGATTATAATAGTTTTTACAATAGCAAACAATTGTATTGGCCAAACATATTTGTATATGATGGAGCTCATTCCAAAACTTGATGTAATCTGATAACTGCTCCCATAATACAATTTCGAGTATGAATTACTGCATTTTTTTTATATCTCTTTTTATTTACCTTCCTGCCTTCGGCAGGTGTGAGGTCTGAATGTTGCGATTTTAGACATTTTATAAACTTTCAATTTGAGTAATAAGCTTTTCCCGGAAAATAAAAACAACTCCTCCACTTAAGCTTACTAGCATCAATAACACACGTCCAAGTAAAGCTACTGCTAAAGCATCAACAGAACTGACTCCGATTAAACCAAATAAAACTATATATAATCCTTCAGTAATACCAAGAGAATTTATACTGATGGGCAGTAAAGATATCAATTGAACTATTGTGTAAATTTGAATTAATTCTAAAATTGGTACTTTTATACCAATCGACAAGAAATATAAGTAATTACTAAAAATACCGAATAAAATAAACATAATTGATAATAAGAAAGATTTTACAAGAGTGCTTTGATAATGCCGGTAGTAGTAGATTGCATTGAATAATTGGGCAAGTTTTGCCTGAAGGGTTGTTAGAATTCCAAACTTTGGAATATAAGGATTAACTTTCCCAAACCTCAAAAAAGAATATATGACAACCACAATTAAAAGAGGTATCAATGCAATGAAAATTAGTAATAAACTGTGCAGCTCTATTAAATTATGAATCAAATATGGATTTAATATTGAGGTAAATAAACATAAAAATACTAATGCTATTAGTCCACTTAGCCGCTCCATAACTATGCTTGCTGTAATTTCAGTAGGTTTGCTTGTAGCAGATTTTAGATAAGCAACGCGAGAAACATCTCCACCTACTGTACTTGGCAAAAAGTTATTGAAAAATGTACTAATGAGATAGTATAGGTATAGATCTTTAAAGGGTAAATTAATATTGTGAACTGACAATAATTTAGTCCACTTTAGAACACTTAACCACACACTAGGAAAGAAAAAAAGCATTGTTGGAATGTATATGAAAATCAAGTTGATTCCATTTAAAGTCTTTAAGAATTCATTCCATTCTATTTTAGAGAATATAATAAATATCAGTGTGAATCCTATAGCCAATTTCAATACAAACAGTGATTTTTTATTCATGTTTTGATCCAACTATCATAAAACTTCTGAAGAATGTTGCTCTGACTTTATATACTCGTTCCTCAGAGACCAATCCAAAAGTAATCAAGTGAATAAGATTTGGTCTGCACAACCATCTATTTAAAGTACCCAGTAAAGATGTTATTATGTCACCAAAAAATGGGCCCGCGATATAGTTTATATACTCCATTTCCAAACCATTATCATAATATATTTCTTTTAACCGCCTAGTTGTAGTCGCATAATTATGAGTGTAATCGCCATTAAAAAATTCCTCTTTCCATGTCAAATAATCTGGAGATATTATACATAAAATACCACCTTTTTTGAGCAGCCTATAACATTCTTCAATCATTTCTTGGGCCATTTCAATATTATTCATGTGCTCAAAAACTTGATTCATATAAATAATATCAAATTTATTTGATAGTATGGGGATAGGAGGTGCCTTACTAGTTATGATATTAAATCCTTTTTTAATTAAGTTATTAGCCAATATTGGGTTAACTTCTACGGCAGTGTATTTAATATTCTCATTTACACATAACTCTGCAAAAACACCTCGTCCTGGGCCTATTTCTAAAACATCAAACGTTTTTTGACCAGTAAATTCATTAAGAATATTTAATATTCGTCTATTTTGAAATCGGACTAACTCCATGCCAATTTTAGTTGGCATTTTTTCATCTTGAGTGAAATGATCATAAAATGACATAGTTTCATCTTCCATTAACGCTTACTTCTTCGAGCACATTTAGGCATTCTCTAGCACATTTTTCCCAACTGAATTGTTTTGCTCTATACAACCCTCTTTTGATCAATTCCTCTCTCAGCCCATCATTTGTTAAAACTTTATACATTGTTTCTGCTAAGTCATCAGTGTCGTATGGATCAATAAGCATTGCAGCATTCCCTACAACTTCTGGTATGGATGAAGATTTTGAAGCTATAACTGGACAACCACAAGCCATAGCTTCTAAAGGTGGTAATCCAAATCCTTCATACAATGATGGATAAACAAATAAATCTGCTAAATTATAAATAAAAGGCATATCTTTATCTGGTACATGTCCAAGTTTTATTACAGAATCTCCCAATTTATTTATTAATTCCTGAACCATCTCATAGTCCCAGGACTTACCACCAGTTAAAACTAGTTTATGGGGAATTTTATTCTTTATTTCATCATAAGCGGTTAACAACCGAATCATATTTTTACGAGGCGATAACGACCCACTGTAAAATATATATTGATCAGATAACTTGTATTTATCTTTGATTTCATTTAACTTTGATTTATCAGTTATTTGTCTATATTTGGAATCTGCAGCTTCGTATACTACTTTAATCTTAGCTTCGTCGGTGCCCGTAATTTTTATAATATCTCTTTTTGTATTTGAGGAGACAGAAATAATACGGTCTGTGCGCTTTAGAGAAGATTTAATCATAACTTTCATATAAATAGTATCAATTAATGGATATGCATTTAGTTCTGGCATGAAATAGGCAAGGTCATGAACAACTATTACAGACTTGGTATTTATAAAAAAAGGTAAAATATTTTTAGGTAATATTAGGATATCTAAATTATACTTTTTTATTGCTTTTGGTAATAAATAATAATCCCATATTAATTTATTTTGGGATTCCAATATAATATTTTCTGCAGTATGAAATTTGTTGGTATAATTATTATGGAATATGTAATACTCGTTGGTTTTATCAACACTCAATAATGCAGAGGTTATACTTTCTATATATTGTTTAACACCTCCCGATTGTTCACTTAAACCCCTTGCTGCAATACCGATTCTCATTAAGATCACCAAATCCTTGAAAAATTTCAATATTCAAACTACATTAAAGATTTATTTCTTCTGACATTGAATACATGCTTTATTAAATATTTCAATATATTTATCTGAGATTATACCCCAGTCATACTGTGTTTCAATCCTTTCTCTAGCTTTCGTTCCCAAAGAATCCCTTAATTCTTTATTATTCAACAATTTATTTAATTTTTGTACAAACTCATTTTGATCTTTTGGATCTATAGTTATTCCAGAATCTCCAATTACTTCGGAAGTCCCATTATATTTTGATGCAATAATAGCACACCCAGCAGCCATGGCTTCCTGAAGTGCAACAGGACAGTTTTCATGGCTTGATGTAAACACATAAATTGCAGAAGTTTCGAGCAAATCCTGAAGAACGTCCTTTTTGATCCACCCTGTAAACATTATATTTAAGTTTGATGATTCTGCCATATATTCTAGTTTTTTTCTATATACACCATCTCCAGCAATTACAATTTCCCAATCAGTATTGATACACCCCAAACATTCTATAAAATATTGAATTCCTTTCATTTTGAGAAGCCTGCTAGAAATGAGTATTCTTTTATCTTTTACCCGGTCAGGCCTAATTCTGTGATAATCAAATCCATTAGGTATAACTTCTAAACTCGTCTTCGGATAAGACTCTGTAATCAGTTTTCCAAGATATTCCGAAGGAGAAATTACTTTAAAACTATTTACTATAATTTTTTTCCAAATAGGTAGTATAAAAGTATGTAAGCTATTGAATTTATCAGGATTATGCCCAGGTACATCTGTCCCATGAGCTGTTACAATATACGGCAATTTGTACAATTTATTTAACAGGTATGAAATGACTCCAGTTGGAATTATAAAATGGGTATGTACAATATCATACGTGTTTTGTTTGACTAATTGTCTTGATTTCCAAAATCCAATTGGTAAAAAACTAAGCATTTCATGAAATTCACATTTTGATTCTTGAGAACGGATGCAGGGCACTCGATGTATTGTGATTCCATCCCTTATTTCTGTTGCAGGTAAATTTTTGTAGCCCATCGTGACTACATCAATTTCATGCCCTTTCAAGGCGAAATTTTTAGCAATTTCTTCTGTAACCGGAGCTGCTCCACCCCCCAGCGGAGGATACTCATAGTTTAACATCAAAATTCTCATCCAATAACCCTCTCAACCAGGTAATTCTTCCGACCATTCTGCCCATAGTACACTTTTACCAGAATATCTGCAAGAATGCCCATGGTTATAAATTGTACACCTATAACCAGTGACATAATACTAACTGAAAATAATGGCCTGTCAGCAAGCCCCGCTCCAAAAAACAATCTTAAAATAATTAGATATACCGAAACGAATCCACCTACGAAGCTTAAACCAATCCCCAGAGCCCCAAAAACATGGATTGGTCTTAATGAGTATTTTTGCCAGAATGTGATGACAAGGAGGTCAAGGAAACCTTTTATAATTCTATGCCAGTTATATTTGGTTTTTCCGTTGAGTCTTTCTCTGTGGTTGGTTTTGATTTCACCGATTCTGTAGCCTTGCCAGAAGAGAATTGCTGGGATGTATCGGTGCAGTTCACCGTAGAGTTCAAGGTCTTCGGTGCATTCTTTTTTGTATATTTTTAAGGTGCATCCGGAGTCGTGTATATTTTCGCTTGTGAACTTATTGCGCAGGAAATTGGCGAATTTTGAGACGATCTTTTTAAAAAAGGTGTCTTTTCGATTATATCTCCAGCCGCTAATCACGTCATAATCTTCAGATTCCATTTTGTTAATCATCGCAGGAATGTCGTGGGGGTCGTTTTGCAGATCTGCATCCAGGGTGACTATATATTTCCCATTTGCATGGTCGAAGCCGGCTTTTAAGGCTGCGCTCTGCCCAAAATTGCTCCTGAATTTTATGATTTTTATCCTGCTGTCTTTTTCCGAGAGTTCAAGCATTTTTTTGTAGGTAGAGTCTGTTGAGCCGTCATCAACAAAGACAATTTCAAAGTCCCTGTCGAGAGCGTTTATTGAAGCATTGATTTCTTCATACAGAGGTACGACATTATCCTCTTCATTATAAAAAGGAATGACAATTGAGATCAGTTTTTTTCACCCCGGTATCCGTTTTATCCCGAAAAGATTTTACATTTTACATTTTACGTTTCAAATTTTAAATTTCTATTGGAGTTGTTGAATTTCGGACACTTGTAGTTCATTGTCCAGGCACAACTCCAAATTTGTTCAATTATTGACACTTATTCAATTGGAGCCTGTGGAACCGAATTTTCCATGGATTTAATCCTATGTGTGCCTGCTATTGAATTATTGCTTGAACTGACCAGAGATTCCGGATGCGCGAAATCATTTTGGGATACAGCACCCTTGTACCACATAACAAAATTTTCAATTCCCTCTTCAATGCTTGTTTTTGGGTCATAGTTCAAAAGGAACCTGGCTTTGGAAATGTCTGAATACGTTATTGGCACATCCCCCGGTTGGTCGGGGAGAGTCTTAATCCTGGCTTCTTTGCCCAGGTTCTTTTCAATCAAATGGATCAGGTAGCGAAGTTCTACAACGTTTGAATTGCCCAGGTTGATGATCTCATAGCCTTTTTTGATCTTCATTGAACTTATGATGCCGTCCACAATGTCGCTTATGTACGTATAATCCCTTTTTGAAGTCCCGTCCCCATACATTTCAATTTCACAGCCCTCATCGATCAGGCGTGTAAATTTATGTATCGCCATTTCCGGCCTCTGGCGAGGGCCATATACTGTAAAAAAGCGCAGGCATACGATGGGAATGCCATACAGGTGATGGTATGTATAACAAAAGGTTTCACAGGCTTTTTTGGAAGCTGCATAGGGAGAAATTGCTTTGTCTACATTATCCTTTTCACTGAAGGGTACTTTTTCATTTACTCCATAGACAGAAGAGGATGAGGCAAAAAGGAGATTTTTGATCCCGTAGGTTTTCCCCATTTCAAGTACGTTAAGTGTCCCCTTAATATTTACATCTTCATAAAGAAACGGGTCTTTAATGGAAGGCCTCACCCCGGCTCTTGCAGCTAAATGGATTACGGTTTCAATATCAAAATCCCTGAAAATATTTTCCAGAGCATTTGAATTCCTTATATCAATTTCCTCAAAGCTGAAATTTGGATTCCGCAGGTTATGCTCAATATTCTTCTTTTTTATTGAGGGGTCATAAAATGAATCTAAATTATCAATGCCTACGACCTGTGTCCCAAATTCAAGAAGCCTGTCGACTACATTGGAACCAATAAATCCTGCACATCCAGTAACTAATATTGCCATAGTACCCTCGGAAATATTATAATAATTTAATATGTAGGAATTGCAAATTATATATTAATGTTTGCAGTAGGTGTTATATATTCGATTAAGTATCGAGTATTGTTTTTAATCAACTAATTTAACTACGTATACACCCATGGGATTAAACATCTACAGAGATAGCACGGATTGAAGCTTTCCTTTTTCATCTGTGTTTACCTGTGTTTGTCTGTGGGCATCTGTAGTTTATTTTAAAATTTTGGAAGTGATTACCAGTGAAAAAGATATCATTGGGCCCCAAAGCCATAGCTTCTACCTCATAGAGCATCTACTTATCAATACCATAAGGCACTCTGCAGGGCATGAATACTTAAGAAGTTTTTTTACTACTTATATTTGTTGCCATAGTATAACATAGTAAAATATTAAAATGTGTGTGGAACATTTTAGTGATATTGATTATTCCAGGAGTAAACTCTAACACTCGTAGTTGTCATTTTTTTCTCAATGTTGCTTTCAATGTAGTTTCTCGTTTCTTTAGGCAACTTATACCATGCTGTATTATCTACAACAATCCACCCCTTTTCGTGACTTCGCGTAACATTTTCCAGCATTTGTACATCTTTTATTGCCGTTGAATTTGTGTAGACGTCCTGTGATGTCCCTTTAATCATAAATGATTCCATTCCGGTTCCAACGACATTAAACGCCAGCCAGTAATCATTTTTGCCGAGATAAAACTTTGCAGGAGCGGTCCAGGCAGATATGATCACGTCATTTTCGGACCAATTATTTTCCACAAAGAGATAAGCTTCTTTAAAATCAGATTGAGGTGCGTTAACCCCAAGGTCATACTTTTCTTGTGGTGTAAAAGTAAAGGCTGATGAGACACTCATGGAACATAACAATAGAACAAGCACAAAAATGTTGGCCCCATTTTTTTTCAAAAATCCATAATTTGAGAATACTTTTTCAATGCCCGTTTGCAAGTAGCCAATTAAAAAATCGAGGAAGATACTTATAAAAATAAATAAAATTGGAACAACAAAATACAGGTATCTTGTTGCGAAAAGAAGTACGTGGAAAAATATTACATATAAAGGAATAATCGCAGCCAAAACCAAAAGTAACCCTTTTTTCCAATCCTTTTCAATAGCTATTGTCCCACCCGGGACTGCTGCAAACAAAAATATACCCAGGTCCTTCTTAAACAGATAAATATATTCGTTATAGTAATTGACCTCTGTCCCAATTACATTGGAAATTATACCTTTATGATAAACAAAAAATATTAATAAAATGCCTGCAATCACAAGTGGAAATAATTCTTTTACGGAAATATTCACCTTTCGATTTTCTATAAAATAAAACATAATTGAATAAAGGAAAAAAACAACCACTAAAGAATATCCAAAATTATGGCTCAATAAAGTCGCCACAAAAGAAAGGACTAAAAACAAAAAAGAGCGGACATTTTTTGTTGTCCAGAATTCATAATATAAATACAGTGACAGTATGTAGAAAAACTGCAACTGCTGATACATTCTTGCTTGCCTGGACCAGGCGATTTCCCACACTGAGAAAGCAACCAGCAAAGCTGCAAAAACCCCGATTCTTTTATTTCCCCATTTTGACCCTATTATGTACACAAGATAGATGGTAAGTGTACCAAAGAATACACTTGGAAGCCTTCCTGCAAATTCACTTGCCCCAAATATTTTAAAAGATGTGGCGATAAGAAAGGTGTTGAGTATTGCCCGACCATAGAAGAGCCCCGAATCAAAAATCGGAACACCTTTTTCAAGAACCGCAAGCGCTGCAATTGAACTAATTGACTCGTCAAACCACAAAGATTGAGTACCAAGATCTTTAATCCTGAAAAAAAAACCTATTGAAAGCAAAAGCAATAGAATTGAATGTTCTTTTAATTTTGAATTCATAATAAACATTAGATGGAAGTGAAATACAACCCAGAAAAAACTTTCGCTTGAAACCCGATTGTCCCCATATTTCAACCCTGACACATTTATGCCAATATGCAATACAAAAAGATGATTTTGCATAAATAAGATCAAAAAAATGACCAATAGTCAGGCATTATTTTCCTCTCCTGGCAGGGGGGGTGAGATATGGAATTGTTCGTACTTGCACATTGAATATTCGCATGAATAATTAAAAAACGTCCGAACTTTGTAAAAAAACAGATACATTTATGTATGAAAAATTAATCAACTGTTATGAGTTTAACTTGATGATTATCTTTATATTAATTATTTCAAAGTATAATATTTAGAGGAGAAATAATGGGATCTGATGAAAAAAGAGGAAAAAGTAGAAAAATAGCGAGCACCGGCATAACGCTTGCTATCGTCCTTATGTTAGTATTTGCCGGGCCTGCGGGAGCCGTTACCCTTACGATCAGCGGAGTAGACGACAAACCCGTCAAGGTTGGGGATGATTTAACATTCAACGTTACAGCAGAGTTTGACAACCCTGATTCGTATGTTCCGGTCGAAAGCCTCACCCTAAAAATAACAGGAACCGGAGGAGCTGTCAAAGAGATAGTATTTTCCCCGGACGGGACCCTGATTTCCGGGAACAGCCAGAAGGTTACGATTACACAAAAGAAAGCCCCCTCATCAGAAGACTATGGTTATGGTTACGGCTATGGCTACGATGCTGAGAAAGAGGAGGGCTATAACTTCGGCTATGGCTATGGCTACGGCTACGGCTACGGCTACGGCTATGGAAGGGGGCCGGTTGAATTCACCTATGAAATAACTCTCGACACCTCCTTCCTTAACGTAGGCAAGCACAAAATGACCTTCGTTCTCAACACGGGAAATTCTGCCAAACCTGTTTTCGAATCCAAACCAACGTCCTTTGAGGTTACAAGCAGAGGGAAGAGCGGCGGTAGCGGTGGCGGCGGTGGCGGCGGCGGTAGCGGGGAACCTGCCAAAAATGTCCAGGCTAAAGAGATGAATGGACAGTCTATAATGAGTGGAAAACATGTAAAGTACCAATTCAGAAGCGAGGTCCCTATACAGCAAATTGAATTTGACTCCACAAGGAACTACGGCCGTGTGTACACCCAGGTTGAAGTCTTGAAAGAGAAGTCCAAATATGCCAGCACTGAACCTGAAGGCGAAGTCTACCAGTATGTCAACATCTGGGTAGGGAACAGCGGCACGGATATATCTGAAAACATGGAAAATGCAGAGATCCGGTTCAGGGTCAGCAAAGCCTGGATCAATGATAACAACATGGACGTGGCCTCAATCGCCCTCCAGCACTACAGCGACGGGGAGTGGAACCCCCTGCCAACCGAACAGCTAGATGAGGATGAGGAATACTTCTACTTCGTAGCTACTACCTCGAGCTTCTCACCTTTTGCAATTACTTCAGTTAAAAAGACAGGGATCTTGGAGATATCTCCGATCTCCGAAATGACCGAAGAAGACGCAACAGGCTATGAAGTTACAGCTTCAGGAGAAAATTCGGAGGAAGAAGAAGAATCCGCAGCTCCCGGATTCGAGTCAATAATTGCAGCAGCCGGACTGGTTGTTTCAGCTGTCTGCATAAGAAGGCAAATGCTTAAATAAAAAAGCATTTCTGCCTTTTCTATTTTAATTTTTTGAAGAACATTCAATTTTTTTTAATATTTTGTTCAAATTTTGCCCTCCAGCCTCATAACCCTTTTTCTGACCCCTATTTATTTATTTATTTGATGATAACTCTGGTATTTTACATTTCGACCCCTCCCAAAAAAAGCGACTTTATTTTTTTATTCATACAGTTCAGTGCTCATTTTGCCCCATCTTCTGAATTAATTATTCAACCTTCCATGAGATCTCGCTGAAAAATAGGCCAATTTTGTGATATTTTTTCGAATTTGGGCGGGAGTTTTTGGAGAATTGTGGGATTCTGCCAAAATCATTGATTTTGTTGAGCTTGTGTCCACGGCAGATTCAATAAGTTTGTTCAGTTGTTGCAAAAATCACCTTATTTTTGAAAGGGGGGTCGAAATGTAAATGGTATCTGAAAATGGAGAAAAATGAGAACAAAATGAAGGTCATATTATAGAGTTCTCGAAAACGGGTTTGTTAAACATGTATAAGACCTGTGTGAAAATTAACCGGAAATGGATATATTTAAATATTAAAAAAATTAATCCATGAGCTTAAATAAAAAGTTTAACTGTGTGTAGCAATAAATTTACACTGATTGCTATTAAACCCCACTTTGAGAGGAAAAATGATGGATTCCAAAAAAAAGGGCATTAAACATAGAAAATATGTAAGTGTTGGAATAACACTCTCTATCGTGCTAATGCTGATACTATCCGGACCTGTAGGAGCAGTTAAACTAAAAGTCGATATTCCGGATAACCGTGTAGAAAAAAATGACCCTGTAACTTTCAATGTTTCCGCAACAATCAGTGACCCTGATTCCTACGTACCCATCGACAACTTTACTGTACAAATAATAGGGGGCACCAATAAAGAAATCACTTTTTCAAGAGACGGGACCGTGATTTCAGGGGACGGTGTTATAGTTAAAGCTAATCCGAATAATCCATCTTCAGATGAATATGGATACGGCGATGGACATGGTTATGATGAAAACAAAAACAATGAACATTCTTCCTTCGGATATGGCTACGGATTTAGAAAGGAAGGAGCAGGGAAAGATCTGGAATTGGAATTTATCTATGAAATAACCCTCGATACTTCAAGCTTAAGCAAAGGAAGCTACGATGTAGCTTTTATCCTTAACACAGGCAATTCCGCCAAGCCCGCATTTGAATCAGTAAAGACATCTTTTGAAGTCACCACAACTACCGGCGGCGGTGGCGGCGGCGGTGGCGGCGGCGGCGGTGGCGGTGGCGGAGGATCCCCCGAACCTGCAAACAACGTCCAGGTCAAGGAACTTGCCCAGCAGTTCGTTACTAACGGGAACCGCATCAGGTTTGAGTTCATGCGGAAAGCCACCACCGTCGATTACGTGGAATTCGACGCTAAAAGGAGTTTCGGAAAAACCACAACCATTATCGAGGAACTGAAAGGGATATCCGTCCTGACCCCGGCTGATCCTGAAGGGGAAATCTACAAGCATATTAACATCTGGGTAGGAAACGGAGGCTTTTCAAATACGCAAAACATTGGCAACCCCGCTGTGGGGTTCAGGGTCAACAAGACATGGATAGCCGAAAACGAAATAATCGAATCCACGATTACCCTGCACAGGTATTCCGAAGACAGCTGGAACTCCCTCGATACCCGGAAGATCGGGGAAGATGAAGGATTCATCTACTTCGAAGCCAGCTCCCCGGGATTCTCTCCATTTGCAATCGCAGCCAAAAACAACAAGCTCGTGATTGAGGAAAAAGAAGAGGAAGCTCCGACTCCCACAGGAGCAGAGCAGCCAGCAGAAACCGAAACTCCGGAAACCGAAGAAAGCCCCGGAGAAAAGGAAAAGACCAGCATCTCGAAGAGTATCATGTCAAAAGCCTTTAGTTTCATTATCGGATTTATGGTGGTACTCCTGATCGGGATGGCCGTGATGGAGAAAAGGAAGCGGTAAACCCGAAAAACCCCTGAAAAGCAGAGGGCAACATTTCTTCTGCTTTTCAAATACTGCATACTGTTTTTGAAAATAACCCCCTTTTTTTAGCCGGAAATTTCCAGTTCTTTTCCCTTTTTTTTACTTACCCTTATTTTCATATGCCTCGTCCTTTAGGTTCCATTTTATTAGAAGAGTAAAGAGAGCAAAGTCTGACAAAAAGATGATAAGTATAAGTACTTTGAACTTGAAAAGTGTTGATTGGGAGTTCAATATCCGGGGACTGGAAAAGGGGAGAAGACAGAACCCGCGCGCGATCACAAGGGAGGGGTTTTATGAAATCCAGGGCATCCAACGGGGAGTTTGGAAAAAATACACTGATCTTTCTATTTTCACTATTCATGTTTACCGGAATGACCGTTTTTCCTGCAAGCGGGGAAGTAAGCGGCTGGGAGATAAGCCCTGCAAACCCCGTAGCAGGAGACACCATCCTGATCAGCGGGAGTGCCTCCCCGAAGGAGGAGGTAGGCATTTTCGTCTATTTTGAAGAAGATGTCCCGGTGACCGGAGGCACTTACACTTACGAATTGCAAAACGTAGAGGTCCCTGACTTCAACAACCGCTTTACCGCCCAGGCAGAAGGCGTGGAAGACCTGAACGTCAGAGGCAAACTGGTCCTCTGGAAGCAGAGAAATGTAAAGGCAAACGGAAGTGTTGCCGTCCTCTCCGCAGGAAGGGTACCTCCCGGGACCTACCAGCTCAAGCTCGACGGGAATGCAAAAAGCGGGGAGACACAGGTGAAGCTGAAAGTTACGGCCCTGCAGCTGGTAAAGGCCGATTCGGAAGGGAAATTCAGCTATGCTTACAGCACAGGCTTCGTCCCCCCGGGAAAATACGAAATCACCGCAGGAAACTATGCAGTAACTGTCACCCTGCAGCCTGAAGGAAATCTGGCTTCCGCCCCATCCGGCGTAGGGACCGCACAAATGATACAGGGCTCGAAAACTACCATCATGCCTGAAGCGAAAACCATCAGTGAAAGCACTTCAGTCACGGGGACAGCCCATAAAAAAAGCACATCCCTGCAGGAAAAAGCCCCCAAACCTGTTTTAAAGCAAAATTCCGGCTCATACCAAATTTCCGGCCAGGAAAAAACCTCGGATTTGAAAAACATTCTTCCGGGAATGGAAAACCTTGAGAATAACGGAATAATCGAAACCGGGATATACATGCTTGGGGGAATCGGTACCGGAATAATATTCCTTTTTGCTTATTCGAGAAAAATGTGAGCTAAGGATAAGGTTAGCTTAAGGAAAAAGTAAGTTAAAAGAAACTGTGAGTTAAAGGACGCCCCTCCGGTCTCAGCGCGTATTTATATAAAGACAGAAATATGTTTTTCCGGAGACTATTCCAATGTACAAAGCTCAGGGCCGTTTCTGGGAAATCGACTTTTTGCGCGGGGTAGCCGTCGTGTTGATGATGGGCTACCACTTTCTCTACGACCTCGACTTTTTCAAGCTGGCAGAGTTTGAACTTAATTCGGGGATTCTCTCCTACATAGGCAGGGGGGCGGCAGAAATGTTTATCCTGGTTTCCGGGGCAGCCCTCTCAATAAGCTATTCAAGGTCAAACAGGCAATTTGCTTCACCCTCATCCTCATTCTCATCCTCACCTTCAGCATCGACCTCGCCCTCAATCTCAGCCTCAGCCTCAACCTCACCTCCATCCTCAACCTCAGCCTCAAAACCCTTCAGGAAATACCTGAGAAGAGGCCTCAAACTCTTCTCCCTGGGACTCGTGCTCACAGTCGTAACCCGGATTATTCTTCCCGAAAGGTACATCCTTTTCGGGATCCTGCATTTTTTCGGGGTCTCGGCCGTACTCGCCTACCCATACCTCAGGCTGAAAGAGGAAAACCTGCTCATAGCTTTACTTTTCCTTATTCCCGGCTACTGGCTCGGGACAAGGACTTTCGGATTTTCAACCCTGTTCTGGCTGGGTTTCCGGCCCGAGAACTTCCAGACCCTGGACTATTTCCCGGTCTTTCCCTGGTTCGGGATGGTCCTCCTGGGGATCTACCTGGGGAATTCCCTTTATTCAGGAGGCAGCAGACAGTTTGCAGTCCCTGCCCTCGAAAACTCAGGAGCCGTGAAAGGCTTTGCCTGGCTTGGGAAGCACTCCCTTTTCATTTATTTCATCCACCAGCCTCTCTTCCTGGCCTTCCTCTGGGCTGCCGGATACCTGGACCCACACATGATGTGAAAATTTGAGAATTATGTATAAATAATCTCCAGCCCACTTATTTTCAGAGAGAAACGGAAAAAACCGACAGAAAAAAAAATAACCGGAAAACGACCGGAAAAATAATCAGGAAATTCGGGGGGAATAACTCTGTTTTCAAGACCGTTCACACTATCAGATATTTCACTGCTCGTACAGCTCATAGCTTTTTTAATTCTCGGCTATGCCCTTGCAAAGAAGAAGGAAAATATCCAGCTACACGGAAAAGCAGCCAGGATTGCCTTTATCGTAGCCCTGCCGTCGATATTCTATATGATATACTCCGCAAGCCTGGGCCTTTCGCTTCCTGCCTACGGGTGGCTGCTAACCCTGCACAGGATCCTCGGCTTCCTTACCCTGATCCTGGGGATTATCTTCGTCACAAACCAGTGGAAATGGAAAGGAAAAAAGTACATGGATGTCGGCGTCCTGTGCTGGGTAGGGGCTTTCCTCCTGGGGATTACAGTGTACCTGCTACTTTTCGGGTTCATATCCCCCTGAACCTCCCTCAGCCTTAAAGTTAGCCGCAAAGCGGCTGGTTTTATATAATACTAGGACTTACGCAGTTGAACTGAAAAACAAAAGCGGAAAACACTTAACTGTATAAATCACAATGATATTGATAAGGCCTCATGTGCTTGATTTCATTCATCATGTGCGTAAGTCCTAATTACTTTACACACCTAATTTTTGTACAGCTAATTTTTGCACAGCTGACCGGCCGGCTAAAAACCCGGAAAGCCCGGATTTACGAAAACGAAAAAATTGGAGAACGGAATGTATCTTGAAATTGCAATGTTTGCCTATATTGTGGTGCTCTTCCTCACCCTCCGGGACATCCGGATTTTCAAGAGGACAGGCTACCTCTCCTACAGGAAAGGTGCCCTCAGGGGGCTTGCGGCCTCCTCTCTGGTCCTGATAGGAGCCATGTTCGTGGAGGCCAAACCGGAACTCGGGCTTCTGATCGTCCTGATGGGCATGTTCATCAACCGCAAAGGGTCAAGGGAAAAAGTCTTTAACGGGGCAGGAACCCTGGACCGCTTCCTCGGGAAAACTGATTACCGGAAAAAGTAAGGTAAACTCAGAGGAAAGCCGGAGGGAAAAAGGAAAGGACATTATCCGAAAATCTTTTTCACCCCAAAAGTTATAAATCGGAAGTTACCTATTAGTCGACGAAATCAGTAATTAATCCAAATTTTTACATCCGGTTTTCTGAGAAACCTTCCCTGGAAGCGGGTAACAGGTAACTTAACTCAAAACTTAACAATTAACTTAACAATTAACTTAACAATTAGCGTTTAACTAACACTTAACATTAAACTTAGCACTTACTTAAGTCAACACTTAACTCAGGTAACGATTCAGCGCATTTCTTGCTTTACGTTAACCAGGTTCACAGGAAACATTGTGAGCTATATCGAATAAACCAGATAAACCGAAATTGACGCCTGAAAAAAAACGGCGAAAAACACAGAGGAGAAGATATCATGGGAAATATTAGACAAACCAACATCAAGAGAACAGCATTCAAATTAATTGAAAACTACGGAGACGTCTTTACAAAAGACTTCGACACAAACAAACCCCTTGTGGCCAAGTACACGACCATCGAAAGCAAGGTTATCAGGAACCGGGTCGCTGGCTACGTCACAAGGAAGGTTGCACGCGCAAAAATTATCTAAAGCGGCAACCAGGTTTATTTCCAGGAAACAGGTGGGGATCTGTATGTTTGAAGGAGCAATGCCCGCCCTGATCACCCCTTTCACTAAAGATGACAGGATTGACGGGGAAGGCCTGAGAAAGAATATCGAATTTGTAGAGGCAGGAGGAGTATCCGGAATCGTGCCCTGTGGGACCACAGGGGAATCTGCTACTCTTTCAGCAGTTGAGCATGAAGAAGTTATTGACATTGCCGTGGACTGCGCAAATGTCCCCGTGCTTGCGGGAACAGGCTCGAACAACACAGGAGAAGCCCTCCAGTTCACAAAGCACGCCGAAGATGCAGGTGTGGACGGCGTCCTCCTTATATCGCCCTACTACAACAAGCCCAACCCTGCAGGGCTGATCGCGCACTTCAAGAAAATTGCCGAGGCTGTGGACATACCCATAGTGCTTTACAACGTCCCGTCCAGAACAGGCCAGGACGTGCCCGTCGAAGTCATCACCGAGCTTGCAAGGGTGGAAAACATCATAGGGATCAAGGAAGCCAGCGGAAGTCTTGCCAAGGCTTCACAGATCCTGGAAAACACCGTGGACGAGGACTTCATAGTGCTCTCGGGAGACGACGGCCTGACCCTGCCGATCATGTCGGTTGGAGGCAGCGGAGTCATCTCGGTTGCGGCTAACGTCGTACCAGACAAAATGTCCGGCATGGTAAACGCAGCCCTCAAAGGAGACTACGAAAGCGCCAGGAAGTTCCACTACGAGATAGCGGCCCTGATCCGCGCCCTTTTCCTGGAGACAAACCCGATCCCGGTTAAGAAAGCAGCCGAACTGGCCGGGCTTGCAAGCGGGCACGTAAGGCTCCCCCTTGCCCCGCTTGGCGATTCCAACACCGAAAAGCTTGCAGAAGAACTCAGGAAACTCGGGGTCCTCAAATGATCAACGCAGCAGTAGTCGGAGCCTGTGGCAGGATGGGCTCCCTGATTATCGAGAATATCACGAACTCCCCGGACATGCAGCTAGTTGCTGCTTTTGACATCGGCAACGTCGGGAAAGATGCCGGAGAAATGGCCAGGGTCGGGACACTTGGAATCGAAGTTTCGGACGTAAAAGACCTCGCAACAGTCCTGAATAAGACCGGAGCCCATATCCTGATAGACTTTACCGCAGCCGGGGCAACCGTGGTAAACGCTCCCATCGCCGCCGAATGCGGAGTCAACCTGATCATAGGGACAACAGGCCTGACCCCGGAACAGCGGACCGTAATCGATGGAGCTATCCAGAAAAACGGGGTGCGCGCTGTGATCGCCCCGAACTTCTCGGTCGGAGTAAATGTCTTTTTCAAGATCATAAAGGAAGCTGCAAAGTACCTTGCAGACTACGACATCGAGATCATCGAAGCCCACCACAACCAGAAGAAGGACGCCCCCAGCGGCACCGCTCTTCGGGCAGCCGACGTGATAAGCGAAGCTGTCGGGGGAAAGGAATACGTCTACGGCAGGGAAGGAATTGCCCCCAGAGACAAGGAAATCGGGATCCACGCCGTCCGCGGCGGGGACATCACCGGGGACCACACCGTCCTCTTTGTCGAAAACTCCGAAAGAATCGAGATCAGCCACAAGGCTCACTCTCGCCAGATCTTTGCCAAAGGTGCAGTCCGTGCAGCCGAATGGGTCTGCGGGCAGGACCCCGGCATTTATAACATGGACGACGTCCTCGGGCTTTAAAACAAGAACCTCACTTTAAAAAAACTTCAAAATTAAAACCGTTTCGGGTCCTGAAATGCCAATCAGGCCCGTTACCAGAACTTTTTTAACACATTTTAACCTTGAAATCAAGACCTTTTTACCCTCTCCGGTCCCTGTTTTTATTCTTGCCTTTGTTGTACTTTACCCGGTCTCCAGTTTCCATAGGAGTGAAAATTTAGAAAACTATAAATAATATTAAATAGGAAAGAGGTTAGTGTTTTCTTTCAAGGCGCCAGGCTCTGAAGCTTTAAAACATCTTATCATCCCAAAGCACATACCTGGATACTTGCTTGCAGCAATTCCTACCAGATAAGAAACCATTCATTTCCATGTTATTGCACGGGTTCCTGAAAATATAAACCTAAACAGACCACCAAAAACGAACCAGTAGAGAAACAGACCACCAAAAACGGACCACCAGAAAAAAGGTTAGGCTGTTAAAGGGAGCCCACGCAAAAACACATAAGATTCATTCTTTGCTGGAATGAACCCGGAACTTCGCTTCTATACCGAAAAACCGGAGGAAACTGCAAGGCTGCTCATGGAAGGGGAAAATAGATGTAAAAAATAGTTTGCGGATTGTTGGCTTCCATTACTTTTTTGACTTCATTTTATACTCTTGATAAACTGCTGCCAGCGCTTCTCATCCGCCACTTTCTGGGCAGTGAGCATCCTTTTGAATTCCTCTGCGGAGGCTTCTCCCCCTTTCCCCTCAAGTTTGTCCTTCAGCTCCATTCCTGCTCGCAAGAGCCCGACGGCTTCTTCATAGAGCTCGTCAGCTTCGGCCTTTGTAAGCTCTTCGGTCTCCAGCATCTCCTCGTTTGCCTTTGCCTGAGCCCTGAGTTTGGGGATGAGAGCCCTTATTTCGGCAGCTTCTTCCGGCTCAGGAAATTTCTTTTCCCCGAGTTTCCGGACCAGGTCCAACAGCCTGTACTCCATTCCGTCGATTTCAACACTTTCCGGGATTTTCTTCCCGGCCCAGGCAAAATCGCTTCGGAGGCTCCAGAGCAGTTTCTTTCGCTCCGCTTCGGTGATAAATTCCATATCCGCATTTTCCATATATTTCCCTTCAAGGAACATACATACAAAGAATTTCCCTGAAATTTCAGCAGGTCCATTATGAGTTCTCTGCCGAAATTCTTATTCCTTTCTATTCTAACCCATATGGCCCGACAGGTATGCCTGATGGAGTCCCGGAAAAAATAAAGAGATCGGCTTTTTTCAGCCGGGACGAAACTTTCCGCTCACACCAGGTGTTCGGCTATATTTTCCGAGATAGCGTGTTCGCAGTAGAGACAGCGCAGGACCACCCCTCCTCCTTCGGACCTGACCACGGAAAACTTGGATTTTATGGGCTCGGTGCTGTTGGAGATGCAGTTAGGGTTGATGCAGCGGACCACACCTTCCACGTAAGTCGGAAGAACGACATTCTTTTTCTGGAGCACTTCAAAGTCCCTGATTATATTGACGGTGGCGTTCGGGGCGATCAGGGAAATCCTGTTAAGTTCCTCAACATTGAGTTCCCTGCCTTCGATTTTCACCACGTCTTTCCTGCCCTTGGCCCCGGGAGCGTTCATTAAGAAACTGACCGTACCCTGGCAGTTCGCAGAAATTCCAAGGATGCGCAGGACGTTTAAAGCCTGGCCTGCCTCGATATGGTCGATGACCGTCCCGTTTCCGATCGCCTGGACTTTCAGATCCCGTTTATCTTTCATTCAATCACCCCCATAGCCAGGGCAAGCAGCGCCATCCGGGTAGGGACACCGTAGAATGCCTGCTGGAAGTAGCATGCATACGGGGTATCGTCAACCTCCGGAGCAATCTCGTTGACCCTGGGCAGCGGGTGCAGGATCTTCAGGTCAGGCGCGGCACCTTCCAGGAGTTCACCGGTGAGTTTCAGTTTGTTTTTGACCTTTTCGTATTCCTCCGGGTCCGGGAAACGTTCCTGCTGGACCCTGGTCATGTAAAGGACCTCGGTATCCCCTATCACATTCTCAAAGGAATCGGTCTCCCTTACTTTGATGTTTCGCCGTTCCATGTCCCGGACAATCTCTGAGGGCATCCGGAGTTCGGGGGGAGAAACGAAGGTCATTTCCGCCCCATAAAGGGAAAGCGCATGGCAAAGGGAGTGCACGGTCCGTCCGTACTTCAGGTCTCCTGCCATGGTGATTTTCAGGCCTTCTAGGTGGCTTTCCCTGCGGATAGTATATAGGTCAAGGAAAGTCTGGGTAGGGTGGTGGATAGACCCGTCCCCACCATTGATTATTGGCACGCTTGAAAATTCCGAAGCCATGTGCGCCGACCCGTCCTGGGGATGGCGCATCACGATAAGGTCCGCATACTTGCTGATCACCCGGATGGTGTCGGCAAGGTTTTCCCCTTTCATAACCGAACTTGCTTCCACGGACCCCAGGTTAATAATCTGCCCCCCAAGCCTCTGGATCGCGGTTTCAAAAGAGAGCCGTGTCCGGGTGCTCGGTTCGAAAAAAAGAAGTGCGATGATCTTTCCATCAAGAAGCCGGGACTTTTCAATCCCCCTGGCAACCGGTTCAAGTTTTTCTGCGGTGTCCAGCACGTGGTCGATTTCTTCTCGCGAAAAGTCTTTCATTGAGATGACGTGTCGGTTCTTAAATGACATCCGATTTTCATAAAGGATTCCCAGAGATATAACCTTTGCTCCGAAAATTTAATGAGCAAGTTCTCGTTCATTATTTGCTTATTTTTTCACCTTTTTAAGAAATTCGAGCCAGAGTTTGGCATCTCTTACCCTCTGCTCGGCAAATTTTTGCTGGAAGCTTGCCTGGCTCTCTTTCATGGTCCCGTCTTCGATTTCCCTGAGATCCATTATCGCGCGCAGCAGACCTGCAGTTTCATGATAAAGTGCCTTGGCTTCTTCCCTGGTCAGGGGGCTTTCTTCCAGCTCTTTTTCATCTTCTTCTTCCTTTTCGGAAATAAGTTGAATGCACTTATCTATCCGCTTTTTGTCTTCTTCCATAATTTCTTCTTTATGGATCAGTTCCCAGACGTATTCATGCAGCGGATATTCCTTTCCCTCCAGCTCAATATCGTGGGGAATATACTGCCCTACCCAGAAAAGGCGGCAATGCAGGGCTTCAAGCAGCTGCTTACGCTCCTTTTCACTTATGTAACCATCCTCATCTTCCTTTACGCCTTTAACCATAGTAAAATCCCAACTTTTAGATTGTTATCCTGACTCAAAACAGTATCGTATCAATTCCATCTTACTGAAAAAAACAGAACCCCTTTTTCGGATGGAAAAATCCGAAAAATAACCCCTAAACAATTCAAAGTTTATCGAGAAATAATCCGAAAATAATCCGAAAATAATTCAAGATAGATCAAAAAATTAATCAGGTTTAGGAACAAACCCCCGGGATAAAACGGAACTGAAGAAGTAAAGCAAAGAGTAATACGGAAAAAAACAAAAAGCAATATAGATAATAAAGAACCCACATACTAAAAAACGGGATTTAAAAAATCCAGACAATAAAATTTTCAGAGGGGGGCCGGATCGGAAAAGCGGCATTTCAAGAACTCATAGTGATTCCGGCTTCCCGCTTGAGGTGATAATATAGTTCTAATTCAGGTTGCACTTGATCTCCTTGAAATGGACCGCTCGGTTGAAATTGCACGGGAAGCAATCGCCGGGGGGGCTGACTGGATCGAAATCGGGACTCCCCTGATAAAAAGCGAAGGTATGAACGCAGTCCGCACAATGCGGAAAGCCTTTCCGGACAGGACGATCCTGGCCGACATGAAAACCGTGGACACGGGAGCCATGGAAGTGGAGATGGCTGCAAAAGCCGGAGCTGACGTTGCCATTGTGCTCGGGAGCGCTGACGACTCCACCATTCTTGATGCACTCCGGTCGGCTCACAAGTACGGGATCAGGCTGATGGCAGACCTTATCTCGGCCCCTGACCCTGTGACCCGGGCTGTGGAGCTCGAGGCTCTTGGTGTGGACTACATCAACGTCCATGTCGGGATTGACCAGCAGATGATGGGCAAAGACCCCGTTTCCATCCTCATGGAGATTGCGGAGAAAGTCAACGTCCAGCTTGCAGTGGCAGGAGGGCTTGATGCGGGAAGCGCAGCCCAGGCAGTCAGGGCTGGAGCCGAAATCGTAATCGTGGGCGGGAATATTACCCGTTCGGACAACGTAACCGATGCCGCCCAAAAGATCAGAAAGAGCGTGGACGCCCCGGACTCCATGGAGATCAGGGACAGGGGAACCCTGGACCAGGAGATCAGGGAGATCCTCATGGAAGTTTCCACCTCCAACATCTCGGACGCCCTGCACAGGAAAGGGGCGATGAAAGGTATCCACCCCCTGGTAAGGGGAAAGATGGTGGGAACCGCAATCACGGTACAGTCCTTTGCCGGGGACTGGGCAAAAACCGTGGAAGCCATCGACGAAGCAAAAGAAGGGGACGTAATAGTCATCTACAACGAAAGCAAGGACATCGCCTGCTGGGGCGGGCTTGCAACCTTAAGTTCCCTGAACAAAGGAATCGCAGGCGTGGTCATAGAAGGCGCGGTCCGGGACATTGACGAAGTGGAAACCCTGGGCCTCCCGATCTACACGAGCAACACCGTCCCGAACGCCGGAGACCCCAAAGGCTTCGGGGAAATGAACGCTGAAATAACATGCGGCGGCCAGACCGTAAAGCCAGGGGACTATATCGTTGGCGACGAAAGCGGAGTCGTGGTGGTCCCGAAAGAAAGGGCTTACGAAATTGCCAGAAGGGCAAAAGAAGTCTACAAGACCGAAAAGCGGATCTTCGATGAAATCCGGAGAGGTGGGACCCTTTCGGAAATCCTCGAGCTTAAGAAATGGGAAAAACTCTGAGAAAGAGAGCGAGAAGAAAAAAAGAAGGAAGAAGTGAAAAACGGAGAAAGGGAAGAAGTGAAAAACGGAGAAAGGGAAGAGAAAACAATAAAGTCTGGAAAGATCAAAGTCCGGATGGGCATTGAATCAACGAAAGCAATCATAAGGGAAAGAACCTTAAAAAGCATAGACTGCCATAGAAAACCATAAAAATCAACAAATTCAGGCATGATAGAAGCGTTGAAACTGGCAGCCTGCCTGCCCTTCTTACTCTATTCTTCCTACTCGGACCTGAAGACCCGCAGGGTTTCAAACAGGGTATGGAAGCTCATGCTTCTTTCCCTTTCAGGTTTTGTGCTGTACGAAACAGTGCAGGGAGGTACTTCCTACGTCCTTGGGCTTCTTTTTTCGTTTTTCTTCATTTTTGCCCTGACCTACCTCCTGTTCCGGCTAAAAGCCTTCGGGGGTGCGGACGCAAAAGCCCTGATCGTACTCTCGATCCTTGTTCCGGTATATCCTGCCCTTGAATTGGGGGGGCAAAACTTTCCCCTGCTCGGAGTGCCACTCCACGGGCTCTTTTCCCTGACTGTTTTTGAAAATGCCCTGCTCCTAACGGCTATTGTTCCCCTGGGGATTTTCTGCTATAACCTCTTCCACTTTTCCCCTGTTATGCTCAAAAATCCATTTTACATGCTCGTAGCCTACAGGGTAAACATAGGAGAGCTGAGGCTGCTTCTGGAAAAAGGCAGGCGTATCCGGCTGATCGAACATTTCGAGTTCGAGAACGAAAAACTCGTGCCTCACTTTACAGGCAACGGGATCGTGTTAAACCTTAATGCAATCTCCCGGCTCGAAGCCCATACCAGTAAGGGGCTCATGGAAAGTTTCATCTGGGTAACGCCCGGCCTTCCTTTCATGGTCCCCATAAGTGCAGGCTTTCTCACAGCCGTTGTGCTCGGGGACCCGATCTTTTACTTGATTATTAAATTTATTGAATACTGGAACCTTTTATTCTGAATTTTTGTACGAAGCTTGGGGCTTGAAAAAAGAGGAAAGCACCCTGTTCAGGATAAGGGATGAAAAGAAAAGAAGTAATTATTCAGGTATCGGCGGATCTCCCTGAAGCGCCGCATGAAGTGAATCAAT
>JAENYU010000020.1:0-8299 GCA_016841625.1 Methanobacteriota archaeon
CACCTGTCGGCCTAAGGCCTCCGAGGAAGGAGTCTTCCCGCCTGCTAAGATAAAACTCAGAAAAAAATCAAAATTTTTTTAGGATCACTCATAAGGTTTATTAGAAATAGGAACGTTAGAAAAAACAAGTTGTGACGGAGAAAATTGTTGAAGAAGTAACTGATAGGAGCCCGATGTTCCCACTTTCCGGCTCCTACCAATGATCCAACCCATGAGATTGAGAGGAAACCCTTTAACTCTCAATCTACGTTTTTTTATAAGTACTTGAGAATATATATCATAATCGCTTCAAATTCAATACGCCCTTTAAACGGTTTAATTTTAATGAATATTATAAAGGTATGAAAATATTCGATGGCGTCACATTTTTTTGAGTTAAACTTCATGAATATGGATTGCCCGGTAGTAAAAACAATTTCAAATGGCATCATTGGATCCAGGCGCATTCCGGAAGAACCCCGCTAGCTCTCAGGATATCGGGCAACTCCCCAGATTCCCCTCAACTCCGGGCTTTAGAAATAGAAACGTTAGAAAAAACAGGTAGTGAATGAGAAAATCGTTGAATAAGTAACTGATAGGTAGTGAATGAGAAAATCGTTGAATAAGTAACTGATAGAAGCCCGATGTTCCCACTTTCCGGCTCCTACCAATGATCCAACCCATGAGATTGAGAGGAAACCCTTTAACTCTCAATCTACGTTTTTTTATAAGTACTTGAGAATATATATCATAATCGCTTCAAATTCAATACGCCCTTTAAACGGTTTAATTTTAATGAATATTATAAAGGTATGAAAATATTCGATGGCGTCACATTTTTTTGAGTTAAACTTCATGAATATGGATTGCCCGGTAGTAAAAACAATTTCAAATGGCATCATTGGATCCAGGCGCATTCCGGAAGAACCCCGCTAGCTCTCAGGATATCGGGCAACTCCCCAGATTCCCCTCAACTCCGGGCTTCCAAAAAACCACTGGTCAGCCTGCCTCCAACCCTATTCTTCCTCCAGGCCATTGACCAGCCTGCCTTGAGATTTTTGTATCCCATCAAAAACCATTTTACGCCTGCTTTGAGACCTTATTTTCCCTTCTGGTTTTCAGGAACACCAACACAATACCAATGCCCACAAGAGCAAAACCATAAGCCATAACCATGGCACTCAGCTGGGTAAAAAGAAAGATGGCTGAGAGGATCCCGAGGGCAGGAGGAATTGGAAATTTCCCTATACTAAGGGGAACCCTGAAAGGCCGCCTTTTCTCAGGCTCTGTATAGCGGAGCTTGATAAGGGAGAGGTTGACCATGAAGAATACGATGAAGATCATGAAGTTCGAAATGTTTGCAACGGTTTCTATGTCCCTCAAGAATACGAAAAGGATTGAAAGCCCCACAATACCGAGTATGGAAACCCAGGGAGTCCCACGTGAAGGGTGGACCCGGGAAAAGATGTCGGGAAGGGAGCCGGAAGCTGCCATGCCGTAGACGATTCTCGAACCCCCCAGCATCACAACGAGCACGGTATTTACAGTGGAAAAAAGGGCAATCCAGGAAAGGAGGACAAAGGCTTCGTCCCCGAGGACCACAGCTGCTATTTCAGCCAGAGGTGCCCCTGAAACCCCGAGAGTCCTGTAGTCAAGTACACTTACCGCCGCTACTGCCACGCAGACATAAATGATGACAGTGGTAAAGATTGCAAGGATCAGGGCCTTTGGGGTTGTCTTCTCTGGGTCCTTTGTCTCCTGGGAAAGCCTTACAATGTCCTCAAAGCCCAGGAATGCAAAAAAAATGAGGGCTGAGGCTTCAAATACCCCTGCAAAACTCGTCATCTCAAAGTAATCGACCGTCCCCAGGAACGGAATCCCCACATAGATTATTATCAGCAGCCCCGAAAACTCGATCAACGTGATAAGGATTGCAAGCCCGGCCGATTCCTTGATCCCATAAAACAGGACAAGCCCGAGGACAAGCAGCAGTCCGACAGCCCCGGTCAAGCTTCCAACCCCGAAAAGCAAACTGTAGTAGCTCCCGAAGCCCAGGGAGACCGCTGAACTCGTAATAACCACCACGTAAATGATCAGCAGGCCCACGAGAAGCCCTACCTTTTCCCCGAAAGCTTTTCTGACAAACTCGTATTCAGCCCCTGCCCGGGGGTACATTGAGCTAAGTTCCATATAACTCAGGGCAGAGAGTGACGCAGCAATACCCGCAAACAAAAAAGAAAACCAGACAAGGTTACCTGCAAGCCCGGCGGCTTTTCCCACAAGCACGTAAATCCCGGCCCCGAGGATGCTGCCAACGCCGGTTAGCGTAACCTCAACAAGGCTCAATTCACGCTTTAATGCCGGTTCTCCATCCATAAGCAAACCCCCATATCCCCGGAAATATCGGTTCGGACCTGAAAAATTCCACTGGAAAATATCTTTACTGAGGATTACATTTGAAATTCAAGGAATTATATACATGAGGAAACTATGATCCTGAAAAAAGCTAGCACTGACCTTTAAATTTCACTTAGGATCCGTCACGGAACAACCTATGCACAGGGTTCGATTGGATGCTTTGATTTTCAGGATCATAGACAGCAATTGAAAATTAACTTTAAAAAAAATATGTTTAAATTATTTTGTGACGGCTCCTTAGCAGAACAGTTAAGCGTTCACAAACAGTAATTAAATAGATGGGAATTTCCAGGTTCAGCTCCATTGCCCGCCCGATCGACCCGAACTACCCCACAAACAGGGCAATTTTGATACTTACGCTCTTCGTCATCTTCGCAAGCGCCAGCTTTCAGGTCCTTTCAGGTATCCCTCCGGTACAGGCACTAATACCGGGCATTAGAACCGGAATCTACGTCTTTCTTGCCTGGGCGCTTGCCCGGGAACTGGACCCTGACAATGGGCTCTCGGCTTTTGTTGCAGCTTTTCTTGCTTGTGTCGGACTCCTGTATTTCCCTGTACCCGGGATGCTCCCTCTGGCCCTGTTTCTCCTTTTAGCCAGGATTTTGAACCGGAGTACCGGACTCCCCGCAAAAAGCTTCGACTCCGTGGTTATACTGCTACTTTCAAGCTGGTTCCTGCAGGAAAACTGGATTTTCGGGGCAATGGCTGCTGCGGCTTTCTTCCTTGACAGCAGGCTTTCAGAGCCTAACAGGCAGAACCTTTTTTTTGCAGGCACCGCCGCTCTTATCTCCGCTTTTGCACTCCTCCGGGAGTTGAAAACGGGGTCTCTGGGAGGTGGAGTAAGCGAAGCCGCACTTTTACAGGAACAGGGTTTATTTTTGCTAATCCTTATTCCGGCAATCTTCTTCGTACCGCATATCCTTGCCTCTCACAAAATAAAGTCTAAAGGTGACCTGAGCGGGCTTCCCCTTGATCCAAAAAGAGTGCAGGTTGCCCAGGTCACAGCATTACTGGGCGCCCTTGCGCTTGCAGCCCTGGAGGGCTGGCCGGGAATTGAGTCCCTGATACCCTTATGGAGCGCGGTGGCAGGCATTTCCCTTTATGGGATTCTGCATTCACTGCTGCGGATAGCGGGCAGGAGCCCGGGATAAATCATCTCCTGGCCCCGATAAGCAAGCGCTGAAAACCTGAAAGCATGTGGATTTTCAGGCTATTCATCCGGCTTATTCATCCAGCTTATTCATCCGGCTTATTCATCCAGCTTATTCATCCGGCTTATTCATCCAGCTTACTCATCCAGCTTATCGGCAAGTTCCAGGGCTATTCTTTGCACTTCTTTAAGGTCCTCTTCTTTCGGTGCCCCTTTCACCTGGAATGTTCCCACAAGCTCTATTTTTGCCGGGGCCAGCATTTCAGCTGCCTGCTTCAGGGCTCCTCCCCCCCAGCCGTAAGAGCCGAGAAGAACCCCGTACTTTATGGGAGGCTTGAAAGCTTTTATCAGGTAAGCTCCCTGCAGGGCGACCGGGTGCATCCCGGCAAGGACTGTTGGGCTTCCGAGTACCACGGCCCGGCTGTCCACGAGTTCCCGGGCAATGTCCCCGAGGTCCGAGACTGCAAGGTTGTACAGGCGGACGTCAACCCCTCTGGAGAGCAGGGTTTCGGCCATTTCCCGGACCAGTTTTTCCGTGGACCCCCACATACTGACATAAACGACGAGGGCTTTCTTTTCGGTTTCTCCGGCTGTCCATTTCCTGTAAGGTCCCAGGATCCTTTCAGGGTTTTTGTACATTGGCCCGTGGCTGGGGGCAATGACCCGGATTTCAAGGTCCTTTATTTTCTCAAGCGCCTTTGCCCCCATCTTACTGAAAGGCATCATGATCTCCCCGAAATAGCGCTTGGCCATAGGTATCAGGTCTTCGATGTCCTCGTCATAAACGCCCTGGGCGGTGTGAGCCCCGAAAAAGTCGCAGGAGAAAAGGATTTTATCTTCTTCAAGATAGGTGAACATGGTCTCGGGCCAGTGGAGCCAGGGGGCTTCAATAAACCTGAGGGTCTTTCCCCCGAGCTCGAGCAGGGCTCCGTCCCCAACGATTTTTACCCGCTCATCCGGGATCTCATGGTAATTCCTGGCCATCCCTACCCCTTTTTTCGTGGTGACAAGCACGGCGTTCGGGGCTCTTTCCAGGATGAAACGGATCGCATTGGAGTGGTCAGGCTCGGCATGGTTCATTATAAGGTAGTCGAGCTTTTCGAGCTCGGTTACTTTATTGATTTTTGCTACGAATTCCTTTTCGAACCCGGGGTTCACGGTATCGATTAGGACGGTTTTTTCCGTGCCCTTCACCAGATACGAGTTGTAGCTGCTGCCCTCGGGGAGAGGGATCAGGGCATCAAAGAGACGGCGGTCCCGGTCTTTTACCCCCACCCAGAATACATTATCAGCAATTTCAGGAACGTAATAAGTTTCCATATCTTATACCCCCATTTTCCGGAACAGAATTGCAGGCGGCAAGCTTTGGCAGTCCAGGGGAATTCAAAGGAAAACAACGGGAATTCCAGACTTTCCCGTTTCTTTTATCTGAAGAATCCCGTATTTCCCCCAAAACATCCCTGTTTTCCCCCAAACCATTCAGCTTTTATTCGGCCAAACTGCAAGCTGCATTTTTTTTATTGAATTTATTACCCTATCCTATATAATTCATGATTCGGAAGCCTCTGAAAAACTGATCGAAAAACCAAAAAACTACAATTAAAAAATCTTCGAAAAGATTGATTCCGAATACTCCATAAAAAATTAACAACTAGAATATTTCGAAATTCCCGGGAGGATATGTTCCAGTATGAATATAATACTTCAATCAGACAACCCCGCCTGAAAATTGAAAGTATAAAAGTTGCCAAAGTTTTATATATTTGACATACATTTGCTTATTTCCTTATTATAGTAGATAAGCATACTTAAAAAGAATGAAATGAAAAGTATATATAGTCACCAAGCAGTTAACTACTTCCTACAGGCAACAAAATATCACAAATAATTGAACGATGTCGGAACCATCGGGCCTGAAGAATATTCAGTATTGAAATGAGGCTTTGAATACTGCTAATATTCTAATTCAAAAAGAAGGGATAATTATGAAAACATCATCTGTAGAACTTAACCCGAACAGACTGGTACAGCACCTCAAGAAGCCAGTAACAGAATTCACCAAGGATGACATCATCAAGTTCATCAAAGAAAACGGCATCAAGATGCTCAACTTCCGCTATGTTGGCGGAGACGGAAGGCTCAAGGCCCTCAACTTCGTTATCACCAGCGAAGAGCACCTTGACAACCTCCTTTCCACCGGGGAAAGGGTGGACGGGTCCAGCCTCTTTTCCTACATCGAAGCCGGTTCAAGCGACCTCTACGTCGTCCCCAAGTACCGCACCGCTTTTGTGAACCCGTTCGAAGAAATCCCGACCCTTGACATCCTCTGTTCCTACTTCGACAAGGAAGGAACCCCCCTCGCAAGCGACCCCGCAAACATCCTGAAGAAGGCCCGTCAGGTCCTGAACGAAAGGACAGGCTACGACCTCCAGGCAATGGGCGAGCTCGAGTACTACGTCATCTGCGACAAGGAAACAGTTGACATGGACTTCCCGGCAGTAGACCAGAAAGGATACCACGAAGACGGACCCTTCACCAAATTCGGACAGCTCAGGAAGGACGCCTTAATGGCCATTGCCGAAGCAGGTGGATTTATCAAGTACGGGCACTCCGAAGTAGGGAACTTCACCGATGACAGGTACTACTACGAACAGAACGAAATCGAGTTCGAGACCACCGACATCGAAGACACCGCCGACCGGCTCATTATCGCAAAGTGGATCCTCAGGATGATCGGCCAGCAGTACGGTGTAAAGATCACCTACGCCCCGAAGATAACCGTCGGAAAGGCAGGAACCGGGCTCCACATCCACATGAAGCTCACAAAGGATGGAAAGCCCGTAATGATCGAAAACGGAGAACTGACCGACGCTGCAAAGAAGGTTATCGCAGGGGTCCTCGACGTTGCCGGCGGAGTTACTGCCTTCGGAAACAAAGTACCCACCTCCTACCTAAGGCTTGTCCCACACCAGGAAGCCCCGACCAACATCTGCTGGGGAGACCGGAACAGGTCCGCTCTTATCCGTGTGCCCCTCGGCTGGGCAGGCGATGCTAGCCAGATGATCACCAGGGCAAACCCGATCTACACCGAAGAACTCAAGGACTACTCCGGCAAGCAGACCTACGAATTCCGCGCAGCCGACGGTTCAGCTGACGTTTACGGTCTCCTCGCAGCCCTCTGTGTCGGTGCCCGTCACGGCCTCGAGATGGAAAACGGCCTCAAGCTCGCAGAAGAGCTTTACATCAGCAACAAGAACATCTTCGAAGAAGAGCACAAGGACACCCTTGAAAAGCTCGCCCACCTGCCTGCCTCCTGCTGGGAATCCGCTGATACCCTGCTGGCCCAGAAAGACGTCTTCATGCAGTACGATGTCTTTACCGAGGGCATGCTCGAAGGTGTCGTAGCTAACCTCAAAGCCTTCGATGACTACCAGCTCAGCGAGAAGCTCTACGGCAAGACCGAAGAACTCAAGGCCCTTGTGGACGCACACATCCACTGCGCCTGATCACGATAGTCAAAACGAAACCTAAAAAACGAACCTTTTTTTCTTTTTCCTGCCGGAAAAAGAACTAGGGCCCCTGTTTTGCAAGGGCAGGGGTCCTGCAACCATCTTTTCTGAAAATGGTTTTTTTCTGTAACCTCCACAGTTTCCTTTATGTTTCTTCTTCTCCTACCGGTTCATTAGATGTTTTGATGGAATTCCACTCTGGTCTGTTACTGTTTAGATATGCATAAATCGGTTTCTCGTTTCGCACGAGGTCTACGAAAGGCCCCATTTCCTTAAAGGGAAGGAAAATGGCACCCACTCTGTTCTGAACCACATACATGGGCCCCGGCACCGGGCTATCGTCCGTCAAAAAATAAGCGATGAATCGGTGGTCTCCCCCAAAGCAGGCAACATATCCGCGGGCTTTAATATTAACTCCGCCCCAGACGGCGTTTAAACCGTGACCAAGAGCAACCTTGTAGCTTGTTATTTCAAAATCTTTAACAGTCATTGAATTTCCCCAATTTCTAAACCGAGAGCTGACAGGAAGTTTTTGAATTCCGGGAATGATGGCATTCCAACTTCAAACCCTGCCACTCTTCTTCATAATCATGTTCAAAATAGGATATTATTGGTTTGGAAAAATAAGTTCTGAACATGGTTTCTGAATGACAGGATAAAGGAGTTTTACGCTTCAGAGTATATTTTTTATTGAAAACTCCCCTGGTTCAAAGAGCTTTTCGAGTCCAAGAAAAGGGAAATGCGGGTCAGGAACATCATCAGATAGAAATGATACCAATCAGGAACATCATCAGATAGAAATGATACCAAAGCAGGAATGCATCTTTCCTATATATCAGAAAACCGGATCCTTAATTCCAATTTTGAAAAGAGGGGTAACTACCCATAGAATCGAAGGATTCCCGAACTCAGGTTGAACCAGCCGGAATTGGCCTTACTGAGTCGTTTTTGTCCTGGACGCATTCCGGCTTTTTCAGAACAAAAAAATGAAAAGATGAGTGGAAGGAAAAAGCGACAGAACATAATCTGTACGAGGAAGGAACTGAGTATCAATAGTAAGGGACAGTTATAATTTAGGCACCATGTTATGGTGATTCAGGCATAAATATCGGAAAGAAGACAGGTACGTTTCCTGTCTCTTATCTATTTCACTTTTATACTTCGTTATTACCTGAGGAACAATGACTATTCCTTGTTCCTTGTTCCTTGTTCCTTGTTCCTTGTTCCTTGTTCCTTGTTCCTT
>JAENYU010000020.1:8399-20181 GCA_016841625.1 Methanobacteriota archaeon
TTCCTTGTTCCTTGTTCCTTGTTCCTTGTTCCTTGTTCCTTGTTCCTTGTTCCTTATTCCTTATCCCTCATCTTAACAGCTGTTCCGTATGCAAGTATCTCAGCTGCCCCTGCCATTACCATGGAGGTCATGAACCTGACATTTACCACGGCATCAGCCCCCATTCTTTCGGCATCCTCCACCATACGGTTGATTGACTTCTCCCTTGCCTCTTCAAGCATCTGTGAGTATTCTGTCAGTTCGCCCCCTACAACGGTGCGCAGACCTGACATGATATCCTTGCCAATATGCTTGGCCTGAATGGTACTGCCGCGGGCCATTCCAAGGGTATGCATGATCTCTTTTCCTGCTATTGTATCTGTGGTTACTATTATCATGTTCTCACCTAGTATCTCCTTTCAATCTCCTTATCCTCAACACCCATTTTTTCCTTAATCAGGGCCAATAAAACCAGTACTATACCTGCTATAATTGCCCCAATAGACATTTTAAGTATCGGACTGGACTCTATGGTAAAAAAATTATAAAGGGCATATCCCAGCAGCAAGACAAAGCCTATGACTGTCAGTCCTATGCCAAGATTTTTCACTACTGTGTTGCTATCCATAAGGACACCTCTTCAAACAAAGCTGGAAATAACCCCAGAAGCCAGATTGCTTGAGACATAATATAAGTACAGATATACTATATCAGTTTCGTTATTTAATGCATGTTTCATCTAATGCAACGTTTCCTTGAAGGTATCATGGCAGAATAGAAAAACCTTCAAGAAAACGAAAAAAGGAAGAAAAAATAATTATTCGAATCGTTTCAATATTATGAGAATAGGTCAAAAACCTGAGGTAGCTAACTGTAAGAGTGAGCCACTGCAAGAAAATACTTATTACCTTATGAAACATAGGTGGAAGTAACCACTTTGTCAGATGCTGCATCATAAGCACGTCTTCGAAAACCCGGATTGCATATCAAACTCTTGCTGTGTGGATGTTAAAAATGACTGCTTCAGTGAGCAATAACCCGAAAAATAGGCCGCCTGAAAATAACTGGCGAAATACGTTATATACAATAATATTCGAAGCAGACACCCCCGCTGGGAAGCTTTTTGATGAAGTCCTGATTCTTAGCATCCTGCTGAGCATTATTGTTGTTATGCTCGATAGCGTAAGTAGTTTCGCGGCTATATATGGCGATTTGTTCTATACCCTTGAATGGATTTTCACGATACTGTTCACAGTGGAGTATTTTTTGCGCTTGATCTGTGTTGGTCGACCCATCCGATACGCCACAAGTTTCTTTGGCATCATAGACTTGCTGGCAATTCTTCCAACATATCTTGGCCTGCTGTTGCCAGGCGGCCGATATCTGGTGGTGATCCGGGGTTTACGGTTACTCAGGGTTTTCAGGGTGCTCAAACTTGCCCAGTATATGGGTGAAGCTGATTTATTGATAAGAGCTTTACGTGCAAGCCGGAGAAAAATAACCCTGTTCCTATTTACTGTTTTGACTCTGGTGGTGATATTGGGCTCCCTTATGTATGTTATTGAAGGGGCAGAGAGCGGGTTTACCAGCATACCCCGGAGCATCTACTGGGCAATCATAACACTTACAACCGTCGGATACGGGGACATAGTCCCTGAGACGAATCTCGGACAGGCTCTTGCATCAGTTATCATGATAATAGGTTACAGCATCATAGCGGTCCCGACAGGTATTGTCACATCCGAGATCACCTATGCAAGCAAATACTTTAAAGGAAGGGTGTGTCAAAATTGCAGTTTTGAGGGGCATGACATCGACGCTAAATTTTGTAAGCGTTGTGGGGCAAAATTATAAGCTCTTATTTGACCAGTTGATCCATCCGTTTCCAGAATATTGTCTGTACTTCTTACGCAACCGTAAACATCCTGTAGAATTCCTGAACTGAGCCGAATCAACCAGAATAGCCTTATTGAGTCGTTTTTGTCCCGGACGCAAGTCCGGCTTTTCCAGAATAAAAGGAAAAAAATGATTACAAAGTAAAAACGAAAGAACATAACCTGTACAAGACAGAGTATAAATATCAATATTTTAAAACAACGGTTTTTGGGGTCTTTGTTAGCATTTTCCATAACCGGGAATCGGAACTTTTTCCAGAAGCTCAAAAAAGAAAAAACAGCAACTTTTTGATTCAAGCCGGAATTTCTGGGTTGGTTTTATCTAATTTGAAGAAATGATAATGCTTTGATCCCGAAAAACTAAAGATAAAAAGACCCGGATTGATTCAAAAATGACAGGAACGAGCAATCCAGAAGAAACTAAAAAAGAAAGCTCCGGGAAATCTGGAAACCAGAGCGAAAGTTCAGAAAACGCCCTGAATTCAGAAAACACCCCGAAAATCACCATCATCTGTTCTGCCCCTGACCTTGCCAGCCAGAACATAAAGAAACACCTTCTTGCCCTCGTGGAATGGAAACCCCTGGAACTTCCGGAAAACTCGGGGTTTTCCGCTGCCCGGGAGTCTGCGGACGGGAAGTTCAGGCTTGTGGATATCGAGGAGATCCACGTTTACCAGGACGGGCTTGATAAAAAACTGGAAGCTGCAGGGCTTCCAGCCTCCCTGATCATCTTTGCCTCCAAGCACAGGAGCAAGGAGGAAGTAAAGTCCCTGACCGTGCATTGCACCGGAAACTCTTCGGAGGAAGCCAGGCTGGGGGGACACCCGAAAGAGCTTGCGGTATCCTCCCCGGCAGCCATGAAGTCCGTCCTTATGGAAATGAAAAGGCTTGCCGAAGTAAAGGGGCTGGACTATGACGTAACCCTGGAAGTAACCCACCACGGGCCAACCGAACTAACTGTGCCCTCCCTCTACGCCGAAATCGGGAGCACTGAAGGGCAGTGGGAAGAAACGGTCCCGGGGGAAGTCGTTGCTCAGGCGATCCTCGCCGTATCCCTGGAAAAAGTCCCCACCGCAATTGGGTTCGGAGGCGGGCACTATGCCATGCGCCAGACAGGTCTGCTGCTGGAAACCGCCATCTCCTTCGGGCATAACTTCCCAAAGTACCAGCTCGAATTCGTGGACGAAGCCCTTATCCGGCAGGCAGTCGAGAAATCTGACGCCGACTTTGTCTATTTTGACAGGAAATCCATGAAAAGTGCGGACAGGAAAAGGATTTCCGAAATCGTGGAAAAACTGGGGCTTTCGGTCCTGAAAGAATCCGAGATCAGGGAAAAATACGGGCTTTCAGGATCAGAAATTTCAGGATCAGAATAAAGTTATAAGGGCTGGGGGTAAATCATTCGTGAAGTATAAATCATGTTTCACATTGACCTCTTCCCTCTCGCTCTACGCTTTTTACTCGGAGGCAGCGCGGTAGTGGCATCCACGCTGGTCGCACGGGCTTTTGGAGGACGGGTAGGGGGAATCTTTGCAGCTTTTCCGGCAGTCTACCTGGCTGCCATCCTCGGTCTTGGCCTGGAATACAGAGAACAGGACCTTCTGTTTATGTCCGAACAGGTCTCAAAAGGTGCTCTTGTGGGAATGGTCGCGGACATCGGCTGTGCCCTTGCAGCCAGCTACCTGATCCTCAGGTACGGATGGAAATCAGGTTTATCCCGGGCTCTTTTGTTCTGGGCAGTGCTCGCTCCGGCAATTTACTTTGCATGGTACGGTTTTTGAGCGATAAAACCGAAAGGTAACTGAAAGGAAATCAAAACCGGAAATTGAGACTGGAAATTGAGACTGGAAATTAAAACAAGAAATTGAACATCAAGGCGAAAGAGATGAAAGTGGATATCCGGGACCTAGCTTTAAGGTTCATCCTCGGAGGGACCGCGGTTGCTGCCTGTTTTCTTTTCCTCCAGCTTTTGCCCTGGAAAGCCTTTGCAGGGATCTTTGCCGCCTTTCCGGCTGTCATGGTCGCTGCCGTAATAATGGCAGGCCACTTTGAAAACAACGAGAGGGCAGCCGACATCGCTTTAGGGGCAAGCGCCGGGATGCTGGGAGGGGTGGTCTGCGTGCTTGTGGCCAGCCTCAGTATGCAGCACCTGAATCAATGGGGACTGTCCCTTGCAATCGCCCTTGCAGCCTGGTTCATGAGTTCTCTCATGTTCATCCACCTAATCCAGAGTTTTATTGAAAAAAGAAAAGCAGGAAAGGGCAGGGGAACAGAGCCCTAAAACCCCGGGGTAAGACGTTAAGAATAAGTCGAAATTTCAGGTTAAACCGGAGAGAAGTTCACTTTATTCGGAATGTTCACTTACTCTTTTAATTTCATAGGCTTATCACAGCATATAATATCGACAGTACAGCAAGCATCTGTTTCACAGGCATCCACCCACTTCTTAACCACCTGCAGTTTGAACCCGCAACTTTCACAGACAAGAACCTCGCCTTTTAATTCGCTACAGAGCATGTTGAAACACCTGCATTTGATATAGGTATGTGGTATGTTTGATGTGAAAATACGCACTGTAGATTCAAACTGCTTTTGAAACAAAGTTTCTGAAAAGAATTCCTCAAAAATAAACCACCAAGGTCCGGAACTGCCCAAAAACCCAAACCCTGCCTTCTCGACTTTGACCGAGTCGTTGAGAGGAAGGCGGTAGAGAGTGAAAAAATCCGGATTTTGCAGTAGGTGTCCCCAGGGCTAAGAGACCTCTGGCGAAAGAGGTCTCGGAAGAAAGAGATTAAGTAAGAGACCCGGATTTTGGTGTGTTTCTTACGAGAAGCTTGGGTTTTCGGCTTCTTATCACATTTGCTTCTGATCACATTTTTGTCTCGTTTTGCCCTTCTTTTTCGGGCACATAAATCACCCTGCCGTCTGCCAGTTTGTATGCTGTTCCAAGGGCTTCCCCTGTGCCTCCCCCGATGTTATCGGTCATGTTCAGGACTTCAAGGGGCTGTCCCTCTTCTTTGATGATGATCTTCATATTCGGCTCTCCGGGGTTCTTGACTATTGTAATATTCTCATCCGGGTCAAGAAGCTCAGGGAGCTGGTAGGACATAACAAGAGCTACGAGCAGGGCAACGGAAAAGACCATCGCCACGTCAAAGAGGTTAGCAACTCCCGTCAAGGGGTTCTGGTCTTCCTGGTCCTCCAGGAGCCCGGTTCGCCGGTAACGTCTGCTTTTTCGCATATATTTCCTCCTCTGCGCTTCGAGATAGGACCTGTGCGTTCCCTTTCCCATCCCCTGCAGGACATCTGGATCTCTCTTCAAGCGTATCCAGGATATAGTCAATATCGGACATATCTTCCCGGTACCACCTTCTCCGGACCTGGGTCAGGACATACCCGATGCTGCCTGCAAAAAGCCCGACAACTGTGGTCGCAAAAGCAATCATCAGGTTGTTTGCAAGCTGCTCAATATCTCCCTGGGACAGGCCAATCAGGGCAGGACCAAGAGGGATAAGGGTGCCCATCAGGCCCAGCATGGGAGAGACGGTAGCAACGATTCTGGTCTTTTCGAGCTGCTTTGACATCCTGAGTTCATATTCCGCGGCAAGTTTTTCGATTGCAGGAAAGTGTTCCTGCTCGAGATACGGAGCCGCTTCCCTTGAAAACGAACTTACCATGTGGTTCTGTTTGATTTCCAGGAGGGCCTTTGAAGCTTCCGGAAAATCAGAGTCATTCACAGCTTTCCGGATTTCCCTGCAGCCTGTTTCAAGCTTTTGCATATCCCTATTCCTCTTCGAGTATTCCGAGAGGAATTCTCCTATCAGGACCAGGGACAGGAAGACAAGCAGGAAGAGGACTATTATCACCGGATAAAGCAGGGCGGAAGAAAAGGTGTACATAATCTCAAAAAGGGGGGCTTCTAAACTCATTGTTTATACCTCACATGCCCCACCAGGAACCCGCCGAGGACTATCACGCCGATGAGCAGGAGAGGAATGAAATCTCCTCCTCCTCCGGTGAGGGGTACCAGGTTGAGCTGCTTTGTATTCAGATACGCAGGGACGAGCATGGCTCCAAGCAGGTAGTAGATGCCAAGAAACAGCATGGCGCTTCCCAGGGTCTCAGGGGTTTTGCCAAGTTTTTTGAAACCAGAGGAAGAACCCAGAACCGAGGCGAAAAATACGATTCCGGCCAGCAGCCCGGTCCTTATGCCGCTCCACTCAAGACTTGCCGAAAGCAACATGCAGCAAAAAGTGAGGGCTGCCAGGCAGACCGGGCAGGGCATGGCCATTACCAGGAAAGTTTTCCTGGAAACATCATGTCCGGTATACCACTTCTTCTGGGTATGGATACCAGCTCCGATTAGGAGCAGGGACAAAAGCACATGGATACTCATCCCCACGCCGGAAATTCTTTCAAAGTTCTCCATGCTGAGGTGGTCGACAGAACTTCCAAGCAGTACGGAGAGGAGAAAATAACTGCTTGCAATTGCAAGAATTTCCCGCTTGCCCGTACTGGAGAAGCCGCATCCAACACCTGTTTTCACCCCAAGAACCAGAATCGCCATCAGAACTCCGATAACTATTAAATAAATTTGATTCATAACATATCAAGTATTAGTAATAATATTTAGCATATATATAGATATTCGTTTTAATTGATACTATTATTATTTTAAATTACATGCAAGAAAACAGCTTATTGTAAGTCAAAAATCTACCATAAATAAAAAAAGAAAATATTTCCGTAGTAATAGTAGTAGTAGTAGTAGTAGTAGTAGTAGTAGTAGTAGTAGTAGTAGTGGTAGTGGTAGTGGTATGAATTGGAACAGTGGAGTAAAAAACGATAAGTGAAGTAACTGTCCAATCTAACAATGTTGAGTTATTCCGGCTCTTTGCTGTATCATACAGGGATTGAGAACCTTTGCCATTCTATTCAGGGACTGGAAATGAATTACCCACGAAACAGCAAAGAGCCTTTATTTTTTACCTTTTCCTTACCTTCTTCCTTTTCCTTACCTTCTTCCTTTTCCTTGCCTCATTCCTTTTCCTTGCCTCATTCCTTTTCCTTACCTCATTCCTTTTCCTTACCTCATTCTTTGACACTTTTTTCAAGCCATCTGCATTTTCCGTTCAAATTTTTTTCCTTCTATACCCCATAAAAATTGCTCCCGACAGCAACAATACGGATGCCAGCCCGATGATGTCCGAAGGGGAAAAAGACATACTACCTGAATCCCGGGAGTTTTCAGGGGATTCTTTTTCCAGTTCATAGCCTTCCACGTAGTTTGCCCTGTCAGAAGATCTCGTTTGTATCTCCGGCTGGGGAGTCACTTCAAGGTCCGTGCCGTATCCTCCATCTGCCCGCAAACTCTCGTTGGAAGTGCTGCTTCCGGGACTCTGTGCCTCCCCGGCAGGCATGACCGTGGCGCTGCCCGTACCGCCGCTGCCCCGGTGGTCCGGGGTTTTTCCCTCAGGGTCCTTAACAGGCTGCCTTCCGTTCATGAAATCCAGGAGGTCCGGGTTTCCGCAGGTGCTCTGGCTGCAGGTTACCCCGTGCTTCTCAACGGATTGCGTGTATTCTTTTATGAGGGTCTCTACGACTTCGGAGGACGCGTCCCAGTAGCCCTTTCGGACGCATTCGAGCATGCGGGCGGTCAGGGCCTGGTAGGCATAGGGGTTGCTGGCATCAAAAGCTTCCCTTATCCCAAGTTCCTGTTCGTCAAGGACAAGGGTTTCGTAAAGGTCGTTCCACATATATTCCTGCACAAGTTCGGGGTTCGTTACCTGCCAGCCGTAGAGGTTGTCCACGATTTCTGCTATTTCTTTCATCCCGGAATATTCGGAACTCATCATGCCCTGCAGGTAAAGGGCGTTTTCAACCCTGCTGCGGAGCTCCCGGGCCATGAAGGTCTCTATCCCTTCAACTTTCGGCTCTCCCCGCAAGTTGACCACCTTAATTTCAGGGACCTCCCCGGAAACCGACCTGACAGCTGCCGAAAGCCCTCCAACGTACTGGAAAAAGTCGTCGTTGTCCAGAACGCCGTAAAGGCTTGAAGAGCGGCTGTTGAAGACGATTTCCGTGCCGTCCAGGTTCTCCCTGAAGAGAGACCCGTAGTTTCCGAGATACTGTAAAGCCCCTTCACCGTCCACTGTGTACAGGTTTGCCATCCTGAAGATGTAGAGCTCTCCTATCGCATTGGTAGCGTTTTCGGAATCCCATTCGGTTCCTCCGGCTTTGATCTCCTTTTCAATGCCGACCCCGTAACCTCCCGGGGGAGGGGCAAAGATCCTGAGCGCTGCGAGTTTTCCTGCCAGGTCTTCGAAACTCCCGGAAAATCCGGGATTTGCTGCCCTGTAAGTGTCAAGGATCTGCTGCTGTTCTTCAGGAGCAAGGGCGAGGAGGGCTTCCTTGATTTCCAGAGTGTGTTTTCTTACGTAGTTGTTTTCTCCGGTTTCCTCAAGCCCGGAAATCGTATGCGTGGCCGTATCCAGCAGCCTTACCTGGTACTGGAGGGTGTCCCGGTAGAGCCCCGACGTGGTAATTACGACGTCCACGCGGGGACGGAGAACTTTAGTCCCGTCCGGGAGGGTAAGGGTAAGGTCTTCCAGGGAAGTGACTTCCACCCTGTCATTGTATACCTTGCTAAAAGCCCCGCTGGAGTAGTAAAACCCGGGCTCTGCTCCCATGAGCCTGAGGACCGTTGCTTCCATCACCCCGTTGTGGCGCAGGGTTTCCACTGACCAGAGACAGACACTTACCTTTTCCGGGAATTCCCCGTGCTCGGAATAGTACTGCAGCAGCATCTCATCTGCCATCTCTTTTCCAATCTCCCAGGTCTCGGGGTTCGGGATTTTCTTTGACTCAAAACCGTAATAGTTCCTGCCCGTGGGAAGGACGTTCGGGTTGTTTACAGGGTCCCCCTGTTCGCTCGGGAGGATATACCCCCCGTCCAGGGCGTGCACGAAAGACGTGAGTTCCCCTGAGGCATTCAGCAGGAAAAGAGTCTGGTTTGCCGTTTCGAATGTCTCGTTAAGGGTATCGAGTTCTTCCGGGCTCATGCTCCGGTTCAGCTGCGCTTCCACCGCTTCTGCAAACAACCGGCTTTCCGGGCTGCAGTTTTCGATGGAAAGTGCAAGCCAGTGGCTCAGGTTTTCAGCGTTGGAGCGCTCCTCCAGGACCTCGATTCCCCCGGCACTTACGGCGTCCCTGTCATATCCGAGCAGGGTGCAGGAGCTGTCCAGCAGCAGGTCCGCATGCATGGTTTCGAGGAACATCGCGGCTTTTTCTCCCTCCGGGCTCTGCCCGAAAGTGTGGGTCCCGTAAGGAATCGTCTCTGCACTTATCTCTTCCAGGTACTCTACGATCCCGTCAAGGGCTTCTTCAAAGTTCTCCCCGGTTACCGTAAGCCCCAGGTCCTCGTCAACGGTACTATTATTGAGAAGCCCGATTACCGCATTTTTCGTTTCGTTCATTCCGACTTCGTACCCGCTCTGCCTGTACCCCTGGTAAGCTGTCAGGTAGTTTTTCAACTCGGTCAGGTCCCCGTAGACCCCGCTTTTTGCAATTGGCGGGGTCAGGTGGCTGATAAGAGTTGCATAGCCCCGGCGCTTTGCCTGGATACCTTCCCCTGCCCCGTCCACGATGTAGGGGTAGATATTGGGGACGTCCCCGAGGAGCAGGTCCGGGTAACTTGTAGCGTTCAGGCAGACCATTTTTCCGGGCAGCCATTCCTGGGTCCCGTGCCTGCCCACATGCACCACGGCGTCAGCCCCGAAGCCTCCTTCCTCAGGCGGGTGCTGGAGCCAGAGGTGGAAAGCCATGTACTGGTGAGGCGGTGCAATGTTCATGTCGTGGTAAAGCCTGTCGACGTCCTCTTCCCAGCCCCTTGCCGGCTCAGGAGTAAGGATTATGTTTCCGTTCTTGACTACGGGAATGACAATGAAATCCTTCCCGTCCCGGTTTACTACCATCATTTCCCCTGGAGGCTCTCCCCAGCTATCGATTACATCGTTCCTTATGCTTTCGGGAAGTTCACTAAACCAGCTTTCGTATACATCAACATCAAGCAGGACTATCGAATCGTCTTCAAGGCCTGCCTCTACCAGGGCATCCAGTTCTTCCGGAGCCCAGGTCCCGACGTTCCTTCCTTTCTCGAGAATTTCGGCCTGCAGCTCCTCAGGCGTCATGTTCTGCACGCTGTAGCCTTCGGCCCTGAGGGATTCCAGCATGAGGGATAGGGAGTCAAAGAGGTTCAGGTAGCTTGCTCCTACATTATGTTTTCCCGGGGGGTGGTTGAAGTAGACGATGGCTATTCTTTTCTCTTCTTCCGGGGTGTGCCGAAGGTCTGCGTAGGCTTTTGCCTGCCCCAGAAGGCGGTCCACCCTGTCCGGGATAGGGTAGCGGAAGTAGTCATCCTCAGTAAACTGGGCTTCCACAGGAATCGGGCAGATCACCCCATCAATCTCGGGCTGGTCAAGCTTCCAGGTTATTGCAGCCCCACTCATGCCGTAGGGGTTTTTCTCCCACTCCTCATAGGTCTGGTAAGAGAGGCTGACAGCCTTAAGGACAGGCACGTCGCTTTGGTCCAGCACTTTATAATAATCTGTGGCTCCGAAAAAGAGGAAGCTGATAATTGCATCGACCTTCATGGTCTCGTTTGAGTCGCTGCAAACGGAGTTGTCGCAGAAGCGGGTGATCGGGTCGTTCCAGGGCACGTAACTTGCAAGCACATTGTACCCGTCGGCTTCAAGCTGCCGGATCATTACGTCTTCGGTATGCAGTTTTTCCTCCTGATAGTCCCGGTAATACATGGCAATTCCTATCCATTTATCCGAGGGCTTGTAGTGCCCGCTGGATAGGTACCATTCGTTGTACTCTTCCCTGCTCAGGAAAAGGTGCTCGAAACTATCGTTATTGTAGATACAGGCCGGGGCGTCAGGGTGGTAGATGGCAGCCGGAGGGACTGTCATGGTGGGTTTTACGAAAGGTGCCAGGTCTGTCCTGAAATCCGCCTCATTCGCGACGTAAATGAACATCCTGACAAGATTTTCCGGAAGCACCGTCCTCCAGTACCCGGGAGTTTTCGAACTGCTGCTGAAGAGTTTCGCAGCTACGTTTTCCCCGTCGTCGACATTCAGGGTGTACCAGTCCTGAGCTGAAAAACCTCCTACTCCCAGGACCTTTACGCCCCTGTCTCCGGCAGCTTCAATTTGTTCTTTATACAGTTCGTACTGCGCATCTGCAACGTATTCAAAAAGGACATCTCCTTCCCATGCCTCGATTTCCGCATTCACGAACTCAGCCTGGGAAGGGTCCCTTGCGACTTTTTCCATTGCCGATAGGTTTGCAAACCGGCAGTCTATTCCGTATTCGGAAAGCTCTTCCCTCACGCTTTCAATCGTATTGGAATTCGGGAGCACTACCAGCAGGACGGACGTCCTGAGGGGGTCCACTACATTTCCGGCAAGGTCGGGCCGCCCGTCAAGTTCCACTGCCGCATAGACCAGTAGGTTTTCGAGGTTTTCAGTCGTCCAGGTCCAGTAAAGGCCTGCTTTCTCCTGTACGCTCACCGGCACACTGGAAAGGTGGGCTGATTCGCTGCAAAGGGAAATCCTCTGCCCTTCAATGCTGCCGCTGGCAATGGCATTTTCAAGAAAAGTCAGGTTTTCATTCCCGTGGACGTCAATAAGAAGGATTTCTGCGTCAATAGGCTTTCCGGTCAGGGGGAAGCGGTACGTACTGACATTTATCGATAATGTCGAGTTATTTACCAGGACATGGGGAGTTCCTGCATCTGTGAGGTAGGCAAACTTACTATCCCCGCCAGGGTCTCCGATGCCCGTAATTTCAACATTTTCAACATTTTCAACATTTTCAACATTTTCAACATTTTCAACATTTTCAAC
>JAENYU010000020.1:20191-45367 GCA_016841625.1 Methanobacteriota archaeon
CATTTTCAACATTTTCAACATTTTCAACATTTTCAACATTTTCAACATTTTCAACATTTTCAACGTTTTCAATACTGTTCCCTGCTGCAAATGCAGTATTGACGCAAAACAGGAGGAAAAGGAGAGAAAAGAGAGCAAGAAGCACTGAAAAGACCCGGCTCCTCTGGTGGGTCCTATTCGGCGTTGTCGATCTCCTGAACGGTACTCTGTTGTTTTTCCTTTGATGAACATTTCTTGCATAAGCTGTATCTGTCATATTGAAAACTCCATGTTACAATAAAGCAGATATTTACTAATAGTTATTAATATTTTCTAAAAAAGTATTCATAAATATAATTATATTTAATAATAATAACACTAAATAGGGATTATTTAAAAAAATAGTCACCTCAATGGGTGGATTCTCCAGAACAGCAGAGAATTTCCAACCCCGGTCCCCCCTTTGTATACGGAGAGGCGTCCAGAGTAAGAAAATATTGGACATTTTCGGCAACAAAGACCTTCTTTTTTTTACCCGGTCACGGGGTACCTGCGTTAACTAACCGAAAAAACAGGGTATTCACCAGGAGAAACAGAACATGCTCACCTTTTGACCAGAACCCCCAAAAACCCCCGAACCCTGTCCACTCAAATTTGATCGGATCGTTTTGTTTACTGGGAGTAGGTGAAGTGAGAATATCTTGAGCATTACCGGCGGCTGTTTCTTTGCTACTGGCTGAACTTCTCCAAAGCAACCGTAATGGCATATCCCGTCGTTATTTACCGAGCATGAGCGAGGCCCACTCAAAACAACTGGCAGAATGAAAAAAAAACATGCCAAAAAATGAATATCCGGACAGAAGGAATCAACACACAGCACACGGTCCCCGGACTTTTGGGACAATGTTTTAAGAAAGCGAAATGCGGTTCTGGTTTGCTGACTTTATCTTATTCATTAAATTAAGGGAAAGACCTGTTGCTGGAGCAAGCGTGAGTGGCACGGGGTCCAAGCTGCGAAACGGGAATCCGGCACAGCTCCAAACATCAAAAAATCGAGGGTCTGCTCCTCACTCCTCCATGATCTCTCTAACTTCCTTCAACATCTCCCTGATACTAATCCCCTGCGGACAGACCTCCTCACACTCCCCACATTCAGCGCAGTTCCCGGCTTTCTCTTCCGGTGCCAGAAGGACTCCATACTGGAACCTGGCATTCTCCACATCCCCGAGCATGTAAACGTCATTCAGGTAACCAAGGTTCCGGGGAATGTTTACTCCCTGAGGGCAGGGGATGCAGTACTTGCAGCCGGTGCAGTTGACTTTAATACGGGCTTTGTAGATCTCCTTAACTTCTGCGATCAGGCTTTTTTCTTCAGCTGAAAGGGAATTGGGGTGACCCTCTTCCGCAATTTTCAGGTTTTCTTTCAGGTGCTCAAGTTCCGACATTCCGCTCAGGACAACACTGATTTCGGGATAGTTCCAGAGGTAGCGAAAAGCCCATTCTGCGGGGGTTCTTTTGGTTTTGGCACGGTCCCAGACTTCCCTGGCCTCTTCCGGGACCTTTGATGCAAGGTTCCCTCCGCGCAGGGGTTCCATGATAACCACGGCAAGGCCCTTTTCAGCCGCGTACTTCAGGCCCTCGATTCCTGCCTGGAACTCTTCATCCAGGTAGTTGAACTGGATCTGGCAGAGGTCCCAGGGGTAAGCGTCCAGGACTTCCTTGAAAACGTCCAGATCGTCGTGAAAGGAAAAACCGGTGTATTTTATCTTCCCGGCTGCGCGAGCCCTGTCCAGAAACTCCACAACCCCAAACTTCTTCAGTTTCTCCCAGTAGCTTTTCTTTACGGCGTGCAGGAGGTAGAAGTCGATGCAGTCTGTCCGGAGCTTTTCAAGCTGCTCGTTTAAAAAGCGGTCCATGTCCTCTTTGCAGTTTACACGCTTGCAGGAAAGCTTGGTTGCCAGGTGGACTTTTTCCCGGTAGCCGTCGGCAAGGGCTTTTCCAAGGAATACCTCGCCCATCCCACCGTGATAGGAATAGGCAGCGTCAACGTAATTTACCCCGTGGTCAATGGCGTAGCGGAGGAGTTCGATTGCTTTTTCCTCATCGATTTTATCGACCTCCCCGTCGAGAACGGGAAGCCTCATGGAACCGTAGCCCAGAATCGAGACCTTTTCACCTGTTTTTCCTAATTTACGGTATAACATTTTTTGCCCCGGTGTTAGTCCTTCATCAGTTTATTCCTTAATTTTCAAATTTAATTGCTTTTTTGCTTTTTTGCTTTTTTGCCCTTTCAAGTACAATCGATTATTTCGCCGACTCTTTTGTCATTTCAGGAAAAATCAATTTTCCCGCTAAATCCATTTAACACATTCGGAACTAATTCACAGGCCATAACATATTCATCGGGAATTTCAGGTGTATGCTTGATGCCAAAATCTACAGCCGATCTGAACCCGAATCTATGATAATAGGCAGGGTCGCCGACAAGAACTACTACCGTATAACCCAGCTCTTTTGCCAGCCTGAAACTTTCGTTTATTAGTTCGGAACCGACTCCTTTGTTCCGATATTCCAACAGGACGGGAATAGGTGCTATCAAAAGGGCTTCGAATTTACCATCACCGGTCGTGATATACATTTTTGTTAGCATAATGTGCCCGATTAGCTTGCCGTCTTCCTCTGCGACTAACGCAAGTTCGGGAATATAGTTGCCGCTGTTGCGAAGCTCAATGGTAAAATCCTGCTCTTTGCCATTAGAAACTTTTGCGGTTTGAAATGCAACTTTCACCAGATCGTATATCTGGTCAAATTCTTCCTCTTTTTCTTTTCTGATAATCATTAGGATTCTCCCGGGAACTATGAACAACGCTTTCGGCATAAATAAGGCTGTGAGATACAGGTAAAGGAGTTGTGAGATAGAGGTAAAAACCTTTCCATATTTTTGAAAATTAGTGGGTAAATAGGCTCTTCGTCATTCTCTATGGATTAGGTGATTTTCACTTCAAGCCCATGTTGGTTTTTGTGATGGTTTCCCACACAAGACAACGAAGAGCCAAAAAGAGTCAAAATGATTTTTTCGTCCGGTAGTAAGTTTGACTGGAAAATACCGGAAATGACCACAAACTATATATTACAAGTTATATAATTAGGTTAATACTAACTAACAGATTGATCGAGGTATGATGGCGAAAAAAGAGCATTTATTCATAGTTTTTGAGAACCTGATCAAAATCAAAAGCGAATGCTCTTGTGAGATCCTGTCCGAGTGTGGATTATCGGATATTACTATGAAGCAGATCGGATATCTAAGAGTCATTGATGAACATGGGGAAGTAACATTTAGCAGACTTGCTAAAATCACCAGGAACTCAAAACCCACCATCACAGAGATGGTCAACAAATTTGCCAAAATGGAGTGTATTTACAGGGAAAAATCCTCCGATGACGGCAGAATCTATTATATCCGCCTGACCGAAAAAGGGCAGATGATAGCCCGTGCCGAACAGAAAGCCTTGCTCCGGGTTATTGAAAAGATGGCAGATTCCCTGGATGAGAAAGAAATGGACACCCTTATTAAACTTCTTGGAAAAGTTAGATAATTTCTTTTTTCGGCTAAATAGTTAGGGTAATTCAAACTAAATAATTACGATAATAATTGGGACGACTGAAAAATGGATACAAAACAAACTGATCAAACCGACGATAACAGAGAAAACCTTGTAATGCCACTTTTTGAGATAGTGGTCTACCCCAAAAGCCGGGCAAAATTCCTGGCTGACAAAAACACAGGAGAAATACTGTTAAATGAACTGAAAAATGCCACATTTACGTATGCTATCGGGCTAACAGTAAAGGGCGGCACAAAACCTTCAGACCTGTCAGAAGACAAGCTGTACAAAACAGGAAATCTGCTTAAGGTTACGTTTGTGCAGCCTGCTGATGGCGGATATCTGGTTGCTGCAAAGGCTGTCCAGAGGGTAGAGGCTGTTTCTCTGTACCGGAAGGATGAACTGTTCTATGCGGCATATGAGCCTGTTCCTGACCTGCCGGACCTGGATGAGGATACCCAGGCAGGAATGATGGAGAATGTAAAAAAGACAGTTCATGAGATAAGCAACCGTTTTCAGGGTTCCGAGCAGTTCACCAGACCAATCGACAAGATGGATTCCATTGACCAGATAATGGGATTTATCATGCCGTACATACCGATAAAACTTGAAGAAAAGCAGGCCCTTCTGGAGATCGTTTCTGTTCGTGAACGGTATCTTACCTTCCTCGGGATCCTGATGAAGCAGAAAGAAAATATCAATATCCAGATGGAGATGGCCAAAAAGGTTACCGAAAAGGTAAACAGGTCGAATCGAGAGGCGATGCTGCGGGAACAGATGAAACTAATCCAGGAAGAGCTGAATGAAAGTGATGATTCCGTTTCCGGGGAGGGAGGATACCGGGAAAGGATTGAGAAATCCGGGATGCCTGATGAGGTGAGAAAGAAGGCACTGTCAGAGCTGAAGAAACTCGAAACCGGAGGCCCCCACAACCATGAAGCCCCCGTTATCAGGAATTACCTGGACCTCCTGGTCGACCTTTCCTGGGTAACGGAAGAGATAAAGAGCATTGATATTGTGGAAGCCCGCAGTGTGCTTGAGAACAACCATAACGGGCTTGAAAAGGTCAAGGAGAGAATAATCCAGCACCTGGCTGTAATGAAACTGAAACAGGAAAAACAGGGCTCGATCCTGCTCTTTGTGGGACCTCCCGGAACCGGCAAAACGAGTCTTGGAAAGAGTATTGCAGATGCCCTTGGCCGGAAATATGTCCGGGCCAGCCTCGGAGGCGTCAAGGATGAAGCCGAGATCAGAGGACACCGCCGGACCTATGTTAGTGCTCTTCCCGGAAGGATTATACAGAGCATAAGAAAAGCAGGCACGAAAAACCCCGTCTTCATTCTCGATGAAATCGATAAACTTTCAGCTTCCTACTCGGGAGACCCGGCAAGTGCCCTTCTCGAAGTCCTTGACCCCGAGCAGAACAGCAGCTTCTCGGACCATTACCTGGAAGTCCCCTATGACCTGTCCGAGGTATTGTTCATTGCCACTGCAAACTCCCTCGCAACCATCCCGCCCCCGCTCCTGGACAGGATGGAACTGATCGAGATTTCGGGCTACACGAAAAACGAGAAGTTTGCAATTGCAAAAGACCACCTGCTCCCCGAGACCCTGGAAGAACACGGCCTTGATGCGGACAAACTCAAAATCGACGATGAAGCCCTGAAACAGATCATCGAAAAGTACACCCGCGAAGCAGGGGTCAGGCAGCTTAAAAAACAGCTTGCCAAGACCGCACGGTTTGTTTCCGAAAAGATTGTCTCTGGAACAGCCGAGCTTCCTTACGTGGTAAAGCCGGACATGCTCAAGGAGACCCTCGGAAAAGAACTGATCCGGCAGGAAGAAGCCAGGAAAGAAAACATCCCCGGTGTCGTCACCGGCCTTGCCTGGACTCCTGTCGGAGGGGACATCCTCTTCATCGAAGGCACCTTCATGCCCGGGACCGGAAAGCTCACCCTTACCGGCCAGCTCGGGGACGTCATGAAAGAATCTGCCCAGATCTCTTTGAGCCTTGTCAGGTCCAGGCTTGCAAACCCCGCAAACCCCGCAAACAGCTTCAACTTTACCACAAGCGACATCCACATCCACGTCCCTTCGGGTGCAACCCCGAAGGACGGCCCGTCAGCTGGTGTGACCCTCTTTACCGCCCTCACATCCCTGATCACCGGCAAAGCCGTTGACCCCAAACTTGCCATGACAGGGGAAATAACGTTGAGCGGTGCCGTAATGCCAGTCGGCGGCATAAAAGAAAAAATCCTCGCAGCCCACAGGGCAGGCATAAAGAAGGTCATCCTCCCCAAAGAGAATGAAAGGGACCTCGAAGACGTCCCCGAAGATGTCAGGAACGAACTCAAATTCGTGCCGGTAGAGACCATTGAAGAGGTCCTGAAAGAGGCGCTGGATATTGAGCTGCCAAAGCAGGTTTTGTCGTTTGCAGGAAATGGATTTGGAGCTACGCAGAATCTTTGAAGATTGAAGAGTGCAGAGGATGGGGCTGTTACGGTTTGCCGGAACTGTGGCATACCCCGTTCTTTGAATTTACCCGGAATATTTTAGGAACACTACGGCTTTTTTTGATTAACCCCTCTTTTTTTGGAGCGGAAGCTTCGTGAACTTAACCGAAGCAACCGGAATGGTATCTACCGTCTTTCTTGCTCCGAGCGTCAGCGAGGCCTGCCCAAAGCAACTGCCAAAATGAAAAAATATATCAAAAATAACCACCCCGGCAGAAGGAATCAACACGAAGCACGCAACCACCATGCCTTTTAGACGACGTGTATTTGAAAGCAAAAAATGTAGCTTCAGTTTTAATTTCTTTGTCTTATTCATTTAATTTCGGGGCAAGCCGGTTGCTTCGCAACCGTGGGTGGGCATGGGGTTGGATTACGAAACCAGAACCCCGGTAAAGATCAAAAAACAAAAATTAATCCCCAGCACATTTCGAACATTCTCCATTTTCAAAAAGATAAAGCAGAGAAATTCCTTAAGCTTCATCCATTTTCACCACACCCTTGAAGAGCTGTGAAAAAATTCAAAGCTGTCCACAGCTTCCGTAGAAAGCCCCAGTTCTTCAAAAATCTCCCTGAACACCGCCTGGTATTCTTCTTCAGGTATCGTATCCCCACTACTTCCAGGAGGCATTACGATTTCGAGCCTTACTTTTCCCGAGGCATCGAGTTCAACTATGTACCTGTTCTCCTTATCATAAGTCACTACCTCTGCCTCCGGGACGAAGTACTTTACTGAACCCAGCCGCTTCCCGTCCTTTAAAAAGACTTCTGTGGGGTATGCATTAATACCCAAACTGGTTTCGTAACTGGAATCATCACTGTTTTCCATAAGATAGGCATATACAGCCGGGAAATCCGGAGATTCTTTCACCTGTATTTCAGCGTCCCAGGTCTGGTTTTGTGCGGCTTTTTTCAGAGCCTCAAGATACTTTTCCGAAGCTTTTTCATCCAGGTCGAAGAGGAGCCCGAATTTTTCAAGCATCCAGACATCCGGCGGAAATTCCGATAGCTGTAAGGAGGATTCGGGGTCAGAGTGGCTGAGGTTTGAGAGGGCCACACAGGTTCCGGTCCCGGCTTCAGTTTCGGATCCGTTATCACAGATGAAGACCATAAGCTCGGAGTTCTCGTTATAGTTAAGCCTGATGTTCTCCACAAGAGCAGCACTTCCGAAGCGTTCCCGGACCTCCGGTACATCTCCCGGCTCAAAGCCCGAAAAGTTTCCGGGCCAGGGCCAGGAACCTCCCACTTCATAACCTGCTTTCTCCGCTTTCGTAAGTGCGGAATTGTAATCAAGGGGCCCGATATCAACTTCCTCGGAATAGTACCAGGAACTGTCATTTAAACCCATTAATAAGAATGGGCCGAAAAAAAGCAGCACAAGAAGGAGGGGTAGGAGCAATAATAATATCAGTATGGCTTTTTGCTTATTCAAACTCTCAACTCCGGGAAAACATCAGTAAACTGGAGATGCTGCCAGTATTCCGAAGGATATGCCGAATTTTAAAAAAATCGGAGATAATATATCATGGTTTTCCATAACACTACATCATCCATTCTAAAATAATAAATAAGTTTGGCTTATTTTGTAGACTTTCAAATCAAAAAATAGAGAATCAAAACCCATCACGAATCTGGAGGATCATACAAAATATTTCAGCTCAGTAGACCAACAAATCCAGCTCGGAAACTTTCCCGATGCTGATAAAATCCCTTCCGATGCTGATCAAACACTTATCTCTTGAGACAATCTTTTCCGCTCCGTTTACAATGGCTATGCCTGCTATGAGGATAATTGGAAAGGACGGGGTACCTGAACTCAGGGATCTAAATGTTTATGAAGTTGAATATGCCATTATACGTGTATGTCCGATGAAGATCTAATCCAGAAATGGCTGGATGAAGGCACCATTGATCACGCTCAGGCCCGGAAGATGAGGGCTGACCTTGCCGAATACAAAAGGGAACGCAGGTCAAAAAAGCAAATCGTTGCCTTTTCGACCATTGGGGCAATTTTAATCGGGATTGGTGCTATCCTGTTTGTGGCTTCCAACTGGGAGAAAATCGGAAATACAGTCAAGGTCCTGCTGCTTGTGGGAAGTACTGTGGGTGTACATTATGCGGGTTATCACTTAAAATACGAGAAACAGAAATACTCCCGGGCAGGTTCTGCCCTGATTTTCCTCTCAGCCCTGCTCTTTGGGGCCAGTCTCTTTTTAATTGCCCAGATCTACAACATCAACGCCAACAACAGTACCCTTGTCCTGATCTGGATCCTGGGAGTTTTTCCCCTGGTCTACGGCTACCTGTCTGCCCCGATCGCGGGGCTTTGCTCCCTGCTCTTTTACCTCTGGATTGGCCTTCTGTACGGGGAGATGACTGACTTCAGTAAATTGATTAACATATGGGACCTCTACCTCATATCAGGCATCGGAATCTATTTTATCGGGACTTTGCACGAGCTGGTAGAAAAAGTAAAACATGCTGCAATACCGTTTAAGTTCATGGGGCTGCAGGCTGCACTCTTTGCGTTATTCACACACACTTTCAGACTTTGGGAATACAGAGTTGAAAAAATAGTTCCTGTACTTTACGCTTTTCTGGGAATCCTCTTCCTTGCGGTTCTGCTCTCAAAACCACTCCGTGAAAAGCTTACAAGCTTTCAGACAGATGCGAGCATGTCCATAATTGCTTTATTGATGGCAGGAATCACTCTCACAACAATATATGTCCCAGCATCGGAAAAAACTTACATGGTCCTGTTCAACATCATCTTCCTGGGACTTTTGACCTTCCTGCTGTATGCGGGATACAGCACTGAAGACATCGGGATCATCAACACCGCAATGTTCTGGTTTATAGTCCTGATCTTTGCCAGGTACTTTGACTTTTTCTGGGAACTGCTTCCAAGGTCACTCTTTTTCATGTTTGGAGGACTTGTCCTGCTGGTCATGAGCCTGGTTATGGAAAGAAAAAGAAGGGAGTTAAAAGCTCAGTTTACCGGAGGGGAACAATGAAAATCGGCTTTTTGGAACTTCAGGACTGTGAGCTGAAGGCTCTTTCAGGGAAAGGAGGAATCTGATGAGTCCAAAGAAAATCTTTTATCTCACTGTGGTCTTCTGGCTCCTGATCTTTTCAGGCTTTATTGCCTACAAGGAATACACCCTGAGGACCGGCACGGAAGTCACGCTTAAAACCGTTCCCGTAGACCCCAGGGACCTCTTCCGGGGAGACTATGTGGTCCTTAATTATGAGATAAGTACCCTGGACCTCGATGAAATCCCGGCTGAAGATCATTTTGAGTACAATGACCCTGTATACCTGGGCCTGGAACTGAAAGACGGTTATGGACTGCCAAAAAAAATATACAGAACCCCACCCAAAGATGAGCTCTACATTAGAGGCAAAGTAAAGGGCATATTATACGAAGAAGAACCTATTCCGGAAGAAGAAATCATGCCGGAAGAAATAGAAATATCTGAAGAAGAACCTGTTCCGGAAGAAGAAATCCTGATAGAAGAACCTGTTCCGGAAGAAGAAATCCCGATAGAAGAACCTGTTCCCGAAGAGGAAATATCCGCTAATAAACTCATAGTTGAGTACGGCATTGAGAGCTATTTTGTGCCGGAAGGCAGGGGAAACGAAATAGAAAGTTCGCGGTGGGACGGAAAAGAAGTCGATGTAGAAGTTGTTGTCGACAGGTTTGGAAATGCAGTAATTAGAAATCTGTTGATTGATGGGGAAATAGTGGAGTTTTAATGAGAATAGCTTATTTGTCCCGAGCGACAGCGAGGCCCACCCGAAAAACTGATCGATTCGCAAGCCTTTTTAACTCGTCCATTGTAGAATATTACGTATCGATACATGGCACCAATACGATGTGATAGGTAATCTGACCACAGCCATGGCTAAAACTGTGCAATTCCAACGCTTATCACATCCCAGCCATAGGTGGGTGTCACCACCTGTGGCTAAGGTGCCAAAAAACCTCATTTTAAAACGAAGCAATGATTTGTCGATTTAAAGGAACACAATACCGGCGCTATTTCCTTCTGCTTGATCTAACTTAACTAAAGCAACCGGAATGATATCTCCCGTCGTTCTTGTTCCGAGCGTCAGCGAGGCCTGACCAGAGCAACTGCCAGAATGGAATGATCGCAAAAATGAACATTCCAAAAGAAAAAAATCAAGGCACTTCGAGGACACGCCTTTTAGACGATGTGTATTCGAAAACAAAAAAGTAGCTTCTTTTTTAATTTCTTTGTCTTATTCATTTAATTTGAGGGCAAGCCGGTTGCTTTGCAACCGGGGGTGGGCATGGGGTTGGACTACGAAACCGGCCCCCTGTAAGCTCCCGGGTGAATATCGCAGTAACCTATAAACGTAGCGACAACATAGAAAATCAGGTTCATGATTTATAATTTCAGAACTAATCGAAATGGAGGTAAAAATCATGAAAGTAATAGCCATAAACGGGAGTCCCAGAAAGAAATGGAATACGGCAACCCTGCTGGAAAAAACCCTTGAAGGTGCGGCTTCGGAGGGTGCGGAAACAGAAATTATCCACCTCTATGACCTTAATTTTAAAGGCTGCACAAGTTGTTTTGCCTGCAAATTAAAAGATGGAAAAAGCTATGGGAAATGTGCAGTGAAGGACGAGCTGACACCCGTGCTGGAGAGGTTGAAAGATGCTGATGCAGTGATCCTTGGATCGCCCATCTATCTCGGGAACTCTACGGGGGAGATGAGGTCATTTATGGAACGCTATATATTTCCATACCTCGTTTACTCCAATGAGTTGCCCACGCTCTATCCGAAAAATATCCCTGTTGGTTTTATCTACACGATGGGGGTAACGGAAGAATACATGGATATGTTCGGGCTCAGGAAAACTATTGAAGTGAATGAATATATGACGAAGAGAATCTTCGGAGATTCCGAATCCCTGTGCAGTACCGACACCTACCAGTTCGATGATTATTCAAAGTATGTTGCTGACATGGTTGATCCCGAGGAAAAGGCAAAAAGGCGAAAGGAAGTGTTCCCTCAGGACTGTGAGAAAGCTTTTGAGATGGGGATCAGGTTCGTAAAGCAACAAAAATCCCTGTAAATTCTCACCACATTTACTTTTTATATTTTGTCTTTTTGTTAGCTTTTTTTACTTTTTCATTTTGTTTTTCCTTTGCAAGACCTCTCTTGCATGGAGATTAACAGGTTGGGGAGGGGAAATTCATACAAAAATTCAGGTCAATAGACCAGAACGTCCAGGTCGGAAACTTTCCCAATGTTGATAAAATCCCTATCCCTGGAAACAATCTTTTCCGCCCCGTTTACAATGGCTATGCCTGCTATGAGGACATCCGTGCTGTTTACCGGAGTTCCAAGGCCCAGCAGCCTGCCCATTATTTTGCTCGCTTCCTCTGCGGCTTTCAGGTCGAAGTTCAGGACCTCGATTTCGGAGATTTCCAGCACATATTTCTAGCATATTTCAGGCATTCCCCATTTTCAAAAAGATAAAGCAAAAAAATTCCTTAAGCTTCATCCATTTTCACCAAATCCGTGAAGAGCTGTGAAAAAATTCAAAGCTGTCTACCGCTTCAGGAGAAAGCCCCATCTCTTCAAAAATCTCCCTGAACACCGCCTGGTATTCATCTTCAGGTATCGTATCCCCACTGCTTCCCGGAGGCATTACGATTTCGAGCCGTACCTTTCCGGAGGCATCGAGTTCAACTATGTACCTGTTCTCATTATCATAAGCCGTTACCTTTGCCTCCGGGACGAAGTACTTTACGGAACCCAGCCGCTTTCCGTCCTTCAAAAAGACTTCTGTGGGGTATGCATTAATACCCAAACTGGACCCGTAATCGGATTTATCACTGTTTTCCATAAGATAGGCATATACAGCCGGGAAATCCGGAGATTCGTTCACCTGTATCTCAGCGTCCCAGGTCTGGTTTTGTGCGGCTTTTTTTAGAACATTAAGATACTTTTCCGAAACCTCCTCGTCCAGCCCGAAGAGGAGTCCGAATTTTTCAAGCATCCAGACATCCGGCGGGAATTCAGATAGCTGTAAGGGAGATTCGGGGTCGGAGTGGCTGAGGTTCGAAATGGCTACACAGGTTCCGGTCCCGGTCCTGGTCCCGGCTTCAGTTTCGGATTCGTTCTCACATGCGATGACCATAAGCTCGGAATTCTTGTCATAGTTAAGCCTGATGTTCTCCACAAGAGCAGCACTTCCGAACCTTTCCCGGACCTCCGGGACATCCCCGGGCTCAAAGCCAGAAAAGTTTCCGAGCCAGGGCCAGGAACCTTCCACTTCATAGCCGACGTTCTCTGCATTCGTAAGTACGGAATTGTAATCAAGATGCCCAATATCAACTTCCTCGGAATAGTACCAGGAACTGTCAACAAAACTAAATAATAAGAATGGGCCGAAAAAAAACAACACAAGAAGGAGGGGAATGAGCAATAATAGTATCAATATGGCTTTTTGCTTATTCATGAAAATTTCAACTCCGGGGAAACATCAGTAAACTGGAGAACTTGTTAGTATTTCGAATTATATGCTGAATCTTAATAAGATCGGAGATAATATCTTGTAGCTTTCCATAACACTACATTATCCATGCTAAAATAATAAATAAGTTCGGTTATTTTGTAAACTTTTGAGTAAAAATTGTTCCGAGCACCAGCAAGGTTAGCCCGAAAAAACTGATCGATTCGCAAGCCTTTTTAACCCGCTTATCGTTGAATATTGCGTATCGATACATGGCACCAGTACGATGTGATAGATTCTGACCACAGCCATGGCTAGAACTACGCAATTCCAACGCTTATCATATCCCAGCCATAGGTGGGGGGTACCACCTGTGGCTATGGTGCCAAAAAAACCTCATTTTAAAAAGAAGTCACGATTTGTCGATTTTGAGGAGCACAATAACGGGGCTATTTTTCTGCTGCTTGATCGAACTTTCCCGAAGCATCCGGAATGGTATCTTCCTCGTTTTTAGGGCCAATATTGGAATAAAGATACTTTTACGTACATGCAAGGATATGGTAACACTGAGGAGCAACCTGAGCGGCATGTACTAATATAATATTAAATTTTATGTGAAGTGGTACGGATGGAAAAGCTTGCAATTAAACCTGGTATATTGGGAGGTGGCCTCGGAATCTTAGCCGGACTCATAGAAATGAGTATTGGAGCACAAATCCTGCCCTGGATTGGAAATAAAGAAAGCCCAGTTGTATTGGGATTAATCACATTTTTCTTGAGCAGTATTGCCCTTTTGTCTGTCCTTTCAGCTCGTAACCATGTTAAACTGACGAATGATCGTAAGTTGGCGATTTTTTTCGGTGTACTATTACCAGCGGTAATTTGCTTTACCACCGTAGGGAGGCTCTGGTATCTGCCAGGATCACTCCTCATTATGACATGTTTACTTCTCGCTCATGAATTTTGGTTTGGTCAATCGAAGCTTAGCTCTCCAAAAATAATTTCGAGGAAATTTTGGGTAAACCAGATACTTGGAGGGATTGGTAGTCTAATTATCCTTGTCTCCGTAGCCCTGGGATTTTTAAACAGTAATTTTGCATTATTCCAATCCGAAATTCTTATAAAGGCAGATCATTTCCGTTTCGAGATTTTGCCAATGGATATTGTCCGCTTTACAAATTTAGCAGGCGGGGTAACGACGGTCAAGGATATCGAGGTGAGCCTTGTGATGTTTGTATATATCTTTTTGATATTAGGCGCCGTCATCGCTTTGATATCGAGCCTGGCCAAATCCCGCATTTTTAAAGGAATCGGGGGCATCCTTGTTTTCACAGGTCTGGCTCTCTTCCTCTTTTGGCTGCCCGGAATTCTGGCACAAACAGAATTTCCCTCTGTGGGGTTTCAGAATATTATCGGATTATTAGGAATGGGCTGGTATATATCAGCTGTTGGAATGAGTCTGATTATGATAACCAGTTTGTTCCAATTCCAACCCGGTAATACTAACAGATGAACTACCGGGACAGGCAAAGAATAAAAAACAAAGACTAAAAATTCTACCCAGGTACATCTCTATATACATTTCTTCCATTTCTTACATTTCTTACATTTCTTACATTTCTTACATTTCTTACATATTAGCTTAATAAAACCTCTCGAACGAGGTGAGTACAAAAATGACACTTCTGAAAGTCAAATGTTTAAAAATGAACAGCAAGGGTCGGATAACAATCCCAAAGGAGCTGCGGGATGAAAAGTTCAAGGAAGGTCATAAGGTTGCTTTATTGGCATATGAAGATCGGATAGAGATCCGGCCTATCTCTTACGTCAGTGAAAAATTGGGGACAGCTTTTGCTTCGGAAAAATCCCTTGCCAAAGCTTGGGGAAACCCGGAGGAAGACGAGGCATGGGAAGATTTGTGAGTAGGGAAAATTAAGATATTCATGTGCATACTCCGCTTCCCTCAAATACCCCTCTTCTGCAAAACAACCCATGCTCCCAGGACCAGAGTCCCACAGGCCAGAGCAATTCCCCCGAGCACCGGGATCTTATCTGCCCAGTCCAGGGAAATCAGCCACATCCCGACAGCTCCCAGCGTGAAATATGTGAAGATCAGAAGGGATGATGCAGATCCCACATCCCTGTCGACCTGCTCAAGCACAAGGTTGTTGCTCGGGGGCCGGCTCAAGCCCAGGGAAAACGTAATCATGAACATGGGAAGGGCAAAACTCCAGGGCCCGTGATGACCGGTGAGAAGGAGAAAAAGCCCGCCCAGAAAAATGCCTGCAAAGCCGATCGTCATCAGATGCCTGGAGTCGATGCTGCTTGTTAAGCGGAGGCAGGAGAGGGAGCCTACCATCAGGGCCAGGGCGTTAAAGGCAAAGAAGTGGCTGAATTTCTGTTCACTAAAGCCAAACCCGTTAATATAGATGTCAGAAGAGCCCGCGATGAAGCTGTACATTGGAAGGAGGCTTGCTGACATGACAAGGACCATGACTATATAAGAAGGATTGAGCAGTAGCCGTCCGTAGGTGTTCATTACCCGGGAAAGGGGAGTATCGGACACCCTGGGGAGGGTTTCCGGAAAACGGAGAACTCCAAAAAAACCAACAACCCCGAGGAGCGCCTGCACAAAGAAAATCCAGGGCCAGGAGAAATCTACAAGGATCCAGCCCCCGGCGAGAGGGGCAAGCATCGGGGCAAGTGCCATAATGATCGCCATGTGGGCGAGAATCCTTTCCCGCTCCGGGCCTGAGAAAATATCTTTTGCCATGGCCATTGAGAGGGACGAGCTGGCAGCTGCCCCTGCAGCCTGCAGGATGCGGAAGAAGATAAGCATGGGAGCGCTGGATGAAAGGGCACAGAGCAGGCTTGCCAGTACGTAAAGCGTAAGCCCGGCGAGAAGGGGGCGGCGGCGTCCAAAGCGGTCGGAAATCGGGCCGTAGAAGAGCAGGAAAAAGCCATAGGTGGCAAAAAAGCAGACCAGGTTCAGGTTGATTACCGCGAGGGGCTGGTTCCAGGTTTTGGCAAGAGAAGGGATTGCCGGAAGGATCATGTCCGTTGAAACCGCAGGAAAGGCGGTCAGAAGTCCCAGGAGAGGCACAACTCCCTTTAAGTTCCCGCTCAAATTCCCGTTCAAATTTTCTCCTTTTCTCTGGGAAAACATTGTGAATTCCTTTGCGTTTTAATGGCTAAATAAATTAGTTAAATGGCTGCATACGGGACAAAAATGATTGATACAACATACCAGAATAGTATATAATAGTTGTCAATGTTGCAATGTTTAAATGTTAAAATGTTAAAATGTTAAAATGTTAAAATGTTAAAATGTTGACACTTTCGCCCGGTGTGAAGAAGGTTTGATCTTCCAGGGGTGCTGGTTTGAAAAAAGGATTTATCTGAAAAAGATTTGTCTGAAAAGCCCTGTCTAAAAAGCCCTGTCTAAAAAGCCCTGTCTAATCCTAAAATTGGGGCAAGGTTCACTTCCAGGTGGGCGTCCACGCCTGCAAGCCCGGGCAGCACACTCCCTATAAAGAAAATATTCTGAAACTCAACCCCCAAACTCCGTATAAAAAATAAGCCCATAACCGGGAGAACAGAGCCAATTAATATCTAAGCTACCATTTCGGCTCTCTCGTAGATCATCGTCTTCCTTTTCACGTAATTCAGGCCCATATAAGCTATCAGGGCACTTATCACGAAAACCGGAAGCATGACGAAATTCTTGAGCGTATAAACAGCCATTATCGGGACTACAATCACTCCCTCTAGCCTGTATCCCAGGACCTGGGTAATTGTGATAACCGACATTATTCCGATGACAGCCAGAATTATTGCCACTAGCATAAATAATAATTATTTTTTTAATTTTATATAAATAATTCCTTACAAAGTGAAATGTTAATTTTTTTCAGCTGAATCGCCTGCATGGAAAAACTAAAACCAATTACTTTTTAACTCCGAACATGTTTAAAACCTGTACAAACATGATGAACTTAAGAAAATACGGAAACCCTCCTTTCGATATAGCCGTCATCCATGGTGGCCCGGGAGCCCCCGGAGAAATGGCTCCTGTCGCCAGGGAACTCTCTTCCACCCACTCTTTCCACTCTTCCGACCTTCCCGGTTTTCACGGCATTCCCGGTTTTCACGGCTCTCCCGGCTTTCCCGGCTTTCCCGGCTCTTCCGACTATCCCGGCTCTTCCGACTTTCCCGGCTCTTTCGGCTCTTCCGGTTCCTCTGACTCTTTCGATCCCTCAAACCCCGCCCGTGGCGTCCTTGAACCCCTTCAGACTGCCGTTACCCTTGACGGTCAGGTCCGGGAATTGAAAGCAGTGTTGAAAGAGCATGCTGCCCTTCCGGTCACATTAATCGGTTTTTCCTGGGGGGCAATACTCAGCTACATTTTCACAGCCAGTCACCCCGAGTTTGTAAAAAAGCTCATCCTCGTCGGAAGCAGCCCCTACGAAGAAAAATATGCTGATAGCATCAGGAGAGCCCGGGGAAGCCGGCTGAGCAGGGAAGAATGGACGAAAACTTCTTCCCTGATACCGGCGGTAAATGGCCTCTCCGATGGAAACAAAAACGCATACTTTACAAGATTCGGGCAGTTGATGTCCATTGCTGACTCATACGACCCCCTTCCCCATGCCGACGAGGTGCTCGAGTACCAGCATGTGATCAATAAAAATGTCTGGGGAGATGCAAGCAAGTTGAGGAGCAACGGAAAACTTCTGAAACTCGGGAAGAAGATTCGCTGTCCTGTAATCGCGATCCATGGGGATTATGACCCGCATCCTTTTGAGGGAGTAAGGGAGCCCCTTTCCCGGGTTTTGGAGAACTTCCAGTATGTCTTGCTGGAGAAATGCGGGCACAGGCCGTGGGTTGAGAGGGAGGCAAAAGAGATGTTTTACGCGGTGCTCAAGGGTGAAATATAATCAAAAGCACAGCAAAAACTGAAGAGCTTAATGCTGTTTTATGCACTGTTGCTGCCATTTTAACCCATTGGTATTCCTGATAATTTTTACTCTTTTTGGAAAGATATATCAGGGAATAACTCAAATTTATAGGAAGTTTATTCATTTTCATACTGGATGAGGGAGTGTCCAACATTAGCAACAAAATATCATGTTTGCTGTTATTAATTCTGATCTGCATGCTGGCCCTCTCCCCTAGCTGCTCCGGAAAAGAGCTGATTACGGAGAAACAGGTGATCACATTCCATGATGTGTTCGAGGATGAAAACGAGAACTGGAAAGCAAGGTACGTGTTAGACGAGACCCACATCTTCATAACAGCAAACCGCAAAACCCACAATTACGGAGAGCACGATGCCCGCCTTTTCGTAACTTACAAAGGCAACCTGTCGGAGTCCTCTTCCCCGAAACAAATTCAGATATCTTATGAAACGGGTCACGGTGGAAGCGAGCGATGTGACTATTTTGATCGAAAAGAGTATATCCTTAAGTCTTATTCCAGGAGTGGTTCGATAGAAATGCGGTGTCCCGTCTATGCCGAGTGGGGTTTAGCAGGGATACAGAGGCTCAGTTTGCTTCATGGAATAAACCCTGTCTGGCTAAAGGAGCAAATGCCCGTCTTCGTCCACACGATAGGCCCTGTTTGCGCCCCATACAAAACCGTTTATGTCCACCACGAAGCCTCGGGTGGAACTGATATAGGCAAGAATGATACGATCAGGGTCACAATAGAACTGGACGGAGAGACCGAAATCCTGGAACTGAGGAGTGCTCAATAATTACTCCGCTACCCTGATTCCGTTACATGATACTGATATTGATAATGATAATGATAATGATACCTGATACTGATACTGATAAGGTTGCAAGTCGAATTAAAGGAAGAATTTTCAGACTTGACAAAGGGGTGTCCAAAATTAACAGGAAAATACCGGTCTTCATATTACTATTTCTTGCCTGCATTCCGGTCCTCTCTCCCAGCTGTTCCGGAAAAGAGCTGATCACGGAGAAACAGGTGATCACATTCCATGATGTGTTCGAGGATGAAAACGAGAACTGGAAAGCAAGGTACGTGTTAAACGAGACCCACATCTTCATAAAAACAAGCCGCAAAGCCCATCATTCCCTGGAGGAAAGAAATATCTTCTCCGTATATTACAAAGGCAACTTATCGGAACTTCCTTCCCCAAAGCAATTTAACCTGTCCTATGATACAGGTTTTGGCGGAACTGGCTGGAGTGGCCAACAGTGTGACGATTGTACAAATAGAAACCCGCTTGATGGTATTATTAATAGAGAACACGTCGACAGGTATTCTACCGGGAGCAGTCTGATAAAAGAGCAAAAGTTTATCTTTAAGCATACGATAGGCTCGGTTTGCGCCCCATATAACACCGTTTATATCCACAACGAAGCCTCAGGCGGGGTAAAAGTAGGCAAGAATGATACGGTCAGTGTCACAATAGAACTGGACGGACAGGTCGAAACCCTGCAACTGAAGAGTGTTTTATGATTAATACCAGCGAGATTAAGCTTTTCCTTTAGTGGAGAGCAGAAAGTTGAAACTGAAAAGGTCTTTTATGCTTGATTTTGTACTTCAGGTGCGTAAGTCCTGCTTAAGAAAAGTGCTATCATGGGCTTGAAATTTTTTACGTCAACTAATTTTTTGCTTGAAAATAATTTTTTGTATGATTTATTTAATATAATTTATGTTATTACTATGTGCTGGAGTTTAGGAATAGAGCAGGGGTATAGAAGTGGGGTAAAATCTACCACATAAAGAATCTCCTGGGGTTGCTGACCTTTCTTCGAACCAGTGTGCCAGGGGTAGCATAACATTCGAAGAGACTGTATTGGGGGATACAGTAGATACAGCGCCTCCGGGCTTCTTCTTACATAACATACTCTGAAAATTAGTTATCAAGTTTAAAAATAGTCAGATTTAAAAAAGAAATCCAGGAGGCTTTATTCATGAAACAGCTAAAAAGATGTCCAAACTGCCACACTGAACTAAAATTGAACTCAGATGGCAAGACCCAGTATTGCAGTGTTTGCAATTACTGGACAAAAGTAGGTACTGCAAGACTCGATTCAATAATGATTTACGCCTGAGGAGTCTGCGTGAAGAATGAGGAGACTTTTTAATATTTTCCGGGATCTTTATTCCCTGCCTTTATTTACTATTTTATTTCCTGCTTTAACTCCCCGGTATTAATGATGTTTTTGTTTCTAAGGGCAGAATACTTGCATAGTTGCAATTGAGTATTTGAAAATAACTACAAAAAGAGTGGTGAAAATTCAATATATTGGGATTTCACGATATTCCTGGTGAGATTGCTTGCATTAACTCAACTGAAGCAACCTGAATAGTATCTCCCGTCGTTAATGTCCGAGCGACAGCGAGGCTAGCCCGCTTTGACAGAGAAGATTAAAAAGCTGCATGAAAGAAAAAAGAGGTAGGGTAAGCTTTCTTCCCCACTAAATGACCGCAAAGGCATTTCGAATACTGAATTTTATCGAAACCTCAAAATTAGATCGCATTTGAGCTTGTTTTCACCTGAAAAACGAAGGCAGAAAGGTAAGATTTTAAATTTTTTGCTTATTAATTTTCAGAAAAAAGCCGGTCGTGCAGGCACGACCGGTGAGAGTCCGGGGTTCTGCGAGCCAGTAGTTCCCCAAAAGCTCAGATAACGAATCAACAGAAATTTCCCGGCAAAAGCCCGGAATTATCCTGTACCAGTTTATTGAGTTCACCAAATTAGCTGAATCCGCCGAATTCACTGAATCGTCCTGAAATATTTGTCGATTTCCTCCCAGTCGATTATATTCCAGAATGCATTTATGAATTTGCCCCTCTCATTCTTATAATCCAGATAGTAAGCATGTTCCCATACATCTATAACCAGAAGTAACGGGAAATCCGGGATCAGGTTTACGTTATGCTTTTCTATTTGCATGAACCCGAGCCTTTTGGTATCCCGGCAGAAAGTTAAGGCTGCCCAGCCGGAACCCTCCACACCTGCTGCGACCTGGGTGAACTCCTTTTTAAACCTATCAAAAGTTCCAAAGTCTTCCTTGATAGCATCATACAGTTCGCCGACAGGTTCTTTACTTGCCTTTTCCGCAGGAGTCATCTCCCACCAGAAATAGCTATGAAGGACGTGCCCACCCATATTGAAAGACAGGGCTTTTGCGACTGCTTTATAATCGAAATCCGTGTCTTCTTCCCTTGCTTTATCCATCATTTGCAAAAGTGAATTCGTATTATTCACATAACCCTGATGGTGCTTCTCATGGTGTATCAGCAGCTGATCTTCGGAAATATAAGGTTCCAGATCCACATAACTAAATTTCAAAGGCGGTAATTTATACAATTCCTTAGCCGTATTATCCTCCCCTATTCGTAATTAGCTGGTTTCACAAAATTTGTTCCTGAAACGTCTGAACTATCCAGTCCAGGAAAATTCCATTTACAAGTCCTGCCAACCAGCTTCCCCCTTATGCTGTGTTAACAGAGAATCTATGTTTCAAACTACTCTGCTGCCGTATCTCCTCAGATGTGTATTAAATAGCCATCCGGCAATTTTGGATGCAGGATGTAGTTTTACAGATATTTATATTAAAATAAGGAGATATAAACTTATTGGGCACTCTATATAGAAAATGAGTGTGATGGATTTGTGAAAATAATTCACTAAGGTGTTGTGCCAGAATAACAGGCATTATATCAACCATAAATAAAATCAGGATAGTTACAATTTATTTGTGGTGTCAGAATGATCACTACCGAAGAGATAATTGAAAAAGCTATATGTCTAAAAAAAGCAAAGCTAAGTCAATACATAAATATCATCCAGACTATTTTATAAACGGGGGTTTAATCATGCCAAGAGTAGTTCATTTTGAGATACATGCAGAAGATATTGAGAGGGCAAAAAAGTTCTATGAGGATGTATTCGGCTGGAAGATAGAGAAATGGGAAGGTCCCATGGAATACTGGAGCATAACAACCGGTAAACAAGAAGAGCCAGGAATCGATGGTGGCTTGATGAGAAGGCAGGGAGGAGAACCGGGGGTAGACACTTCAATAAGCACCTATATCTGCACAATAGACGTCCCGGATATTGATGAATACCTGAATCAGGTAAAGAAGCACGGCGGCAAAGTTACTATGGAAAAGAGTCCCATACCTGGCATAGGCTGGCTTGCATATTGTCTCGACACAGAAAAAAATATATTCGGGATAATGCAGTCTGACATGAGTGCCAGATAACCTTTCCTTTATTTGTTGCCGACACATCCCTTATCCTCTACAAGCGTTGTTCATTAAAGCCAGAGAAGGTCCGGGAAGTTGAGGATAAGCTTACTGAAATATTTACAAAATAACGATTTCATTTTTCTTACTCAATTTCGGTCTCTTCTCCTGCTCTGGCGCGCAAAAGCATCCTCTCCGGAAACCCTAATTTTCAAAATCCCCAAACCTCCGATACTCCCACCACAACAACCCAACTGCCAGCCCGAACGCCATAAAATCCGAAATCGGAAACGAAGCCCAAACTCCATCCAGCCCGTAAACCCTCGGCAGCAACAGCACAAGCGGGAGCAAAAAAAGCAGTTGCCTTGCCAGCGAAAGGATGAAAGCGGGCTTTGGCATCCCGAGCGCCTGGAAAACAGTGGTCCCGATGACCTGGAAGCTTATGAAGGGCAGGGCTAGCACGACGATCCTCATTGCATTGGCCCCGACAGCTGCCAGTTCGGCATCAGGGCTGAAGATGGAGAGGATCTGCACCGGGAAAAGGAAGATAATCAGGAAACCTGCCAGGGAAAGGAGGGTGCTCAGCTTCAGGGCGACTTTCACGGACTCGACCACCCGCGAAAACTGTTTTGCCCCGTAGTTGTAGCCTATGATCGGCTGGAGGCCGAAGGAGATTCCGAGCATCGGCAGGAAGATTAACATGATCAGGCGGTGGATGATCCCGAAAGCGGCAATCGAGACGTCCCCTCCGTAGGTCCCAAGGGCGTTGTTCACGAAAATCATCATGACGCTGTTGGAGGCTTCGATAATCAGGGGACTCATCCCGATGGCAAGCATTTCCCTGCTTATGCCGGGGTCGGTTTTAAGCATCCCGATTTTGAAGGGCACGGAGCCTTTGCCTGCAAGGAAATAACGCAGCAAAAAAGCCATGGACACAAACTGGGCTATCACGGTCGCAATCGCAGCCCCCTTTACTCCCATCCCGAAACCGAAAATGAAGACCGGGTCAAGGAGGATGTTCAGGCCGGCGCCGAGGAGCATCCCGAACATGGCATAGCGGGCGTTGCCCTCAGCCCTCACCAGGTCTTCGGCAGCAATCCCGAGGGTAAAAACTACCGAGCCTGCCAGGGTGATTTCAAGGTAGTCCCTGGCATAGGGCATGATCCCCTCGGTTGCCCCGAAGAGTTCCAGCAGGGGGTCAAGGAAGTACAGCCCGACTGCCGTATAGGCGAGCCCCAGGAAAATAGCAAGGGAAAAGGCGGTCCCGAGAGTTTTTTCGGCTTTATTGAACTCTTTTGCCCCGAGCGCCCTGGAAATTACGGACGCACCTCCTACCCCTAGCCCGATTCCGATTCCCAGGGCCAGCATCTGGATCGGAAAAGCAATCACAAGCCCGCCGATGCCCTGGACGCTTTCTTCGCCAAGGGCCTGTCCGACGAAGATCGTGTCCACTATATTATACAGGGCGTAGACGAGCATCCCGAGGATTGAGGGAGCCGAGAGCTTGAAAAGGAGACTGCTTATTTTTTCCGTGCCTAAAAAACTGCTGCGTTCGTGTATGCTGGTAATCTCCTGTTATGATGAGGTGATGGTTTTTTGAATTGTGGCTTCTGAATGGTGATTTTTAGGTGCTGATTTATGAATGGTGATTTATGAATGGTGATTTTTTAAAGGTAATTTATAGGGTCTTTCGTAAGCAAGAAAGGTATAAAGAGTTTCTTATAAAAAAAATGGAGGAACAATCAGGTTGACATTCATGCGTCATCGATTAAGCGTTAGAGGATCACTCCTGGTTTTGGTGCACGCTTGCAGCGTACCCTTGCCAGTTTGAAAAGATAATTTGAAAAAGAAGCAAATAAGACCATAAGCGATGGCATCTGGACTATCGATTCACTCCAGAATTTGTTGAGTTTCTTCATCAGTGTTTTATATAACATAGTAAGAGGCTCAACTCCTAATCCTGAAAGGTTGAAGCAGGAAGAAAGCTCTTAACCGAGGACCAATGGAATCTCTTTTGAATTCTCGTTGATGGTGGCAAGGTCTATTTCTCAGGCATTCCTGCCCATTTCACCTTTGAATTTGCCCCACTGCTTGCCTATTTTTCCGAATGTGAAGGGAGTTTTCCCTGGAGGTTCAGCTCTATCAGGAACCGTTTTTATAAATTTTAGAATAATGTACCAAAATTAATATATAGAATACTATCTAACTACTTGATATATTTCAGAGTAAATATTAAAATTTATACGAAGTTTGGTGCCTGCATATATTGTGGAATTTGAACATTATTGCGGAATACGGGTATTATTGTGGGACCCAGGCATAGTAACTGAGGGTAATAAAATAACTAAAAATGAACTTTTTCCTGAAGATGGAATTGATTTTTCCCGATTTACGGTAATGAATGATTACCTGTTGATATTTGCGGATTACATGGAAGTATTTTTATGAGTGGAATAGACCGTGAAAAAGAATTATGGAATAAACTGAAGAATTCCTGGAATTCATTACCTGAGATTATAAAGTTGACTGCTTCTATTCTGGGTATAATTATTGCTTCTAATACCTTGCTTTCCCCTGCACCGGTTGAAATTGATTCTTTTGATTCAAGTCCGGAACTTATTGAGCTTGGAGGAAATTCCACTTTAAGCTGGGGGGTTTCCGGGGCTACGGCCATAACTATAGAGCCTGAAATCGGAACTGAAACTCCGGAGGGAACATTTCAGGTATCTCCTACCGAAACCACCACTTACAAGCTTATAGCTTCAAATGATGAAGGGGAAAAAGTGGATTTTTGTACGGTTACGGTTGAAGAGGAAGCGCTGGTCGTCAATTCCTTTGATGCTGACACGAACCTTATAGGGGCAGGAGAGAGTTCCGTTTTAAAATGGGATGTATCCGGAGCTAAAAACGTTACTATAGAACCCGATATAGGGAGCTTTGATCCCGTCGGGACAGTTTACGTGTCCCCTGCTGAAACCACCACTTATCAGCTTACAGCTTCGAATGGGGACAAAGTAGAGCTAGCTTCCTGTCTTATTACGGTTGAAAATAAGTTGCCTTCCATCGACTCTTTTAATGCCAATTCGGATGTTATCGGGACAGGAAAGACTTCCAATTTAGTCTGGAGTGTTTCCGGTGCTGAAAAAGTTTTCATAGAACCCGAAATCGGAACTGTAAGTTTAAATGGCAGTCAGCACGTCTTCCCCAATGAAACCACCAATTACACCCTGACAGCCACAAACGAAGCAGGAAGTGTCGAGGCTACCAAAGTCGTGTTTGTAGAAGACCCCTCAGCTTCGGACTCCACTTCCGCCGGTTCTTCATCGTCAGACTCTACTTCCACAGACTCCACTTC
>JAENYU010000020.1:45377-64903 GCA_016841625.1 Methanobacteriota archaeon
ACTCCACTTCCGCCGGTTCTTCATCGTCAGACTCTACTTCCACAGACTCCACTTCCACAGACTCCACTTCCGCCGGCTCTTCATCGTCAGACTCCACTTCCGCCGGTTCTTCATCGTCAGACTCTACTTCCACAGACTCCACTTCGTCGGATTCCTCTTCGTCGGATTCCTCTTCGTCGGATCCCTCGTCACCGGACTCCACTTTGTCGAATTCCACCTTGTCGAACTCCACTTCCCCGGATTCCTCAGCTTCGAATTCCACTTCATCGGATTCCTCGTCACCTAACTCCACTTCCCCGGACTCAACTCAGTTGGTCTCCATTCCGAAACAACTTTACCCTGCCGATGGAACGGTATTCGATCATTCCCCGCGCCTGACAACACTTGAGTGGGAGGATGTTCAGGGTGCAGCGAGTTATAAGGTAGAGATCGATTCCTACTCAAACGAAACCGGTACGTGGCTTTCGGAATCTGGAGATCTCTGGATAAGCACCGGCATAAATGAAACTGTTTACACCTTTGAATTCCTCGATACAGAACAGGGCAGGTGGCGCGTCTGGGCTGTTGACGCGGCGGGCCAGGAAAGTGACAAAAGCGACTGGTTGAATTTCAACTACGAGCTTCCTGTGGAAAACAATTCGACGTATCCCGTTGATGCGTAACCAGGCAGGTTAATATCCTGGTTATCGGGCATTCAGTGTACTGTTGAGTGACTTACTTTGCCATACACTCAGACAGTAATTGATTTATGGCGAAAACGGGAATGATTTCCAGGTAGTTTTTCAAAAAAACTCCCCTCAAAAAACGAAAATAAAAAACGGAATCTTAGCTGGAATCAACCCTGAATAAACTCGGAATCACCCCCGAATCCGATCTACTTATTTTTTTCCGAACCCGATCCTGAACTCTGTCCCTTGCTCCCTTTGAAGCTCGATTTCTCCTTCGATCTGTTCCACAAGAGTGTTCACAAGCTGGAGCCCGAGGGAGTCGGAGTTATTGATATCGATATTTTCAGGCAAACCTGAGCCGTTGTCTGAAATGATAAGCATTAGACCGGGATTTCCTTCGTTTTGGGGATTTTCTTCGGGATTTTCCTTACTGTGGAGATTGATTCGGACTTCCCCTCTTCTTCCATCAGAAAATGCGTGTTTCAGGGAATTGGATACGAGTTCGTTAATTATGATCCCAAGGGGGATTGCGGTGTCCATGCCCAGGAAGATATTGTCTTCGGCAGCGAGATCTAAGTTTATGTCATAAGTTCCCACATCATACGACCGGAAAAGTTCTGCTGCCAGTTTTTGCAGGTATGCCGTAAAATCAAGGGTTTCCATGTCTCTGGATTTGTAGAGTTCCTCGTGAATCATGGCCATGGATCTGACCCGGTTCTGGCTTTCACGGAAGGCTTCGACAACCTCCCGGCTGGTGAATTTTTCGGCTTGAAGGTCGAGAAGAGAGGAGATCACCTGCAGGTTGTTCTTGATCCGGTGGTGGATTTCTTTTTTACGGATTTCCTCGGCCCGCTTTATGTTTTCTTCTGCGAGATGTTTTTCGGTGACGTCTTTTAGCAATCCGAGGATTCTGCGTATCTGGCCCTGTTCGCTTTTCAGGACTACCGCGTGGTTTTCCAGGTAGACATAGCTCTCGTCCTTCTTCCTGAACCTGTATTCTTTACATACAGTCCCGCCGGTTTCAAGCAGCTTCTGGTGTATTTTTAATGCTTCTTCCCGTTCCTCCGGGTGAACATGCTCTATCCAGAAATCCACGCCGCCTTCGCTGAGCTCTTCCGGGGTGTAGCCGGTGATTTTTTCAGAAGGTCCTGCGTAATTCAGTTTTCCCTTTTCGGTACAGTAGTCGTATACTATTTTCCCGGTCTGTTCCGCAATGAAGCGGTACCTTTCCTCACTTTTTCGTAACTTTTCCTGGCTCTGCTTCTTTTCAGTGATATCTTTTATAACTCCGAGAATCCGGTATATGCGGCCCTTTTCATCTTTCAGGACGATCGAGCTGTCTTCCACGTAAATATAAGTCCCGTCCTTTTTCCTGAATCGGAATTCCTGGTAGAAGTTCTCCCCGGTTTTCAGGGAATGTTTCAGGGCAGTCCACGCCCTTTTCATGTCGTCGGAGTGTATGATTTTCCGGCAGGCAAGCAGGTCGACTTCCGCAAACTCTTCCTGGGTGTAGCCGGTAATTTCTTCAATGGCTCCTGCCCACTCAACCTTATTCGTCCTTGCATCCCAGTCTAAGATTAGCTGGCCTGTCTGTTTGGCTACATGAAGGAATTTTTCACTGTCTCTCTCTATTTTTTGTCGGAAAAGTACCTTTCCCGTGATGTCTTTTAAAAATCCCAGCAGCCTGTAAGGATGTCCCCTTGCATCTTTTAGAAAAATCACATTTGTTTCCACATAAACATAGTTCCCATCTTTCCTGCGGAACCTGTATTCTTCTTCGATTCGCTCTTCGGTTTTAGGGGAAGAATTTATAAGCTGACTGATCCGTTCTCCGTCTTCAGGGTGCAGAAGTCCTTTGAAAGCGCCCAGGCTGATTTTTTCAAATTCTTCAGCGTCATACCCTGTAACGTCCTTTATTGCTCCTGCCCACTCAATCTCTTTTTTTTCCAGGTCGGCGTAAAAGAACATTCTGCCGGTCCTTTCAGCAAAAAACCGGTAATTTTCTTCTCTTTTCAGAATTTTTGCAAGGCTATTGTCGGAGAATGGCAGTTTTTCTTCTTTCAGGATTTCGGGACTCCGGGCATTTAAGGAGATTTCCATTTCCTCTTTATTCATACTGTCAACTGTCCTCAGGCTTCACATTTGATAAGTTTTGATTACTTATATAATTTTTTAAATTAGATCTGGTTCCACGACAGCTTTCACAGCAAGGTCGGTTCCGATGTTAAAGGACTGGTTTTCGATTACCTTCAAACCTTTCAAACCTTTCAAATTGTTCAGAAACTATGTTTCTTATGAACTTTCATGGTAAAGGATTCAAAAATAATGTATATAGATAAAGGAATATCCGAAATCCAAAATTTTCAGCACTGAACTCTTCAACACCGAACTCTTCAACACTGAACCCTTAAACCTTTTTATGTTGGAAATCCTAAGGAAGAGTATGAGCTTCAATACCGAACTCTTCAACACCGAGCTCTTCAACACTAAATATTTGATACCAAATTTCATGTGCAGCGTTCTAAAACGAATTACAAGGGGCAGGTAATAAGCTGTGTACGGCTGGATGGGAAACGTCCTGAGAGTGGACTTAAGCAAGCAACAGGTGAGCACGGAAGGACTGGACCCTGCTGTCTGCAGGGACTATATCGGGGGAAGGGGCTTCAACTCAAGGACCCTTTTCAAAGAAATCAGACCCGGGATAGACCCCCTGGGACCTGAAAACGTCGTCTGTCTGGCGACGGGGCCTTTCACTGCCAGCGGCCTGACTTCCTGCAGCCGGGTGGAGGTCAGCACGCTTTCACCCTACAGCGGGATTCTCGGGGATGGGAATGCGGGAGGGAGTTTTGCCCATTTCCTGAAGAAGGCGGGGTATGACCAGATAATTATCGAAGGGAAAGCGCAAAGACCCCTTTACCTCTGGATTGAAGACGGGCATGTGGAATTGAGGGATGCTTCGGACCTGATGGGGCTGAGCACCTGGGAGACTTCTGACCTCCTCTACGAAAGGCATGGAAAAGATATCAGTGTGGCAGCAATCGGGCAGGGCGGGGAAAACCTGGTGCGCTTTGCAACTGTCATGTTTGACAAATACAACTCCGCTGCCCGGGGAAGCGGGGCGGTTCTGGGTTCCAAGCGCTTAAAAGCCATTGCTGTCAGGGGGACAAAAAGCGTTTCCCTTGCCGACCCGGATGAGTTCAGGGAGCTTGCCAGGGAAGACCGGAACTTCTTTTTAAACGACCCCTTCCAGAAGGAGCTTGTAGCCGTCTACGGGTCCCACATCGGAATGCTGCACTGGGCTCCGGGTTTTCGTAACTATGAGAAGTATTTCTCGGAAACCGACGTCCCGGACGCCCTGAGACCTGAAGCCTGGAAGCAGTTCGAGACCGGAAGGTCAGCCTGCCGGAGCTGTGTGGTCCCCTGCAAAAATTACTTTAAGATCCCGGAGGGAAAGTACAGGGGGGAAATCGGAAAAGCCCTGGAATACGAGTGCATCTTTTGCCTGGGAACCAACTGCGGGATTACCGAGCCTGTCCCTATCATGGTCCTGGAGAACCTGGCTGACAAATACGGGATCTGTGTCGTAGCCCTGGGTAATGTAATTGCCATGACCAAAGAGCTCTACATGCGTGGGATTCTTACGGATCGGGATACAGGAGGGCTCTCTCTTGACTGGGAAGATGCCGGGTCCCAGATCGAGCTTGTCCACAGGACGGCTCTCCGGCAGGGGTTCGGGAACCTTGTGGCCGAAGGTATGTACAGTATGGCAAAAATCATAGGGAATGGGGCGATGGATTACTGTTATCACGTAAAAGGCCTCAGCCGCGGCCCCCATCCTGCCGGGATTTTCGGGCTTGCCCATGCCACATCCACCCGGGGTGCCGACCACCTGCGGGGTCGTTCCTGGGCTTACGGGGAAAATGACCCATCTCTCTGGCCGGAACTGGTCGAGAACGGGTATATCCCGGTGGAAGACGAGGTCAAAACCCTTATCCTCTCAGAACAGGTCACAACCCTTACGGACATGATCGGGCGCTGCAAAGGAGCCGTAAACAACTGGGAAAGCGCTGTGCCCCTGGTTTTTAAGTACCCTCTGCTCGGCGGCGTGGCAAGGCTACTTGGAGCGGCTACGGGCATGGAATTTACCGAAGAAACCCTGAAAAATGCCGCTGACAGGGTATATCTCCTGGAGATGGCCTTCAACGTCAGGCAGGGAATCCGGAGGGAACATTCCAGGCTGGCCTTGAAACCCGGACTTGCCAGCACCCCGGCAGGAGCCCTGGAACTTGCAAAACACGATACAATGCTTGCGAGCTACCACACTCTCAGGGGCTGCGAGCCCGAAACCGGGATCCCCACCCGGGAAAAACTTGAATCCCTGGGCCTCGGTTTTGTTGCGGATGAGCTGGAAAAAGTACCCGGGAACCCCGGAAAGTTTGAGGAATGGGACGGGCCTGTCCTGTGGGACCTGGAAACTTACCCGAAGGGGACACGCCGGGCTTGAGTTTCTTTCTAGCCTGTTTCTCCCTGGCTTGGGATTATCTTTATTAGATTAATTACCTAAAAGCTTCCCATCAAACCATGAAACGCAAAAGCAAAAGTGGAACAGAAAACCCTCCTAAATGGGACCCTCCGGCCCCTGCAACCGTCTACATCAAAATCAAGAACATCCCCTACGAGACCTTCAAGACCCGGCTGAACCAGGGCCTTGTCACCACCGAACTTGACCAGATCCGCCACAGGCTGGAAAGACGCATCTACTGCTGCGGGACCTGTTCGAAATACGTGAACGGGTACTGTGTCATTACAAACAGGAGCCCGGAACCTGACGGCATCTGCAAGGCTTTCGTGCCGAAACCGGAGTTTGTCTATCTCGATGCCCCACCTGCCTTCGGGAAAGAAGGGGAGGATACGGGGTTCAAATACCTTGCAGAAGGCGGGGTTCAAAGAGGTGCCGGGGAGGCGGGGGAGGCTGGAGCGGAGGAGCGCAAAAGTCCTGGAGCCCTGTATGAAGAAGCTCTGGCTCTTTACAAGCAGGGCCGGCTAAAAATGGCTCTCGAAGTTTTCGATAGGGTGCTTGCCGGAAACCCGGGACATTTCGGGACCTGGTTTTATAAAGGGGTTGCCCTGCTGAAGCTCAAACGCTATGAAGAGGCCCTGGCAGCCTTCGAGACAGCCCTGGAACTCAACCCGGACCACGCCGCGGCCTGGACAAATAAGGGAGCAGTACTCGTAAAACTTGAACGTTTTCAGGCTGCGCTCGAAGCTTTCGAAAAGTCCCTCTACCTGAACCCGGTCCAGAAAAATGCCTGGAACGGGAAAGATGCCGTGCTTGTGCGGATACGCCGCTCCAGAGATGCCCTTGAAACATATGAAAAGGCCCTGGAAGCAAATCCCGAAAACGCCGAAGCCTGGTTTGAAAAGGGAAAGCTCAATTTGAAGCTTGGGGAGCAGGAAAAAGCCAGGGAAGCCTTTGAAAACGCTCTCAAAAGAACACCTGACAATGCCGAAGCCTGGTTCCTGAGAGGTAAAGTCCTTTTTGAAATGGGGCCTGGAAAAGAAGCTCTTCACGCCTTTGAAAAGGCAACCCGGTTGAAACCCGGTTACCCGGAAGCCTGGTATGAAAAAGGCTGTGTTTTTCTGAATCTTGGAAATGTCCGGGGGGCGGAAAACGCGTTTAAAATCTCAGCGGATTTGTGGGAAAGCGCAAGGGAACCGGAAAAAGCGAAAAAAGCCCGCGAAAAAATTTGGAAAATAAGGTAGAGAAACTGAAATGTTGGGTGGGAGTTTCTATGCTCGAAGTCCCGAGACAGGCTCGATGCAGGCCCGAGACAGGCCAGATTCCAGCAGCTCTGTTTTTTCCGTATTTGCCTGGCGGCTGCTTTTCAACAGGATGTGTCACTTTCAGGCTGCTGTTTTCCAATCGGATATATCACTTCCTGGAGGTATTGTTAAGTCCGGGTGCGCCCGCCATATTTGCCTGAATGAAAATGGCGACCGGGCTCTGGATCCAGAAAGATTCTTTACTTGCCGGTAAGCTGGAATGGAGATTCCTGAATAAATGCCTGTTCTTTTCCCGGCTTTAGAGGTAGGCGTGGGTAACATAACGCCTCATCATCCTGTGACTGTTGAAGTAGTAGGCTATCATGCCTATGGAATTGTTGATGAGCTTGAACCACTCGTCTTTCCGGTCGTAGTACATGGGGACGATGATGTAGTAGAGCTTGTTGTAGAGATCGTTCATCTCAAAGAGCCGGCACTCTTCGTCGGAGAGGTTCTCTTCGGGTTCGGGGCCTATTGACCAGCCGGTCACGCCTTCGATCCAGCCTTCAATCCACCAGCCGTCGAGTACGCTGAAGTTTACGACTCCGTTATGGGCGGCTTTCATGCCGCTGGTGCCCGAGGCTTCATACGGGCGCTGGGGGGTGTTCAGCCAGAGGTCAACGCCTGAGACCATTTTTGCTGCCATTTCCATGTCGTAGTTTTCCAGGAAGACAATCTTTATTTCGCCTTTCAGTTCCTCGATGTACCTTAAAATTTCCCTGATCAACCCTTTTCCGGCTTCGTCTCTGGGATGGGCCTGGCCTGCGAAAACCAGCTGGAGCCTGCCCATATTGTTTACCTTCCTGAGCCTTTCAAGGTCGGAGAAAATGAGGGTCGGGCGCTTGTATTCGGTCATGCGCCGGGCAAAGCCTATGGTAAGGGTCTCGTAGTCCATCCCAACGCCGGTTTCCCTGTTTACAAAGTCGATAAGGGCTTTTTTTGCACTCTTGTGTGCAGTCCATATCTCGTCGTCCGGGATTCCTCCTACCCTGACCAGAAGTTCGGGCTCGTTCGCCCAGCCCGGGAGGTAGCGGTCGTAAAGCTCCCGGAAAAAGGGGGAAGTCCAGGTGTAGGAGTGGACCCCGTTTGTGATTGACTGGATCTTGTACCCGGGGAAGAGTTCCTGTGAAATAAGGCTGTGCCGTTTCGTTACGCCGTTCACGTAGTTGGAGAGGTTCAGGGCAAGGAGACTCATGTTCAGCCTGTCCTCCCCCCCGAATTTCCGGAGGATTTCGAGGTCTTTCCCGTCGGTTATAAGCTCTCCTACGAGTCCGTAGTCAAACTTATCGTGTCCTGCTTCCACAGGAGTGTGGGTAGTAAAGATGCAGCTTTCCTTTACGTCCGTAACATTCAGCCCGTTCCTTTTGAGGAGTTCCAGGGCAAGAAGGCTTGAATGGCCTTCGTTCATGTGGTACTTCCGGATTTTGAAGTTGAGAGCTTCGAGCATCCTTACTCCCCCGATCCCGAGCACCATTTCCTGTTTGAGCCGGTAGCGATGGTCGCCTCCGTAAAGGTAATCGGTTATGCCCTTCTCTTCGTCAGAGTTCCCTTCTACGTTCGTGTCCAGGAAAAGGATAGGGACACAGCCGCCGGTCAGGCTTTTGCAGTTGTAGAGCCAGGCTCTGACCTTTACATCTTTTCCCTTGATATTCACGCTAACTTCCCGGGGAAGCAGGGTCATGAAACGGGAAGGGACCCACTCCTCTTTCTGTTCCTGCTGACTGCCCGAGTCGTCCAGAACCTGTTTGAAGTAGCCTTTGTTGCTCACCAGGGTTATGGCTACAAGGGGGACGTTCAGGTCTGCGGCAGAACGGATAGTATCCCCTGCAAGAATACCCAGGCCCCCCGCATAGGTCGGGATCTCATTCGAAAGTCCGATTTCCATAGAAAAATAAGCAATATTCTGCCCCCTTAGTACACCCTCTACGTTGTCCATGCCGGACCAGTCCCCCATTTTATATTATTCTTTTACATTCTTTCCCTTAGGCCCTTTCCCTTATACCCTTACCTATTATACGCTTTTTCGCGTACATAAAAACTGCCTTTCAAAACCGGGAGTTTTTGACCTGGTACTGGAAAAGGCTGTGGAAGACTGCCATTATTCTGTCAGGAAATGTGCCGTTGAAAAGCTTGCAAATGGCTGGCGTGAAAGGCCGGAAACCCTGAAGATGATCAGGGACCGGCTGCTCAATGACGATGATAATTTTGCAAGGATTACAGCAGTCCAGGAACTGGCAAAGGGCTAAAACGAAGACCTGGAACCCCTTCCGCTTATCGAGAAGATGGCTTTCAGGGAAAAAGACGAGTTTGTAAAGGATGCGGCGGTTCGGGAGTTGATAGATGGCTGGCAGAGTGAAGATGTCAATGAATTCGTAAAGAAACTTATCAGCCGACCTGTCCTTTAGGCGGTTTTTTCTCTATAAATTATTTAAACTTTGCTTACAAAGTGTCTCCCTTATATATTTTTCCCTCTATTTTTTCCTTTTCATGACAGGTGCCATTATCTTCTTTATTTAGTTTTTGGGGAGCTGCATTCTGAAAATGCAGGAAAATCATATCACAAGCTTTTTAACCTATCGAGCAATTCTTTTCAATTAAAGCAAAAAATCTAAATAGGGGAAATTTTCTCACATTTCCCGCTAAAACCCTGTGCAAAAGTGGAGAGCAAAATGGCTAAAATGGCTTCGAATTCAAGTAAGAGTGGGAATCACAGCAGGTTAAAGGCCTGCAATTATATGAGTGAGCAGGCGATTTGCAGTGCCCTGGAAATGGCAAAGGAGCTTATTTCGGTTATAAATAAGGTACCAGTGACTGTTTTCCTCTGGAGACCCGAAAAATACTGGCCCGCCGAATTCGTATCCGAAAACATCAAGCAGTTCGGGTACACAATAGAAGAGTTTACCTCAGGAAAACTCCTGTACGGGAACATTGTGCATCCGGATGACCTGGAAAGGGTCGAAAGAGAGCTTTCCAGGCGGATTGAGGAAGAATACGTAGACTTTACCCATGAATACAGGATCCTGACAAAGTCCGGAGAAGTGCGCTGGGTTGAAGAGAGGACCTTTATCGAAGCCGATGAGAACGGGGTTGTAAAGTACCTGAAAGGCATAATCCTGGACATAACCGAACGCAAACGGAAAGAAAAACTGCTTTACATCCAGAGGGACCTCGGGATAGCCTTGAGCAGCTCGGAAGACCTGCATGAAACCCTGGGACTGCTTCTGGATTCCTGTCTCCAGATCGATGAAATCGATGCAGGGGGCATATACCTGATCGATGAAGAGACAGGGGATATGAACCTCTCCATCCACAGCGGGCATTCTCCAACATTTATTGAGCATGCTTCCCACTACAGTGCCAGTTCTCCCAACACCAAACTTGTTATGATAGGACAGCCCGTTTACAAACAGCATATAGACCTTCTTCTGACTTCCAGGGACGACGCGCTCAGAAGAGAAAACCTGAGGGCAACGGCAATTATTCCTGTAAAGCACGGAAAAAAGGTTATCGCTGCTTTTTACCTCGCTTCCCAGCTGGAATATGAACTTTCCGACAGCGTTCGCACCGTCATCGAGACCATTGCGACCCAGTTCGGAGTTTTCATCTCCCGGATAAGGCTTGAAGAAAAATTGAAAGAGTGTGTGAAAAAGCGGAAGGATGAATAAAAGGACTCTGTTAAAGGACTCTGTTAAAGGACTCTGTTAAAGGACTCTGTTAAAGGAGTGCACAAATGAGGAGTGGTAAATTAAAGTTTTTTGGAAATCGATTTTCCTCGTTTTAATCCCGAATGCTTGAATAAACCTTCGGCTCTTATTCCGGATTTTTTATCTCTTTCCCGTTCTTTCCAGAGGTTTTGGGTCGAAAAGAACCCCCTGTTGATCGGGATTCGGTTACATGGCTTATTTTTGAGGTTTCCAGCTTGTGCCAGCTTATGTTAGCTCAGGCATTTTTCACCTGAAACTCGGAAGGATAAGGGTCATACCGCTACCCTCTATCGCTTTTGCTCCGGTGCTTTCATCCAGGCTGGCCGTAACTTTCAGGGGCGCTTCTTCACAGAAGCAGTTTTTCAGGTCCAGTCTTACTATCATTTCGTGACTGTCGAACACCATTACCAGGTCAGTATACCCGTCAGCGGAAATGTCCTCATATGCAAAAGAAAGCGGCTGCAAGGATTCCTCTGTCCTTTCACAGCCCAGGGCAACTGATTCAGTCTGTATCTTCGTGACATCAAGTTCATCTGACCCCAGGACTTCGACTTTTACTTCCCCCAGATCCATCGTCTTCAGGCAGTTAAGATTCCTGTCCGGGTTGACATGAGCTCCACATCAGAGCTGTTTCCTGCCCCTGAACGACTTCGTAGTCCGGGCTTTCCGATGCTGCGCTTCCTTACGGATATGCTACTATCAATATCAGTACAAGCACTAAAATGAAAATGCGGCTTTTCCGGTTTAAGTATGCCCTTTTCGTTTCGGCTTTCATTGTTAGTCTCCCCATATTTCACGACAATGATTTTGAGGTATATATTCGAGGTATATATATCAATAATGAATTATAATATCTGACATATATTTTCTAGAGGTGAGCAGAAGCCTCATAAGGCGATGGGAAATAATGGGTGTGGAATCGATATAGGTAAAATTTATAAATATGAATTATCTACAATATATGTGAAACATTTGTGTGGGAAAACATTTGTGTGGGAAAACATTTGTGTGGGAAAACATTTGTGTAGGAAAACATTCGTGGTCCGGAAACTTTTGCTGAAGAAATTCAGTTGAAGTGGCTTTATAAGAGATTTTACTGAATGTAATTAATGAATGCAACTAATGAATTTAATAGAGCATACAGTTGGGGGGAACAATGAAAGAACAGCTCAAGCAGAAGATTAGCGAATACCTTGCAACTCATTATTACCTGAACCTTGCGACCGTGAGCCCGGAAGGCAGACCCATGGCTCATACCATGGCCTATGTGTCCGAAGATATAACCGTATACCTGGCAACAAACAAAAGCACCCGGAAAGTCCGGAACATCATGCACAGCCCGGCTGTGGCTTTTACCGTTGACGAAGACGACCCGGACTGGTTTAACATGCAGGCACTCCAGGTGGAAGGCTGGGCCTCGATAGTGGAAGACGAAGGGGAAATGCGGGAAATCGGGGAAATAATGGTCGGAAAGTTTCCTATCATTGCGGATATGCCTCCAGACCCTGACACGATCCTCTTAAAGATTGTTCCCGATATTGTCTATTACCTGGATTACAGTATAGAATTCGGGTACAGAGAAAGGGCAACTTTCTAAAAAGCGTATGGGTAATTCGGATAGGTATCAGAGGAAGCATAAAGTTAAATTAACAGGTAAGTCCTGAAAAAGAGACCGGCTTTTCCGGTTTTCTTTTTTGAAAAAAAAGTTAAAAAGAAAGATGAGACAGAAAATGCGAAAAAGGAAATGTAGAAAAAATAAAAATGTATTTTATCTCTTCTACTTTCACTCTTCTACTTTCACTCTTCTACTTTCACTCCGGCGGGATCAGAACTGCGTCGATTACGTGGATGACACCGTTGCTTGCTTCAATATCTGCGGTGACAATGATCGCATCATTTACCATAACCGTGTCATTGGTTACGGTCACCATGAGTTCCCCTCCCTGCATGGTTACAATGGACTCCATTCCAGTGACATCCGCTGCCATGAGTTCCTCGTCAACCACATGGTAGAGAAGAACATTTGTCAGGGCGTCCTTGTCACCAAGGAGCTCGTCAAGTGTGCCTTCCGGAAGAGCGTCAAAAGCCGCGTCTGTAGGGGCAAAGAGTGTGAACGGTCCTTCTCCGCTCAGGGTCTCTTCAAGTTCCGCTTCCTGAACAGCGGTGATGAGGGTGTCAAATTGGCCTGATTCCACAGCAGTTTCCACTAAATTCAATCTCTGTTCTGCTTCTTGTGACGCTATTTCTGCGTCAATTGCTTCTTGTGTTGCTTCTTGTGCTTCTTCTATTTCTCCTGTTGCTTCCTCAGCTGTTTCCTGTGCTTCTTCTTCTGCTTCTTGTGCTGTTTCCTGTGCTTCTTCCTCTGTTTCCTGTGCTACCTCTTCCGGGGTACTTGAACAGCCGGAAGCGAATAGCATAGCTGCAATTAGAAGAACGGCAATAAGTCCTATTTTCTTAATGAATTTCCCCCCTATTTGACATCCATAAATTATTTCAATTTATATCTATATCACATATATAAATATCTGTTCTGTATGAATACATATACTATGCGATATACTTTTCATACACTATATATTCTATTTTTTATATAATCTTATCTGTGATTTTTGAAATTAAAGGTTTTTAAAAGCTTTGTTTCTGATAATAGATCCTTAAATTTGTTTTCATAGCCTTTTATCTCTATTAGGGGGTTTAATTTCATTTAAGGCCATAATGCTATCGAATTGTCTTTTATCCGGATTGCAGTATGGAACTCAGGTAAAGGGAATTGTAACTTCATGTAATTATAAAAATAAAAAATAAAAAAAGATTTGATAAGTTCGCCTTTTCCTTTTTTATTTTCACTCAGGTGGGATCAGTACCGCATCTATTGGGTAGATGAATCCATTGCTGGTTTCAATTCTGTCCCCTATAATGTTTGCATCGCCTATCATTATCGGGTCGCTTGTGGGGTCAACTGTAAGTTCCCCGCCCTGCAGGGTTTCAACGGATTCCATTTCAGTGACATCAAGTTCCCCGTCAGCTACATGGTAGAGAAGAACATTTGTGAGGGCTTCCTCGTCCGCAAGGAGATCATCAAGCGTTCCTTCCGGCAGGGCGTCAAAAGCCTCGTCTGTAGGGGCAAAGACTGTAAACGGTCCTTCCCCGCTCAGGGTCCCTTCAAGCCCCGCAGCCTGAACTGCTGTGACCAGAGTGTCAAAATCGCCTGATGCCGCGGCAGTTTCCACGATGTTCATTTCTTCTTCATCTTCGGCCATTTCATCTTCGGCCATTTCATCTTCGGTTATATTTTCTTCTCCAGCCATTCCTTCTGCGGCTTGTTCAGCCATTTCTTCTTCAACTACTGCTTCTTCCTCTTCCGGCATCTCTTCTTCAACTATTTCTTCTTCTTCCGGCATCTCTTCTTCGACTATCTCTTCATCGGTGACTTCATCTACCGGTTCTGTCGGTGTTTCTTCCGGAGTTTCTTCTGCACAGCCGGAAGCGAATAGCATAGCTGCAATTAGAAGTACAGCAAAAAGTCCGATTTTTTTAATAATTTTCCCCCCTTGTTTAATGCGCATAAATTTACTTACACATACCTATATGGACTCATCTGTATGAATTCATATGCTATGTGGCATATTTTCATACACAATATATACCGTTTTTTATATAATATTATCTATTTAAAGTACGGTTTTGGGCAAATTTCGGGCTTCTCAGTCCTTTATTCCTGAAAATAGATCAGTAACTATGTTTAGCTCTTCTTCTAAGGACCTCAAGGAGCTCTTCGGCATTTATGAGCATAATTTCAGTTGCGGCATTTGAAAGCTCTTCGGTACACCGGGCTCTTGAAAAGGACTGGCGCTCGGAAAGGTCTTTCCATAGCGGGGGGAGCAGGTCTATGGAATTTGCCATGCCTGCTATCGAATCTCCTGCTGCATACAGGATTCGGTTTATGCCCGAAGAGATAAGCCGGGTCAGGCACATGGGACATGATTCCAGGGAGGTGTAGAGCGTGTAACCTTCGAGGGTGGTGATTTCAGGGTGCTCTTTTTCAAACTGGTTGACGACTACCATTTCCCCATGCAGGTCGCTCCTGAAGTACGGGGAATAAACGAGGTTGTGCCCCAGGGCAATAACTTTTCCTTCAGCATTGACCAGAATGCTTCCTACCCCGTAGTTTCCCGAGTCCACTGCTTTTAAAGCCAGCACGTCCGTTAGCCAGGCATAGGGATCGTCCCGATAGTCCGGCTGAAAGCTGTACTCCCCCAGCCAGCGTTTCCAGGTCATGGCCTCTTTGTTTTTTGAGGCGATTTTTTTCAGCAGTCCGCATCCGAGTCCCCTGATTTCCTTAATATCCACTTTTGTACCCCCATTTTAAAAATAAATCTTTCTTCAAGGCGTTTACGGCACTTAAGGTCATTACAGTACACAAATGAAACCTTTGATACAGAATTCTAACGCTTAAATATATAAATTTATACTGCAAACCATCATTCGGTGAATATTATGGTAAAATTAACTGAAGATATGAAAACCGCATTTTCAAAGGTAAAGGTCTTTCCTGTAGCTACCGCTTCGGCAGAGGGGATTCCGAACGTCGTGCCTATGGGTTTCTGCCTGCTCGTGGATGACGAAACCATCTGGATTGCAGACAACTTCATGGTCAAGTCCCTGGCAAACCTTGAGGCAAACCCCAATGTCGCAATCTATGTCTGGGGCCCTGACACGGGAGGCTGCTTCCAGATAAAAGGTGAAGCCGCAGTAATCAATTCGGGTGAGAAGTTCGAGAAGATGAGGGAAATCGTGCTTTCCGCAAAGCCCGGACTTCCTGCAAAGACCCTTATTGAAGTCAAGATCACAGACGTCTTCCAATGTGCTCCGGGTCCAGAAGCCGGAAAGAAACTGCTCTGATCGTTTTTCCCGACAGGGACCGGCTTGCGTGGGGAGTAACATCTTCCCACCGAAAAACGACCTTAAACAACCTTAAACAACCTTAAAAAACCAGAAACAATCAGAAACAATCAGAAACAACCGGAAAACAGATCATGAATATCCTGAAAATTCTGAGGTGATGTGATATGGAAGAAAAGAAGGAGAAACCTCCTGTTTTTTGCGAAAATTACTGCGTGGTCTGCAGGGGGGCAAGGACCGGCAACGGCATATGCAAGTCAATCCAGAACCTTGAACTGAAAATCTTCGGGAAAAACGGCTGCATCTGGGGGGCTGCAAGGACAAAGTATTATGGGGTCACTCCGGATAAGAAAATTCCTAAAAATTTCAAAAAGTGAACAATGGGCAAGCCTTGTAAGGAAAATTAAAAGAGTGCCAACGGGGGATAACCGTATTTCCGTTTTCCTCCGATCTGATATATGGTTTTTAACCTTTTTCCTTCTAATTTCAACATTCTACCCGGTTTCGGCTTTTGAAGTCGGTTTACCCCCATTTTTTCAGTAACCTGGAAGAAGGTCGTACTCCTGGACAAGCTGCACAGTGACCCCGAAAAAGCCCTCCGGACGAGGAAGGTGCCCCCTGAGATCTAACGGGTACGGAAGAGTTGCAAAGCTCAATACGGGGCTTTAGTATTTCCTTATATAATTTCCAAACAATTAGTAATGTTATGAAAAGGGGGAACGTGTACCGGATCTATCCGGATGATGAACAAAAGACGCTTATCGAAAAGCATATCGGTTGCGTTAGATTCATCTATAACCGTTTCCTCCACATCAAAAAGGTTTTCTACGACAAATTCAGGATCAACATTTCCCTGAGTCAACTTGACAAGTACCTTCCCATGTTCAAGGAAATCTATCCCTGGCTCAAAGAGGTCAATTCACAGTCTCTTCAGGAAGCCAGAAAAAACCTGCACGATGCCTACACCCGGTTTTTCAAAGGTCAAAACGGCTTTCCTCAACGGAAAACAAAGAAGGACAATAACAAGTCTTTCCAGATCCCGCAGAGGTACAGGCTCAACCTGACAACTTCCCAGGTGTTTCTTCCGGGAATCGGCTGGATGAAAATTAAGATGCACAGGGACCTGTTCAGTCCGGAGTTTTTCGAGAACCTGATAGAGACTACCGAAGTTAACGGGGAAGTCATTGTCGAAAAGGACATTAATGCCGAATTTTTGAGAACGGCAACCGTGAAAAGGACCCCTACAGGAAAGTACTACATTTCCATCCTGACCGAAGACAGGGAAGAGTACCCGGAAATACAGGAATACTCAGAGGATAGCACAGTCGGGATTGACCTCGGGATCAAGGACTTTGCGATCCTTTCCACCGGGGAAAAGCTCGAGAACCCTAAGTTCCTGAAAAAGTCTTTGAAACGCCTGAAAACTCTCCAGAGGAGGGTCAGCAGGAAACAGAAAGGGTCCAGTAACCGAAGAAAAGCCGTAAAACAGCTTGCTAAACTTCATGAGAAAATCTCCAACCAGAGACACGATTTCCAGCATAAAGAGTCAAACACTCTTTTGAGCGACAACCAAGCCGTTGGAATCGAGACGCTAAACATTAAGGGGATGAAGAAAAACCATAAACTTGCTCAGGCTATCAGTGATTCGGCATGGGGAAGCTTTGTTTCGAAACTGGAATATAAGGCTAAAAGGCTCGGCAAAACCGTTATTAGGATCGGGATGTGGGAGCCTTCCACAAAAACCTGTAACGTTTGCGGATACCACAACAAGGACATAACTCTGGCTGTCCGGGAGTGGGAATGCCCTGCCTGTGGAACGTTCCATGACAGGGACATTAACGCCGCTATCAACATCAAAAAGTTTGCACTGGCAACTTGATTCAAAATCACCCGTGGGACACGGGGAAGAGCCTGTGGATTCGTGGAGGTTGCTCCGGAATATGAAGCAGGAAGCCCCTTCCTCGCTTTCATCAGAAAGCAGGTGGGGGTAGTTCACTCTGGCCACTATTCTCTTCATCTATTCTTTGCATCGGGTCGGAAAAGAAATACGGGAAAGTTGGTAAGAGAGGTTTAACCGGTTTTACGGCAGGTACTTAACAGCACTTTACGCACTTTAAAGCTCAAGAAATAACTCATAGCCAAATTTAATATTGTCAATTCAAATTATACACAGTTAACAAATGTATTTTTTATTATATGTTTGACCACTCTGTGAGACAATTTCAGACAAATTTCCCGAAACAGGAGAAAGATAAAAATCAACTAATATATCTACTCCCGTAGCACAGTTCCGTAGCACAGTTAACTTTTTTACATTTATGGAGTCCCGAATACAGGTTTATCGACGGAATCCTCAAAACCAATAATTCAGGGAAAGCCACATGCAAACGGATACAGGAATTTCGAGGATATCCCCGGAGCATAGAATGAAAACTATAATGAAAAATGGCATTAAAAAAATTCAGAAATGAATGAGATAGAGGGCAACTTCCTATTTTATAATAGTCGTAATAATTTATATAAAAAGATTAATATTCATTATTAATTAATATAAATAACAAAATACAAATACTTTTCTTATAATATATTAGATCGGAATTAATATATTTTCACACGAAAAAGAAATTCAGTCAGATCTGAACAGGGTTCGTGTCTACTGAAAGAAACAAGTGGGGGAATCAAGTATTAGAAAGGGATTTAACTGTTTAGTACATACTTTAATAATTTTTTTACTTATAAGTATGGCTTCCTGCGCCGCAGCGGCGCCGGATGGGGAAAACAAAACTATTGCAGAAACAGCGGCAGAGGACGGAAACTTCAGTGTCCTTTCGACTGCCCTCAATGCAACAAACCTGAATATAACTCTCAGTGAGAATGGCTCGTTCACGGTGTTCGCGCCCACGAACGAAGCATTTGCAGCCCTGCCGGAAGGGACTCTGGAAGCGCTTTTGGACGACCCAGAAGCACTGACAGACCACCTCCTCTACCATGTGGTAGAAGGAGAACTGATGGAAGCAGATCTGGTAAACCTGACAGAAATAACGACACTGCAGGGAAGCAACATCACAGTAAACGCAACAGAGGACGGAAGGGTCTTTGTTGACGAGGCGGAAATAATCGCCAAGGACATCGAAACAAGCAATGGGATAGTCCATGTGATCGACGCTGTCCTGATTCCTCCAAAAGAAGAGGGACCGGATGTGCTTTTCGATGACAATGTCACCCTTACCCCTGGCAACTTTACTTTCGTCCCGGGCAACAATGAAACTGCCAGTTATGAGCTCGATAACTTCACCGACATTGGGGCTCTTAATGCCAGCAAGCTTTCCTTCAACGCTTCGGATGAGGAGTTCAATACCACCGGGGCATTCCTCCTTGAGAGCATCGAAGGAATAGAAAACAACGCTACAAAAGGAGAATTCTGGTTCATCTTCATAAACGACGAATTAGCTCCGGAAGATTTCGGCCTGAACACGGTGAATATCGGGGACAATGTAAAATTCCTCTACACTCTTGACGAAGGAGGAGACCCGGTAATCGATGAAGCAAGCTTCGAGGTGAACATAACTATTGCAGAAGAAGCTGCTACTCTCCCGGACATCATTGAAACGGCAGAAGCAGACGGCAACTTCACTGCACTCCTGGCAGCGCTTAATACCACAAACCTGACAGATGGCCTGAAAGGAGAAGGGCCGTTTACGGTATTCGCCCCGACTGACGATGCATTTGCAGCCCTGCCGAACGAGACCATTGAAGCACTACAGAACGACACCAATATGCTGACCCAGATCCTCCTCTACCATGTGGCTGACGGGAAACTGATGGCAGCAGATGTGGCAAACCTGACAAACATAAGCACACTTCAGGGAAGCAACATCACGGTAAACGTGACCGAGGACGGAACGATTTTCGTTGACGAAGCGGAAATAATAGTCGCAGATATCGAAGCCAGCAACGGAGTTATCCATGCGATCGATGCCGTGCTGACCCCGCAGGAAGGACCAGGGCCAGGACCGGGGCCAGGACCGGGGCCGGGACCAGGGCCTGAACCGGAACCTGGGCCGGAGGAAATGGACATCATTGAAACGGCAGAAGCAGACGGCAACTTCACTGCACTCCTGGCAGCGCTTAATACCACAAACCTGACAGATGGCCTGAAAGGAGAAGGGCCGTTTACGGTATTCGCCCCGACTGACGATGCATTTGCAGCCCTGCCGAACGAGACCATTGAAGCACTACAGAACGACACCAATATGCTGACCCAGATCCTCCTCTACCATGTGGCTGACGGGAAACTGATGGCAGCAGATGTGGCAAACCTGACAAACATAAGCACACTTCAGGGAAGCAACATCACGGTAAACGTGACCGAGGACGGAACGATTTTCGTTGACGAAGCGGAAATAATAGTCGCAGATATCGAAGCCAG
>JAENYU010000020.1:64913-68163 GCA_016841625.1 Methanobacteriota archaeon
ACGGAACGATTTTCGTTGACGAAGCGGAAATAATAGTCGCAGATATCGAAGCCAGTAACGGAGTTATCCATGCGATCGACGCCGTGCTGACCCCGCAGGAAGCAATGGAGCCGGAACCGGAACCGGAGCCAGAACCGGAACCTGGACCGGAGGAAATGGACATCATTGAAACGGCAGAAGCAGACGGCAACTTCACTGCACTCCTGGCAGCGCTTAATACCACAAACCTGACAGATGGCCTGAAAGGAGAAGGGCCGTTTACGGTATTCGCCCCGACTGACGATGCATTTGCAGCCCTGCCGAACGAGACCATTGAAGCACTACAGAACGACACCAATATGCTGACCCAGATCCTCCTCTACCATGTGGCTGACGGGAAACTGATGGCAGCAGATGTGGCAAACCTGACAAACATAAGCACACTTCAGGGGAGCAACATCACGGTAAACGTGACTGAGGATGGAACGATTTTCGTTGACGATGCGGAAATAATAGTCGCAGATATTGAAGCCAGCAATGGAGTTATCCATGCAATCGACGCTGTCCTGGTCCCACCGGAAGAGCCACCTTTGATATGGTACTTCTTCTCGATTCCCTTCGAAGCCGAGAATACAACCGTTGAGTCCCTGCTTGATGGTGTGGATTACAATGCGCTGCTCTACTACAACGCTACAAGCGAACTCTTTGAGACACCTACAGACCTGGAACCCCTGAAAGGGTACTGGATCAATGTCCCGGAAACGGTCGAGTTCAGCGCCTCCGAGCAGTTCGCCACCGCCGAGAGAAAGGTGGCTACTGTCCCGCCGAGCATGAAACTGGTCCAGGGATGGAACGCTATAGGATCTCCGGTAGAAGAAGTCCTGCCGGCAGATACTGCACTGCTTTCCATAGCTGACTATTACGCAAAGGTCATCGGACCCTGGGTCACTGACGACGAAGGCTCAGGAGCTTACGCCTTTGTGGGTTACAACGGTCTCAACGGCACACTGAACGAAAACCAGGTCGGAACCGACATCTTTGAAGTGACACCCTACGAAGGATACTGGGTCTACATGAAAGAGGAAGGAGGTTTTGCCTGAACCAGGATCTTTCAACAGGAGAAAACTAACAGGAGAAAACTAACAGAACAGACAGCAATGAAAAAACAGAAACAAAAGACCTGAATAGCCATATTATATTTTTTGTGGCTTTCAATTTTCCTTTTTTTCCAGGATTATTTCTGAATCAGGATCCTTATTAAGGTTTATATAAGGCCTCCGACAAACGGTCAGTACCATGCATCTTCCGCAATCTGCCATTGCCCTGGACCTGTCTCAATTTGACGGCGGAGTTGGCCAGACCTTTAACTGGTTTTCAAGCAACCTGGACACACTCCTCTTTATAGTAATAGTGGCAGCAGGCACAGTTTTTCTCGCAAGGATTGTAAACCACCTGATGCAAAGTTACCTGAAAAGCGCAAGTGATAGACTGCATGTGGACATGACCACATTCAGGATGTTCCGGCATATTACGGTCGCTGCGATCTATTTCCTGGGTCTGATGATTATCATCTTCAGCATCCCGGACCTCCAGAACATCGCAACTGCCCTTCTTGCTTCTGCCGGGCTTGCGGGAATAATCATCGGTTTTGCGGCCCAGAGCACGCTCAGCAACATTATCGCAGGGCTCTCCCTTGCCATATTCCAGCCCTTCAGGGTGGGAGACCGGGTCGACATAATGAACGAGTACGGGAAAGTAACAGACCTGAACCTCAGGCATACGGTGGTCACCACCTGGGACAACCGGCGCTTGATAATCCCGAACTCCATAATTAGCGAGGAATCCATCATCAACTGGACCATCGAAGACCCTGCGGTCATCTGGGCTATAGACATCGGGATCAGCTACGACGCCGATATCGACCTTGCCCGGAGACTGATGATCGAAGAAGCCAGGAAACATCCCGAGGTCATGACCCCCCATAAATTGGAATACAGCATTGTGAAACATGGCTTGCGGAAAAGCGATTCTACAAAACCGGGGCTAAGGAATATTTATCCGGTGCTGTACACCGTTGACCCTGACTTCAGGGAGAGAGGGGACGTTGAAGTGTATGTAACCGAACTGGGGGATTTCGCAGTGAACATGCGACTGCTCGTCTGGTTTAAGGACCGGAGCGTTGCATACAGCTCGGGCTGCAAGATAAGGGAAACTATCAAGAAGCGCTTTGATAAGGAAGGCATTGAAATTCCCTTCCCCTACAGAACCATCGTGTACAAGAAAGATATTGAGATGGAAAAAGCCACTTTTGAAAAAGGTAGCCCCGGGGAAGTTCCCGGGGACAATGCCCCATTCAGGAACCATACCCCTGAAAATGGGATGAACGGCCAAAGTAAAGACGGGGTAGAGTAAAATTCCAGAAAAGCCCCGTCCGGATAGTATGCCTTTCCGGATCGCCTCAGGAGAGTGAACTGCCCTACCCCCCACCTTTGACTAGAGAGACAGGAGAGACAGGAAACTTTCTGCCTGAGAATTAAAAATATTAAGAAAACTTGCACTGTAAGCTCAGGGACTCACTATTATTTTTGAAATCTTCGAATCCTGCCAATCACTCAGGGTACGAACCTTTATAGTAACCGGTTTGGTCCGGCCGGGTTCGATGAAGGTATTCATTTCTTTTTCGAAATGCTCCACTGTAGTCAGGTCCGAATCATATGAGACATCAGCCCCGATTTTGGATACGAAAATCCTTTCAGAATCAATATTTTCAAGATAAATGATTACCTTGTCCCCCAAAATTTTAGTCTCCCTAACACAGATACCTTCGGGAGCCTCTATAAGAATCTCCGATGAACCCTCTTCAGGCAGCCCGGTTTCAACCTCATTTTCAGCCTCAATTTCCGACTCCTGTACTTCAGGCAAAACCGGTCCGTCCCTGGCCTCACTCAAACAGCCGGAAAAAATTGTCACAAATAAGACAACTAAAAAGGCCGTGGCAAATCCTGATACACCCCTTTTCATTCTTTATAACCCCGTCATAAGTATAAAAAATTACATCATGGTAAAATTTACAAAGTGGTATATAAGTTTAGTTCCAGGAAAAATAGAATGAGTTCTAAAAAATTTTCAATCAGGTAGCCAGAAAAAGTTAAGCGAAAATCAAACGAGAAAATTTAAGCGCGAAAAGTTGAGCGATGAAATCAAGCGATGAAATCAAACGAGAAAATTTAAGCGCGAAAAGTTGAGCGATGAAATCAAGCGATGAAATCAA
>JAENYU010000020.1:68173-79333 GCA_016841625.1 Methanobacteriota archaeon
AGCGATGAAATCAAGCGATGAAATCAAGCGATGAAATCAAGCGATGAAATCAAGCGATGAAATCAAGCGAACAGGTAAAGAGAAGAGAGTTTTTAGAAAATATCGGGGAAGTTTCTAAAAACTGCAGAAAATATGCCGCTACGATTTTCAACAAAACATCAAAGTTCCCTTTCGTCAAACACCCTTTTGCTTTTTTTCATGCTTCTTGGCAGGTCCCCGATTTTCACGGCTTCGACATCGACACTGACCCCGATGAAGTCCTTGAAGGCCTTTTTCAGGGCTTTTTCGGTCTTTGCTTTTCTATCATGATCTTCGAAATCCTCGATTTCAACCTTAAAGAGCATTGAGTCCCTGCCTTCTTTGCGGGTCAGGAAGATCTGGTATTCGCTGCTGACCCCGGGGACTTTGTTGTGGATGATGTCTTCGACCTGGCCCGGATAGATGTTTACGGCCTTGAACTTGATTCTGTCATCGCTCCTGCCCAGGATCCTGTCGATCCTCGGGAAGGGACAGCCGCACTTGCAGGGACCGGGAATGATTCGGGTCAGGTCCCTGGTCCTGTAGCGGATAAGAGGAGCGCCTTCTTTGGTTAGCGTGGTGATTACAAGTTCTCCCAGGGAGCCATCCGGAAGCTGATCTCCCGTAATCGGGTCTATGATCTCGAAGAGCAGGTGGTCGGACCAGTAGTGCATCCCTTCATGCTGGGAGCAGTCCAGGCCAATCCCGGGCCCGTAGATCTCCGTAAGCCCGTAGATATCAAAGGTCTCCACCCCGAGTTCTGATTCGATCCTGTTCCGCATCTTTTCGCTCCAGCGCTCGGAACCCACGATCCCTACCCTGAGGTGGATCTGGTCCTTTATCCCGCGCTTTTCGATCTCTTCTGCCAGGAGCAGAGCGTAGGAAGAGGTGCTTGCAAGGGCTGTCGATTTCAGGTCGGTCATCATCTCAAGCTGTTTTTCGGTGTTTCCCGGACCTGTTGGAATTGCCATGGCTCCAAGGCGCTCAACCCCCATCTGGAACCCGATCCCTGCGGTCCAGAGCCCGTACCCGGGAGTGATCTGGATCCTGTCAAGGTTGGTCAGGCCTGCCATCATGTAGCAGCGCATCATCATCTCGGCCCAGACGTCCACATCTTTCCTGGTGTAAGGGATAATCACAGGTTTGCCGGTGGTCCCGGAAGAGGAATGGATCCTGACTACCTCGGAATCGGGAACTGCCTGCAGCCCCAGGGGATAGGCGTCCCTGAGCTCTTCCTTGTTCGTGAAAGGAAGCTTTTTCAGGTCTTCCAGGGACTCGATTTTCTCGATGTCCACGTTTGCTTCCCTGAATTTCTTCTGGTAGAAAGAACTGCATTCGGCCACACGCCTCAGCAGGCTTTTCAATTTCGAAAGGGTGTCTTTTTCCGAGAGTTCGGGACAATAGAGCTGGGCCTGCGAATCAAGCTCAGACTCCACGGATACTTCATACATTTCTTTTCACCTTCTGCTCCTCGCTCAGGTTTCGGAGATTAGCATCAATTTCGGGAATTAGCTTTTCGGGAATTAGCTTTTCGGGAATTATCAGTTTGGGAATTAGCATTGTAATCAGATTCTGGAGGTTATCTGGATATTGGGGTTATTCAGGCATGTATCAGGAATTTTCAATTCAGATTGGATATCCAGGATATTCAGGATATTCAGGAAATCCTCTCCATTGCACTTTCAAATGCTGTGCTGTTAACCGCCCTGTACTTTTCGGGAATTTCAGCCTCGAGCACTTTCTGGAGAGTCTCTTTTGAAAAAGGCAGAACTCCTGTCCCTGCGGCTGCCCCGAGCATGGCAACATTTGCGGCTTTAGGCGTTCCGGCTTCCCCGGCAAGTTTCGTGAAATCAAGGCAGAGCAGGCCTGGACAGCTTGCTTTCAGGAAGGAGAGCAGGCCCTCAGGGTCGTAAGCAGGGCTTCCGGGAGGCTTTGAAGCCGGGGGGATCTCGTGGGTATTCACGATCACCTGCCCGCCTTTTTTCAGGAAAGCCAGGTTCCTCACGGTTTCTGCGGGTTCGAGGCCCAGGAGCAGGTCTGCCTGTCCGACCGGGATAAGGGAACCCGAAACTTCGTCCCCTATCCGGATATGGCTGCTTACCGAGCCTTCCCGCTGGGACATCCCTATGGTTTCAGCCGTACTCACATGAAAGCCCGCTTTCATTGCAGCAAGGGCAAGCAGCCGGGAAGCAAGCACAACGCCCTGCCCCCCGACCCCTGCGATCAGGATATCGAATTTCACTTCAGCACCTCCTCAGTCTTTATGGCCTCAGAAGGACAGATTTCGGCACAGAGCCCACAGCCGCTGCAGTTGTCCAGAATCCGCGCTTTCTCACCTTCTTCTTCCTCTCCGCCTTCTCCGCCCTCTCCACCGGGGAGAGCCAGGGCAGGGCAGCCCAGTTGCTTCACGCAAAAGCCGCAGCCTGTGCAGAGTTCGGGGTCGATTACGCAGTGTTTGTCGGATTTCGTTATCCCGACGCATTTCCCTTTGAACACCACAGCCGAAGGCCCTTTGAATTCCATGGCAGTTTTTGCGGCTTCCACACATTCGGCCAGGCTTTCGACTTCCACGGTCTTTACAAACTCAACTCCGCAGCTCCGGACCACATTTGCAATGTCAATGGCTTTCGAGCTGCTCCCGAGCGCTGTCACCCCGATCCCGGGGTGGGGCTGGTGCCCTGTCATAGCGGTTGTCCGGTTGTCAAGGACTGCAAGCGTGATGTCCGCTTCGTTATAGACCGCGTTTACCACCGCAGGGATGCCTGAATGGAAAAAGGTGGAGTCCCCGATAAAGGCGACGTGTTTTGCCTCAGGGTTCGTCCTGGAAAGCCCGCCCGCAATGCTCACCCCGGCTCCCATGCAGAGGCAGGTGTCCACCATGTTCAGGGGATGGGCATTTCCCAGGGTGTAGCAGCCGATATCCCCCGAGAAAATCGTATCTGTCTGTGAGGTCTGAACTGCCTGCATTGCCTGCTCCTCCTGTGCTGTCTGCGTTGCCTGCATTGCCTGTTCGGTCTGCTCTTTTTGCCCTACCTGCGCTTCCTTCCTGAATTGTTTTGCAGCTCGCTTGAAAGCGTAAAAGACTGTCCTGTGCATACAGCCCGCACAGAGAGTCGGAGCCCGGATAGGCAGGGGAGGCAATTCCTCCCGTAAAACTACCGGAGAGGCATGAGGGAGGCGGGAAGGCTCCCCGACAGCTTCCAGCACTTTGTCGATGCCGTCGAGCACGAGGCCCACGGAATATTCCCCGCTTACCGGGAAATAGCCGTTCTTTTTCCCGTAAACATCGACGGCAAGGTGTTTTTTACCAATAAGTTTGAAAACCTCTTCTTCGAGGTAGGGGTCCAGCTCTTCAACGACAATCAGGTTTTCGATCCCTTTTAGGAAGTCAAGGGCAGCCTTTTCGGGGAAAGGATGGACAGTCCCTATCCTGAAGAGGGTAAATATTTCTTCAAAGCCCCTGATAGCTTCTTTTGCATAGAGGGCTGAAACCCCCGAGGCGAGGATCCCGATTTTTCCCTTTCCTGAAACCGTATTGTAAGGGAGTGTGGAAAAACGCTCCGAAAGCTGCACCTGCAGCCCCTCGAGCCAGGGATGCCTCTCAGCCGTCAGCCGCGGGAAAATCGTCCAGCGCCTGTCTTTTGTGAAGCCTTCGAAATCCCATGCCACTGGTTCTATCTGCCCGGCTTCCATCTCGGCTTTTGTCCCGAGCTCCACATCCCCTGAGCCGTGTGAGACCCTTGTGGTGGTCCTGAGGATGACGGGGATCTCGTACTCATGGGAGAGTTCAAAGGCGAGTTTTGTGAGCTCGTAGGCTTCCTGGGGCGTGGCAGGGTCCAGAACAGGGAGGTTTGCGAAATGCCCGAAAGCCCGCGTGTCCTGCTCGGTCTGGGAGGAATGGGGTCCCGGGTCATCGGCAACCAGGATGACAAGAGCTCCCTTTACCCCGATGTAGGAAAGGCTCATCAGGGGGTCCGACGCAACGTTCAGCCCCACCTGCTTCATGGTCACAAGTGCTTTTGCCCCCGAATACGCGGCCCCCACCGCCGTCTCAAGTGCCACTTTTTCGTTGCTGGACCATTCGGTATAGATTCCGCCTCTCTCCGCATACCGGATGACGGTTTCCAGGGCTTCGGTGGAAGGTGTCCCCGGATACCCGGTAGCCACCTGGACTCCGGCTTCTATGGCACCAAGGGCAATGGCCTCGTTACCCATTAACAGTTTTTTTTCAGTCAAATAAGCTCATCTCGGATCGTGTAATATTTAATGAAATGGATAAACTTTGACAAATTTAGAAGGAAATAAGATGAGGTTGAAAAGAATTTAAATTCTCAAACTGTCTACTAAAATTATTTTGAGAATCCGAAAATATATTTTAAATTATTCTACTGCTGCTCCATGTTACGGGAACGCGACGAACATCTATGTACAACACTGTGGCAAGAAGTACGTAAAATTCGAATATAAAGTTTTTGTTTTTTGGTGCTGTGTGGTTAATGTGCTCCAGAATTGCTATATATCGCTCTCTGGTAGCGTAATCATCAGGACTGCTTTAGCCGGATCCGGGGGGGGAAACATGAGGCCTTATTCTTCATTCATACTGCTAACGAGTGAAAAATGGGGTATTAGGAGTTTGCCGGCGAATCAATGGCCTTGTAATTATGCAAAAACGAATGAAGATAACTTCGAAATCCGGTAGTTTTTAGTTTCAGGGAAATCTCGTACTTGAAGACTTGCAAGGACGTAAACCCCTCAATTTTATACACTTTTTCGCCCAAACATCACTGCAAACTGATAGTATTTATATATACAGCTAACATCACAAAAACCTGCTTCTTTAAGCCAATCGAGCTGCTGGTCTAAGCTTGAATCCTTATCAAGCTTAGTTCTTTCATAACCAGCCAGTATTTCTTCTTCGGGCAGGCCGCTACTTTCGATACACTGTCTCCAGGTTGTCTTATTTAGATTATCTATGAAAGGAGTTTCTCCATGTACCTGATCAGCGTTAATAAAAACCCCGTTCTCTTTAAGCATGGAATAAATTTTATTGTAAAGTTCCTTTTTTTCTTCGTCTTCCAGATGATGGATAGATACGGCTGACACTACAATATCGTATTTTTCCACGAAATCATATTTTGAATAGTCTGCTGCAATGTATTTTACGTTTGAGTTATTTCTGAATCTGTCTTTTGCCATATCCAGCATCTTTTCCGATATATCAATAAGAGTAAATGATGCCTCAGGATATCTTTTCATAAGAAATGCCGATAGAAGTCCTGTTCCGGCACCTACATCCAGGATGCCTGGGGTTTCCGCATCTACTGATGCCACAGATACCGATACTCTATAAAAATCATCGAAGCAGGGTATAAACTTCTTTCTCTGTTCATCATACTTTTTTGAAATAGCATCAAACTTTCGTTGAATTTCGCTCATTTTTTCCTCCAGGTTTTAGCACCAGGTATGGTTTCTTCTTTTTCTTCTTACTGCATATGCCCTTGTGCTGCATTTTTCCTTCTTACTGTATATGCCTTTGTACCGCACATAATTAATTCATTATTGACCTGTTTCCCGTATCTGAGATTTGTTTTCAATCTTTCAAATCTAATTTAGGCAGATTCTCTCTAAAGCTCAAAAAATAATCTATTTATATTCCGCGGCATTGTTAGAAGCATGTATAGCGAAGATGAAGAAACAGTAAATGACGAAAATCGCCGTGAATTTGGCGTATTGGGAGATGTTCTGCGGGAACTACAAAGGGAAGAAATGGAGGAAACTGAGACATGCCTGGTGGAAATCCAGGAAACCACTATAACACAAAACACGATAGAGATCCTGACAGAGATCAATGCAACATTAAAAGAGATGGCAGAGACGCAGAAGAGAATATTAGAAGAGATTAAAAAGAACAGGACCGGGTGAACCTCCTTCAAATTCACGCTTCTTTTTCCAGGAGGTTCCTGGCAGCGCAGCTTTCTACGGATGCCCCTGCAACGGCTTTTGCGACTACCGGGACCACGTGCCTGTCAAGGGGACCCGGGATTATGTAGTCCTCGGAAAGCTCCTCGTCCTTTACGATGCCTGCAAGCGCATAAGCTGCAGCCATCTCCATTTCCGGAGTGATAGCCCTTGCACAGGTGCTGAGAGCCCCTTTGAAGACTCCGGGGAAGCCCAGGCAGTTGTTGAGCTGGTTCGGAAAGTCGGACCTGCCCGTTGCCACGATCCTGGCGCCTGCCCGCTTTGCGGCATCAGGCATGATCTCGGGGACCGGGTTTGCCATCGCCATGACAATAGCGTCCTTCGCCATGGACCGGACCATTTCCTCCGTGACGATCCCTCCTGCCGAGACCCCGATGAAGAGATCTGCTCCGGGGAATGCATTTGCAAGGCTGCCTTTCAGCTTCCCGGGATTTGTCAGCCGGGCTATTTCTTCTTTTACGGGGTTCATACCCTCTTCCCGGTCCTCGTACACAATCCCCCGACTGTCGCAGACAAGCACCTTTTCAGGGTCTGCCCCTGCCCGGACCAGGAACCTGAAGATCCCGACCCCGGCAGCTCCCAGCCCGGACATGACGATCCTCAGGTCTTCCAGCTTCTTTTTAACGAGCTTTAGGGCATTCAGGAGCCCCGCAAACATGACGATAGCTGTCCCGTGCTGGTCGTCGTGGATAAGGGGGATGTCCAGTTCTTCCCGCAGCCGGGTCTCGATCTCGAAACATCGGGGAGCGCTTATGTCCTCAAGGTTGATCCCCCCGAAAACCGGAGCCAGGTACTTTACAGCTTTGATAATCTCCTCCGTTTCCTGGGTATCGAGACAGATGGGAAAGGCGTCAATCCCGGCAAACTCCTTAAAAATAATAGCTTTCCCCTCCATCACCGGCAAAGCCGCTTTTGGCCCAATGTTTCCCAGGCCCAGCACCGCAGACCCGTCCGTGACAACGGCAACGGTGTTGTTCTTCAGGGTGTAGGAATAGGCAAAATCCGGGTTCTGACTTATTTTCCGGCACGGTTCCGCAACCCCCGGCGAATAGGCGACACTCAGGTCATGGACCGTACGAAGGCGGACCTTGCTCACCGTCTCAAGCACCCCCCTGAGCGTCCTGTGCATGTCAAGCGATTCTTCATAAAGCGAAGCATGAATATCTGCTGCCCCTTTCGGCTCCGAAGCAAAACGCGTACCTCTCATCCCGATCCCCCGTAATCAAAAACCCGGGGTACTGGGCTGGCTATCTTACCCACACCCTTACACCCGAATTATACAATTTGCGTATGGAATAATAAAAGTTGCTGCATAATAATTTGTTCAAAAACCTAAATAAAGGTGCCGTACGGGAGGACATCCCACAAACTTCCTGAAGACCAGGGCTCAAGAAACAGAGCTTCAAGAACAGAGCTTCAGAAAACAGATCTTCCAGAAACAGATATATCCCTTCCGGGAAAACTTACCAGTATGCAGATAAAGGGAATTGCCCGCGAAACCCTTGACTTTATCCTGGAAGCCAGTAAGTCCATGGCTCCCCTTGAATTTGCCGGTCTCCTGCAGGCAACCGACGGCGTCATTACCGAAGTCCTGATCCTCCCCGGCACCGAGTCCAGCAGCAAAAGCGCAATTATCAGGCTCTACATGATGCCAAACGTCAAATCCGCAGGCTCCGTCCACAGCCACCCGGGCCCCAACCGCAGACCCTCCCGGGCCGACCTGCGTATCTTTTCAAAAACCGGAAACTGCCATATCATCGCGGGCTCCCCCTATGACAGGAAAAGCTGGACTTGCTATGACAGAGAAGGAAAAGTCAGGGAACTCCCTGTTCTGGATGTAGAGTTTGAAGAAGATTCGATATTTTAAAGAGTCTAACTTAATCTCGAAGACCGAAGCTCGGTTTTCATTCCCCCTCAAATATCCCTGTTGAGAATTTTCAGTAACATATTTACCGGACAAAAACGGCACCATGCTTCCGGAACTACCTGCCAAAAACATTTTATTTACATATACACATAATGTTCACATGACACGCATCTGAGCTCCGGTTTCCGGAGGAAACCACTATAGCTCCAGAGCTGCAGTCCTTGAAAATCTCGTCTGGAAATTGTAGACCAGATAGCCTTCACATATCTGGAGGTAGTAATCCGAATGAATACATGCCAAGATTGCAGATTTTACACGCATATTGACGAAGCAAAAGGCGAATGTTTCAGCCTCGGCTTTGAAGTACGTGGGAAAACCGATTCCAAGAAATGCCCGGAGAGGGCTTTCAGGCCAAACAAACCCAGATCGAAAAAAGGTGGAATGTAAAAGGAACGGCATTAAGTGAAACACGTAAGAAACGCTGGTTGAAAAAAGCTCGGTGAAATGAGGTTGAAAGTTAAAAATACGTTGAAGAAAAGCCTCCAGCCCTGATCACGATTTCCCGGGAAGCACAAAAATTGTCCCTGACTCCTTTTGCCCCCCGGAACTAAATAATTTTAAGTTACACCTTTTCTAATTTTTTTTAATCACCGGCCTTCCAGCAGCGTATAGCTTCGAATCCTGCTCAAAATTAACACAAACCAGTTCACAAACCAGTTAACTATGAATCAGAGCTGCCCGCATCCTGATAGCCTCCTGCCTGGAAAAAACGAAAACGAAAACAAAAACGAAAGCTGTGTTAATGAGTCCTCTTGAGGGAGCGAAGCGACCGAAAAGGACGCGGGCTGCCGAATCGCAATTCGGCTTACTCAGCCGCACCGCTAACTTCTGAGACTTCCTGAGCGATCTGGATAAGCCGGAGCCAGGTGTTGAGGGCCGAACGCATGGAAACGGCATCTTCGGCTTTTATCGTAAGAATAAGGTGCCTTTCGTTTTCAAGGCTTTCTTTTTCAAGGGACAGGGCGATTAGGGAGCGTTCGGAAAAGGCATCGTTCAGTTCGGGAAGGATGGCCTTGTAGATTGTTTCGGCTTCGGCAGTTTCGAAGACAAATTCTGCAGAAAGTTTCAAGGGGGACCTCCTGAGAAAAGTTGTTTTTCAGTTCAGTTCTGTTTTTGGAACCGGTAAGGAATTTAGTTCAAAATGCTTTTCCGGTTCAATAATTGGTATCCTGATTCAATATCTTTTAAAGCTTTTGATATTGAGCTTGAAAAGGGACCTTCCTTCGTCCATGCAATCTACTTCGTCCTCATCGACCTTCATCACGGGGACATCGCAAGGAGCTTCTTTAACCCTTTCGAAGGGATAAAAAGACGCAAGAGCGTTGGCTATTTCCCCCCTGCCAGTGAAGAGGGGTTCCACTACCCTGAAGCGGTGGGAATCGATTTTCGGGGAATAGGACTCCGTAAACCTTAAAGAAAAAAGTAGTTCCCCGGCTTTTCCGTAAAAACCGAGTTCTCCGGGGTTTCCGTGATACTCTCCCACGAGTATCAGGGGCTCGGCTCCTGCAGACTCCAGAACCTGTTGCATGCCCATCTTGCCGCGGTTCACATAGCTTCCGCCAATGAAGCGCGAGAGGTGCTTGCAAAACGTCCGGGTCCTTGCAGAAGGTTTGCGAGAAGAAGTAATGAACATACTTCTTACTCGGCTTTGATCGGCTTTATAGTAGTCGGACGTTCCTTCACCAGGATTCGGTGTCCGCAGTACGGGCAGCGTATGCCTGTGTACTCGTAGTCGATTTCCACTTTCTGTTTACACCGAGTGCACTTGTAACCCATACAACCTCACGTAACCGGTTAATCCTAAATTACTTTGCCTCAAGGGTGTTCTTCATGGTGCGCAGAAGGTTCTGCCCAACACTGGTGTAGGGGATGTAAGTTCCGCCAGCGAAGGTGTGTCCGCACTTGCTGCACTTCCAGATGCCGGTACCGATCCTCTTTACATTCGGACGGGCACACTTGACACATACGTGGGGGGCCCTCATGCGTCCTTCAAGGTCTGCAACCAGCTTCCTGTCCTTTCTCCCGTACCTTGTTCCGAACCTGCCTGCAGATCTGCTGATTCGTCCTTTTCTAGTATACTTTTTTGCCATCGTTATAAACTCCTTGAATTGTAAACCTGAACTGTAATACTTTTAGGTCCAAAGGGACTGGCCTAAGTTTAATAACTTAAACTTAGACCGTAATACAGGCATGTAATATTTATATTTAATTAATCCTGCTCAATCCTGCCCGGCTTTAGTCCTTCCTTTTCAGACCTATCAGGAACTCTGCCCGGATTTCATCAGCCTTTTTGCGGGCCAGCTCAATTGCTTCCAGCAACTCATCCTCGGTGAGAGGGGTAGAACCCATCTTCTGCATGCCGTTAACCGAGCCGTCTGAGCTGGACACCACTGTCAACTTTGTTTCACAGACAGCTTCTTCGTACCTGCCGGGGTCCACCATAAGCTTTCCTCCGATCTTGGCAATGGTCACACCCACCGGCATTTCCTTCATCGCCAGAGGCACGTCTTCCCCGATGCCCACCATCTCGTTCGGGACCATGGTGGTCATGAGGGCTCCAATGGCGCCGAGGCAGGATGCGTCAATGATATTTCCGTCGTCATTCAGGACATGAATGTCGATAAAGGCTTTCCATATGGATTCACCCTCCGTTATGCAAAGCTTCTTTACATCAATTGAGCCTGATTCCCTGATTCCCCTGTCCACGACACGGGCCATCTCTATTGCACCTTCCCTGGGGGGTCCGGGCTCAAAGCTCGGGGAAGCTATGGGATTCAGCTCCAGGCTTGTCATGATCACACCCTCGTCCGGAGAGTCAGAGAAAGGGGTTCCGATCTGGAGTTTTACGCCCACAAGGACCTGGGTTTTCCCGAGGGTCACCTTTGCAGAACCTTCGGCTTTCTCAATAACATTTGTTTCAAACTTGATATCCCTGAGATCTTCGAACCCACGCCCATCCAGGCGCTTGCCCTTGATCATGAGGTTGTAAATGTAATCTTTCTTGAGGGTGGGAATAACGTCACTCATCGTTTTCACCTCCGTTCCCGGCTGCAGGATCTAGAGGATCTTTGACAACCTTCCAGGGCCCTTCGGGCTTTTCTTCCTCTTCGGCCTCTTCCTCAGCTTCCTCTTCAAGCTCTTCTGCCAGAATTTCGGCTTCAAGCTCTTCTTCAAGTTCCTCTTCTTCGGCCTCTTCTTCAGCTTCGAGTTCTTCTTCAGCCTCTTCTTCAGCTTCG
>JAENYU010000056.1 GCA_016841625.1 Methanobacteriota archaeon
CGTTTTTTGCAACTTTGAACTGTATTAGTTATCGAAATCTGTCAAAGTTAGGTTTTAATGAAGACGACACATGGACTATGAATGGATTGAGATAAGAGGTATAGAAAAAACGTATTCTGAGAAGGGATAACACTTTAAAGAAAGTTTGGTGCGAGGGATGGGATTCGAACCCACGAACTCCTACAAGACTAGGCCCTCAACCTAGCGCCTTTGACCTGGCTGGGCAACCCTCGCTCTTCGATTTTGTGTCTTAATGAAGACGACACATGAACTATGAATGGATTGAGATAAGAGGTATAGAAAAAACGTATTCTGAGAAGGGATAACACTTTAAAGAAAGTTTGGTGCGAGGGATGGGATTCGAACCCACGAACTCCTACAAGACTAGGCCCTCAACCTAGCGCCTTTGACCTGGCTGGGCAACCCTCGCAATTCGATCTTTGGCGCAGCACGCGCCTTGCACTCCCTCACAATATCAACGATTGTATATAAACATTTCGAGCCGTGAGGAACGGTAATAATAATTGGCGAAAGACTCCGCAGAGAACTGAATTATTTTGGAGGTATTCAGGGGCTCTAATAGTTCCTGAAACCCCCCGGAAACATCAGAATTCCCGGAATCAGACAGTAGACACTCTACCTGATCCCGGAAAGGCTACGAACCGGCTGCTAGAGCGCAGGCTCAGAGCTGGTCCAGAATACTGATAAGTCCTTCGGCTTTGCCTTTAACCACATCTGAAGCGTTCAGGATGAGGTCTCTGGCAGTATAAGAACCATCAGACTCCATGGTAAAGACAAAAGCGTTTTCGTCGAAGCTGACCTTGATAGCGTTAATGTCACAAACCTTTTCACAGAGTCTGCAAAGAGAACACTTGAGGAGGTCCTCTTCAGGGACCATTGCCCCGGATTCTTCGACCAGGATAATGCTCTTAGGGCATTCCGCTGCACAATGTCCGCAGGCGTCGCAGTTCTCAACGCTTACAATCGGCACGTTCTTATAGCCGCATGCAATGCCTGCCTGCCACTTCACGCTGTCCCTACCATAGCCCATATGAGCTATAGCCTCGAGCACGAGCTTCTGTCCCTTCTTCAGCTCGACGATCGGGATGTTTGCATCTGCCGCCTGCACCAGTGGGTCCGAAGAGATAAGGTCTCCGGAATGAACTACCGCCGGACCTTCGGAACTCAGAGTCAAAGAGAGCTCACAGGCAGGGCAGCCTTCGCCTCCGCAGACCGTGCACTCGGCTTGAGGCATATACGTCTCAAGGTCCGTTACAAGCGGGATTAAGGACAAACGGAGAGCCAGCTGCTCGTCATAGAGTACGGAGGTGTTGTCGTAGAGATTTACGTACTCGATCGCAAGAGTGGGGACATCGGCGACCATGGCACGCCGGATGCCGTTAGCAAAAGCCATGCCGACCTTTGAAAGCACGAACTTTGCAGATCTATCCGATAACTCCAGAATGTCTACTTCCATCGTCATATACCTTAATTTCCCTTATTTTCTGATAATACCTTCAAAAAAAGAAAAAGTTTGAAGGTTTTGCTCTTCGCTTATACACGCCTTCCGCCCTTGGGGCGGGTACCGTCATGCGGAACAGGGGTCACATCTTCGATTCTGCCGATGCGAATCCCCGCTCTTGCAAAAGCCCTGATTGCAGCCTGTGCACCAGGACCCGGGCTCCTCTGCTTGTTCCCACCGGGAGCTCTTACCCGAATGTGGATGCCATTGATGCCCTTGTCCCTAAGCTGGTCTGCAAGCTGGCCTGCCATCTGCATGGCAGTATAGGGAGAACTTTCATCCCTTGCGGCCTTTACAACCATGCCACCAGAGGACTTTGCAATGGTTTCAGCCCCGGTAATGTCCGTTACCGTGATGTGCGTGTTATTAAATGAGGACTTGATGTGGGCTACGGCCCATTTCATGTCTGCCATCTTTATCTCCTCCCTCTCTTCTTGCCGCCTTTGCCGCCCCTGCCGCCTCTGCCGCCTCTATCTGTTTCCTTTGCCTTCTTTGCCGCAGCAACAGTCTTGAGGGTAGTTTCACGGTCTGCAAGGGCAGATGCGATCTGAACGGGTCTTTCGGGGTGGGATTCACTCACAAGGGGAGAATTACCATAGTAGCTAATGCTCATTTCTTCTTCCCTGGTAATCAGCATCCCCGGTACAGTGGCTTTCCTGCCATTAACCGAGATGTGTCCGTGGGTAATGAACTGGCGGGCCTGGACGACTGTCCTTGCAAGCCCCATGCGGAGGACCTGAGTCTGGAGCCTCCTTTCAAGAATATTCTCGGTATTCAAGGAAAGGATATCGTCAATGTCAGAGTCCTGTTTGATAATACCGTAACGGATGAGTTTTGAGAGGATCTCTTCGGACTGGGTCTTCAGATGTCCTTCCAGTCCAGTCTCCTTGCTTTCCGCAACCTTTGCGAGCAGGTTCCTGGCTTCGGACCTGTACATCCTCAACATACTTGCCGCTTTCCAGACTTCCCTTTTGTTCCGGAGGCCGTATGCCTTGATAAGTTCAACTTCTGCAGCCATCCTGGCTTCTTGCCATGGGTGTCTGGGAGTCTCGTAGCTCTTCTTCTTTTTACCTGGATATGCCATTTATGTCACCTCGACTAAGGAAATCACTTCTTCCTGCTAACACCAACGGTTGAACCGCGGCGACCGGTGGATTTTGTCCTCTGTCCCCTGACTTTCAGGCCTCTCTCGTGCCTGAGACCTCTGTAGGCGCGGACCTTCTTCAGGTTGTTTATATCCTCCCTGAAGGTCATGATGATGTCCGATCCGAGCAGGTGCTTTTCTTCTCCGCTGACAGGGTCCTTTCTCCTGTTCAGCATCCAGGCAGGGACACTTGACTCAAAATTCCCGATTGCAGCGTCGAGTTTTACAACGTCCTCGTCGGGCAGATATCCAAGTACAGCATCGGGGTCAACTTCTGCACCCTTTGCAATGAGCTTTGCCGTGCGTCTTCCAATTCCAGGAATACCGGTCAAAGCATACTGCACGGGTCGCGACCCCTGCAAATCGGTATTCATGATACGAACAAGATGCCTCAGTTCTTCGTTATGTTCTTCTACCATATACATCCTCCAGGAGTATGTAAACAGCATCCTGTAGCCCCAGGCCGGACACCCATAAATGAGTATGCGAAAACTCAGGAGCAGCTCTCAAAAGGAGCTTCTTTACAGTACATACTGATGAGTTCCTTTACATGCCACTACCCGTATATAAGGTTATGTGCAAGCGCTTTCCAGGCAACTACGAACCTGAAAACAAAGATCGAAAAGAAACAATAGAAAAGAAATAACAGAGAATAATTGAAAACAATTGAAAAAGCAAGAATTTACAAAGGAATTGAAGAACTTACCAGGAAAATCTGGCCTTCAAACCAATCCTGGGAAACAGAAAAAGATGTAACGCCGAGGGGGAGATTTGAACTCCCGAGGGGCTAAGCCCCACAAGCTTTCCAGGCTTGCGCCCTACCACTAGACTACCTCGGCACATGCCTTATGGCACGACTTATGCTATAACGAAATAGTGATATATAAACCTTATTCTAGAAATGGTGTCAGATAAAGGATTTTTAAAGGTAAGATTCAACTTCCCCTTCATTCTTTATTTTTTTATCTGAAACTACACACTCATTAATCCTTTATACTTCCAACTCTTTATCCTTATACTTCCAACTCTTTATCCTTATACTTCCAACTCTTTATCCTTATACTGCCCACTCATTATCCGTGTTATCCTTTTTTATTCTGCTTTACCCGCCTTTATCCTGAATTATCCTTCTGTATTCGTTCCCTGGCCAGCTTCCAGTCCCCTATCTGCCGCTACCTTCTCCTCTTCTTTACTTTTCCAGCCCTTCGGGTAGGTCCCGATTTCCAGCATCACGCGAAGGGTAGTAGCTGCAATTCCTGTGGAGGCACCCATGATCTCTTCGGTGCTCATTTTAGCTTTTGCAAGGGCAACAATTTCCCCTTTCAGGGTGAACAAACCTGCAAGCTCCCCTTTCTTGAGGTCGGAGTCAAGGCTGGCAATCCCGGGCACTGCAAGAGAAGCCCCGGAACAAACGGCATCTACCGCACTGTCCCGCAGGATAATTTTCGGGAGGTGAGACAGTGCGCTTTCCATAGGTCGGACCACCCGTCGGAGTTCGGTTTCATCCCCGTCTTCCTGCCAGAAAACATAAGCGTCTTTCAGGTCCTGGAGGGTTATAAGGGTCTCTTCCGTAAACGGACCGGCTTTTGTCCTCCGGAGTTCCTGCATATGTCCACCGCAACCAAGGGCCATCCCTATGTCGTGGCAGAGTTTCCGGATATAAGTCCCGGCCTCGCAGCCCACGCGGAAGAGCACGTGTGTCCCATCTATTTCAAGCAAATCGATATAATAGATCGTGCGCACCCTGAGTGCCCTTTTCACCGCAGACTTGACGGGGGGCATCTGGTAGAGAGGGCCGGAAAACTCCTTGCAGACCCGCCTGATTTCCTTTGCCGGTACGGGCCTGTGCAGCCTCAGGAGACAGACGTATTCCTTGCCCGAAAGGCGCAGTGCCGGAACTCCTTTCGTGGCCTTCCCGAGGAGCGTTGGCAAAAGCCCCGATACCTTAGGGTCAAGGGAACCTGCGTGCCCTGCCCGAGCCACCCCCAGGATTTCTTTGACCCAGGCAGCAACCTCGTGGCTGGTGGGCCCTTTGGGCTTGTCAATGTTTACGACACCTTTCTCGATGTACTCGTGGATAGGGCGATTTTCGGGAGGACAGCCGTAAGCAGGGTTGCTATAAGCCCTGGCTTTCCTGATAAGCTCCCTTTCTTTTTCAGCAGGCAGTTTGCCGGAAGTAGAAGACATGATACTCAAAAGCTCCATTAAGCATTAATTTACTTAAAAGCTCCGCCGTCCGGCGGCCCTGTCGACGCGGGCAGGGAGAAAGAGAAATAAAGAAAAAACAGAAGTAGGAGAGAAAAGAATCAAAAAAAACCGCCCAGGGAATCGATTGCAACCGTGAGGATCTCCATTGTCTGGTACTGGTTCCATTTAGAGGAATCAATGACTATGTCGTAGATAGAAAGATCTTCGATATCGATCCCGTAATATTTTTTGTACCTGAGAGTCTCGGATTTTTCCCTCTCCGTTGTTTTTTCGAGCTCTTCGTCAAAGGAAAGGGTTTTTTCCCTTCTCTGGATGCGCTGCACCCGGACCAGCGTCGGAGCCTTCATCCAGAGTTTCAGGACATTCGGGACCCCTTCTGCCATATGGCCTGCCAGCCGGCTTTCAAGGACAATGTTGTCCCGGCTGTGGGCGATGGCTTTCTGGTTCCTGTCGATATCCAGGTCTATGGTGGCGTCTTTTTCAGCCATGGCTCCGAATTCGGACAGGCTCATGCCCCGCTCCCTGGCCATCCTCCGGAAGATTTCCCCCGAAGAAATCAGCTCCAGGTCATAGTATTCGGCCAGGAGTTTTGAAATTGTGGTCGTTCCTGACCCTGGAAGCCCGCTTACCGTTAGAAGCATCAGGCCCCACCGATGTTCAGCCCTTTCCTGATAAGCTGGCTGACCCCGAGGGAGGAGATGAAGTACCAGTAGATCCAGTATTGGAAGGGACCAAACGCCTTGCCCGTCAGCAACTGCTCACCCCAGAAGGGAAAGTTCATCGTTGCAAACTCATGCCCGCTGATGAAGTAGTACGCCCACATGAAGAGGGGAAGGGAAAGGATACTGATGTAGGCCATGGGCTTGAACTGCTGCTTGGTCATCTTCATCTGGTCGTCCATCATCTCTTTGCGCTGGTCCTCAAGCTTCTTGAGCATGTAGGTGTTCTGGGAAAGCTGCGCCTCCCGAAACTCCTTCTGGAAAGACTTCATGCGCTCCTGAGTGTTCCTCATAAGGTCCCAGTCGATGGTATACTTCTGGATAAGGGACGCATAGGCGGCAGTGATCCCTGCCATTACAAACAGGACCAGATGGAAGTTTTCCGCTCCGACTAGAGTTATCACGGGGTCCATCAAAATCCCGACGGCCTCTCCCACACTCTGCCTGAAGTCCTGCCCCAGGATCATGATCCCGAGCATAAGGGAAACCCCTAAAGCAAGCAGGAAGCGGTCGATTTGCTGTTTAAATGCCTCTGAAACCAAGTTGTAGTCACCATTTAGGTTTTGATAAATGATTATTTTGAATTATTCGGATAAAGAATGAATCCCTGAAGGACGAATCCTTGAAAGAGTTGATATGAATTGAAATTGATAAGTGTAAAGTGGAAAATAAGCTCAGGTAAAAAGAGCCGTATTTAAGACGTTTACACAGGGTTTTGAGGTTAATAAGTTTCGATGTATATATAAGTTATACTATTTACTCAAAATTTGATTGTGGTTTTTTTAAAGCAAACTTTATTGAAGAACTTGCCATTCAGAACCGAGATTACGTGAATATCGCATTCCCGTCGAGCCTGTACGCTCGAAGAGCGGCCTGCCCTAAAGACTGAAGATGAAAAATGAGAAGATAAAATGATAGCCCCCACGTCGATTAGCAGGAATCAATAAGTGGGAGTATTTTAATAACTTCTTTTTTATTTTTTGGGAGGCACCCCCCCGAGCAACCAAAGTGCCCCTGCATCAATTAGCCACCCTCCACCCTCCGGCATTTTTTAGATTTTGATTATAGTTGCCAGCGCAGCCACTGAATTATAAGCAGTTATGAGTAACTTATAAGTTCTTATAACTACAATTGTCAAAATGAGTATTATGAGTGAAGCGACAACAATTCCGTTAACAAAAGACATCCGAGACAGGCTAAAAAAATATGGCCTTAAAGGAGAAACCTATAACGATATTCTCAAGCGTCTGATGGATGAAGTTGATTATAAGTCCTTCATGGAACGCCAGTACAAAAAACTTGAAGAAAAAGAGAAATTTGTATCCCTGGATGAAATCTGATGGGATTTGAAATAAAACTGCACCCGGATGCAGTAAAATTTATGCTCAATCTGGACCCGGATACGAAAGAGAGAATAAAAACAGGAATAAAAAGCCTGGAAACAAGTCCTTTTAGAAGTCAGTCCCGTTCCGGAATAAAAAAGTTGAAAGGAACGAAAAAAAGAGAGGATCTGTACAGGTTAAGGGTTGGCGATTACAGAGTCATCTATGCAGTTGAAGATGATACCGTTTTTGTCCTTGAAATAATCCCTCGAGAAAAAGGATACGACTGGCTTTGAAGTGAACGAATAGCTGTACCCAAGCTTTCATAGATGATGGAATTTATGGATATATGTTTTCAGGTTCAGCTTCTTTTTTTGCATCGATTTACTGAAATAGCCGCACTGCGTGCGGAAAAAACGGTTTGATGAGGTATTACGGTCGCATGGGGTTTAGAACAGCACTCCAAAAATTCCGGTCACCATTTTATTCTCACATATCAGAACCCGCGGTCCTCACTATTTCCATTCCCCGACAGCAGCCACGGTCACATCAGCGACCGTCCTTCTCCGAAAATTGAAATCGAAGAATAAGCAGATTAAATGATTGCTTCCGCCTCAAATCGCCGAAAGCAATAGACATAGTGTTTTTATAATTTCTTTTTTATTTTTTGACAGCGCTTGTCCGAGCAACCGGAGTACAAACGAGTGGAAAAAATATCTGCCAGAAGACTGCCTTAAAAAGAACTTAGCAGGAGTAAGCGGCGTCATGGTGTGAAAAACTAACAAGAGTCACGAACTTTTCATTTTCATCTACAGTGAAGATAAGAACAAAGCTTTTGAGGATATGCACCCTGCGACGTCCATGAAGGTCATTTCTTAAAGGTTTGTAATGAAAAGGGTTTTCGCATATCTCTTGAATTTTTTGCCCAAAGAGCGTTTTAAGGGTGCATCCGACATTCCGCAAATGTCCACAAAAATAAAAGTAGTTTTATTAAATGGTCAACT
>JAENYU010000057.1 GCA_016841625.1 Methanobacteriota archaeon
AAGAAGAAGAAGAAGAAGAAGAAGAAGAAGAAGAAGAAGAAGAAGAAGAAGAAGAGAAAGAACGGGAAACCTCTGCTTCCAGAGAAAAAGAAAGCGCAGGAAAGGAGAGAGGGGAAGTAGAAGCGGGAGAGGAAGCAGTATCTTACAAACTTGTTGAACTGGAAAAGATGCCCGAAACGGAATTCCGGTATACCGTAAAAAAGAAAGAAAAAGATCAAAAAGAGTGAAAAAAGGGTAAGAAAAAAAGTGATCGAAAATTTCTTTTACCTTCAAGCCCCAAGCTCTTTATCGAAGAAAGCCTCCAGCCGGTCCATTCCTTCTTTTATGTTTTCAAGGCTGTTGGCGTAGGAAAAGCGCAGGTAACCTTCGGCCCCGTTCCCGAAGTCGATTCCGGGTGTGACTGCAACACCGGCTTCGTTGAGGATGCGGCGGCTCAGTTCAAGGGAGTCGTTGCTAAACTTGCGGGCGTCAGCGAGGACATAGAAAGCACCCATTGGTTCACTCATTACGTCCAGGCCGATCTCGATTAGGCGTTTGAGCACATACTGCCGTCGCACGTTGTAGGTTTCGACCATCTCGGCCACATGTTCCTGGGGACCTTTCAGAGCTGCGATTCCGGCTTCCTGGACAAAGGAGTTTGCGCAGATGAAGAAGTTCTGCTGCAGTTTTTGCAGGGCTCGGACGCACTCTTTAGGGCAGATGATGTAGCCGAGCCGCCAGCCGGTCATGGCGTAGAGCTTGGAAAAGCCGTTCAGGACAAAGGCTTTATCCGTATATTCCAGGATGCTGTGTTCTTCCCCGCCGTAAATCAGGCCCTGGTAGATCTCGTCAGAAATGATCGGGATGTTCTGCTCCTCTGCAATTTCGGCAAGACCCTTCAGGCTTTCTGCAGACATCACATTCCCGCTCGGGTTCGAGGGACTGTTCAGCAGGATGGCTTTGGTGTTCGGGCTCAGGCACTGGCGCACGGTCTCGGGTTCCAGGGAAAAGCCGTTTGTCTCGCTTGTGTAGACATAGACAGGAGTCCCACCCAGGTATTTAACGAAGTTCGGGTAGCAGGCATAGTAAGGGTTGGACATGATTACTTCGTCAAGATTTTCAAGCAGGGCCATGAAGACCATCAGGAGGGCCGGGCTTGTCCCGGAGGTTACGATCACCTGTTCAGGACCAAGGTCCACCCCATACTTCTGCCGGTAAGACTCCACAATTGCCTCCCTGAGAGAAAGGAGCCCCTGGCTGTGGGTGTACTTCGTATTCCCCCTTGCCATGGCAGCGGTGGCAGCTTCACAGATATGGGGGGCAGTGGGAAAATCAGGTTCCCCGATTTCCAGGTGGATGATGCTTCGTCCCTCCGCTTCCAGGGCAAGGGCACTTTCCAGCACTTCCATTACATAGAAAGGAGGAATTTCTTCGGATTTTTTTGATAAGATGCAATCCAATTTCTTTGAAAGCATAGAAAACCTTCTGAAAAGTATTATAAGAACGAAATATATAAGAACGGCATATGTAAAAGCGACTGATGTACCTGAATTTGCTTATGTCCTCAAGATTTAAATATTCTGTGGATAGGCAATTTATATTCCGTGGACAGACAGGAAAAAAATATTCTGAACGGTAAAATATCCTGCCGGTAAAAGGTAAAAAGGGTAAAGAAGAAAAGGAAAATAAAGATCCGGGAATCAAAAACAAATTAAATTATAAAGCCCCGGAATCAGGCTATGAGTATGATCGATCCCTGGGCATGATCAGCCCCACATGATTTCCCCTGAACATGATCAGCCCCAACATGATTTTCCCTGACCATGATCAACCCCTGAACATGAGCTTCCTTGAGAATGATCAGTCTCTGGGCATGATCTTTTCAATTACTTCCACATTCGGCCCGTCCCAACCCTGATCCTCAAGAATTTGTGCAAAATCCCTCTGGAAAGCCTGGAACTCGATCACATTCTCAGGGATCACGTTAAGGTATTCGTAATCTCCGTAGGCTCCCGTGAAAAAGGAACAGACCACCTCATCAAACTGCTCCTCAATCCGCTGGGGATACCAGAAACCATTCTGGAAAAGCAGAACAAGGTTAGGGTCGGGAATGGGAGTACCATCCGAATATCTGTAAAACCCCACAAAAATCTCTTCGCCACTTTTTGCTGCCACAAACTTCTTCTCAAAACCCGGTTTTCCGAGCTTCAAGAACCACTCCCCTTTGAGGAGATCTTCGAGTTTGCTGATCACCCCGTGGGCCATCAGAACCTTTTCGGTCAGCTGCTGGATTTCCAGAATCATGGATTTGCGCTGCTCTTCAGGCATATCAAGACAGGACTTGCAGAGTTCTTCCCCTCCCGGCTTCAGGGGTTCAATTTTATCTCCACCTATTTTCGGACCTTTCGCGCCCTTCTCAGGCGCCTCTTTCTGCACGGAATGAACTTCCACGTCTAACGTCCCCGATTTTATTTCAGGTTCTTTTACCACTGTGTAAGTACCCCCGATATAATATAGGGCGGGAATCCTATAAATATTGGGGAGCCTGGTAATGCATATTCTGATAATTTTTTAATCGGTTATTTTTTGACCAGGTTATCCTTTCCGTCTTTGCCGCCTTTATCCGTTGGAAACTCCCGAGCTCATGGAATCCACTGAATCCGGGAAACTGTCCTCAAGATCAGATGAAAGCCACCTGACCCCAAGATACACAAAGGGGGTATCAAGCAGAGCAAAAACAACCTTAAGGACCCAGTAAGGCATGGCCATGGAGAAAATAAAGGCAGCGCCCAGTTCAGGGGTCTGGTGGTAGAAAGCGATGAACATGAACACCAGGGAGTCGATCAACTGGGAGGTGATAGTCGAGAGATTATTCCTGAGCCAGAGATATTTTCCACTGGTCTTCTGTTTCCAGAAGTTGAAAGCCCAGAGGTCGTGATACTGGCTTATGAGAAAAGCTGTCAGGCTCGCCACTATCACTCGAAGGGAACTTGAAAAAACACTGTTGAAAGCCTCATTACCCGTATACTGGGCAGCAGGTGGAAAACGTGTACTGAAAAAGACAAAAAGCACTGCGATGCAAAGAGCCAGGAATCCGGCATGCACGAAAACCCTGGTGACTTCTTTTCCTTTAACCTCTTCCACGATATCCGTGATAAGGAAAGTAACGGGGTATCCGAATAAGCCGAATGAAGTTACAATGCCAAATACACTGATCAACTTGCTCCCAACGAGGTTTCCAAGGAGCAGGGAACTGATAAATACCGTAAGCAAAAGGTACAACTTGTAATCTATGAGTTTCATGGATTCTCAAGGTTTAGGGGTTTTGATGATTAGGGGTTTTGGTGATAAGAGGTTTTGGTGATAAGAGGTTTTGGTGATTAGGGGTTGAGGTTTCGGGTTGTTACATATTTACAGCAATTAAGTCCAGATGGGTTAACAGGGCAGAGGATAAAATAAATCTGGCATTGGAATTAGCGGAAGCGCTCAGCCCTGATGAAGAGGTTTTCGGGAGATCTGTCCACCTCGTCGCAGATGATCCTGTGAGGGACTGCGGAGGGCAGGATGGACTGTGCCTGGTTGTCCGTTCCACGAAGCCCCCAGGTCTCGTCCGTGAGCAGGAAGTAAGAATTTTCAAGCCTGACACCTTTTGCTTCCAGATCGGAAAGGATTTCAGGGTCAGAGAGATCGGTTCGGATTTGTTCGGCAGCCCGGACCTGAGTTCCCGGACCACCTTTTTTTATCGGGTAAAGCCTGTCATCGGAAAGAACTTTTTCAAAGGAACGGATGACCAGCCTGTAGCAGGTCTTCTTGTTCGTTGATTCTTCCGGTACCTTCTCCAGGTAGAAGATGCTACGCTCGTTTCGGGCAACGTCGGAAAGGATATCTTCCCGCCTCGAAAAAGATTCGACCTCAAAGGATTGGACGTCCAGGAAAAATACAGGAAACTTTTTGGAGAGGCTATCTGCCGTTGCCTGATGAACCTTTTCCCGGGGGATATATTCAAAATTGAGGCTGACCCCGGAACCAGGGAATTCCTTTTCGATTTCAACCCTTTTCGCCTGAAAAGCCCTTACTGCCTCCGTAGAATCATTGTAAATGAAGATTTCTTTTTCGTCCCTATAAAAAATTCTGGCAAGAGACAGGGCAAAATCCAGAGCTGCAAGCTCGCATTCAAGATTATTTTCAGGGCTTGCAGGAACCCCTGTGGTTGACTGGTGGATCTGCCTGCCGCCCCTGAGAACCGTGCAGCCGATATAGGAGTCTTCGTTTTCGTTGTAAGAAGAATCACAGTAAATTTCAAACATGCTTGCCTTCACCTTTTCAATAAGAAAGAATCCCTATGACAGGCGGGAAATCCCGAAGATTGCACTATCCTGGATATTAATCGTATAATGAATAAAGAGATAAAATATGATCTTACAAAAATATTGTGATGGAGAAGTGGAGGATAGCAAAAAGGGAAATCATGCGGTGAGAAAACATAGGGGATGAAAAATGGGGAGAAAAAGGGATTAATGGATAAAACAGAGTTCTGGAATACCCGGAAAAAGTAAGTTTTTGAAGGTAAGCTTTAGAAGTAAAGAAGACAACATAAAAGTAACAATTAATTTTTGCAAACATGAGTAAAGTTTCCATAGTCCGGTGTCCTGATTATTCCGATGCAAAAAAAGCCATAGCTGAAGCTGTAGACCTCGTGGGGGGATTTGAAGAGATAATCTCCATGGGGGACCGCGTGCTCCTGAAACCCAATGTCCTTGCAGCCAGACCCCCGGAAGCTGCCGCCACCACCCATCCAGTGGTGGTAAGCGCCATGTGCGAGCTGGTCCTTGCCGCAGGCGGAGTCCCGGTTGTAGGGGACGGGGCAGGGATCTCCAGGCCCGGGGCCACTGCAAAAGCCCTGAAAGCCTCTGGGATTGAAGAAGCAGCCCGAAAAGCCGGAGCCGAAGTTGTGAATTTCGAAACTGCAGGCTATACAAAAGTAAAGGTCCCGGACCCCCTGCAGTTCCCGGAACTCTACCTGGCAAAGCCAGTCCTCGAAGCCGACGTAGTCATCTCCCTCCCGAAACTCAAAACCCACGAACTTACCTATTACACGGGGGCTGTGAAGAACTTTTTCGGGACTCTCCCCCTGAACTCCAGAAAAGAAGCCCACTTCCTTGGCAAACGTGACCTTTTCGGGGAAGCCGTCGCAGACATCTACTCGGTTATCAAACCCCGGTTTGCAGTCATGGACGGAGTCCTCGGGATGGAGGGAAACGGCCCGTCCCACGGAAAGCCCATAAACTCAGGCGTGGTCCTGGCAAGCCCTAACTGTGTAGCCCTTGACATCATAGCGGCTGAAATGATAGGTTTTGACCCCCTAAAAATCCCCACAACTGCCGGAGCCCTCAAAAAAGGATTCGGAAACCACTGCCCCCTGGTAGTGGGAACCCCGCTAAAAGAAGTGAAAATGAAATTCAAACCCTCAAGTGGAGGGATCAGCACAGCCCCCGCCTTTCTGGTCCGCAACTTTGGAAAATACTTCACCATCCGGCCCCGGATCAACCAGGAAAAATGTATCCGCTGTGGGGCCTGCCACCTTAACTGCTCCCCGCAGGCTGTGGAGAAACTGGCAGACGGAAGCTTCCGGATCAACGAAGAAAAATGCATCCTCTGCTACTGCTGCAGAGAGCTCTGCCCGAATGACGCGGTGGACATGAAAAAGTCGCTTATGGCAAAGGTATTGACCAGCGAGCACTGACCGAACCGCAGTATCGGAACGAATCACTAATCTGTTTTTATTCACCACATTTACCGGGTATTGGCACATATTCCTTAAGCCGGAAAGATTCACAGTAATATCCAACCTCATTTTGAAGGCCATAAAGAATGAATACAACCCATGTGACAGCAAATTTATGTACAATTATAACATAATAAAAAAATCATGCCTGAACTGGTGGAGATCCTCACCGATTCAAACCCCTGGTGGATGAACAGGAGATTTAAGAGTGGTATAAAGAGAGAGAAGTATGTTACAAAGATAATGGAGTTTCTGGAAGGCGGCGAACTCGTTGTTCTTGACGGGACCAGACATTCCGGGAAAACGACCCTGCTGTACCAGACTATCCGGGAACTGATAGAAACGGAGAAAATCCCCCCGGAAAAAATCCTTTTTGTCGACTTTGAAAACCCCACATTTGCTTTTCTTGAAAATCCCCTGAGAAATGTCCTGGAAACGTACAAAAGGGACATTTGCAGCGAAAAAGGCACCGTCCTGATATTTGACGAAATTCAAAACATTCAGGGCTGGGAAGAAGAAATCCAGGTGCTTCAGGAGAAAAAAGAGTACAGGATTATCCTTTCAGTCTCTTCAGCCAGGCTCCTTGACTGCAAACTCTCAGCCCTCATGTGCGGAGGAGGATACCGGAAAGTACACGTATATCCCCTCGACTTTTCAGAATACCTTCTTTTCAGGGAATTTCCCCTTGAGGAGTCCCTGAAAACCCCGGAAGCCCTGGAAGAAAGCAAATACAGGATCATGAACCTGCTGAAAGCTTACCTGCATGAAGGGGGCTTTTCCCAGGTCGCCCTTGAAAAGGACGAAGCTCTCAAAACCGAACACCTGCTGGCATACTTTGACAGTATCATGTACAGGGACATTGTCCTCCAGAGTGAAGTCCGGAATGCCAGGGTGCTGCAGGAACTTGTCCAACACTTCCTGGCCAATTTCACGGCACCTTACTCATACAGGAAGCTCGGAAGGTTACTTAAATTGGATTTTTCCACCCTGAAAGAATATATTTACTATACGGAGCAGGCAAAACTCCTTTTTGAGGCCCGGCACTTCAACCCTTCCGGAAAAACAGGAAGGAGAAAAAACAAAAAAATATACTGCATCGATAACGGACTCAGGAATGCCGCGAGCTTCATAAGCTCGGAGTCAGAAGGAAAGCTTGCCGAAAACCTTGTCTTCCTGGAACTCCAGCGCAAGGGGCATGAACCATCTTACTGGGAAGGCAGTCGGGGAGAAGTAAAGTTCGTCATAAGAAGGGATAACGAGTCCCTTTGCGCAATAAACGTATCCTACAAAGACAGGCCCGAAACAGCGGAGGAAAAAGCCCTGCTGGGATTTGCAAAGACATTCGGCCCGGCAGTAAAAGAACTCGTCTTGCTTACGAAAGATACTGAAGAAGAAAATGAAGGAATCAGGTACATCCCACTCTGGAAGTGGTTACTGGAATGGGAATGATAATTCAAGACGTACAAAATAATAAAAAATTGCAGAGGAGAGGGACTTGAGTCCGAAAAATGTCGAGACTCCGGCCACCAGATTATAATTTTATTCATTTGAAGTCGAATGAAAGCCCTTTTATCCCATAAAGCTAAAATGCATATAAAAGCCTTTCTTTTAAAGAGATAACATCCTGACAATTGTATGAGTATAATTGTATATTACCGGAGTTATCTATAATTTTATGATTTTATAACATTACAGGTGATAATATGCTCTACATTGATACCGAGTACGCTCCTGAAATATGCTCTCTTTGCAAAGGGGCAGAGCATACGGAAGACCGGAGCTGTAAAGCCTGCGGTGGAAGTGGTACGGTTCTGGTTGCACAACCGGCAAGAAACTGCCCACTCTGCAGCGGAGCGGGGTGTCTGGGCACCGAAATCTGCAGGGCCTGCGGAGGAAGCGGCTGGGCACTGTTTTGAAGAGGGCCGTTAAAGAAAAACCCAACTTTTTGAAAAACAAAGATTACCCATACCGGAGGGTGTGTTCTCAGTCAAGGGGATAACCCGGTCAGGAGACAACAAGAAGAAGAAGAAGAAGAAGAAGAAGAAGAAGAAGAAGAAGAAGAAGAAGAAGA
>JAENYU010000021.1:0-18099 GCA_016841625.1 Methanobacteriota archaeon
TCCGGAATATGAAGCAGGAAGCCCCTTCCTCGCTTTCATCAGAAAGCAGGTGGGGTAGTTCACTCCTTCTTACCCATTTTTCCGCTTTCCGTTTTTATCTTCTGGGTTCTGTCAAAATAGGCGTTGGGAGCTTCATAAACAGTGTTTCTGAACAATTGTCCGACCCCGTATATATAACGGCAGTCCGAAAACATATTATTATGGCTATTAAGGCACTTTTTTTGAACTGCACTCTGAAAAAATCCCCTCAGATCTCCAATACCAGGGCACTCATTGACAAAGCCGTGGCCCTTTTCAGGGAGCTTGGGGTGGAGAGCGAAGTAATCAGGGTTGTCGACCATAAGGTAGCTTTTGGGGTTTCATCCGATGAAGGAGGGGGGGACGAATGGCCTCATATTCTTGAAAAAGTAAAGGCCTGTAATATTCTGGTCCTTGCGTCGCCCATCTGGTTCGGGGTGCGTTCCTCTGTCTGCCAGATGGTCCTTGAAAGGCTTGACGGGACATATGCGGGTGGGGATCCCGTGACAGGGCAGTACCCTCTCTACGGCAAGGTTGGAGGGGTTATGGTCACCGGGAACGAGGACGGGGCACATGACGTCTGTGCAAACACACTCTTTAACCTGACACATCTGGGCTGCGTCATACCTCCGAATGTTGACTGCTACTGGGTGGGTGACGCCGGGCCGGGCCCGAGCTACATAGAAGCAGGGGGGGACCGGCACCTCTATACCAACAGGACGGTGCGGTACATGGTACATAACCTGGCGCACTTTGCAAAGCTCCTCAAGGAAAACCCGATCCCGACCAACCTCAAGCAGCTTGACGAGGAAGCCCGGAAGGTCAGCGACTGAAGACGCAGTCACCGGTTTGAGGGGAAGCTGAAGGTAAGGCTGAAGGTGTGAGGGGAAACTGAAGGTAAAGGCGAGGGAAAACTGAAGGCAAGGCCGAAGGTGCGAGGGGAAACTGAAGGTACAGCCGAAGTTTTGCGAAGACGGTAGTCGGAGGGTGTATATTCAGGTGCATAGCCAGATCTGAAATCCTTCATTGCTGGAAACGGGGTCTTATTTGGCTGACGGAGACCGGGAGGTCCATGCTTGCAAAGGCGGTAGCAAACGAGTCCGACACCCACTACCTCTCCATCAACGGCCCGGAAATCATGTCCAGGTATTACGAGAAATCCGAGAAGCGGATCCGGGAGATCTTCGACGGGGCAGAAATGAACGCTCCTGCTGTCCCCTTCCTTTACGAGATTGAATCAATCGCTCCTATGTTTTTGTACCCTTCTCTATTTTTACACTCTTTTTGTTTTCTTTCTCTTTTTGTCGCTGTTCGTCTTAAAATATCTTGAAAATGCTTATCACCCAAATAATATTTTTATTATATTTTTTCTCTGAAATTGAACTCCTGCCATAAATTCCCCTTATATACAAACTCTTTAAATTACGTTAACCAATCACGTTAAATACCTTAATTACTATCGGTAATATGTATGCAGCTTCCAACACCCGAAGATATTAAAAAAAGGAGGAATGAGCTCGGGCTTACCCAGAGCGACCTGGCGAAAAGGGCAGGAGTAAGCCAGCCTCTCATAGCGCGTATCGAATCGGGAGATGTGGACCCAAGGCTTTCGACGGTCAGGAAAATCCTCGTAGCTTTTGATGAAGCTGAAAAGGAAAGGCAGATAATTATCAGGGACCTTATGCACTCCCCTGTCATCCATGTTTCTCCTGAGGATTCGGTAGAAGATGTGGTAAGCCTCATGCATGCACATGGTTTTTCACAGATCCCTGTTCTGGATAAGGGCATCCCCGTTGGAAGCATTTCGGAAGACCTCATAGTAAAACTGATGGCTGAAAGTAAAAAGAGGTCCATCTCCCAGATGAAGGTTCTGGATATGATGGAGGACTCTTTCCCTGCAGTTTCCCCCGGGGTTTCGATCTCGGTTGTTTCCCATATCCTGGAAGGAAATCCTGCCGTGCTGGTTGTCGAAAAGGGTAAGGTTGTAGGAGTTGTGACAAAACACGACGTCATGAGACTCCTCCACGGTTGAGCCCCTGACTTCCTCTGATTGTTTATGGATAAACAATGGATTTAAGTAGAGTATGGCAGTGGAAAGCACACGATTATATACTAGAATTGAAATTAGAACTGAACTTAACGGGAACAATTGATTTACCGCTAAATATCCACTAATAAATTAAAATTCAATTGAACTGAATCAATTTACATTTCTAAAAATTTTGGAGCATAGGATATATGGATCTGGAAGATACCCTTCTCATGATGCCTGGCCCCGTACCTGTTGCACCCAGGGTCCTGAGAGCCATGTCAAAACCGATGATCAACCACCGAAGTGCGGAATTTGCGGCGATCTATGACGACTGCCGGGAAATCCTTGCCGACGTTTTCCAGACAAAGAACGACATCTTTGTCATCAGCGGTTCGGGTACCGCAGGGATGGAGGCGGCTGTGGGCTCCGTGGTTGGGAGCGGGGACAAAATTGTGGCCATCGAAAACGGAAAATTCGGACAGCGTTTCAAAGACCTTGCGGCCATCTACGGGGATCTCGTACCCCTGGAATTCGAATGGGGTACTTCCGTCGACCTGGAAATGGTCAAGGAAAAACTCGAAGCCGGGGCAAAAGCAATAACTCTCGTCCATAACGAAACTTCCGCCGGTATTCTTAACCCGGCTGCGGAAATCGGCAAGCTTGCCAAAAAGCATGACGCACTCTTTATCATGGATGGCGTAACTTCCCTTGGCGGGGATGATGTAAAGGTGGATGAATGGGGCGTTGACATCGCAGTCGTGGGTTCCCAGAAGTGCCTTGCAGCTCCTCCCGGTCTTGCAATGGTCTCTGTAAGTGAAAAAGCTTTTGAAGTCATGAATGACGTAAAGAAAAGACCTTATTACAATGACCTTAAAGCATATAAAAAGAGTGGGGATAAAGCCCGCACCGAAACTCCCTACACGCCGGCAATCCCCCTTTTCTATGCAATGCAGGAAGCTCTCCACATCGTAAAGGAAGAAGGCATGGAGGCCAGGATCAACAGGCACAGGGTGCTTTCAGAAGCCGTTAGGGCCGGCGTTGGTGCAATGAACATTGAGATGCTCCCGCAGCTTAACGATTACAGCCAGTACTCCAACACGGTCTCTGCCATGAAGGCCCCTGAGGGCATTGGCGGGGAAGATGTCAAGGGAGACATGAAAAAGCGGGGCATAATTATCGCAGGCGGGCAGGAACACCTCAAAGGCAAGATCTTCAGGATCGGCAGCATGGGTAACGCAACCGCCAGGGACATCCTTTCCACCCTCCAGGAACTGGAACTCGTGCTGAAGAAGAGGGGTTACCTGGATAGCTTCGGGGCAGGAGTCGAAGCCGCAAACAGGGTTATCGACAAACTCTGAAGCGAAGTGGCGGGCACATAAGGTAAAGTCTATAAACCTTCAGGAATACCCAGAAAACAAACGCCATAACCTCATAATTTCCATTGGGATAAACATGCCCACTATAGGAATTGCAGATACTACGTTTGCGCGCTATGACATGGGGCACGCGGCAATCGACGAGATCCAGAAGAACGTTTCCGTGAAAATAAAGCGGGTAACCGTGCCGGGGATCAAGGACCTGCCTGTTGCAGCCAAGAAACTCATTGAAGAGGAAGGCTGTGACATCGTCATGGCCCTTGGCATGCCCGGAGCCAGGGAAAAGGACAAGGTCTGCGCCCATGAAGCTTCCCAGGGCCTTATCCTGGCACAGCTTATGACCAACACCCATATCATTGAAGTCTTCGTCCACGAAGATGAGGGAAAAGACGATAAGGAACTTTCCTTCCTGATGGACAGGCGGACCCGGGAACACGCCCTGAACGTGATAAAACTGCTCTTCAAGCCTGATAAACTGATCAGGGAAGCAGGCACCGGCCAGAGGCAGGGTTTTGAAGATGCGGGTCCTTTGAGGATGTGACTCAATTAATAATTTCAGGTAAAAACAAGACCGGAGACCTTTACAGATGAGTATCAGCCTAGGATTTGTGGTAGCTGAATTTAACAGGGATCTGACTTATCAGATGGAACTGCTTGGAAGAGAACACGCCGAATTCCTGGGGGCAAGCGTTAAAGAGACAATCCTCGTGCCTGGGGTCTTTGACATGCCTCTTGCAATCAAGTCACTTTGCCAGAGGGACGATATCGATGCAGTGGTCACCATCGGATCAGTTATTGAAGGGGAAACCAAGCACGACGAGGTTGTTTTGCAGCACGCGGCCAGGAAGATTATGGACCTTTCCCTTGAGTTTAACAAACCCGTGACCCTGGGGATTCCCGGGCCCGGCATGACCCGAATGGAAGCCCATCAGCGCGTGGACTATGCAAAGCGAGCAGTGGAAGCTGCCGTGAAGCTGGTCAGGCGGCTGTAAATACTGGCAAAGCCGTAAATAGCAAAATGGAAAATACAAGGAACATTCCCATGACTTCAGCAAGGCTCAAGCGTGTAGAAGAATCCGCAACGATCAGGATCTCCAATATTGCAAACCGGATGACAAAAGGTGGAGTAGACGTCATTAATTTCAGCCTGGGCGAGCCGGATTTCGACACTCCTAAAAATATTTGCGATGCTGCGGCAAAGGCCATGTACGAAGGCATGACCCACTATGCCCCTTCTGCGGGCATCCCGGAACTCCGGACCGCCATTGCCGAAAAGCTGAGGACGGAAAACAAACTCGATGTAACTGAGGCAGACGTACTCGTAACCCCCGGGGCAAAGCAGGCGATTTTCGAGATTATGATGGGGGTTCTTGCCGACGGAGACCAGGCTCTCCTCTTTGACCCCGCCTGGGTAACCTATGACGCTTGCATCCGCTTCGCCGGAGCGGACACGGTTTGGGTCCCCACAACTCCTGAAAAAGGTTTCATCCCGGATGATTTTTCCGAGTACATTACCGACAAAACAAAGCTTATTGTGGCAAATACCCCGGGAAACCCTACCGGTGGAGTTTTCGGAAAGAAAACCCTGAAGTGTATTGCCGACCTCGCCATTGACCACGACCTTCTGGTTGTTTCAGATGAGATCTATGAGAAAATCATCTACGACCGCGAGCACATCAGCATTGGCAGCCTTGAGGGCATGCAGGACAGGACCATCACGGTAAATGGCTTTTCCAAGGCCTATGCAATGACAGGCTGGAGGCTCGGCTACCTTACTGCCCCGCCGGAGATTTTAAAGCTTCTCCAGAAGATCCAGTCCCATTCCGTGAGCAGTGCTACCACTTTTGTCCAGTACGGAGGGCTTGAAGCCCTACAGGGACCCCAGGACAAGGTTACGGAAATGGTGGACCGCTTCAGAATGCGCCGTGACATACTGACAGATGGCCTGAACATGCTCGGCTTCAAATGCAAAAAACCCGAAGGGGCTTTCTATGCCTTTGCCGACGTGAGTGAATTCGGAAGCGGGAACGAAGTGGCAGAAAGGCTCTTAAAAGAAGCCCATGTGGCTGTAACTCCGGGAATTGCCTTTGGGCCTTCCGGGGAAAACTTCATCCGGATTTCTTATGCAACTTCCGTTGACCGGATCAGTGAAGCTCTCGAAAGGATGGAGAAAGTATTTGCCTGAAGGTTCTATCTGAAGGTCTTATTTGCCTGGAAGTCCTATCTGTCTGGAGGTCTTCCAGAGTTTTTACCTTAATGGTTCTACCTTTAATGGTTTTACTGAATTTTTTAAAAAAAGAAGCCCGGAAAACAGTTTCTTTCAGGTCTTTTCAATCCGGGTGTTCGAACGGCAGGGGTTCTTTTACCCATACCGTTTAAGGACCTCTTTTATGATTACTCCGGTGCTGCAGAGGGGACATTTCCTGGAAAAAGCTACCCTCTGAACTTTTGCAGGAAACCCCCGTTTTTTAAGTTCCTGTTCGAGGACTTCGGCATCGAAGCGCTGGTCATAGCCAAGGGCAATGATGTCGGGTTTTATTTCCTTCAGGGGTTCGAACATATCGTTTTCGCTGCCCAGGAGGGCTCTGTCCACTGTCCCGAGGGCGTTCACCATTTCCAGCCTCTGTTCCTCGGGCACGATCGGTTTTGGCTTGTGGGTCACGTTGGAGTCCCGGGCCACAATGACATAAAGCTCATCTCCCAGCGCCCTGGCCTGGCTTAAGAAGTAAACATGCCCGGGATGGAGGATGTCAAAGGTTCCGGTAGCAAGTATGCGCGTCAACAGATCACCTTATTTTAGTATGAGTCGGGTAAATAGCCTGAAAACATAAGAAATTTACTGAAAAAAGGGGTTAGATTTCCTTCCCATTGACCTCCTGATCAAGAGATATAAGCATATCGGGTGATCGGACCTTCAAAATCTATGACATAATATTAAGTTATTTGAAATGTGTAAAAATAATGGTCTATACTTTTGTGTATATTGATTGGACACAAAATATTAAGGTAAGATTTTTTGAAGATTTCTACTCGTCTTTCAGTAAGAGATACTTTTCAGAATAAGTGCTTGATTACCATAAGTAATATATAGGGCATAAAAAAATAACTAAAACTTATTGAATTCAGTGACAGAATTTAAAACTATGATTGCAGCCCGGCTTTACCGGGAGCAGAAGCATCTCTCCTGAAAGAGTTGTCGTCCCATGGATTATCACAAGTAATATATAATCCCGTAATTATTACGATTCAGATAGATTTGTAAAATGAGGATACTTGCATGGTTGAAAAATCGGTTCAAGAGATAAATACAAAAATTGAGGACGGAAGCGTCAATGTCGTCACAGCCGAGGAAATGGTCGGAATTGTGGAAGAACTTGGCGCGGAAGGTGCGGCAAAGGAAGTGGATGTGGTAACCACAGGCACATTCGGAGCAATGTGTTCTTCTGGCCTGATGCTGAACCTGGGTCATTCCGAACCTCCTATCAAAATTCAGAAAATCTGGTTCAACGACGTGGAGGCATACAGCGGGGTTGCAGCCGTGGATGCTTATCTCGGGGCAGCCCAGAACTCGGACGTCAGGGGGATCCAGTACGGCGGGGCCCATGTCATCGAAGACCTCCTAAGGGGAAAGGAAATCAATGTGCATGCCACCTCTTACGGGACAGACTGCTATCCCAGAAAAGTCCTTGACACCTCCATCACTCTCGAAGACTTAAACGAGGCTTTCCTCCTTAACCCCCGGAACGCCTACCAGAAATATGCGGCTGCCACAAACAGCTCAAAGCGGATTCTTCACACTTACATGGGAGAACTCCTCCCCAAGTTTGGAAACGTGACCTACTCCGGGGCTGGTGTGCTCTCTCCCCTTTCCAATGACCCCGAATACCAGACCATCGGTATAGGCACCAGGATCTTCATGGGAGGAGCCCAGGGTTATGTTATAGGAAACGGGACCCAGCACTCTCCTAACAACGGCTTCGGGACACTTATGCTGCGGGGAAACCTGAAGGATATGAGCCCGGACTATGTGCGAGCTGCCTCTTTTACCGGGTACGGGGCTACCCTCTACATGGGAATTGGAATCCCTATTCCCATTCTCAATGAAAAGCTAGCAGCATCAACTGCCGTGCGTGATTCGGACCTTGTGACCGAGATACTTGACTACGGGGCAGGCAGCCGGGACAAACCCCTTATCCGGGAAGCAAACTATGCCGAACTCCGTTCGGGTTCGGTGGAAATCCAGGGCAAGGAAGTCCCTACCTCTTCGATGTCCAGTTTCAAGAACGCGCGGAAGATTGCCAACGAACTGAAGGAATGGGTCAATAACGGAAAATTCTTCTTGAGCATGCCTGTGGAAGGGCTACCCAGGGACAGAAAGGTCAAGCCCATGAAACAGACCCAGGCAGTCCCGCTGGTAAAAGACGTCATGTCGGACTTTATCGTTACCATCAAGAAAGACCAGACAGTCCGGGACGCTGCAAAGAAGATATGGGAAAATTCCTTTAACCACGTGGCAGTTATCTCGGACAGCGGCGAACTTGTGGGTCTCGTGACCGCCTGGGACATCTCCAAAGCTGTTGCTGAAAACCGTTTCGACTCCGTTGAAACCATCATGACGAAAAAGGTGCTTTCCTGTGCCCCGAACGAACCCGTGGACCTGGCCGCCCGCAGGCTTGACCGGAACGGCGTCTCGGCAATGCCCGTGGTCGACACCCAGACGCGCGTCCTTGGGATAATCACAAGCGATAACATAAGCAAGCTCTTCGCAAGGAGGTACTGAGCATGAAGATCAAAATCATCATCCCCACCGACACGATCCATAATCCCATCATTGCCGAGTCAATGCTCGAGACCAATGTCCTCCTGAATATCATGGTCGCAAACATAGACTCGACCTACGGGGAACTGATAGCCGACGTAAAAGACTCCCAGTTCAACAGGATCAAGAAGGCGCTGGAATCCAAAGGAGCGGTCGTCGCCGTGCTTGACCAGCCCATTACCCGCGATGAGGAGGAATGTGTGGATTGCGGAGCCTGCATCTCGGTCTGCCCCATGAAAGTCTATTCCTTTGACGAGAACTGGAGCCTCTGCGTTGATGATAAAAAGTGCATCCAGTGTGGGATGTGCATCAAAATGTGCCCCCACGGAGCCCTCAAGCTCGGGGAATGAAAGGAAAAATGGTCTTTTTTCCTTCAATTTTTCTTTTTCCGCTTATTTTTTCTTCGTTTTTCTTTTTTTCTTTTCTCTTTTCTTCTTTTCTCTTTTCTTCTTTTCTCTTTTCTTCTTTTCTCTTTTTTTCGTTTTTCTTTTCTTTGTTTCTCTTTATTTTCTGATTCCGCTTCCCATTTTCCGTTTTTTGCGTATCATTGTTGAAAATATCCGGTTTTCTTTTGGATCCCGATTTCAAATTCGAAACTGGCATTATTTATATGATCTAACAAATAATAATATGTAATAGGTTTATTTGAAAGATGAAAATGATTTGTTGTCTGAACAAAATGCCGAACATTTCCGTATAGCGGTTAAATCAAACAGTTCAATCAAACGGCTTAATCAAACCGCCCAATCAAACCTTTCAATGTGTAATCTAATTGAGCAGTCCTCGCAGAAAAAACGGATTTTCCTTTTGTGGATTTTTTTCTTCATTTCGAAAAGCAAAAGAAGTGCGGATTTACTGCGGGAAAAATGGATTTTAGAAGAACCTTAAGAGGGGTTGAAACATGCGAATTCTTGTACTTTACTCAGGTGAACTCGGAAGAAAAGTGATCATGAATCTGATAAATCCCGGGGATTTCTGTGTGTCCTGCGGGGAACTCTGTGACCACTGCAGGCAGGTTAGGAAGTCCTATGCAGGGATGATTGTGGGGATCCACGAGTTTCCCACTGACCTCCCTCCCTTTATCGAGGAGCCCGAGCAGTATCTTCCTCAGAAGCTGCCGGAATGCGACCTGATTCTTGCGATCGGGATCCACGCCGACCTCCTGATGGCCCTGCCTGAAGTGGTGAAAAAGACCGGAGCAAAAGCCGTAATCGCACCTTCCGAAGACTCGAAGGCCACTCCTGCGGGAGTGCTTGAACAGCTCAGGAAGGAGCTCGAAGACATGGGTGTGGAGTTCGAGGGGCCAAAACCTTTCTGCTCCCTTGAAAAGACCGGAAAACCTCTGATTGATGCTTTTGTGGACATGGGTTTCGGAAAGCCCGTGCTCAGGATCGAACTGAGCCCCGACGGAAAGAGGTTTATCGGGGCGGGGGTGCTCAGGGATGCTCCCTGTGGTTCTACCTGGTTCGTGGCAAGGAAGCTCAGCTGGACCGAAATTTCCGACTATAAGGAAACCATTTCAGGTGCTCACCACTCCTATCCCTGCACCGCCAGCATGGATAAAGACCCCCAGATCGGGGATACCATCCTGCACAAGGCCGGATATACCATTAGGGGAGCTGTGGAAGAAGGGATGGAAAAAGCAAAAAAAGAAAAGTCACGGCTTGAAGCTTTTTACGGGAAAGGAGTTGCAGACTCAAGTTCCTGAAAATTGTTTTTGATAATAAGGAATATAGGTTTTATCTCCGCAGGCGGGAAGTCCCCTCCCTCGACAGCCGAAGGAGAGAGGGAGGGGCAGTTCACTTCTTTTGCACTGAAGTACATTACTGATACTGTCATTTTTCACACTACCGGGTATTCCCATATATTATGCCGCCGTATACTTCTTACTGGTTTATGAGAAGGTGGAGAATTTTCTGATTCACAGAGGGGTAGTAGATTATGAAACCAAAAATTGATTCCACGAGTTTCGGTTCGATAATGGTCGAAGGAAAAACTTTTGAGCACGATATCCTGATCCGTCTGGACGGCCGGGTGGAAAAGAGAAAGAAAAAGCTCTCAAAAGCCCTTTACGGGACCTCTCACAAAATCTCGCTTGAGGAAGCCGAGCACATTTATGAAGAGGGGACGGAGAAAATAATTATGGGGACCGGACAGACAGGTTTTGTGGAACTTTCGGACGAAGCCGAGGCATTTTTCAGGAAAAAGCGCTGTTCGATCGAACTTCTTCCGACTCCCTGGGCAATTGAGCGCTGGAACGAGCTCGAAGGCAAGATTGCCGCAATGTTCCATGTGACCTGCTGAAACCATCCGGATAATAAGGAGTTTGGAAATACGGATCTTGCAGATCCACTCCCCTACCTAAAACCTTCGTCTAACGAGGCTGTCCGACAATTCAATTTCAGGGCAAAAACATGTAAATAAGGCATCTAAAGCCTTTAAATCGAAAAAAAAGGAATTCGATTATTATGGTAGTAATTTCAGGACAGCTTTTTTAGGGTGGGGTGGCCGCACGCAATTTGATTAACAGACGGGGTTTCCGGTTCACTTTGCTTACTTTCTGGAACCTGTTCCGTCCAGACTTCACGTATTCTGCCTCCCACCCGAAAGCTGTTCATTCCCGGGGCTTTTCAGGCTTTTCAGGCTTTTCAGGCTTTTTCAGGCTTTTTCAGGCTTTTTCAGGCTTTTTCCATGTGTACGTCTAGTTGAGGGAACGGAATTTCGATTCCTTCTTTCTTGTACGCCTCAAAGATGCCTGCTGTCAGTTCGTTCTTGACGGTCAAGAAGTTCCCTGTGTTTGTCCAGGCCCTGAGCTGAAGGTTCACCGAGGAATCGGCAAGTTCCGTGGTGATAACTGCGGGTTCGGGTTCGGTAAGGACCAGGGAGTGTCCTTTCATAAGTTCAAGAGCTACCCGGATAGCCTTTTCCAGGTCTGAGGAATAGCTGATCCCCACATCCACCGAAACCCTCCGGGTTGGCATACGGGTTGAATTTACAATCGGGCTTCCCCAGATGAGCTTGTTCGGGATCGTTATGAACTGGTTGTCAGGAGTCAGGAGTTCGGTTGCCATGATTCCGACAGCCTTTACTGTCCCGCTCTCCCCGTTCACGCTCACGTATTCACCCATATCTATCGGGCGAAGGGCAGCAATCCAGACCCCTGCCGTCAGGTTCGTGAGAGTGTCCTGCAAGCCGAAGCCCAGGACCAGCCCCACTACAGCCGAAAGACCGATGACAAAGCCGTTTACGTCATAGCCAAGCGTCCCCAGGAATGCGAATACCACTATGATGTAGAGCAGGATGCTCAAGAAACGGGCAAGGAATTCTACAACAAGCTCCGGAAGCTTTGTGCTTTTAATCCCACTCCTGAACATCGATACAAGAAACTTTGCGATCACAAACCCTGCTATCAGGACAATAATTGCAAAAACTAGCGTGGATACTGTCAAATCTGTATAAGGTATAGCCTGTTCCATTATCCCAGCCATTTTATACCCCCATTTGTATTTCCGGTCGGGACAGGGACCGGAAACCTGTACATTATCTTAATCTTACTTTTTAGTGACTTAGTTTTTCTTTTTAAATTATTTAAATTAATGTTTGAGTAATATTATATTTTTAGATATTAAAATTATACACCTGATACTATAAGTATCCTTATTCCGGGGATTTACCTGCTAAATTTTTGTTGGTTCTCCTCTGCCCGCTTCTACCTGTCAGTCTGCTTCTCCAAGCTTGTCCTCCTCCAAACCTGTCATTCCAGAAAAATGCCAAATCTTAAAAAACTGGGGTTAATTACTCGGAGTTTTTCATAACATTAAATAATCCATACTAAAATAATAAATAAGTTAGTTTATTTTAGTTAGTGTTTACAAAAGTTCTCAAAGTGATTCGAAGATACTGTTTCATAGAAAAAGCTATAACACAGATAAGAACGGAAAAGTTCACGATTCAAATTCCTATGGATTCAAATTCCTATGGATTCAAATTCCTATGGATTCAGATACTTATCAAATACTTATCAATTTTTATGGAAGGCTCGAATTGAAGTGGATCAAAAAGATCTTCGGAAAAAATGAAAGTTCTCCTGCAGAAGTAGTTTCAACGGAACTCGGTTTCGAGGAACTCCCGTCATGGCTGGACGCTCGCTTTCTTAAACTTTCCTCGGAAATAGAAACTGAAGCTTCCGGGATTTTCCGGGACATTGAAGCTTCCCTTGCTGATATAAGGGAGTGCAATGCCAGGCTTGCCGAAGCACAGGCCATGGGGGACTTTGATGTCCGGGCAGTAAAGAGGGCAAAGAGCAACCGGGAGAACATGATGAAGCAGGTGGGGATCCTGCTGGATAAAATCCGCGTCCCCGGGGCTGCCGATGTCCGGACCCTCAGCGATTTCCAGGGAAAAGCTATGCAGAGCCTGGACAGCTGCCTGGAGAATATGAGCAGGAGCTTCCGTTATACCAGGGTTGTTTTCCCCCCGGAATCGAAAGAAGTTACTGATAGCCTTGCCAGGCTGGGACAGGTCCTTAAAGCTCTGCAGGGGGTGCTTGAAGGGCATAAAAAAGAACTGGAAGCTACCGAGGCAGCTTTTGCGAACATAAAGGAAATTAAGGATTTATCGTCCTCGGTAGAATCCGAAGAAAAGGGGATTGAATTAAAAAGGAAAAAAATCCAGGCTCTGGAAAGTGAAATTGTTGGGGTTGGACAGGCCCTTGAAGAATTCAGGAAGGGAGAAACATGGCAAAGTTACCAGAACCTGCAAAAAGAAGTTGCAGCTGCCGAAGGCCTGGTTAAAAAAGCTGAATCAGGGCTGACTTCCCTTGTCCTCCCCCTTTCGAACAACCTCTCAAGGCTCAAAAAACTGCACGAGACCGGGAGGTATACCCTGAAGCCCGAAGTAAAGCAACAGGTGGAAATCTGCCTTGTCGACCCGACAGCTGCAGATCCGGCTTTTTTCCGGGAGCTGCAAAAAATCCTTGAAGACAACGCTCTGGACCTGAAAAGCCCCAAAAAGGAAAAAGCCCTTGCCCAGGCAAAAGCAGCCGAATCCGGGCTTGAGCTAAGGAAAAAGGAATACCTTGAAGCCGTGCAGGTTCTTGAGGAAAAGAAGAAGGAGCTTTCCAGGCTGGACACGGGAAAACTTGCGGAACTGGAACATAAAGAGGCAGAGCTTCAGGACAGGGCCAGGCTCCTTAAAGAGGAAATCGAAAATTCCGAAAAAAAGCTTACCGTTTTAAAAGAAGAACTGGAGTTCCGGAAAGAAGAGCTCGTGAAGAATGTTGCCGTAATCGACAGCAGTGTCAAATTGCGGCTAACACATTAATTTTTTTCGTATGAACTTTCGTAACTGTTCAGCTACTTTTTTTCTGACTTATTTTTCTGCTATACTAATTGTTGATTATTTTCATATTGGTTGTTAAAACCAGCCATCTTTCTGTGTTGAATATGAATCGTGAAGAAATCCTTTTCCTCTGGCTCAATAAAGGCAGCCCGGAAAAGCCGATTGAAGCCTTTATTTACTGGTTACCATGAACAAAAAAATGTCCCGGACCCCTATCCCCATCTTTTTGATGCTTGTTTTACTGTCGGGAGCCCTGGGCCTGGAAGCGGGTTTTTTCGAACTGCAAACTGCCAATGCGGTTGAAGTAATTCAGAATGGGAGTCCTGAAGCGAATCGAAGTCCCGGGGTATCTCCGGAAGAAGCCCTGGAAAAAACTGTGGAGGAATCCTCATTGGTGGGTTTTTTTTCTAAAGAGGGTTTTTCTAAAGAGACTTTAAGCCCTGCCCGGAAAAAAATCTCCACCGACCTGCTGCGGCTGAGTGATGAACGCTACCTGCCTTCCGGGGAGACGCCTGAAGCTTTCAGGGGTAGAATGGCAAGATTCGGGCAGTTGAGACCTGCAGTTTCTTCTTCTTCTTCTTCTTCTTCTTCTTCTTCTTCTTCTTCTTCTTCTTCTTCTCCTTTTTCTTCTTCGGAACTGTTTGTAAATTCTGAGGCGAGTTCAGGGATGGGGTCAGGGGAGGCGGGGGAAAAGGTTCACGTCTATGTATACTTGGAAGCTTCCGCAAGCCCCCATGTGCTTGACCCTTACTGCGAGCTTGAAACGTGGGACGAGGCCAATAAGGTCGCAGCGGTCTGGGTCCCGGTGAATGCTCTTGAAACGCTAGCTTCCCTGCCGGAGGTAACAGGGGTAAGGACGGTCATACCCCCGGTAACCAGGAGCGGGAGTGTTTCCACTGAAGGGGATTCGATCCTTAATTCCTCCATGCTCAGGGACCTCCACGGGGTAAGCGGGGCAGGCATTAAAATCGGGATCATTTCGGATGGAGTTGACAGCCTTGCGGATGCCGTGGCTTCCGGAGATCTCCCTGATAACGTGACTGTTTTGAGAAACGCAGTGGGGGAAGCGGAGGGTGAAGATGAAGGTACGGCCATGCTTGAAATCGTCCACGACATAGCCCCTGGAGCAGAGCTTTATTTCCACGACTGCGGAAATTCCAGGTACGAATTCAACGCCGCCATCGATGCCCTGGTCGATGCGGGGTGCAAGGTTGTCTGCGACGACATCGGGTGGCTCGAGGAACCTTATTTTGAAGACGGGGTCGTGGCGTCTCATGTGGCAGAGGTCATAAAAAACCATGAAATCCTCTACGTAAGTGCGGCAGGGAATGCTGCAAACAGCCATTACCAGGGGATGTTTTACGATGCCGGGGGCGGCTGGCACGATTTTAGCGAGGGCCGGGGGGAAGTAAAGAACCTGCGGCTCAACATCTCCCTTTCCGAAGATGTCTGGGTTTTTCTTGAATGGGATGACCGCTGGGGGCATTCGGGCAATGACTATGACCTATACCTGGTAGCTGAAGACAGTTCCGAAATAATTATGGCCAGCATCGATGCCCAGGATGGAAATGACCTGCCCCTGGAATATATCCTGTACAGCAACGACGGGAGAACGACCCTGAATGCTTCGGTCCGGGTCATGAAAAAGTCCGGGGAAACCAGGGAACTGGAACTCTACATTTTCTACGTCAGCGATATAGACCCCAGCTACCTGGTAGCCGAAGACTCTATCTTCGGGCACCCTGCGGTCCCGGAAGCCGTGGCTGTGGGGGCGATAGCTGCCGACGACCCGGGGTATGATGACATTGAGCATTTCTCTTCCAGAGGGCCGGTTACCATTTCCTATCCTTCCCCTGAAACCCGTTTGAAGACAGATATCGTCGGGGTCGACAGGGTGAGCATTACAGGAGCTGGGGGGTTCGGGCATCCCAATGGGGATTCTGCTTCTTTTTATGGGACAAGTGCGTCTGCCCCTCATGTTGCAGCCATTGCGGGCCTTGTCTGGAGCGCTTTTCCGGAGAAGTCAGCCGCAGATATCAGGAACTTGCTCTACTCTTCAGCCGTTGACTCCGGGACCCCCGGCTACGATCCCGTGTTCGGGCATGGCCGGGCTGATGCTCTCCGGATGTATGAGCAGGCAGCTGCAGAGCCCGGGACCTTTGCCGTGAACGCCAGCGGGGGCGGAGATTTCCTTTCTATTTCGGATGCCGTAAACAGCAGCAAACCCGGGGATACCGTCCTCGTGTACCCGGGTACGTATGTGGAAAATGTGGATGTCCCCCGGAACCTGACGATCTGCTCGGTTTCCGGAAACCCCGAAGACACCGTAATCGAAAGCGCAGATCCCGAAAAACCGGTCTTCCGTGTGCACGGAAACGCATCCCGTATCAGCGGGCTTGGAATTAAAGGTTCGGGCCAGAACTGCGGTGTGTATCTTGAAAGCGTCCGGAACTGCACCCTTTCCGACAGTATGATTTCGGACTGCGCCCCCGGAGTCTGGCTTGAAGGGTCATTCAACAATACGCTTGCAGGAAACAATATTTCAAATAATACTGAAGGGCTGAGGCTTGCGGCTTCTTTCCTGAACCGAATCCACGAAAACGAATTTGAGAACGATTACAACATTAATGAATCTCTCAATGAACCCCTCAATGAATCTGACGTAGAAGACGGGCTCTCTAATTTCTGGAATACTTCCTCGGAGCTGCCCTATCTTTTCAAAGGAGGAGTTTATAGCAGCCGGCTTGGTAACTTCTATTCGGATTACGGAGGGGCTGATTTCGACGGAAACGGAATCGGGGATATCCCCTACGGCAGTGACCCCTATCCCCTTATGGAGCGCCTTTCAGCGTATACCCTGTCCTTTGCGCTTGGAAGTGCGGTTCCGGGAGAAGCTCCTGTCTCCATTGAAGGGGATGTCCTGGAATTCGAAATCCACTCTACAAGGGCCTGCAATTTCAGCTGGATGCTAAATAGCCTGCCTGTGCAGGCAAATGCTTCCGAAGCTTCCGCAAAGCTCACCGTCAACACCAGCGAAGTCCTGGAAAGTATAGGGGAAAGTGATCCGGTCACTCCTTTCATTGCCGGGTACAATGTCACGGTGCTTGCGGAAAACGGTTCGGAAACCCTGCAGCAAAGCTGGGACTGGACTGTTTTTCCGACGGAGGAAGAAAGGGACAGTATCGACCGTATCTTTGTTTCGGCTCCTCTTGATGTCGGTAAAAACTCTTCCGTATCCTTCGATTTCACAGCCGGGGGGGTGACCGAGTCCCGGCCAGGGGAATACAGTGTATACTGCGTATCTTTCTATTCCCCGGAAGCCATTGGCAATGTGAGTGCCAGGTTGGAGTTTCTTTCCGGAATCTCTTCGGCGGTCCAGGAAACTCCTTCAGGGGACTCTGTATACAGCTGCCTGAACCTCGGGTTTGACAACAGCAGTGTTTCAAGCTCGGAAAATCTCCTGAACCGGACAATCGCGTTCAGGGTGCTCAGGTCCTGGGTCGCTGAAAATAACATCAACCCGGCTTCCATCAGCCTCCAGCGCTATCACAACGGTACCTGGAAGCTCCTGGATGTAACAAAAGAAAGGGAAGACGAAAGCTACCTTTATTTCAAAGCCGAGACCCCGGTTTTTTCCTCCTTTGCAGTCACTGCTTCCCGGAACCTCAATAACAGCTCCGGGGAAAGTGGAATTGGTGACGAAAGTGGCGGAAGTGGCGGAAGCGGCAGAAGTGGTGGAAGTGGTGGTGGAGGGGGAGGTGGTTCCCCTGAGCCTGCCAGCAACGTCGAAAGCAGGGAACTTTCACAGAAGTTCATAACAAACGGCAATCACGTACGGTTTGATTTCACCAGAAATGCAACGCCCGTCATTTCTGTGGAATTTGATCCGCAAAAGAGCGCAGGGAAAACCACAACTATCGTGGAGATGCTAAAGAACCGGTCAGTACTGGTCTCAAGCCTGCCGGAATGTAAAGTCTACAGGCACATAAATATCTGGGTCGGCAACGAAGGCTTTGCAACTCCCCGGAACATCGAAAATGCGCTTTTAAACTTCAGGGTGGAAAAGAGCTGGTTCCCGGAAAATGGGATTGACCCGGATTCAGTTCTTCTGTACAGGTACGCAAACGAAAGCTGGGCCGGACTGCAGACGGAAATATGCGGGGAAGACGTGGAGTTCTTCTACTTTGAATCAAAGACTCCCGGCTTTTCTCCCTTTGCGATAACCGGGCAGGAAATGGACGTTGATACTTTGCACGCTTCCGTCTCTTCCGATGAAACCGGGGAAAACCCGGAACCTGAACTCGGATCTGATAACACATCGGAGATCCGGATTACCCGTGAAACCCCGGAGAATGGTCCGGAAAAGGGCATGGAGACCCCGGCTCCGGGCATGGTAGCCTCAATCGTCCTGCTGCTTGCAGGGGCAGTGTACCTGAAAAAGAGATGAAATGATTGGTAAGTGATGATTGGTAAGTGATGATTGGTAAGTGATGATTGGTAAGTGATGATTGGTA
>JAENYU010000021.1:18109-58521 GCA_016841625.1 Methanobacteriota archaeon
GTGATGATTGGTAAGTGATGATTGGTAAGTGATGATTGGTAAGTGATGATTGGTAAGTGATGATTGGTAGATTGCCAGAGCTTCGCCGGATGATTTGGAAACTCTTTTAAAGGAATATTTAGTTACCTGCTAACTATATTTTTGAATCTGTAAGCAGTTTTGAATGTCAAGACTTTAAGTACCGGACTTTTTAAAAATAGAGGTTTATCCATGACTGAAGCGCTCTACTACCTTGACTGCTACCTGAAAGAATTCGAAGCCACCGTGGAAAAAGTTACCGACGGCAAGTACGTTGTTCTGGACCGCACCGCTTTTTACCCCGAGAGCGGGGGGCAGCCTAACGATACCGGTAAACTTGTCCGGGAAGAGGACGGCGCCGTTTTTGAGGTTGTCTATGTTGGAAAATTCGGTGACGATATCAGCCACGAAGTGGCAACTGCCGATGAAGCCGCCCCTATCCTCAAGCTAGGAGACAAAGTCAAAGGCATTATAGGCTGGGAGCGCCGCTACCGGCACATGCGTATGCACACCGCGACCCACGTGGTTGCAAACGTGATAGAAAAGGAGGCAGGAGCCCAGATCACCGGGAACCAGTTGGGCCTTGATAAGAGCCGGGTGGACTTCAGCCTCGAAGCTTTCGACAGGGACAAGTTTGCCGAATATGAGAAAATTGCCAATGACGTGATAGCAGAAAAGCACCCGGTCAACTTCTACCTGGTCAGCCGGGAGGAGGCTGAAGAGAAACTTTCCAGGCTCACAACCCTGGCAAAGGGCTTTTCCGAGGACATCAAGGAAATCCGCCTTGTAGAGATTGAGGGAATCACAATTGAAGCCTGCGGCGGGACCCACCTGAAGAATACTGGAGAAATCAAGGGGATAAGGATTGAGAAGCTTCAGAACAAGGGGAAGAGCAACAGGAGAATGTACTTCACGCTGGTGGACTGAATCGGGACATTTACTTCAATTCGGTCCAAATTTTCTTTTTTCAGGGATCTTTGAAGAACATTCACCCTGATCACTCAGATTTGTACGTCTGATTCTTTATTCCCATCTTGAGTCCAATTTTATTCGTATCCTGATTTATTCTTTTTTGAGTTCAAAATTATTCATACCTCTCGCAACTGTTAAAATATTTGAACAGGTTTATATATAACAACTATTAATTTATATTTTGCAGATTTTTTCTTACATATAATATGGTATAATCCTGTCCTGAAAAAATAGTTATGCTGTTTTGAGAATATGGTGATATTGGACTATGAGTGAAATCGGGGATATCACTGAAAAGGAGGGGGCCGAAGAGGAGGTAATTACAGCTCAGGAAGAGTTGCAGTTGCAGGAAAAACTGAAACTTCTCAGCTGGGCAGCCGAATCCTCAACTATTGCCCTCATCACCACGGATTATTCGGGAAATTTGAACTATGTGAACCCGGTCGTTCCCAAAATGTGGGGGTACCGGAAAGAAGAACTTCTGGGGAGGCACTCCTCTGAGTTCTGGTACCCTCCCTCGGAGATCCTGGAGGCAGGAAAGGAATGCCAGGAAAAAGGAGAGTGGACCGGGGAACTCGTGGCCAGAAGAAAGGACGGGACCTTATTCGATGCACATGTTTCGTTAAGTTTGATCAGGGACGATGATGGCAAGCCCATCGGGCTTATGGGCACGTGTTTTGACATCACCGAGCGTAAGCGGGCAGAGAATGAATTGAATAAAAAAACTGAAGAGCTTTCGCTGGCAAAACAGCGTCTCGACCTGGCGCTTGAGGCTACCGGGATGGGTACATGGGACTGGGACGTTGCCAGCAACAGGCTTACCTGGGACGAACGCATGTTTCGGCTGGTGGGCATAAAGGGGGAGGAATTCGAACAGACACATGATGGTTTAATGGAGCTCAGCGATAAAATTATGCCCCCCGAAGACCAGAAAAAAATGCAGGAAGCAATACAGGAGGTTGTGGAGGGAAAGACTGACGATTATGAAATCGAACATGGAGTTATCAGGCTTGACGGTACTATCCGCCGCTTTGCAGTTAAAGGCCATGCCTACCGGAATTCAAAGGGTGAGCTGCTGCGTTTAATCGGCACAACACAGGATATTACGGAGCGCAAAGTTGCTGAAGAGGTCCTGAGGAAAAGTGAGGCAGACCTCTCCAGGGCTCAGGCGATGGCACATCTGGGGAATTACTCCGTGAATATTCAGACCGGTGAAGTCTCCTGGTCAGAGGAGCTGGGGGCTATCTGGGGCTGCATACCCGGTGAAAAGCTGTCAATTGAAGATATCGTTTCGAAGATTCATCCCGAAGACCTGGACACTGTTCTTGAAACGGTGCGTATGTTGCAGGAAGATGGCTGTCCTTTTAATGTCGAATACCGCATTGTTAGACCAGACGGTTCAATACTGCATGTCCATGACAGGGGAGAGCTTATCCGGGATGAAACAGGAATTCCTTTACTAATGTTCGGAACCATCCTGGATATCACCGAGCGGAAACGGATGGAAGAGCAGTTTCACAAAGCCAGGGAAGAAGCCGAAGCTGCAAACCGGGCCAAAGGAGAATTCCTGGCAAATATGAGCCATGAGATCCGCACTCCCATGAATGCGGTTATGGGAATGCTGGAACTTCTGGAGGAAACCGACCTGAATGAGGAACAGAGGGAATACCTCAGGCTTGCTCATCTCTCTTCGGAATCACTGCTTTCCATAATTGACGACATCCTTGATTTTTCCAGGATCGAGCAGGACAAACTGGAGCTTGAGCTCATCGGTTTCGACCTGAGGAGTTCAATTTCCCAGATAATGAATGTAATGGGTCCTCGTGCAGATTCCAGTGACATAGAACTAATCGCAGAAGTTGGGGCTGATGTGCCAGATCTCATCATCGGGGACCCTATAAGGCTGAAACAGGTCCTTTTCAACCTCATTGGCAATGCGGTCAAGTTCACGGAAGAAGGAAAGGTAATACTTTCAGTGGAACCCTGCAAAGGCGGGAATTCAGACGCAAATGGAGAGCCGGAAACTGGAGAGCCGGAAACTGGAGAGCCGGAAATAAACGGGGAAATAAACCTCCTTTTCAAGATTCAGGACACGGGTATAGGCATTCCCCCGGAAAACCTTGACAGGATATTCGATGCCTTTACCCAGGCTGATGCCTCTATCACAAGGAAGTACGGCGGAACCGGCCTGGGGCTCGCAATTTCTTCCCAGCTTGTGGAACTTATGGGCGGCCAGATCCGGGTTGAGAGTGAAGTCGGGAAAGGGAGCACTTTCTATTTCAAGATAAAAGTGAAAAGAGTGGCCGGGACGAGAACGGAGATAGGAAGCGGGGCGGGAACTGAGATTGAATCGAGAGCATATCATGCCTTGAGTATCGAAGAAAACCCGTCTCTTGAGAAGGATATGGGAAAAAAGATCGGTGAGGTACATTTGGGTGAAAAGGCTGAAAGCCTGGAAATAGAATCTGAGAATAAAGGACCCTGTGGGATAGGGTTAAACATACTTCTTGCTGATGACCATCTTATCAACCAGAAGCTTGTTTTTACGCTCCTTGAAAAGAAAGGACACAGGGTGACTCTTGCCGGAAATGGGGAGGAAGCACTGGCCATTCTTTCAAAGCAAGATTTTGATGTTGTGTTGATGGATGTGCAGATGCCCTTGATGGACGGACTTGAGGCAAGTCGGAGGATAAGGGACAGGTCCTCCTCTGTGAAACGGCATGACATCCCTATAATTGCCCTGACGGCCCGTGCTATGAAGGAAGATCGAAAAAAGTGCATTGAAGCAGGGATGAATGATTATCTTTCAAAACCTCTGAAAAAAGGGGAACTTTTCAGGGCTCTGGAGAGGGCGTACTCAGGGACCGGTGGGAAAAGAAGGGCAGTTCCTGGTGCTCCGCTTAGCCTGTATTCTGACCCGTTGTTCGACCTGGAACGAGGACTTGAAAGGACCGAAGGGGATGAAGAACTCCTGAGAGAAATGGTCAGAATGTTCCTTGAGACCTTTCCTGAATTGTTAGCCGCGCTGGAGAAGGCTGTGATGGAGGGTGATTTTGAGGTGCTCGAGAGAGATGTACATTCGCTAAAAAGCTCGGCGGGAGCCATAGGGGCTGATATGGTCTTCAAGGCGGCTAAAGAGCTCGAAAAAACAGGACGGGTAGAAAAAACGGAAGGCAAAACGGAAGGTAGGATGGATGAAACATCTAAAAAATTTGGAGAACTGAGATGCAGGCTGGAAGAACTTGAACCGGTCCTCGTTAAATTCCTTTCCGTAGAATCCTGAACAAAGATTTTTCGATCAGTCCCGGCTAAGAAGTCGCGTATAATTGGGAAAATGACTATCTGATAGTTCCAGCAAATCATTTTGAAAAAGGCTTTAATGAAGTATTTCTATATTGTTAACTGTTCCTTAAAAATATTGATATTTGAAGCTTGCACTTGAAGAGTCTTGCATAAATATCCGTTGTCCTTTAAGGGGGAGTCCATTGAAAATTCTGATTGCCGAAGATGAGCCGATCTCGAATTTATGGCTTAAGACCCTTTTGACCAAGTGGGGTTATGAGGTCATTTCGACCAGGGACGGGTGTGAGGCCTGGAAAGTACTGAGCAGTGATGAACCTCCCGGAATTGCTATTCTCGACTGGGAAATGCCTGAAATGAAGGGCATAGAGGTATGTGAGAAAGCAAGAAAGGAATTGCTGAATACTAACACTTACATAATCCTGCTAACTGGCAGGGACCTGGATGAAGACGTGGCTAAAGGGCTTGAAGCAGGTGCGGATGATTTCATAAAGAAACCTTTCACTAATGAAGAACTCAGGGAAAAACTGAGTTCAGGTAAGAAGAAGTTGAAACTTTGATTCCGGTTTTCAGGCTTTCAATCCGGAAGTTTTTTTTCAATCACTGCTTCACTCCGGTTTTTCCGGATAAAAAAAGGAAGAAATTGGTTATTCGATGGCTAACATGACATTTGTTGCCTTGATTACCGCATATACTTCATGCCCTTCTTTTAAACCCAGGCTTTCAGCTGAATTTTTTGTGATTATTGAAGTGATTTCCGTACCGTTTGGAAGTTCAACTACAATTTCCGAATTGACCGAACCATGGACTATGCTTTTGACCTTACCTTTCAAAACATTGCGTGCACTTATTTTCATACGTAACTCCCCCCTGCCTGACTTTTGTTTACTAATATGGTTGCTTCTGTTAATTATAAAAATAATATGAACCTGATTTTCTGAACCTGATTTCTGATTAAATCCACTTCATTGGTCGCCGGTTAAGGAATTTTCTTGCCTGTATTATCATGACTCCTCTCTTAACCGAAGACGCATGTATCTCACTCGAATGTAGCAGTATTTCAGTAGGAGGTGACGGTATTTCAGTAGTAATGAACAATATTTCAGTAGAAGGGGACGGTAAATGAAGGGAACCAGAAATGAGCTACCAGTAAGATGAATAAGCTGACTGTCGGAACAGTGAGATTATCATCAACATTCTCTATTCGCTCAACGAATGAGCATACTATTCCTGCAAGAATTCCGGCAGGACCCAGTTTGGCGCCGATGATTATGCACAGGACCAGCATACCTACAGTGCCTTCCCAGGCTTTCGTCCGTCTGTTGTACTTTAGGTTCCTTATTATTCCGGTTATCCCATCCCCGTATGCCATGAAAAGCACGGGGATAACCCCGATCCAGAATGTTTTGTCGATGTACCAGGTAAAAAGCACTATTATTCCCCAGATGAGTGTGAAATCGACATCGTAGAGATTGTCCGGGTCCTGGAACCAGTACATCAGCCTGCCGGTCTTGTGTGGAATGTATGTCGCAAAAGCAAGTCCGATTGCAAAGACTGCCGGCACGACAGGTTCCCTGGCAAAAAAGGGCAGCAACGTTGCGGTTAGTCCTCCCGCTAAAAAATGGATTACTTTTCTTGCAAAGTATATTGACGAATTGTGCGATCTTCCCTTCTCCAGAGCAAATTCATAAGTCTTTTTTGCCAGAACAAGGATTACAAATAAATTCCAGACCCCAAGGACTGCAAATAAGGGCAGGTCCGCGATTATGGATTCCAGTGGGATTTGAAGGAAGGCTTCCATGACACTCTGTATATCTTTAGGGTATAAGGTTTTTTGGATTTGTTATCTCTCAGGCGGCAGATTTGTATTCGATTGGTATTATATAAGAGTAGTAATATATACATATTCTATGGGAAAACGAGGGCCAAAGCCTAAGTTTACTGATGTTGCCTGCCCAAATGAAGAGTGTAAAGATCACGGTGTCACTGGAAACGGAAACGTAACCGGTAACGGTACATACCAATCAAGAAGCAAAACTGTTAGAAGATACCGCTGCCATAGCTGCGGAGAAGCGTTTTGTGATAGTACAAATACTTTGATGGTCCATCTTTATACGATTGATGTTTTGAAACACCTAAATGTCAGCAATTGTTTTAAAGTCCACTTTGACTCAGTAATCCCTGCTTCTCTTACAGGTGTATTTTTGCACATAACTCCTCTTTCATCTTTGTACTTTAATCCACCATGCCCTCTACAGAAGTTAAAATGCGTGCAATAGAGCCTCATTTGACGTACTAGCCATTCTTTTACTTTTGAAAAACCTATCGTTTTCCTTGAAACACGGTTGTTATCCTGTCTAAAAGTCAGGTTTTGTCTTTCAAGTAAAGTAGTTGAGATTTCGCTTTGTTCAATATCTTCTCCAAAGATAACCTTCTTCTCTACTTTTTCAATTATCCCGCCTTTTCTTGTTTTGATTACCTGTGCATATATCAAATCATTGGAAGGAACAAGTTTTGGTTTCTTTGGTCTTCCCCTTTTTCCTGTTCTTGGGAACTCTTCAACTACTCCATATACATTCAAAAGAGCTCCTTTATAAAATGCCAATCCATCTGTGATAAATACAGGGATTTTTTCAGAAAGACACTTATTAACTAACTCAACCAACTTGTCTGCTACATACTGTTTTCTTGGACCTATAACAAAATCAATTATTAGCCTACAACTTGGTACAAAAGCTACCCACATCCACATCCCATCATCTTCATAATCCTTCATTCGTGGAACTATTTTTTTTGACTATCACCCATAGTTCATCCATTTCAACCTTCGGTACATCGAGGTTCGTCATCAAATTGTCATTTACTTTCTCACACTGCTCAGCTGCACGGGCTAACCATCGTTTCACACTGGCTGCTTCTACCTCTAAAACCTCTGCAATGGCTTCAATACTCATCCCTTTCATGGACATTTTAAGAGCTAAATCGATGATTTTCTCATCTTTGCGAAGATCATGATAAAAAGTGCCTGTATGGTCACAAAATGCTTTGCCGCAGTGACGGCAAATGTATCTTCTTGTTTTTTCTCCACGGCTTATGTAAGTCCCATTTCCAACAACGTTCTCCTGACCAGTTTGACCATAGAGATCACAGTCTTCATTCGGACAGGCAACGTCAGTAAACTGTGGCTTTGGACCTCGTTTTCCCATGATTATAATATTTATAATTACTAATATATAATATCAATCAAATAAAAATTGGCCATCGGGGGCTAAACGGAGGCTAAATTTAATTGATATGAAATTTGGGCAGGTGTGTGTTTCTTCTGTCAACCTTAAGTCACATGGAGTAACACTGCCAGAAAAGCCGCATAAAGACCCGTCAACGCAATTCCTTCCCATCTTTTTATTTCCCAACCTGTGGCGATGAACACGAGAAGAACCGTGCTTATGAATATCATGAAAGGAGCCGTCAGAAAGATGCTGATCTCCTCGACAGTTATGGGAAAGAGCAGGCCTGAGACTCCAAGAATCAAGAATATGTTTGTGATGTTTGAGCCGATGACGTTTCCCAGGGCTATGCTTCCGTACCCGTTTCGGGCAGCAGAGACTGTCACCATCAGTTCGGGAAGAGAGGTGCCTACGGCAACAAGCGTTGTGCCTATAACGGTATCCGGGATTTCGAGCAGCTGCGCAAAGAAGATGGACTGCTCAACGAAATATTTTGCCCCCAGTATAACTGCTGTGCTGCCTGCAACGAGAGTCAGGATATCCCTTCCGAGGCCTTTCCTGGCACGGACCTGTTCTTCGCTCAGGTCTGAGTTCCTGTTCCGGCTTGCAGAGTTTATTTTTTGCTTCATACTGTTTATGTATTCAAACTTAACAAAATAAGTTATAAACTCCTTAAAATAAAACCTGCCTTTATTAGTGGGTATTTCCTCAAACAGGAAAAACACATAAGCCACGTAAAGCAGCACGAAGATGGCAGCTTCCAGCCTTGAAAGGGCTTCATTAAAGGCAAAGGCAAAGAAAAGCAGGGCTGCAAAAAGCATAATGTAGCCGTCTCTTCTGAGCATCTCGGGCTCTGTCTTTACGGGGAAAAGAGCTGCTGCCAGCCCCACAATGAGGGCAATGTTTGCTATGTTCGAGCCAACAATGTTCCCTATCACGATTCCGCTTGCCTGCTGCAGTGAGGCGGCTATCGAGGAGGCAAGTTCGGGGATCGAGGTCCCCACCGCAACCAGGGTCAAACCTATAACGAACTCCGAGACCCCGAGTTTCTTTGCGATTGTTGAGGCTGCTTTTACAAAGTAGTCGGAACCCTTGACCAGCAGGACCAGGCCTGCCAGGAGGATGGCGGCGTTAACCAGCACCATGAAGCTAGATAGAATCCGTCTTAAGTTTAAGTTTAAGTTTGTTTGTTGACATTTTTAATTCTGTACTGTTATTTGTCTCTCTAGGGTGGCTTTTTTCTTACCTAATTTTCCCGGCTTCGAGTTCCCTTTCCAGGTCCGTGATATCAAACCAGACCCGCACAGGTGCATCTTTTCCTGAATCGTTGAGATCAATTTCTATGGGCTGGATTAAGTAATCCTTGATGGTTTCCCATTCCCCTTTTCGGATATCGGTGATTTCCCAGGGGCCGGATTTAGGGTCTTTCTTTCTGTCCCGGCTAAGCTGGGCAAGCAAATGCTTTTTTTCCATGTAAGATAGGGCTTCAATCCCTTTGATCTCGGACCCCCCCACTTCAGGCTTATCTATTTCAGGCAGGTTTAATCTGTGCTGGTTCACCTTATGTTGAGTTGCATCTGGCTGGTTTACTTTATGTTGGTTCACTTTATGCTGCTTCACATCGGTTTGATTCGCTTTGGATTCCATCTCTTTACCCCCTTTGTTTATTGATGGTCAGAGCAGGTTCTGATCAACTTCAAAGCAAGTTTCAGATCAACTTCAAAGCAAGTTTCAATTCAAGCTTCAGATCAACTTCAAATGAAGTTCAGAGTAAGGGCATGAAGGTTCTTGGGTCCAGGGAGAGAGCCCTCTGGCAGTAGCTGCACAGGGTTTCCAGGTTAGTCCCCCTGAGTAGGGCCCTGTCCACCTCTTCCTGGGGTGAGATGTACTGGGTCATTTCCTCCCCACAGTAAGGGCATTTTATCTTCAGCCAGTCCAGCCTGGTGAGCTGCCTTATATTCTGTATCAGCATACCCATGGCATCTTCAAAGGCATCCGCGGAAAATCTGATGGGATTCAGGTGACGGATCAGGACGGGCAGTTCCACCCCGGCCTCTGCCAGTGGAATTATTAGCTGGTCGGTTCCCACGGCCAGGCCGATTTCCTGGTTTACTTCCGTAGCTGCTGCCCCTTCTCGGGTCAGGATTGTGATTACGCAGTCGGACTGCCGGATCCCGAAGCGTATCCGTTCCGCCCGGGAGAGGGACTGGGCTTTCCTGTACAGGGAAGAAAAGCTCTCCAGTTCCACGGCCCAGAGAGCCCGGGCCAGTTCCTGGGCAAGGGGCTCGTCCTGCTCACAGTGGGATATGTAGACTCTGGTGATCATGGTTCAGTCGTGTCAGGGTTGCTTTGCTTTTTATCCTTTAAGCCGCATTCAACATGCAGTTAACTTTTTTTGTCCTCATGTTTTCTGGTCGGCTCCGGGCTGGGCAGATTTTCGGGTGAAGGAGCAGGTTCCGGTTCCGGACAGGGTATTGTTTCCGGCTGAATAGATAATTCCCTCTCGTCTTTTTGCAAAATAATTTCCCCCCTTAATTACCCATTTTTAATATCTAAATTATAATTCCACCCTATAAAATCTCTCTGCTACAGACTATATTGCAATATTTCAGTATTCCAAAATTCCACATTTTTCAGATTTCTCTCTCGATGGAAAAGGAAATTTTGCTGAGGATACGGTTGTATTTATCTACCAGGCCCTGGCGGTCGTCTGCGCCGATGTAGATGTCTGCAAGTTCGTAGCTGTAGCTGTCCCGGATCTGGAACTCGGAGAGTTGCTGCCCTTCTCTGACAAGGAGCCTGATGATGGTGTCCGGGATTTCCCGTTTGACTGCGGCGATTTCTTCTCTGCTGGGGACTTTTACCACTTTTCCGGGTTCAAAGGTCCTGAGCATGAATTTTGCGGCGTAATTGTATTTTCCCTGCCATTCAAAGGGGACCGGTTTCCTGCCAAGGGCTATTTGCAGCATGACCCTGTGGTGGGAGACCCCATGCACTTTTTCAAAAAGGTCTGCGTGGGATTGGGACATTCTCGGGTTGATTTCAAGCAGGTAGATTTCGTCGCTGTCGGGGTCATAGAAAAATTCCACGTTGAAGGCAGAATTGTCCAGCCCTATGTGTTTGATGATCTTCCTGCAGACCCCTGCCATATGGTCTTTTACCCGGTCAGGAAGGGATGAGGGGTATTCGTAGCTTAAGACGGAGGAGAAGTGCCCATCAAGGACCCAGTCGACAACCCCGTATATTGCCACTTCCCCGTCCAGAACGTAGCCTTCAACGGTGCACTGCCTGCCTGAGAGGGGGCTTTCGGCAAGGCAGCTCTCTTTCATGTCTGCAAACTCGGACGGTATGGTGTAGTTTTTCAGCAGGTAACGGAATGGCTCATGGAGGAAGCCGATCTTTTCGCGAATTTCGTGGACGTGTTCACTGAACTCCTCTTCACTATCCACCCTGAACGCTAGAAATGCCCTGAAAGACCTGACCGGCTTGATCCAGAACGGGGTTTTAATATCGATTCGGGCGCAGGATTCCTCATCAAAAGGATCGAAAGCGCAGAACTTCGGAATATTATGAGGGATAATCTTCTGCTGTTCAAACCGGCTCCAGTATTTGTGCTGGCATTTGCAGACGCTCTCCATACTTGGCCCCGGCACTCCGTAGGTTTCGACAAGGATCGGGACAAGGTCAGTTGCCGGAAAATCAAAGTAGGTGACAATGGCATGGGTCTTCCCGGGAGTTGTTTCAATCCGCTGCCTGGCCCTGACAATCAGCTCCCCCATGTCATAGTCCGGAACGTCCAGGATTTCGCTTGCATCGAGCGCGGAATAAAAGTTACACTCGGCGGCTTCCGGAAGCCTCTGAAGTTTCTTGAGATTGAATGAATCCATACCGACGATAAAAACGTTCTTTTTCATACATGCCCCCTCAATCATGTCCTTTTCCCTCATTTTCCAGGACCGTGTCCTGTCACTTCAGGTTTTATCAGATATGATCAGATCAATTACGGGGGAATTATTTGCCACCAGCTCTTACGAATCTTTCATACTCCCCCATTTTATACTATTTATTTACGAGGACATATAATTATCTTATTTTATTTTTCTACTATGAGTTCAAAGCTTCTTTTTTTGTTGTACGATCCCACCTGTCAAATCAACCTTTTTTGAAAAATGAAAAATGAAAAATGAATAATTAAAATGAGTTATTAATAAAAATAAAAAAAATGAAAAATAAATTATTACCGGAAGGACGGAATTGATACTTCAAATCCAATCTCTCCGGCTTTCGGAGATTTTTCCAGAGCTTTGTTTATCTTGAGCCTGTTTTATCTTCCGTATCATGCATTTTCAGAGCCAGGTTAATCTTCCGGATCATATATGTTTATGAACATTTCTTTTGAGGCTGAAAGCAATGTTTCGCGATCAGTTAGGACCAATCCGACAGGGGTATGTTCCGGGACAAGGGCTTTGAACGTAAATTCCAGGTCAGATTCTTCTTCCAGTGATACGTTTTTGTTTGAGATGAAAAACTCTAAAAACGTACTTTTGTTTTCATTGATTTCAGGGTCTGCCCTGCAGGTAAAAGTTTCTCCCAGAGCTACATTTACCGGAAATGCCGGTTCGATTAATTTTAATTCCGGGAACTTATTTTGGTCTGCTGTAACTCCGTTAAGGGCCAGGTTTTCCAGCCAGTCGAGTAAGTTCTGGGTTATGTCGGTTTCAAGGTTGAACCCTTCTACATTAAATGCCACATTGTATATCGCACTAAGCTGCTGGGAGTAATTTTCAGTTGAAGCCGTAAGTGTGATATGTCTTTTATTTTCCGGATTAAGGCCCTGTACGCGGGAAATGTGCCTTTCACTTTCCGGATTGGGGCGGTGTACGCATTCGTTTAGCGCCGTTGATGCAAGGGTTTTGAAAATTCTCTCGTGCACCGGGGCCGGACCACTGTTTGACACGTAGATTTCGAGATTTATTTTTTCTTCACCTTCGTGCATGCACCACTGCTTCAATACCCCATTCCACCCGACTCTGACCTGCTCGAGGTCCAGGGTCCAGCCTGATAATAGTGGATTTGCCAGGGGGTCTGGCCAGTTGCAGCATACGAAGGTATTGGGGTCTATGCTTTCGTGTCTTGCAGGGTAGTCCAGCAGTTCCTTAATTTTGTTTAACTTTTCTGCTTTTTTGTCATTCCTATTTTCGTCCTTTTTCTCATCCATTTTCTCGTCTTTTGCACTTTCAGGTGGCACAGGCAGCGGATTTGCATCTTCGATCCTATCTACATCGACCACCCCGTACCCTATAACGATATCCTCCTTTTTCCCGGGCCTGTCAAACCTTTCTGCCGGGTAAAGTTCGGGTTTTGAATCAACGGCCTGGTCGACATATTCTTCTGCCGTATCGTTTCCGGGGTGAGGTCCTGCACAGGCGTCCAGTATATTGTCCTTATTTAACAGGCCGCAAAAAGCGTGGTTGGCAAATCCGGTCCGGAGCTCCGAGGCTTCATCAACGACTTCAGGGTCGTGCCGGCCGTGTTTTAAGAAGAAGGGATTGTTGCACTCTCCCCTGCCCAGCAGGTCGGTTTTGTCGAGGTAGCCGAAAGGCTCCAAAAATAGCCATTCAATGTCGTTAATCCCTATCCCGCCGAGTATTGCCTGTAAAGCTGCTGCCTGGTCGTAACAGTTAGCAATCGGGATTGAGCCGGTCAAATAGGCTTTTAGGTTGAAAAAGCCGCCGTGTTCAAAAACCCCGTAATGGCTTGCTCCGCAAAAACTGTCGTATTTCAGTTCATGTTTGAAGTGGCAATAATCCACAATTCCTGAGATGCATTCCTCCTTTGACGCAGGGGTGCTAATGACCTTCCCCGAGAGGAATTCCAGTAACTCAGCCCATGCTCCTCTCTTGAACATCGTGCCGGGCTGGTCAAATATCCAGTATATCTCTACTGGAATAGTTTCAACTGTTTCGACGATTTCTTCTGCTATTTCTTGAGGATCTCCGGGATCTTCCTGAGCCTTTTCAGAATTACCTTTTTCTTCCGTATTCTCTTCGGAGTCTCCTGTTTCTTCCGAATAATGGATTTTCCAGACCATATCTCCCTTTTTGCAGCAAAATTTGTCAATTGCTTTTTCAGGCCTTGTGGAAACCGTCTGTTCTTTTATGCCTCCCTCAATCTCGCCTGAAAATTCCAGATCATCTATTATTCCCGTTATTTTGAGGGTTTTTCCGTTTTCCAGACCTTCCTGTTCGATTTCAAGAGAGATACTATTGTCAAATTCATTGCCGATTACAAATACACCGGGTTTGTGAGTTTCCCTGCTGCTGGCGTCCCAGTTGGGTTCTGGGAGGACTTTGCCATTAAAGCAGGTTTTTACGCCCCCTTTGACATTGAGGGCTTTTATTTTGACATCTATTTTCGGGGTTACCATGTTGATTCCACGCACTATTGGAAATTTATTAGAACTTTATTATCTAATCAGAATAAATTTTTTTGTAAATTTAATCCTTTCTATTTTAACCGGCTCCACTTCAAAACCCGGGGGTGTGATGTAGATGAAAAATAAATGGATTTTGAAACCGGTTGATTGAAGCACAAATTCTTCCTGCAAATTAAGAGCTTCGCTAAAGGAATGCAAATATCAATGGATTTTGGAACAGAGTCCCTTTTGGGCGCTTGCGTGAACTTGATTGAAGCAACTTCAATTTTTCCTCTGAAAATAGAATCCAACCCTTTTCTCCCTTTGATTGAAAATCGCCCTGACCCTTCCCCCCCCTGCCCGAATTTAATCGGTTTGTTTTGTTTCCGGGGGAGGCTGGAAGTGAAAGGATTTTGAATATTCCGGTGGCATTTTCTGTAATTATTTGGTTGAGGTTCTCCGAAGTAACCGGAATGGTGTCTCCCGTCGTTCTTGTCCCGAACGTAGTGAGGCTAGCCCGCTTTGCAAAACAGAAATAAAAAGCTGCATGAAAAGAATAAAATCCGTCCAGTGGTTCTGACCTAAATTAAGCGATAGCCAATGAATTCTAAATCTTCTCTTTTATTTTTTGCCGGTTTTGGGGCTCTTCGAGAACTTAAGCGGATTTCCGGCAGGATATTTAAGGTATCCTTTACTATCAGAGATAATCAATTCAAGTTTAAGTGTAATGATCTGTGTACAATTTAACAAGAAGGCGGGAAATAGATGGCGGAAGACAACAATACACAACCTGAAACGTTTTCATTACATGAACGTTTACGCTCTCTTGACGCTACGGATTTTTACGATCTGGTAAGCAAGCTGCTGGTTAAAAAACCTGAATTATACCAGCTGATTCTTGAGTGGTTCAAGGAAAAACAGGCATCTATGCCGGAAACCATAACAGATGACGATGTTATCTCCATAAATGATGACCTGCTGTTTGAATATTGGGAAGATGCCAGAAGTATAATCTCGGAGTTCAATGAGCTTGGTGGTGGGCCTGAAGAAGATGAAGATGAAGCATACGAGTACCTTGACCAGATTTTAAAACTCATTAAAGAAGGAGAGCTGTCAACTTCCGCAAAGCTTGATTTTTTGGACGAGGCTTTTGAGGAATATAACGCCGAAAATTCCGGTTTTGAAGATGGTCTGATGGATATTTTTTTTGAGATCTGCCAGACAAAAGAAGAATGGGAGTATCTGGTGAAAAAGCTTGATGAACATCCTTCGGATTGGAGAAAAAAACTGATAATGGATATTCAAAGGGAACATCTTCAGGACGACGAAGCTTACCTGCAGGAGCGCATGCAAATCCTCAGTTATGGGATGGATTACTGGGACCTGGTTAAATATTATCTTGAGAAGGGTGATCAGGAAAAAGCCCTGGAAACAGCAGAAGAAGGGATCTTAGAGGGGAAAGGCAGGCTTACTGAGTTGTTTGAATTTCTCTCGGATCATTTTTCGAAGAAAGGAGATGCTGCCAGTCTTGAAAGGATTGTACAGACGGCATTATCTCGCAATACCGAAAAGAAAGAGATGCTGGACAGGTTATTTGAATATTACAGGTCAAAAGGAGACTACGAGCGTGCAAAAAATGCTCTGTTAAAGTCATTTGAGTTTGCCAGCCGGAAATATTATGAAGAGTACAAAAGGCTGAAAGGATTCATGAAAGAGCCTGATTGGAAATCCGTTGAGCCTGAAATCTTCGATAAGATCAAAGAAGAAGACTTTCACGATTATCTGCGGATATGTCTGGATAAAGGTATGAAAGATACAGTCCTCAAATCAATTCAAAAGCCTCCCAAAAGCAGGTTCGGTTATTCAATAGAAGAGAATTTCGATAAGTTTGCAGATGAACTGGCAAATGATTTTCCGGAAAAAATCATCGAATATTACTGGCAAAGATCTCTCAATAAGATTCCTCTCGGTGGCAGGGGAACATACAGTGTTGTGGCCGGATATCTGGAAAAGGTTAAAAGCATATATATAGACATCCTGAATGATGAACAGAGGTGGATAAAACGTTTTACCGCTCTGAAAACCGAATTTAAGAAACGTCCCGCTTTCCTTGATGAGGTGAAACACCTGTAACATTATTATGTAGATCCGAAGGCTTTGGGAGGAGCAGGCCAAAACTGCTGAAATGAAACCTCTATCTCTTAACCCTGTGCAGGTAAAGGACTGACCCCAAGCTGCTGGAGCATGCCAAACATGTCAACAAGCTCCCAATCCTCAATTATCCTGTTATCTGCGAAGCGGGTAATGCAGATTACTGTCACTGTTACCTGCTTGCCGGTCGGAGCCATTCCCATCAGCTCATCTTTATGTGTGCCGCGGACTGTTGCCCGGCTCACAACTCTGTCCCCTTCGGCGATCAGGTCTTCAACCTCTGCATGGAAGTCCGGGAAAGCTTTGAAGTACATGCTGAGAAATCCTTTGAGACCCTCAGGCCCGTGTATCTCCTGCCCCGCAGCTCCGTGGTAGACCCAGTTACTGGCAAAAAGTTCGTCAATTAGGGCCAGGTTTTTCTCACTGAATACCTCATTCCAGAAGCGTTTGATTGTGGCTTTGTTATCTTCTATTGACGTGGTATATCCCCCATCAACTTATATTATTCATTGAATATAATATTCTCCATCCATTGATTTCAGGTCTCCTTTTTATTTTTTAGCTGTTTTGGGAAGCTTGCGTGAATTTTCCCGAAGCGACCTTAATTCTACTGAAAATCCATTGGTCATCGGTTAAGGAATTTTCTTGCCTGAAAGTATCGATTTTGCACCGGAAGCCTGCCTTAAATTTTGGCCTCTTTACATGAAATCGATACCCTGTTCCAGTCCACAACACTTTAAAAATATTGATAAATGTTGTGAAAATGGAAGCGATTTGTCACGATTCCTCACTTAACCGAAGACGCATGACTGAAAATCTAATCTGATCTTCCCCCTCCCCTCGCCACCACCCCGTCGATTGCTCAGTTCTTTGACCATGGGAGGGCAGGCTTTTTGAAAGTGATGAGTTTCCGGCGGCGGCATAGCTTCTTTTTTTATATTTTGGCGGTTTTGGACTCTGGTTTGTACTTCGCCAGAGCAACCTCAATTTTTTCTCCGAAATTATTCCCACCAGGATTATCTTATTTACATAAAGAAAATGTTAAATTGAATGTAATAAAATAATGGAATATGTTTCGGAAACCCTTCTTTTTATTCAGTTTACTTGTCATTTTCTCCTTTTTTTCCATACTGACATCAGGATGTCTGGGCCAGGAAAGTGTTGCAAAAGTATTATCGGAATCGCCAGCATCCATAGAACATTTTGTAGAAGAGATTTCAGGATACAACACAGTAAATGTTCCAGATGAATCTTCAGAATACAACAGGGAAAGCATAGCAGAAGAACAAAGTAAAGTATATGACGCCTGTCTGATAAAGCTGGGTTCTTCCGGGGAAGTTTTGTTCGAAAAAAAATATTTTTCCGAGCATATGAGCGAATGCACCTGTGTGATACAGACGAGTGACGGCGGGTATATGATGGGAGGGTGGGGTGGAACATACAATAGACCGGACATGAGATACTCCTTCCTGAAAACCGACGCGGATGGAAACCGGGAATGGATGAGAATGTCTCCACTTTACGAAGACGGCATCTATTCCATTGTAGAAATCCCGGGTACGGGTTACTCTTTTGCAGGATATACACGCTCTATGGGCAATGGATCGAGGGATACACTTCTATTTACGACTGACTTTGAAGGTTATGTTAACCCCGGGAATCCCGGGATATTCAAGAAGGTTTTTGGGGAATGGGGTGCTGAGTCGGCATTTTCACATGTTATGACCACTGACGGGGGATACCTGCTTGCAGGGTCTACAAACTCCCATGGGGAAGGAGGATCTGATGGTTATCTGATTAAAACGGATTCTTCCGGCAACAAAGAGTGGGAAAAAACGTACGGAAGAAGAAGTACTGACAGGTTTACCAAAATTGCAGAGGCCGCAGACAGTGGGTTTGTGCTTTCGGGGTACACGGATACCGAAGAAGCAGGAGGATACGATGCCCTGGACGCCTGGATCGTGAAGGTCGATTCTAAAGGAGAAATGGAATGGGAAAACATCTTTGGCTTTGGAAAACAGGACGTAGCCAGGGGAATTGTCCCCACTCCCGATGGAGGGTGTGCTGCTACAGGTCCCTCTTTCTCCGAAGAAGCTGATGAAGCACATCCGTTTCTCCTGATAATAAATGACGCCGGAGAAACCGAGTTTTCACTGGTAATTCCCGCTGTTGATAGAGAGATAGGAAATAGGGAAATAGGAAACTCGCTGGTACGAACATCAGACGGTGGATATGCCATAACTGGTTTCACGATGCAAGATAACGATGTTAGCACCGGTCATGGCTGGGTGATAAAAGTCAGCTCTGAAGGGCAAGTCGAATGGAAAAAGGTGTTCGATAACAGAACCGCGGTGCTACTCTGGTCGATTATCGAAACAAATAACGGAGAACTCGTAGCGGCTGGATACGGATACAGGTATTGATAGGGCTCGCTTAAACCCGGAACCTTTGGAAGGGAAGTTTTTCAGTATCTCGGCGGGTCCAAAACTTCTTTTTTATATTTTGGCGGTTTTGAGGCACTTGCGTGAATTTTCCCGAAGCGACCTTAATTCTACTGAAAATCTAATCTGATCTTCCCCCTTCCCTCTACAACCTTCCTCCCCTTATCACCGCCTTGTCGAATTGCTCAGTTCCTTTGACTATGGGAGGGCAGGCTTTTTGAAAGTAGCCGAGTCTCCGGCGGTGGTTTCAGCGATTGCCTGGCGAACTTTTCCGGAGTAACCGGAATAGTGTCTCCCGTGTTTCTTGTCCCGAACGAAGTGAGGCCCGCTCTTTTTGTAAAATGAGATTAAGCCGCTTCATGAAATGAATAAAAATCAGCCAGCATTTTTGACTCTTGTACCATGCGATCTTAAATCGATTGATCTTCTTTATTATATTTTGGTGGTTTTGGGGCGCTTGCATGCACTTGTTCGAAAAATCAAAAACTAAATTGAGTTGAAAAAAGAATGGAACAAAGTTCAAGTTAATTGAAAAAAGCACCTACGAAAAACAAAATATATAACTCTTTGATACAACTCATATGCTCCAAACAATAATAGAAAGGGGTTTCGTTATTAAACACTATTATACCCGTCTGATGCGTTTAATATGGGGACTTTTCCTTTATGCACTCGGAATTGTATTTACACTGAATGCCCATATAGGATACGCTCCATGGGAAGTTTTCCACGTCGGACTCGCAAAAACGATAGGTATAAGCATTGGAACTGCTTCAATTCTAATCGGAGTAATTATTGGAGTAATTACCTTATTACTTGGAGAAAAACTCGGAATTGGTACCATTTTAAATATGGTACTTATTGGTGTGTTTCTTGATATGATTCTCGGATTGAATATAATACCCGTATCGAACAACTTCATTTTTGGAATCATAATGTTGATTTCAGGACTGTTTATAATTGCTTTAGGCTCATACTTTTACATTGGATCAGCATTTGGAGCAGGCCCAAGGGACAGTTTAATGGTTGCACTGACTCGAAAAACCGAACTACCGGTAGGTGTCTGCCGCGGAACAATCGAACTTTTAGCGGTGCTTGCCGGATGGAGGCTTGGCGGTATGATTGGTATCGGAACAATTATATCGGCTTTTACAATAGGGTTTTGTGTCCAGACAACCTTCAAATTGCTTAAGTTCGATACAACAGCTATTAACCACGAGACACTGGGTCGGACATATAAACTGTTTTTTAGCGATAAAAAAGAGCAAATTTATGAAGAAAATACGCCTGTAGATTATTAAACCCCCTCATGTGGCACTTGCGTGCACTTCGCCGGAGCAACCTTAACTCTACTGAAAATCTAATCCGATCCTATCCCCTTTGCTTCTCAACCTCCCTCCCCTCGTCCCCGCCCTGTCGAATTGCTCAGTTCTTTTGACCATGGGAGGGCAGGATTTTTGAAAGTGGTTGAGTTTACGGCGGCTTCATAGCTTCTTTATTATATTTTGGTGGTTTTGGGGCGCTTGCGTGCACTTCGCCGGAGCAACCGGAATTCTACTGAAAATCTAATTGAATCATCTTTTCTTTGTTCAATACCCTTCCTCCCTTCGTCTCCACCTTGTCGAATTTCTCAGTTCTTTTGATCATGGGAGGGCGGATTTTTTGAAAGTGGTCGGGTTTCCGGTGGCGGTTTCAGCGATTTCTTAGTGAACTTTTCCGGAGTAACCGGAATGGTGTCTCCCGTGGTTCTTGTTCCGAACGAAGTGAGGCCCGCCCTTTTTTGAAAATGAGATTAAGATGCTGCATTAAAAGAATAAAATCAGTCAGTGTTTTTAACTCTCGCGCCATGCGATCTTCAATGAATTGCAAATCTCATTTTTTATATTTTAGCTGTTTTGGGGCGTTTGCGTGCACTTCTCCGGATACAGTGCAATTCTAGCTGATAAGTTTGCTCTTTCTTCGACAAGATCAAACATCAATGAAATTGTGGTTAAAATTATTGAAGTTGTAAGACCTGACATAATTTCTGAAATTCATCGAAAATTGGCATATTTTGAGGCTTCAAAAAATGGTCATGTAGTTAATATTCCAATTGAGCAAATAAGATCAGGTCCTTTTTACTCAGGTTTCAAAACAGATTGTGGCCACTTGTCTCTAAATTAGAGATAATCCTTTTTTTGAGAAAATTAGTTTAACCATCTTGTGGTACAAAAATAGAGGTTGTATGGGAAGAACAAATATAGAGAAAATCTGGTAATTCGATCACTAGGATTTTGAGTGTATTCTGTAAAAAAATTCAATTTCTATTTCCTTCCTTTTTTATTCATTAACATTAAGGGCAGGCCGCTCGCCTTCGTCGAACGTGGCTGGGCATGGAACCTGGCTACTAAACGGTTGCTTCGGTACAGAGTCAAAAAACCGAAAACTCACTCCCAAATCTAAGTTCAATTCATCCAAAAAGCCAGGGTCCTTCTCTCCAACCTCTCAACTCCCTTTCTCCTAAAAATCCAAAAGCCACCGCTCACCAACAAAAATCCCTACAAAAAAAGAAAAAGAAGTAACGGCCGTAAAAGCCGCTTTTTTCACTCTAACTTGAAGTCCCCGTACTTACTAATATGTGCAGCAAGCCCGCCGTCTTTCAGGATAGTAATCATGACGTCAGGGAGCGGCGAAAAAGTAAGCTCTATTCCTTTTGTTATGTCCTTGATTAGGCCTGTGGAAAGGTCGATCTCCAGGTCGTCTTCGGGGTCGATCTGGTCGGTGTCGCAGATGAGGACGGGGAGGCCGACGTTGATGGCGTTTCTGAAGAAGATTCTTGCGAAGGACTTGGCAAGGACTGCGCCTACGCCGGATATTTTTATTATCGTGGGGGCGTGTTCGCGGCTTGAGCCGAGGCCGAAGTTGCGTCCTCCGACTACGAAGTCGCCTTTCCGGACTTTGTTCGGGAACTCGGGGTCGGCGTCTTCGAGGACGTGTTTGGCGAGTTCGGGCATGTTGGTCCGGAGATGGAAAAGGCGTCCGGGGGCGATGTGGTCCGTGCTGATGTCGTCTCCGAATTTCCAGGCTTTGCCTTTAAGGTTGTTTTGCATTTCTTCTGCCATTTAGAGCACCTCCCTGGGGTCTGTGATTTCGCCTTTTATGACTGAGGCGGCGGCTGTTGCAGGGGATGAGAGGTAGATTAAGCCTTCGGTGTTTCCCATCCTGCCCTGGAAGTTCCTGTTCTGGGTAGAGAGGCAGACTTCCCCGTCGCCGAGGATGCCCTGGTGCACGCCCACACAGGGGCCGCATCCGGGGGCCATGACTGCAGCTCCGGCTTTGATGAAGGTCTCGATGTAGCCGGCGGCGATTGCGTCCAGGTAGACGTCTTTTGAGGCAGGGACCACGATCAGGCGGGTGTCCGGGTGGCGCTGTTTGCCTTCCAGGATTCTGGCTGCGATTGCGAGGTCTTCGATCCTGCCGTTGGTGCAGGTCCCGATAAAGACCTGGTCGACCTTTGTGCCTGCAAGTCCGGCTGCGGTGCTGGTGTTGTCCACGGTGTGGGGGGCGGAGACCATGGGCTCGAGGGTGGAGGCATCAATCTCGATTATTTCTTCATAGACTGCGTCCTCGTCAGGGGCAATTTCCCTGAACTTATCTGCACGCCCGCGGGATTCCAGAAAAGCCCTGGTCGTGGCGTCGGATGCGATCAGGCCGGTCTTGGCGCCGGCTTCGACTGCCATGTTCGAGAGGGTGAAGCGGTCGGACATTGCCATCTTCTCGATGGTCTCGCCGCCGAATTCAAGAGCCTTGTAGGTAGCACCGTCGGCGGTGATCTTGCCGATCAGGTAGAGGATGAGGTCTTTTGCACAGACTCCATCCTTAAATTCCCCGCTCACGTTGATCCTGATGGTCTCAGGCACGCGGAGCCAGGTCTTTCCAAGCGCGATTCCGACAGCAACGTCGGTTGAGCCCATGCCCGTGGCAAAAGCGCCGAGGGCTCCGGAGGTGCAGGTGTGGGAGTCTGCCCCGATCAGGATGTCCCCGGGATTCACGTAGTCTTCGACCAGGCGCTGGTGGCAGACACCGGTCCCGACTTCGGAGAGGTCCACACCGGTCTTTTTTGCAAAGTCCCTCAGGATCTTGTGGGCGTTGGAAAGGTCCTTGTGGGGGCTTGGGGCTGCGTGGTCAATGAAAAGGACAGTTCTTTCGGGGTTTTTAGCCTGGACAAGGCCCATCTTCTCGAGCTGCTGGACAGCCAGAGGGCCGGTCCCGTCCTGAACCGCGGCAACGTCCACCGCAGCGACCACAATGTCGCCGGCGGAAACTTCCTTGCCTGCGTGCTCACCTATTATTTTTTCTGCTAGTGTCTTTCCCATAGAATCACCTTAAAAAAGTGTTTAATGATACGTTTGAATTCGATTGATCGGAAAGGCTTATGCCGGCAGGGATTAGCTGAAGAATCCCCTGTGCGGCTTTTTTCAGTAAATCTGACTTCTTCAGGGATCTGCTGAGAGTAATCGCTTTTTCCGTATATGACATTAACGGAGTTTTGGGTACATTTTTGAAGAAGTCTGGACAACAAAATCCGGAAAATTCTCCCGTAAATTCTCCCGTAAATCCCGGACGCGAAAATAGGGGAATTCGGGCAGATCGGGGAAAAACCCATGTGGACCGACATCGGAGAAAAGCTTGTTGTTGAAGCCACCCAGGAAATCTATCCCGGGCTGATCGTAGCCGGTATGGCTGCAAGTGCCGCAACCCGCGCCCTGCGGATGGGTCCGGTTTTCGGAGGCATGCTCCTTTCCGGGGAAAAGGCCGCAAAACTTGCCCTTGACCGCCTCAAAGAACTCTGAAAGCGGGCCTGAAAAGTAAAGTTATTCCTATTAAGGTGCCGGGAGGCAGAATAATTCCCTCTCAAGGGGTCTCTCCTGCCCTTTCCGGCAAAAACTTTATATAAAAAAACTCCTTCTATAGGTTGCTCAAGCTTGAGTACCCAATCCTGCGTGGCCGGGGTAGGGTAGTGGTTATCCTGTAGCCCTGTGGAGGCTACGATCCGAGTTCAATTCTCGGTCCCGGCCCCATAACTTCTTCTAAGCAATTTTCCTGATCATGCTTGTTTCGTTTTTAACACAATTCAGTTTTAATATACTGCTCTTATAACGGTTTTAATATCTCTTTCAGCTTTTAATTTCCCTTTATCGTTTTATGCCCCTTTTATATCGTTTTATGCTCCTTTTATATCGTTTTAGATCTACCTTACAGTACCAGCCTTAAATACCAGCCTTAAATACCAGTCTTAAATACCAGCCTTAGATATCAACTCCAAAAGTCGACCTGCAATAACCGACCTGCAATATATGTCAAATCCACCTGAATTCCTGTCATCATAAAAGAGGACTCAAAAGAGGACTTCCATGAAAGCACTTATCATCGACGGTTATGTGGACGAACCCGCCTGCCTCGGGGTCCCTCCCTACTTCTCCCCCTACCCCAGGTACATAGCAGGGGCTCTCCGGGAGCGCGGGCTCTTTGAAACCGACATCCACTACCTGACAATCGACCGCCTGCGGGAAAACCCGCCAGGAGCCGGGGAGCTGATCGGGAAAGCAGACCTCGTAATCGTGATTGCAGGCACAACAGTTCCGGGGAAGTACCTCCGGGCCACGCCCATCTCTCCGGGAGAAATCGAAACCATCTTCCGGACTGCACACGGCTTAAAAGTCATAGGTGGCCCGATAAGGCTTGGTTTCAGCGGCGAAGGCGGGAAAGCTGCGAAAGGCCTGGGCAGCAGGATCAGCCTTGAAGGTGCCGTGCTTGCGGAAATGGACCTTGAGGCTTTTGTCTTTGACCTTTTTGAGGACTTTGGGGGCAGTAAGGGGAAGCAGCCGGGAAGTAAATTGAAAGCCCCGGAAAGCGTAGAACACCGCTTCAGGACAGGCACCGAAATCGGACGCTGGGCACCGCTGGGAGCTTTTCTTATCAGGCAGCACCCTGACTACCCTTACTGCATGTGCGAACTTGAGACCTACCGGGGCTGCGGTCGGAACATTCATTGTTCGTTTTGCACCGAACCTTTCTACGGGGCTTCGGACTACCGCCCTGTGGAAGACGTGGTCTTTGAAGTCTCTGCCCTCTATTCTCACGGGGCTCGCTATTTCAGGATAGGAAGACAGCCCGACCTCCTTTCCTACCAGGGCACCGATACAGGCGGCCCGGTCCCGAAACCCGACCCTTCCGTAATCGAAAGGCTCTACAGGGGAATAAGGAACGCCGCCCCGGAGCTTTCCGTGCTCCATCTGGACAACGCAAACCCGATAACCATTTCCACCTACCCCGAAGAAGCCACGCAGATAATAAAAACGATCCTCAAATACCACACCCCGGGGGACGTGGCTGCCTTCGGGATGGAAAGTGCGGACCCGAAAGTGATCCGGGCAAACTCCCTGAAAGCCAGTCCCGAAGAGGTCTTCGAAGCGATCAAACTCGTGAACAGCCTGGGCGCCTCCCGCGGGGCAAACGGGCTTCCGGAACTCCTGCCAGGCCTGAACTTCGTACACGGGCTCATGGGCGAGACAAAGAATACCTTCCAGCTGAACTACGACTTCCTCCAGCAGGTGCTCGATTCCGGCCTGCTGCTCCGCAGGATCAACATCCGGCAGGTCATGGCCTTCCCCGGAACTCCCATGTACGGAAAGGACGAAGCTGCAGGCAAGCACAAGAAACTCTTCCTGAAATACAAGGACCAGGTCCGGAAAAACATCGACCTCCCCATGCTCCGCCGTGTCGTCCCCGAAGGCACGGTGCTCAAGGAAGTGATGTGCGAGGTGCACGAAAAAGGAATCACTTTCGGAAGGCAGCTTGGCTCCTATCCGCTGCTGGTCGGAATCCCCACTTCCCTGCCCCTCCGGAAGTTCACTGACTTGACCGTAACCGGGCATGGAATGCGCTCCATTACCGGAATTCCCCACCCCCTGCCGATTAACTCCGCTTCTCCAGCCCTTCTCCGGGAACTCCCGGGGCTCGGCAAGAAAGCTTCGGATTCTGTTGCTGCCGGGCTGCCCTATGCCGATGAAGAGGATTTTGTAAGAAGGGTAAAGGAAGGAGAAAAGTTCCTCAAATATATAGAGTTCTGAAATCCAGACTCTTTTTTGTCTCTTTTTTTCATTCTGATGTAAAAATTATTCTGGAAGGCAGAACGCATCTTTCCGTTGCCCGTATATGGAAGACGGGTATGAGATTCTGGTTTTCTAAGAACCTGCCCGGTTGCTATCTCCTTGCTTTCTTGCCTGATAGCTATCGTCTTGCCTGTATGCCTGCCTCCCCACTTTTCTTACTCCCTAATTCTCTTCTTTATATTTTTAAAATAATAATTTATTTATTCTAACGAGAACGATATGAAATAGGGTTTTCAAGGGGGACTATTTTGAGCGAGAGCACGGACTATGTTTGCAAAGTAAAAATTGCTTTTCAGTTGAGTTTTACTTTCTGGGTCATAATGTTTATTCTCATGTTTTATGCCACCTTCGAGACAGGACCCAGGACGCTTGGCACCTTCTTTTTACTCTTTTCAGTGCTTCTGGCAGCTCCTTTTTTGCCGGACGGGGCGAGGAGTTATGAAGAGCTTGGAAGCTGTGATGAGTGCGAAGAGGAATAAGAAATGAGAAATGAGAAATGAGAAATGAGAAATGAGAAATGAGAAATGAGAAATGGGTAATTCCTGCTTTGAAATACTTTGAATGGGAAATAACTGATCCTGCTGCTGAGAGTTGGAACTGAACAGGTGGTCAGAACGACTTATTAAATTTTCCCCCGATTTCCGTTTCAGATCGCTGTTTCAGAAGTCGGTTCAGGACTTCGTTACCCCAAGAATTCCCGCAAGTTCCAGGCCCTCGCTTCCTATGTCCGAGAGTCGGTCCAGGACTTCCGAACTTGAAAGGTACTTTTCGGTCCTGATCCCTCCGGGCTCTTCGATCTTGATGGTTATTTCCCCTTTGGTGTATCCTCTCTCAACACATTCCCTGATGAGTTTTCCATATCTCCCGGCAATGAGAATAAGGGTGCCCTGGACCTTGTTTTCGTCCATTACGTTTTTGCCTTCCAGCAGGACCCGCCTGAGCTTTCTGGATTCCGTGGATTCAGTAAAGAGTTGTTTGAGCTTTTTTATCAGTTCATAGATGGAATCCATGTCTATGGAAGCTGCCAGTTCTTCATCTCCACTTATCTCATAGTCCCCGTACAGAATCAGGTATGCCTTCTCGTCTGCCGATATGGTGAACCGGTGTTCACCTTCTTTATCTTCGAGCACGGCGTTGAGGCTATTTCCCTCATATTCGACCGACATGACATGGAAATGGGAAATGTCGAGTTTCTTTATTTTGTCTGCCTTATGCAGGATTCCTGCCTTCACCCGGATCGGCAGGGTGAGTTCGTACAGATCCCCTACTTTTATCATATTCTCTGCAAAAGTCAGGTCGAATTCGTACTGCATGTCGTCAATGGAACTGACCTGCGTTCCTGTCAACTTTTTCTCCTTCACAACAGCAGAATAAACGTGTTCTGCCCCGTAGATCCCGGCTTCAAAAAAAGGGCTCAGAATCGAAAGCACCTTCGTTTCCAGCTGCTGGATCTCATTTTGGGCAATCCTGGTATCCTTCTCAAGTTCTTCCAGATTTTCGTCCTTTTTTCCTGAAGTAGCCGCAGCACAGGTTTCAAGAATCTTATTCTTGATTTCCAGAATGTCCTCTGATTCGATCTCCTGGGTAAGTTTCTCAAGATAACCTGTCACTTCTATCTGGAACTCATCTATCTCCTGAATTCTTTTCTCCAGAATTGCGGTTCTTTCCCTGTTCTCTTCTTTTGTTCCGATTGCAGACCTTTCAAGAGGTATGACCTCTTCCGAAACCTTCAAAAAGCCTTGCAGATCCTGGATGAAATCCCTCTGTACAGGAAACTCGGTGGAATCTTGAAAAGTATACTTTATATTAACCACTTCCCCGTTAATTGTGATAAATTAATTGTTGAAATTAAATTGGCAGCTTTCCTTATTTAAACTTATAAGTTCAAAAACTTGCAGCTAAAAGGGCAAAATTAAAAAAAATGTCGTCTCCTCGTTTTTTTTGCGTGTGCAACCCTCAAAAAAACAGATACGGTCTTGAATTGAAACTTATCTAACCCACGAGAAATGTTGAAGAGCCAAAATGTCTGGAAAAAAATGTCTGGAAAATAAAGTAAAAAATGTCTGGAAAATAAAGTAAAAAACGTCTGGAAAATAAGGTATACATCAGCCGGGATTCGAACCCGGGTTCGAGCGTTGGCAACGCCCGGTGATGACCGCTACACTACTGATGTCTGAAGCAGGCGAAGCGTTTCGCCAGCATTACGCAATATACATTTTCTCATTAATTAATTTGACCCTTGGATGATTTATTTTGATCCGGGAAAGGTTTCCGGTCCGGAAAACGGCTGTATTTATATGCTTCTTTCCGGCTCCGGGCTGCAATATCTTTTTGCATGTCTTCTGCTGTTTCTGCTGTATACCCTGCATGTAGTTTTCTGTTGTTTCTGCTGTATACCCTGCATGTAGTTTTCTGTTGTTTCTGTTGTATACCCTGACTGTAATATCCTGCAGGTCTGCCTGTTCCGGAAAGTATTATAAGATCAAGATTGTATAGAGTGGCATCCGACGTGAGGCTTTTTCAGGTAAATTATTTATTCTGTTTCCTTATTTTACTACTAAATTTACGAGTGATGGATTTTGAGCGAAGTTGAAAAACTGATAGATCTTGCAAAAAATGCGGCTGAAAAGATCCTTAAATACCAGTTTGTGCGCCTTATCTCTCATAACGACGCGGACGGGCTGACCTCGGCAGGGATCATGGCCCAGGCTTTGTTCCGGGCTGGCATCCGCTTCCAGCTTTCGATAGTTGCGCGGCTTGACGAAGCCGTTATCGAGGAGGTTAACGGGAGCACTTCTCCAGGGGACCTTGTTCTCTTTTGCGATATGGGCAGCGGACATTCCGGCCTGTTAGGGAATGTGGTTGCTGACGTCGTTGTGCTCGACCACCACAAGCCTGTGGGAGAGTCTCCGGCAAAGGCTGTTGTAAACGCGCATACGGTGGGAATCGATGGGGCAACGGACATCTCGGCTTCTGGCACATGCTACCTGGTTGCAAGGGAAATGGGCTCCGAAAACACGGACCTGGCAGGCCTGGCGATTGCCGGGGCAGTCGGGGACAAGCAGCTTTTCCGGACCGCGAACGCCTTTATTCTGGACGAGGCCCTGAGGGCAGGGGTCGTGTCCATCCGGAAAGGGCTGAAAGTGGGGGACGGGGACCTTGCCGAAGTGCTCACGTACAGCACCGAACCTTTCCTGGACATAACCGGAGACCCGGAAAAGGTCCGGGAATTCCTTGGCGGACTCGGGCTTTCAGGCCGGATCGAGGAACTCCCTGAAGAGGGGATCTCGAAACTGGTCAATGCCGTTGCCCTGAAACTTGCAAGGCAGGCCAGCCCGGAAGCCGTGGAAGCCGTTATCGGAGACATCTATATCCTGGACCGGGAACTCGTGCCAAACGTCTATGACTTCATCTCCATCCTCAACACCTGCGGAAAAATGAAAGTCTACGGGCTCGCTATCGGGCTCTGCCTGAAGGACTCGGGGGTCCTGAAAGAAGCCCTTGCCCTTTCCAGGGAGCACCAGCAAAACCTTGCCCTCGCTATCAGAGAAGACATCAAAAATATCCGCAAAGGGGAAAACCTCTGGTATATCAGTACCGTGGACGCGCTTTCCACAGGGACCCTTGCAAGCACGGTGGTCCGTTACCTCCACCCCGAACTCCCCTTTATCTGCGTAAATGAGTCCGAAGGCATCCTGAAAGTCTCGGGCAGGGGGACCCGCGAACTCGTTTCCCGGGGCCTTGACCTTGCCTTTGCCCTGCGAGAAGCAGCTAGCGCAGTCGGGGGAAACGGTGGTGGGCACAGTGTTGCCTCAGGAGGTTCCATTCCCCTCGGAACTGCCGAGGAGTTTCTGGGCATCGCGGACAGGATTGTCGGGGAGCAGCTCCAGGCAAGGGGAAAAATTAAGAAGTGACGGGAAAGAAGAAGTGACGGGGAAGAAAGCGAATTATTTATATTAAAAACGACTGGAGAAACGTTTATGAAAATTACTGGAACCATCGAATTCCCTGATCCTGATACGACAGAATTAGCTAAAAGGATCCTGGTAGCCCTTTCCCCGGATAACCTTAGGAGCATGGAAAGCGAAATAAGTGATGAAAGGGTAGCTGTCCATTTCCGGTCCGAAAAAATCGGATCTCTTCTTGCGACTGTTGATGATTTCCTTATGAATTTAAAAATAGGGGAAGGAGTCGGAAAAGCGCTGGAAATGGAAAAATAAGTTTCCGGGAAGCGAAATATCTCCTTTCATGCCCTCTATTTTCTCTATCCCTGTTTCTGCCAGAATCTTTACAGTGAAAAATGAAGTGTGAAAGGGCGACCGAAAAGTTCCCGGAAAAAGCCTTTATTCCTGACAGCCCTACTCTCTTATGGGGAGTGAAAAACTTGCTTTCGGAAACAATTGCTGACATTAAAAAGACCAGGCCTGAAGACCTCGATAAGGAAATTCTCAGGGCCGCCATGATCGCCGAACTGGATGCTGTCAACATTTACGAGCAGATGGCAAACCTTACAAAGAGTGAGGAGATAAGGAAAATCCTCCTGGACATTGCCAGGGAAGAAAAAATCCACGTTGCCATGTTTGAGACCGTGCTCCTGCAGACCGACGAGGAGTTCCTGCAGGTCTATATCGACTACGCACTTGCAAAAAGGTGATACTGGGTTTGGAATCCTGAAAATTACTAATCAGGATTAGTACTAATTTAGATTAGTATTTTTCAGGCATTTGAGCTTTTTAAGCTTATACTAAACAATTACGGCCTCCTGTCCTGCCTCATATCCTGTCTCATCGGGCCGGGCTTACTACTTTGTCCAGATTCATCCTCATAACTCTATTATATTCCGGCAGCGTATTTCTTAATGGTTCTTTATGCTTGAAGAATACAGGAAGAAAAGGGATTTCAAAGAGACTCCGGAACCCGCGCCGGGAAATTTTAAGGAAGCTGCCGATAAACCGATTTTCGTAATCCAGAAGCATGATGCCAGTACCCTACACTATGATTTCCGCCTGGAAATCGACGGGACTCTGAAAAGCTGGGCAGTCCCCAAAGAACCGCCTGCAAAGGCTGGAATAAAGCGGCTGGCGATCCAGACCGAAGACCACCCCCTGGAATACGCCGGTTTTGAAGGGGAGATCCCGGAAGGGCATTATGGGGCAGGAAAGGTTGAAATCTGGGACCGGGGGACTTTTGAGCTCAAAAAGTTTGAAGAAAAGGAGATCCTTTTTGCGCTTGAAGGAGAAAGGCTCCGGGGGGATTATGTTTTGATCAAAACGAAGTTTGGGAAAGAGGGGAAAGGGTGGCTGTTATTTAAGAAAAAGGAAGAGTAAAGGGAGATTGAGAATAGTAAAAGAAACTTCAATCAACCTTAATTTCAATCAACCTTAATTTCAATCAACCTTAATTTCAATCAATCGAAACTTCAATCAAGCTTAATTTCAATCAGTCATATGGGGGATCTGCACGGGTGGAACTATAAAAATCAGAGTCGTTGAGGCCGCAGGAGGCAGCTGTTGCGTTGCTATGGGGGACGGGCAAAAGGTTTATGGTAGAATCGCTGAGGCTTTCCTTGAAAACAGGAAGGTTGAACTCTCTTTTGCGGAGGCAGGAGACCTGACGCCGGCTTTCCTGAATGCTGCTGTGGGGCAGTTGTACGGGAGTTTTCTTGAGGAGTTCATCAGGCGCAATCTGATTTTCACGGATATCAGCCCTGAGGACGAACTGATCCTGAAAAGGGTTTTGGAAAGGGCAAAATGCTATTTTGAAAACGCCGATCATTACAGGAAAGCTGTCAGGGAAGTAATGGGGGGCGAAGATGAGTAAAAATACCCATGCTACAAAGGTCCGTCTCCTGGGAGCCCAGCCTTCGGAAGCTTATCCTTCGGGAGTCCACACCACAGAGGTTCACTCGTTAGAAGCCCATTCTGAAGAACTGCGTGCAGCAAAGTTTCACCCGAAAACGGTTCATTCCGTAGAGGATTACGATTTTTCGGACGGCCAGCATTTTTTCTTTGATACTAATATCTGGCTCTACATCTACGGCCCTATCAGTTTCCCGGACTGGCGTTCGGATGTCTATTCCAGAGCACTGAAAGAGATCCGGGACTCAGAAGGCAGCATCTACATAAACTGCATGATTATTTCAGAGTTCATCAATGCCTTTGCCAGGATAGAGTTCAAGCAGCAGTCTGAATTCGGAAAGTATAAGGAATTCCGAAATTCCCCGGATTTCCGGCATATCGCTGAAGACATTTCCCACAACCTGAAGAAGATCCTGAAAAGCACCCTTACCTGCGACCCGGATCTCGTGGGCATAAAGCTCCCGGAAATCATGGACACCTTCGAAGAAGGCAGATATGACTTTAATGACCTGGTTTTTGCGGAAATATGCCGCGCAAAAGACCTCATTTTCGTAACCCATGACCGGGATTTCAGGGATCTCGGGATTGAAATCCTGACCGCGAACGAAAGGATGTTGAGGTGAAGGGATAATTGGTTGTGCAGTTTATGCTAATCTTGTTTTGCATATCTTTTGATTTTTATGGTAATAGATATGAAGCGTGTTATTTGGAAATGTAGATGTGTAAACTCATTTGTGGTTTATAGATGTATCAGAAACAAGAAATCTCCATATATAACTTTTTTATTATATTTATCTACGGCAGATCGCTTGCCTAGAGAGTGTCGGAAAAGTCGATAATTGCCAAAATTTCGGCACATTTGAGCATTAGCAATAAATTTTAAAAGACCGCAAGATCCATATTTTTTGATTGGATTTCTCGGTACTGTGTGAACTTAGGTGTGAACTTCCGACTTTTCCGACGCTCTCGCCTAATACCTCTTGTCATCTGCCTTTCCTACACCCCACATCCTTAGAATCAAACTTTGAGTTAGGTTCAGAAAGCGTTTGTCCATTGTGTGTAGGATTTTTCAGATTGAAAACAAGGGTTGCAAAGATGGGGTGAATGGAGTTCTTTTATGGCTTACTATTTTTATCTCATAACCTAAAATTCCTTGAATTTCCTCCATTGTAGTCTGTCCTAAGAATCATATTTTTCGAGTATATTTGGGAAATATCTGGAAACTGCAAATTTGTTTGGGAAGTAGTAAATAATATGTGTAAACAGTGTATTGAATAGTCTAAAGATCATTTTTGGAAGATCAGGGTTTGAGAGGTGTGAATGCGAGTGGATGCCGCACATCACAATCAATTAGAAACCTGTAATCTGCTTCGAGTGCAAATTTCCTTACTGAAATATTTATTTTAGAAGCTATTCGAGTTGAATGCATATGATGGACGGAATAAAAAAGTTAATTCTTGGACGCTCTGTAATCCCTTCTAATAAAGACATTGAATCAGCAATCAATGTTTCCTCCTTTTTAAAAGGGAAAAATGAGAAAGAATCTATAACCAACGTTATGGATTATATTGATCGGAATTTTGAGTACTGGTATGAAAGAGCAGATGGTTTCTCTGTTATAATGTATGCATTTTTGCTGCTTTATATTGTAACAAGCTTGCTTATCGCTCCTTTTATTCCCTTCAACTATTTGGTTTTGGCTTTTGTGCCTGCCATTTTGTTTATCTCATTTCCTCCGTTTGGAACTTATCATATCATAATATATTATCTTGTTTTCTTGTCCGCCCTCGCAATACCCGTAATGATAACAATTATGCAAAATGTTCAAAACTTGGTTCCCATATTGTCGATTCTATGTGTAACATACGGTGTACTTATAGGAGTGATAGTTGGAAATCTGGTCACGATGTATGTTAAGTACATGCATTACAGTAAAAAAAGACAAGGATTTGCAAAGCTTGGAACTCTTCAGGATATGATTAGGTCTACATTCGGGATGGGGCTAAGTGTAGAAAATATGTTAAATTATCGAGTAGGAATTTGCAGGGATTATGCCAGATTGACCTCTGCAATACTGGCAAATCTAAATATAGATCACAAATTTGTTTCATTGAAAAATCATGTTGCAGTTGCGGTAAAGATCGATGGAGAATACTTTGTCATTGATCAAAGATCTCCCATTGTCCAGTTTGATAAATGGTTATCGATCCATGCTAGTAAAAAAGCAGATGTATATGGGGTGAAATTTGTTAATAAACAAGTTTATTCTGTTGAGCTGATCAATAAAAAATACAGAATAAGAGCAGATAAACTCGGCATTAATTTACAGAATAAAGATCTAGAACGCATTCAAAAAGAGATTAATGAAATATTCCCGGTTAAACAAAAAAATAATGATTGGAGCGTAAAATCAGTTTTAATAAAAGATGCTGCATATTTCTATGATAATTGTGTTTATGATTCAATAATGAGTTACATATCAAGAGAAATATCCAATATTCCCAAAAACATTGTAAGAAATATTAGTCACATTACCATTTTACAAGATGAAAAGAACTTAATAGCTGAGATTTACAATTAATTTAGTAATTTTTTCTTTTGGAATTCCTCCAAAATAAAAAATTACATCTTTATGTACATGCTTACAGAGCTATGGAATCTCCACTTACAAATTTACACCTTTTGTGTAAATTTTTACATTCATGTCGTTATATCAATGTATATTTTAGATCCCTATTTGTAAAAATCACAAACTATAAGCCCCATTCTGCGATTCTACAATAATATAATTTGCAAGAGTTAGTTTCAACGTTGAGATGTTAAAAACTTAAATATTTAGCTAGGTTTTTCATCTGGGTGAGAATTATAAAAATTATCTCTACGATGTGTAGAAATTTACACATATATGTATAGCTGTATACCATTAGAATTATAGGCATTCAGCATCAGAATCATAAAGGTTTATGTATAGTGTACATGTTTAAATCTGAGTCATATTCAAATATACATTTTTATAAATCGCATTATTTCAACCATTATAAAAAGAGGCCCAAACCTTGGAATTACAGTTCAATCTCAAAGCTTACTACAAAACCAGCGCCGACCCGACTCCCGCAATGGAAGCCGTGGCTGCGTTCTTTGAAGAGGCGAACAGGACCATCCTCACGAAAGGGGCTCCCGAAGGCCAGGGTGCACTGCTTACAGGGTGGGAAATCTGGGAAGACAGGATCAAGTTCACCCTGGAGTCCGGAAAGTACGTGCGGGTGCATGACGCAGCGCTCAGGCTCAAGAAGCAGCTTTCGGCCGTCCTCGGGAAGGAGTTCAAGATCGGGATCCGGGGGACAGAGGTAGAGTCTTTCACCATCCTGGTGCCTTCCGAAAAGGAGCTCAAGGAAATGAAGGTCCCCTACGTCAAGAGGATGGAGAACGTGAGAGGCGGGGTCCTGCTCGAGCTCGAGGTCGGGGAAGCCGAGATGAAGAACAGGGTACCGGATAGGATTCTAACCCTGCTTGAGGACAAGATCGAGGCTGCCAGGTACGGCGCAAAGGCTGAACACTGGAACCTGATCTGGCAGCGGGAGCCCATGGAACACCCCTTCAAGGAAGACCCCACCCAGGCGATGATGAAAGAGGGCTGGCTCAAGCGCGGGAGTAGCCGCGGGCAGTGGATCCACGGGCCGCAGTCTACGAAGGTCTTCAGGACCTTTGAAAAGATCGTCTATGAGGAGCTCCTGGAGCCGATAGGATACAGGGAGATGATTTTCCCCAAGCTCGTGCCCTGGGAAGTCTGGATGAAGTCCGGGCACGCCAAAGGCGTCTATCCCGAAATCTACTACGTCTGTCCCCCCAAGACCCGGGACCCCGAGTACTGGGAAGAAGTGATTGACCATTACAAAGTGACCCACGAGGTGCCAACAGCCCTCATCAAGGAAAAGATCGGGGATCCCATAGGCGGCATGTGCTATGCCCAGTGCCCGCCCTTCTGGGGTTTTGTGGCAGGGGAGACGCTTCCCAACGACGAAGTGCCGATCAGGGTATTTGATCGCTCCGGGACCTCCCACAGGTACGAGAGCGGCGGGATCCATGGGATCGAACGTGTGGATGAGTTCCACAGGATCGAAATCCTCTGGCTTGGCACCAAAGACCAGGTTATTGCAGCCGCAGAAGAGCTGCACGACCGCTACATGCACATCTTCAACGATATCCTGAACATCGAGTGGCGCAAAGCCAAAGTGACCCCCTGGTTCATGGCCCAGGAAGGGCTGCTAGGGCTTGCAGAAGGAAATGTTGTCGGGACTACTGACTATGAGGCCTGCCTCCCCTACAGGGGCGAGGACGGGGAATGGCTCGAGTTCCAGAACGTGAGCATCAACGGGGACAAGTATCCCTCCGGCTTCAACGTGAAGTTGCAGTCAGGGGAAGAACTCTGGTCCGGCTGCTCGGGCGTTGGGCTCGAGAGGTGGGCTGCCGTCTTCCTGGCTCAGAAAGGGCTTGACCCGGAGAACTGGCCTGAAGAGTTCAGGAAGAGAGTGGGCGAAATGCCAAAGGGCATCCGTTTCCTTTAAGCCCTTTCTCTTTTCCCCCCTCCTTTTTTCCATACCTTTTCTCCATACTTTTTTTCTATACCTTTTCTCCATACTTTTTTTCTATACCTTTCCTCTATACTTTTTTTCTATGCCTTTCCTTCATACCTTTTTTTCCACGCTTTTTCTTCCTTTCTTATACCCTTTCTTTTTATTTCAAAACCATTTTTTTCTTTTTTTGTTTGCTTTCCGCTTTGGTGAAGGGCGTTGGGCGGGCTTTCTGACCGATTTGTTTATATATTGAAATGATATGTATAGTGGAGCCAGAAACTAGAATTCGCAAATTTCTGAGAATACTTCTGATCCGTTCAGATCGTCTTTTCGGGTTTCGGGGACCATTGCCAATCGGCCAGGCCAGGTACCCTGAACTCAGGGATTGGGTTTTCGCAAAAGGGAACAGGCGCGTAAAGCCGCCGGAATCTGCAGACCGTAGGTTTCGGGACTGTGCTGCCCGGCCGCTGGATTCGCCTGCTAAATCGTTCATGCTCATTGTTAAGGGAATGAATCGGCTCTCTCGGGTCGTATTCGGAATATGAAGCATCGCCTTTTGGCAAAATAAAGACAATCAATTGCAGCAGAATTCAAACAAACCGAAATAAACACCAATTAAATCCAAAGTAAATCCAATATCCAATTCGGAGGAACATCACTTGGCAAGAAAGAAAGTACAGAGGAAGCTTGACAGCTGGAAGTCAAAGGAATGGTACCACATCGAAGCACCCACCTACTTAAACAGGGCTCATATCGGGACTACCATGGCAAGCGACCCGAGCCTGCTCATCGGCAGGAGGATTGAGACCACCGTCGGGGAACTTACCAACGACATGACCAAGAACAACACCAAGGTCCTGCTCAGGGTCAACAACGTTGTCGGGGACATCGCACACACCACCCTTATCGGTCACGAGCTCACCACCGACTACGTCAGATCCATCGTAAAGAGGCAGACTTCCAGGATTGATGCCAACGTAGATGTAAGGACAAAAGACGGCTACCTCATCCGTGTAAAGCCCACCTGCTTTACCATCAAGAGGGCTCGCTCAAGCCAGATGAAGGCTATCAGGGAACTGATGATCAATATCGTCAAGAGGCGTGCATCAGAGTCTGATTTCGAGACTTTCATGCAGGAAGCAATCCTAGGCAGGCTCTCGGCAGGCATCTACAGGCAGGCCAAGTTCATCTACCCTCTCCGCAGGGTCGAGATCAGGAAGACTGAGGTCACTTCAGCTCCCGTTCGCAAAGCTCCACCTGCACCCAAAGTAGTGCCCGAGCCTGTACCAGAACCTGAACCTGAATCCGAAGCTGTCCCGGCAGAAGAAGCTGTCTCGGCAGAAGAAACTGTCTCGGCAGAAGAAGCTGTCTCGGCAGAAGAAGTTGTTCCGGCAGAAGAAGTTGTTCCGGCAGAAGAAGAATAAGCTTCTTTCAGGTCTTATCTAAAAATAAAAAAGGAAAATCCGAAAGGATTTTCTTTCCACTTATTCTATACAGGGTGTTTGCAGACGGGCAAAGCACTCTGAACACTTTACTCTTTGTTCATAAGCTATTTTCACAGGCAAGCAGGCAAGCAGCCGGAGGCTTTTACCTCTTCTCTTTCCCGGCAAATCTTGTCCCTGAAGTTCCTGTCCTTGAAGCCCCCGTCCCTGAAGTTCCTGTCCTTGAAGCCCCTGTCCCTGAAGTTTTTTTCCCGGTTGGCGAAGCTTTTGAAGTTGAACCTTTTGTTGTCGCTCCTTTTATTGCTGCCCCATTTGCCAGGACTCTCCTTTCCGGGGCTCCCTTTGCCGCGGTTCCACCTGGACCGGGTGAATTTTTTTTCCAGAACTTCCTTCCTTCCTCGCAGCGCCGGTTCACACAGAACTCCTCGGCTTCCTTTTCCTCTTCCTTTATCCTGAGTAGCCGCCAGCCGCAGTTCTTGCAGGTCTCTTCGAGCAGGGTCAACCGCCCGGTCTTCGGGACCGAATGGGTGTAGCCACAGCGTTTCGTGCAGCCAAGGAAGCGGGAATCTTTCAGGGTGATCAGGAACATGCTCCCGTCGCATTTCGGGCAGGGCCCGACTATTTCGGGGGGGAAGCAATCCTTTTCGAGGTCGCAGGCGAAACAGGGTCCGATGCCTACAGCCCAGTGGTACTTGTTCCCCACTTTCATGACCGCAACCCCACCTTCCTTTTTACATTCCTTTGAACGTAGGATGTTCAGAGCTCCGGTTTTCGGGAGGGGGTAGGAATTCCTGCAGTCAGGGTACCCGGTACAGCCCACGAAGCGCCCGGAATCCGTTTGCACGATGTGCAGCAGGTGCCCGCATTCGGGACAGGTCCCGATAAGGTTTTTCTTGTCTTCCAGAGCGGCTTCATCCTTGATCGTGCCTGCGATGCTGGAGGTAAGTTCCTTTTTCTTGGCTTCGAGCTGGGCGTACATCTCCCGGATAAGAGCCGTGCCCTCTGCAAGGGCGTCCTCGAATTCCTTTTTCCCGTCCTCCACTTCCTGGATAAGGGCTTCGATCCTTGCCCTGATCTCGGGCTTGATGAGAATCGGAACTGAAAGGGAGAGCCCGTCCATCAGGGTGAAGCCGGTGTCCAGGATCGAGATTGTCTTTCCCCTGGTCTCGAAGTACCCGCGCTTCTTGTTTGTTTCGATATGGGAGGGGGCAGTTGCCTTTGTCCCTACCCCGTTCTTGTCCATCAGCGTGAGGAGTTCGGCTTCGGTCAGCTTTTTCGGAGGGCTTGTTTTGGACTTCGTGTTGCTGAGCTTTTTTATGCCCACGGTCTGTCCTTCCTCCACATACGGGAGGAGTTTGTCCTTCTTGTTTTCGAAGGGGTAAGCTTCCAGCCATCCCGGTTCCTTTTGCACCGTCCCCGAAGAGTCGAAGGGGTCTTCCTGCACGAGTATATGCAGGTGGGTCTTTTCAAAGACTGCGGCAGGCATCAGGTTTGCCAGGAAGTGCCGGGAAATCAGGTCGTAGATTTCGGGCGCATGGGGGATGGCCACGGCTGAGCTGACCTCGCCCCTGGCTGCCGCCCGAATCGGGTGGATAGGAGGGTGGTCGTGTCCGTCTTTTGTCCCGTTTTTCGGGACGATCGGTCCTGAAAGGATCAATTTGGCAAAGGGCTGATACTCCTTTTTCCCCGCAAAGTCCGAAACAATGGTCTTGAAATCGAAGTCGTCGGCGTATTTGTTGGTCTCGGTCCTGGGATAACTGGTAAACCCTGCAAGGTAGAGCTGTTCCGCAACCTCAAGGGCAACTTCCGGACTGATCCCCAGGAACTTGGAAGCCCGTTTCAGGTATTCCGTGGTGTTAAGCGGGTTAGGGGGGGTGGTCTTTGTTTCCTTCACTGTCTTTTTGGAGACAAGCGCGGTTTTCGTGCCTTTCAAGCGCTTGAAGATCTCTGCGGCTTTTTCCTTATCGTGGATGTTCCCTGCCCTGTGGGTGCCCTCGAACTCTCCGCCGTTAGCCGCAAAAAGGCCCGTGATCTTCCAGAAGTCCTTTGCCTCGAAAGCCCTGATTGCCTTTTCCCGCTCGTACACAAAGCCGCAGGTCGGCGTCTGGCAGGGCCCGATGGAAAGTATGTCCTTTGTCCTTGCCCGCTCCTGCACGGAAAGGGTCACGAAGCGGGTAAAGGCTGCTCCCATCTTCAGGTCCAGGATCTGCCGGGCTTCCGCTGCCATGGCCATGTTGTAGTCCGGCTCCGTAGGGCTCTCGAAAGCCCTCAAGACTTCTTTTGGGGAGAGGGCTGAGAAACGAGCCCTGAAAACGGGGACATTCGTCACTTCCTCGGCAAGGGTCTTTGCCTCGAAGCCGATGTTTTCCCCTTCCCGGTCGTAGTCGCATGCAAGGATTATTTTGCTGGCCCTCTTCGCGAGCTTCTTTATGGCAGCAGCATACTCTTTCCTGGTAACGAACTTTTCCGGGTCAACTCCCAGGAGCACTCCCGGGTCAACGTCGCGCCATTTGTTGTACTGCTCAGGGAAGTCGTAGTTCATGATGTGTCCCGAAAGCCCCATCACGTACCACTCCTCTCCTTTCCACTTAAATTCGTACGCAGGCAGCCCCTCTACAGTAATTTTGTCCACCTGCCCCTCCCCGAGGATGTTGGCGATCTGGGCTGCTGCCTTGTTCTTTTCTGCAAATGCGACGACTGTCATGATAAAAGACCTGATTATTGTGATTCGGATAGTTGTGATTTAGGTAGTTGATTTATGTAGTTGTGATTTAGGTAGTTGATTTAGGTAGTTGTGATTTGGTTAGTTGTGATTTGGTTAGTTGTGATTTGGTTAGTTGTGATTTGGTTAGTTGTGATT